>NZ_JBIXGO010000014.1:0-258210 GCF_046161205.1 Sphingobacterium sp. BS-2
TCGCAGCTGTTGGAAAAACCATCAGCCGGGCAACCTTTGGCCCAAAGCAAGGGAAAGGGAAAGGAAAAACAACCATAGAGGCAAATAATCAAGAAAAAATTTGGAATACAACATAGAAGGGGCGTATCGCATACGCCCGCTGCATATTTACAAGAAAAATATCTGCCTTCAGGCAGAATAAATGCTATTTATTACTTCAAAATTTAATAAAAAATAGTTTCCTCATCTTACGATTTCGATGACCACATCCCCTAAAAAAAACAAAAAATAGATTCTTTGTTACTTTTGAAGCGCAAAAGTAACCAAACCGACGAAGGAGCTCACGGATACCAAAAACAACTCGAATCCGTAACGCTTCGGCCAATTTAAGGTGGCTCTTCGCACAATCCGGCGCACATGGATAGAATGCGTTGTTGTCGGGAATATCTTTCAGAAGAACATCCCTTTTAATAGGATGATCTTCTGAAAGCATTCCAAGGCCAATCCCATCGCACGGGCATCGGCATTCTATCCATTTTTCCGCCAAGGAAATGAGCCGTGGGCTAAAGGACTTCCTGCGGAAGGATGGATGTTTGTATAAATTGGGAACCCCTGGAAGGGGTGAAATCTTTGTAGAAAGGTATATCGCTTGACGTATAACCCCTAGCGGGGGTGAAATATTTTTCTGAAAATCCCAACTGAATTCATTTCCAATTCTGAACGATTAGTGAAGAATCTGTACGTAAATGTCTACTAGATTTTGTCATCCTAAATCGAAGATTTAGGAACTGTTCGCCAATACAATGCACGGTATTTTTGATATTGTAGTTTTGCACGTTGAGATCCTTCGGATGAACCTCAGTACAAAAAGCCTTAACTTAATGACATTACCCGATAGGAATCTATCTCAAAAAAATATAAAAGCTAATTTTAAACTGCTTCAAAATTTAAACTTTCAGATTACTTCGACCTCATTCGAGATTCATTCCGAAAAATCGCAAAATGTTTAATCCCATGTTACTCATTTATTCGAAGCGATCTTAGGCTCTTTCCGAAGGATTCTCGAATATGCCTCGAATAAGTCCCGACTGAAACCCAGGTTTAAGACGTAAAATGGAAAAGAAAAATTAGCCCTATTTTTTTACCGACAATAAACATGAATTATCATTGGGATGTTAAATTTTTTAACGCGCTGAACAAAAGAATTAGATAATTGTTAACCGAGCAGCAAAGACCATCAATCCAGTAATGTATGTAAAGGCAGTGGCAATACATGGAAAAATTTGGCTTATGCACATAATATGCTTAAAATGATGCTGTTTACGCATTTTTTAAGCCTATATCGGTTAATTTAGGTAAACATTTATTTTGTATCTTTGATAGGAAATAAATAAAAATGGACAAAATATGTTTATTATCGGTTCAGATATGTTGTTCATTCCGTTAATCATTTCAGTATCTTCGTATGGGTTATTTTGATAAGAATCTTGGAAGGAGAAATAATAGCGTTCTATTGATTTTTATTGGAATACCTGGATGGAACGTCCATCCGTTTTTGAATATTTTTATGAATCAAAAAAATAATTTTTAATTATGTTGAAAGGTTTTTTTACAGTTCCTACGCCAGCAAATGAGCCCGTTTACTCATACGCTCCTGGAACTAAGGAAAGAAGTTTATTAAAAGAAGCTATTGCTGCTGCAAGAGCAACAGAAATAGATATCCCGATGTACATCGGAGGCGAAGAGGTTCGCACGAGTAAGAAAGTTAAAATTACGCCGCCACATGACCATAAACATGTGTTAGGTTATTTCAATCAAGGAACAAAAGAAAATGTTAAAGAAGCAATTGATGCTGCTTTAGCGGCTAAGAACGATTGGGAAAACCTTCCTTGGGAACAAAGAGCTGCGATCTTCTTGAAAGCTGCTGAGTTGATCTCTACCAAATATCGTTATAAATTGAATGCTGCAACCATGCTTGGACAATCTAAGAATCCTTACCAAGCGGAAATTGATTCAGCATGTGAGATTGCAGATTTCTTGCGCTTCAACGTGAAGTACATGAGCGAAATCTACCAACAACAACCTCCGATCAACCCTAAAAATGTGTGGAACAGAGTTGAGCAACGTCCTCTTGAAGGATTTGTATTCGCATTGACTCCATTCAACTTTACAGCCATTGCAGGAAATTTACCTACAAGTGCTGCCATGATGGGTAATGTTGTCGTATGGAAACCAGCTAATACACAGATCTATTCTGCAAATGTATTGATGGAGATCTTCAGAGAGGCTGGAGTTCCTGCTGGTGTAATCAACTTGGTATATGTATCAGGTCCTGATGCTGGTGATGTAATCTTCAAGCACCCTGATTTTGCTGGTATCCACTTTACTGGATCTACAGGTGTATTCCAAGATATCTGGAAAACTATTGGTGAGAACATCCACCTTTACAAAACATATCCACGCATTGTAGGTGAAACTGGTGGTAAAGACTTTATCTTGGCTCACCCATCAGCTGACCTAGATGTATTGAATACAGCATTAGTTCGTGGAGCATTTGAGTTCCAAGGACAGAAATGTTCAGCGGCATCACGTGCTTATGTTCCTAAATCACTTTGGAAAGAGTTGAAGGAAAAAATGGAACGTGATATCAAAACCTTCAAAATTGGTGGAACGGAAGATTTCAGCAACTTTATCAATGCTGTAATCGATGAGAAAGCTTTTGACAAGATCACTAAATATATCGATAGAGCAAAAGAATCTAAAGATGCTGAGGTAGTGATCGGTGGTGAGTACGATAAATCAAAAGGTTACTTCATTAACCCTACGGTTATTGTTGCTGAGAAAGCAGATTACGAAACAATGTCAGAAGAATTATTCGGTCCAGTATTGACAATTTATGTTTATGATGACAAGAAATGGGCTGAAACATTGAAATTGGTTGATACAACTTCAATCTATGCATTGACAGGTTCTATTATTTCACAAGACCGTTATGCTATTGAAGAAGCTACCCATTACTTGCGTAATGCAGCTGGTAACTTCTATATCAATGATAAATGTACAGGTGCCGTAGTTGGTCAACAGCCTTTTGGTGGTGCTAGAGGTTCAGGTACCAACGATAAAGCCGGATCTATGATCAACTTGTTGCGTTGGGTATCTCCAAGAACAATTAAGGAAACTTTTAACCCTGATGTAGATTACCGTTATCCTTTCTTATCAGAGGAATTATAGAGTATTATTAAAATAAGTTTGAGGAGCTATCTGAGAAGATGGCTCCTTTTTTTTGCTTATTTAACCTTCAGTGAGATGATTTTTTTCTATCAAGCCCTTGTATGGGGTATGGATTAAAAAGTAGTTTTCTCAAACTTACGATGACACCGATCCTTAAAAAAAACAAAAAATAGATTCTTCGTTTCACTCTGAATCCCTCCTTAACGCATTTCCAATTCTGAACTACCAGTGAAGAATCTGTACGCAAATGTCCACTACATTTTGTCATCCTAAATCGAAGATTTAGGACCTGTTCGCCAATGAAATCTGTAGTATTTCAACCATAGTTTGTATAGTTTCAAGATCCTTCCTGCATCAGGATGAACGGCATAATTGTGAACGTGGTTCGAGTGACTGTTCGCCAATGCAATCCGCAGTATTTCAATCATTTTTTGTATAGTTTCAAGATTCTTCCTACATCAGGATGAACGGCATAATTGTGAACGTGGTTTGAGTGACCTGTTCGTCAATGCAATCCGCAGTATTACAATCATTTTTTGTATAGTTTCAAGATCCTTCCTACATCAGGATGAACGGCATAATTGTGCACGTGGTTCGAGTGACTGTTCGCCAATGAAAACTTATTATATGTTCAAAATAGGATGCGGGCTTATGCAATAAGCCCCTACGAAATTGGGTGAAATTATTGTTGAATGTAATGCCAACGATAATCCTGTGCCGGGTCTCGACTCCGCTCGACCATCGGGATAATGATCTAGGTCTATCCGGTGGGTGAGCGGAGTCGAACCCCCCATCCTCGTTGGGTGAGCGGAGTCGAACCCAATCCTGGTTCAAATAATCCCCATCTCCCAATTCCTACTTCAAATATTTTTCTATCATTCCCTAAATTTTCTTATTTTGATACAGAAAATCACTACAATACTAACGGTGGTGTTACCATTATTAAACTGATCATCAATTAGAGCTGCGTATATGTTTAAAAGATTGTTTTTATTGGAATGGAGATCTTTTTTTAGGTCGGCTGATCTGGGGAAAAGTTTGTCGGTCAGGCTTCTTCTAGCTTTCCTAGGAATTTATTTTCTAGGGTCTGCGGTGACCTTTGGAGTATCCTTACATTTTTTGATCAGTGAATTGTTCCCAAATCAGGTGCCGATCCATTTTGTGGGGAAATTTCTGTTGTATTGGTTCTTTTTGAGCTTCTTGATACGGTTGATGATGCAAAAGCTTCCCATATTGAATGTCAAGCCTTTGTTGGTCTTAAATATACCACGGAGTAACATAGTGAACTATACGCTCTTGAAATCATCTAATTCTTTTTGGAATTGGATGCTGTTGGCCGTTGTTGTGCCCTATTTGATAATTACTGCAAGAGTAACTGATTTCACGAATTTTCAATTATTAGCTTGGTGCATTGCCGTCGTGGGATTTGAATATGTCATTAACTACCTGAATCTTTATGTACAGCAGAATTTCGATAATGGTGTTTTGAAGACCCTTCCAATTCTTGCATTACTTGCAATCATATTTGGCTTGGATTATTTCGAAATATATTCCGTTTCAGGATTATTTGGACAGTATTTCGATCTGGTTTTAGAATATCCAGTTTTATGTTTAGCTGCGGTAGTCTTAGCGGTATTGAGTTATTTTCTGCTCTATCATGATGTGAAAAAGAATTTGTTTTTGGATGCTTATCTGCAAAAAGAAAGATCGGTAGTCAAAAACTATGATCTTTCATGGACGAACCGTTTTGGAGAATTGGCTCCCTTTCTTCAATTGGACATGAAATTGATCTGGAGGTCGAAAAGAGCGAGGACAGTAATTTACTCTTGTTTGATATTTGTCCTCTATGGCCTACTTTTCTATCCACAAAAGGAAGGTAACCCGACCTCTTTAGTTTTTGTTGGGGTTTTTATTACGGGAATATTTGTGATCAATTTTGGTCAATTTGTTCCAGCTTGGGATAGTACCTACTATGCGATGCTCATGACTCAAAATATGCCTATCAAATTATATTTGGAATCCAAAGCGATGCTGATGTATCTCTCCATTGCAATCATGACCGTGTTGAGTACGGGTTATCTTTATTTCGGATGGATAATTGTTTGGGTGAATATTGCTTGTGCGATTTATAATTTAGGAGTCAACGTGCCTGTTATCCTCTATTTCGGATCCATGAATAGGAAGAGGATTGATCTAGATAATGGCAATATCTTTAACTATCAAGGTACGGGTGCAGCTCAATGGTTAGTGGGTATTCCGTTATTGATTGCACCAATTATTATTTGGGCAATTGCCTATTATGCGGGGGGAATCCATGTGGCCAATATTACACTGATTGTCATTGGCTTAATTGGGTTTGCTATGAGGAATGAAATATTAAATAGGATCGCTAAAAAGTATCAAGAGAATAAGTACAAGATATTGATTGGGTTTAAGGAAGTTAATAATTAATTGTAGATATTGAATTGAAAATAAATGATCGAGATAAAAGATATAATAAAAAGCTATAATGGAATTCGGGTACTTAATATCCCGAGTTTACATATTGGCAAAGGCGAGAGTGTAGGGGTAGTTGGAAATAACGGCGCAGGGAAAACAACTATGTTTAGTTTGATTTTGGATCTTATCCAACCGGATTCAGGCGAGATATTATTGAATGGTATTCCAGTTCATGGACAAGATGGATGGAAGAAATTTACCACAGCTTTTATTGATGATAGCTTCCTGATTGGATACCTGACCCCCGAGGAATATTTCTATTTTCTAGGCGAGTTACGAGGGATGAACAAAAGTGATGTAGATGCTCTGTTGGCAGAGCATGCAGAATTTTTTAATGGTGAAGTATTAGATAAGAAAGTCTACGTCCGTGATCTATCCAAAGGAAACCAAAAAAAGGTGGGGATCGTTGGGGCACTCATTGGAAATCCGGATTTGATTATCTTGGATGAGCCTTTTGCAAACCTGGATCCAACCACACAATTTAGGTTGAAAAAACTGATTGCTAAAATAAGGGAAAATAAAGATGTAACGCTGTTGATTTCCAGTCATGATCTTTCCCATACAGTTGAAACTGCAGACCGGATCATTGCCTTGAACATGGGCTTGGTTGTAAAGGATGGTATCAAAACGGAAGAAACATTGGCAGAGTTGAATTCATTCTTTGCTGTTGAATAATAAGCTTAATGGCTAAGCCTATTTTATGGCCTAGCAGTAAATAAATAAGAATCCCAGATTGAAGATGGCCTTAGCTATTCTTTAATCTGGGATTCTTTTATTTAAATTTCGCTCTTGAGTTTGCTTAAACATTTTTTGAGAACCTATTGATCGTACTTCCGTCGTCAAGGTTCAAGGATACTTGAAGGGTTTTGCCTTGCGCGGTGATGTCTACGTAGGTTCTGTTTCCTGCTTTTGGCCCACCACCAATGATCACATAATAGTTATGGGAATTGTCTGGTGGGTGGAAGCTGTATTTATGGGTGTGTCCAGAAATCACGGCATCCACTTTATTGCTATTTAGTATATCGTGGAAGCACTCATAATTATGTTTTGTACCATGCCAATCATCCGAGTGATGGAATGGAATATGGGTGATGACAAGGGTATGTTTTGCTTCTTTACGTTCTTTTGATTGGAGGACTTTTGACAACCATTCCTTTTGCTCCAATCGGTAGTTGTCATAATCTACTGTCCCTGCATAAACTTCATGGTCATCTGGTTTATCTTCACCGCTGTCTAGGATAATCCAATAGATGGGCCCCATGCGGAATGCTTGGTAGAATTTGTTTTCTGGATAATCAAAGTATTTTTTATAGTCCCTGGCAAAAGCTCCCCTTGTTTCATGGTTGCCTCGGATCATGAGGAATGGAATAGTGCTGGCAAACTTATTTCCTACAGGCTTCAATAGTTTTTCGGTCAGGTCTGCTTGGTTGGTCACAGAGTGGAAAGAATCGCCATTTAAGAATACCAAATCCTTTTTTGCCAATTTGCTCTTATCAAATAGGTAAGCGTAGCTGTCTTTATCCTCATGGATATCGTTCAGGATCAAGCAGTGTATGCTATCCTGTTTTGGTAGAGGCAAGGTGATATCGAAAGGCTCCGACTGGATAGTGCCAGCATATTCAATTTTGTAGGGTTCGAATTTGCTGATTTCCTTAGCCACGACCTTATATTTTAACTGTCCGTTTTTATGGTTCACCTTGAATTTGAACAGTTCCGCATTGGCATTTCGCATTCCATCTTCGACCTGATAAACGGATTTCAGGGTATTGTTGTTGGCATCTAGGACTTCAACCCAAGCTAGGCAAGGTTTGTTGAAAATGGCACAGATGGTTACTGTTTCAGCGTTTAGGTTTTGTAGGTAGGGTGGGCAGGCTAATGAAAAGGCTGCATTTTGTTTCGGGACCAGCTTTTCTGCATAAGCGGGGGTGCTAGCTCCTAAACCGATTAAACCAATTCCCTTAAGGAAGTTTCTTCTATTAAAACTCATGCTTGTTTATGGTTAATTTGTGTACTTGTAAATTTATAAAAAACATCTTTGTATTACACAAGTTATTCCTGCTGTAGCAACAGTTTGACAATAGCGGGTTTGAGCCATAAAAAAACAGCACCTCCATTGAGATGCTGTTTCAATATATACTCCTATTAATTTGAAACCTAGAGGAGTTTTGTAAAAAATGATTCTAATTAATCTTCTTCCCTGATAGCAGCTTGATCAAGATCTACACCACTTACTTCAGCTCTGATTTTGTGTTCTAGTTCATCCATTAAATCTGGATTGTCTAAAAGCAAGGTTTTAACGGCATCACGACCCTGTCCAAGTTTAGTGTCACCATAGCTGAACCATGAACCCGATTTTTTAACGATTCCGTATTCAACGCCTAAGTCGATGATTTCACCTACTTTAGAGATACCTTCACCAAACATGATGTCAAATTCAGCGATACGGAATGGAGGAGCAACTTTATTTTTAACGATCTTTACTTTTACGCGGTTACCTGATACTTCATCAGAATCTTTGATCTGCGAGGTACGACGGATATCCAAACGAACGGAAGCATAGAATTTCAAGGCATTACCACCAGTGGTTGTTTCAGGGTTACCGAACATAACACCGATTTTCTCACGTAATTGGTTGATGAAGATACAACAACAGTTGGTTTTTGAGATGGTACCAGTCAACTTACGTAAAGCTTGGGACATCAAACGAGCTTGAAGACCCATTTTGGATTCACCCATTTCACCTTCAATCTCACCTTTAGGTACTAAAGCTGCAACCGAGTCAATAACAATAACGTCGATGGCTCCAGAACGGATTAAGTTATCAGCAATTTCTAAAGCTTGCTCACCATTATCAGGTTGAGAAATCAATAGGTTTTCGATATCTACGCCAAGCTTCTGTGCATAATATTTATCAAAAGCGTGCTCCGCATCGATAATCGCTGCGATACCGCCTTTTTTCTGCGCTTCTGCTACAATATGAGTAGCTAAGGTAGTCTTACCAGAAGATTCAGGGCCATAGATTTCGATAATACGTCCTTTTGGAACACCACCAATACCTAAAGCGATATCTAAGCCTAATGAACCTGTAGAGATAGCTTCAATAGGTTCAACAGCTGTATCGCCTAATTTCATGATGGTACCTTTTCCGTAGTTCTTTTCTAATTTATCTAATGTAAGCTGTAAGGCTTTTAATTTGTCTGAGTTGCTCATATTTTTAGTATAACGTTGTCAAAAATAATTTATAATAATGAATTCTACAAATAAAATGCTAAAAAAGTTAGTTATTTTATGTTAATGTTTTCTTGAGGTGCTTTTTTAATTGTTTAAAGCTGGTATTTGGAAGTTTGATTTAATCTTTGTGAACCAATTTTGCCTTTTTATTTCGTTCAAAATATCGGCAAAAATAAGAGATTGGGCAAATATCGCATTTTGGCGATCTAGCCAAGCATATATACCGACCATGTAAGATGAGCCAATGGTGAGCCATAGCTATGGTATCTTTGGGTAAATGTTTGACAAGTTGCTTTTCTGCTGCAAGCGGAGTTGTTGCCTTATTTGTCAAACCAATTCTATCGGCGACACGGAACACATGGGTATCTACCGCCATGGCAGGGTTATGGAAAACAACAGAAGAAATTACATTGGCTGTTTTTCTTCCTACTCCAGGAAGTTTGACCAGGTCTTCTACCTTTTCAGGGATTTCTCCATGGAATTCACTCAGGAGCTTTTGCGCCATCCCAACTAAGTGCTTTGCTTTGTTGTTAGGATAACTTACCGACTTAATATAAGTGAATACTTCATCGGAGGAGCTTGCCGCTAGGGATTCAGGGTCAGGATATCGTTCAAATAGGGCAGGAGTGACCTGATTGATGCGTTTGTCCGTGCATTGTGCAGAAAGGATTACTGCAATCAGCAATTCAAAGGGATTGCCATAATTCAGTTCCGTTTGAGCATCGGGATTATGGGTAGAAAAATATTCAACAAAAGCCTTGTAACGTTCTTTTATCAGCATAAACAAAGATAATAATATTTCTAGGGAAGATTTAAGCTTTGTGAAGGGAATAGTGTATAATTGACGAAGCCACTCTTTCTTAGAATGGCTTCGTTATTATAAGTTACGTAAGGTCTTAGAATAATTGAGGATACTTTCTATAGTTCTGTCTTCTGGATCTTTAGACAACTGTTGTATGCAACTTTTGATTTTCTCCTCGAATGATAATTCAAGATTAACGTCTTGAATGATACCTGAAAGTTGACCTTCGTAATTTACTTCTTTTGTTTTAGTAGAGTTTTCGACCATAAGCATCTTGTTTTCTATCTAAACGCAAGATACTTAGCAATATTGTGAAAAATTTAACATTTTTTTACTTTTTTTCTGAAACTAATTTATTAGCCTCTACGATAGCGTTATAGGCATTCACGATACCTCCACTTACACTGATTTCATCCAGATAGACACGTTTCGTGTTACCATCTTTTTTGATTTTTACTTTTTGGTCTACTTTAGTTACGCTCTTCATGATCACATCTTTCACTTGTTCTGCAGTCAATGAAGGGTAATAAGCACGGATCATCGCTGCTAAACCTGCAACAACAGGGGCTGCCATACTTGTACCTTGGTTTTCTTTGTATTTAGATTCAGGGATGGTCGAGTTGATCTTAACACCCGGTGCAAACACATCCACACTACGATAACCATAGTTTGAGAAGCTGGCCAATAGATCAGCATCTTGTTTCAAGCCTGTAGCACCTACCGTGATCCAATTTTTAGCTTCTCCGACAATAGCATCTACACTATCCGTAAAATATTTGGTTGGATAGTTTTTCTCAATATCATTATCTTGGGAATCATTACCAGCGGCATGAACAAGTAAAACATCCTTGGATTCTGCATATTTTATAGCTTCATCCACTGCTTTTTTATTGTAAGCATAACCTTTACCGAAGCTCATGTTTATTACTCTTGCGCCATTGTCCACTGCATAACGGATTCCATTGGCAACATCTTTGTCACGTTCATCACCATTAGGTACTAGACGAACAGCCATGATCTGAACGTTGTCCGCAACGCCGTTAACTCCTTTGTTGTTGTTGCGCTTGGCACCGATGATACCGGCAACGTGTGTTCCATGTTCCGCATCTGGACCTTTTACGTCTGGGTTTCCGTAATCCCGTTGAGAGGCATCTTCGTAATTGTCGCCTACAACGTGCCTTGGATCAAACTCCTTGTTCAAATGGTAATCCGCTTGATCTGTAAAGTATGTTACAGCATCATTGATATCGGTGTAGAATTTATCGAATGAACCATTGTCCAGTTCTTTCTTTGCAATTCTTACAGCCATTTTTTGTTGGTCACCTTCCGGTTGGAAAGCGTCTAAATCGGCTTTAGTGATATCTTTTGGTTCTTTGCCAATTTTTTTGATTACTGCATCCACTTCATTTTTAAGTCGACCGTAGTTCAACTTACCGAAAGATGCTTCTTCCATTTTGGAAGTATAATCGGTGATCATTTTTTGGTAGGCTACGAATTCCCTTCTTTCTTTTTCAGAAAGCGGCGTAGTTGGCAATACTGAAATGTATTTAGGTTCGTAAATTCGGATCAAGCGGGTTACCTCTAGGTTGTCTTGATTAACATTCAAACCATCTTTACCTCCAATAAAGTTCCATCCGTGGACATCGTCGATATAGCCGTTGCCATCATCATCTATGCCATTACCTGGGATTTCCTTTGGATTGGTCCATAATACATCCTTTAAATCTTCATGTTGGATATCCACTCCACCATCAAGAACGGCCACAACTACTGGAGTTGCTTTTTTTCCTTTTAAAAGTTCTTGGGCTTTTTCAGTACTGATCCCCATGACACCGTCTTTTTGAAAATCAAGATTATACCAATTTGCGGGAGGAGTAGCAGTCTTATCTTGGCTAAAACCAAGTGTCGGAAGAATTCCTAAAGCTAAATAGCACAGAAATTTATTTGTTCCTATCATATTTTTATAGATTATAATTCGACAAATTTAATATTTTCAACTAGATGCTTTTGTTAATTAATCTAAAATCACAAAAATTTTATCTTATTTTTAAGCATTCAATAACCATTATTAACTAAATAGTATGAAAGATAAATATGTAATTGGTTTAATATTGTCAATCATGATATCATCCTGTTCATCAGATAACAAAGTACAGAAAGAGCCATTGAGCTGGCCCGATGCAAGCGCACCTATTGCCGAAAAGAAAGCCCATGAAAGAATAATCCACGGTGATACCGTCTCTGATCCTTATTATTGGATGATTGATTATTTCAAGAAGGGAGCTGATTCTGCACAGGTTGTAGCCTATCTGGAGGCAGAGAATAAATATACCGAAGCCATGATGAAGGATACTGAATCTTTTCAGGATATCCTATTCAAGGAAATGAAAGGTAGGATCAAGGAAACTGATGAGAGCGTTCCATATTTGAAAAACGGGTATTATTATTATCAAAGGACCGAAGAAGGGAAACAATATTTCAAGCTTTGCCGTAAGAAGGGTAGTTTGGATGCTAAGGAAGAAGTGCTATTGGATGTAGATAAGATGGCGGAAGGATTTGCCTATTATGCCATCGGTGGTGCTACGGTAAGCCCGGATAACAAATTGCTTGCGTTTTCAGTTGATACCGTTTCAAGAAGAGAATATGTTATCCAATTCAAGAACCTGGAAACGGGGGAGCTATTAGCGGATAAAATTGTAAGGACTTCTGGTGGTTCAGTATGGGCATCTGATAATAAAACGATCTTCTATACTTCCAAGAATCCAGTGACCTTATTAAGTGAAAAGATCAAGCGCCATACCTTGGGTACAGATGCTGGATCGGATGCCGTAGTTTATGAAGAAAAGGATAACACCAACTATATAGGGGTAAGTAAATCCAAGAACGATCAATATATCTTTATTTATTCAGGAGGTACGCTAAGTTCGGAGACTAGGTATATAAAGGCAGATGAGCCGAATGCAGAGTTCAAGGTTTTCCAACCTAGAATGAAGGATGTGCTCTATGATGTGACGCCATTGGCAGATAAGTTTTTGATTGTTACTAATGACAATGCCCAGAACTTTAAGGTAATGGAAACACCATTGGATAAGACTACAAAAGAGAATTGGAAGGAATACATTCCGCATAGACAGGATGTTTTGGTTCAGGGGATTGATGAGTTTGCTGATTATGTAGCCATTTCGGAAAGGAAAAATGGATTGACACAATTGGCAATCAGAAACCTAAAGGACAACTCGCAGCACTACCTGGATTTCGGTGAAGCGGCATATACGGTCTATCCAAGTACGAATGCAGAATATAATACCGACGTAATAAGGTATGGATATACATCGATGGTTACTCCCTCGTCAACTTTTGACTATAATATGAAAACCAAAGATAAGACCTTGATGAAGCAACAAGAGGTTCTTGGTGGTTATGATATGAAGAATTATGTGACTGAGCGCGTCATGGCGAAGGTAGCAGATGGTACGGAGGTTCCTATTTCTATTGTCTATAAGAAGGGAACCAAAAAGGATGGTACTGCTCCATTGTTATTGTATGCCTACGGTTCTTATGGCAATTCCATGGATCCAAGCTTCAGTTCTTCGAGATTGTCCTTGTTGGATAGAGGGTTTATCTATGCCTTAGCTCATATCCGTGGTGGTGAGGAAATGGGTAGACAGTGGTATGAAGATGGAAAAATGATGAAAAAGAAGAATACTTTCACGGATTTTATAGACTGCGGAAAGTATTTGATTGATCAGAAGTTTACCGCTAAGGAACATCTCTATGCCCAAGGAGGAAGTGCAGGAGGATTATTGATGGGTGCTGTGATCAATATGTCACCTGAGATCTGGAATGGAGTGATTGCTCAGGTACCATTTGTTGATGTAGTCAATACCATGCTGGATGAAAGCATTCCATTGACGACGAATGAGTATGATGAATGGGGTAATCCAAACAACAAAGAAGCTTATGATTATATGAAATCATATTCTCCGTATGAAAATATTGAGGCTAAAGAATATCCAAACCTATTGGTGACAACAGGGCTTCATGATAGCCAGGTGCAGTATTTTGAGCCAGCAAAATGGGTGGCGAAATTACGTGCAACCAAAAAGGGCAATAATGTAATCCTATTGAAAACGGATATGGATTATGGACATGGTGGAGCTTCTGGAAGGTTTGACTATCTGAAAGATGTAGCATTGAGTTATGCATTCCTATTTAAGTTGGAAGGAATTACCAAATAAAATAGGAAAAGAGATATACAAGAAAGGGCAATAGTTGATTCTATTGCCCTTTTTCTATGATTAGAGAATTTCTTATTTGTGATTTAAGCTATCAGCTCTGTTTTCTGCTTCAATTTCGCGGGCATCGATTTGATGCTGCTTGTAGTTTTCCATTGCGATCTTGCTGGCACGTTGGGATACGACCAAACCAAAAATGGCAACTACCGTTACGACTATTACTCCCCACATATATTTCTTTTTGTCTTGCTTAACCAACCAGTACATAAAAAGGATGTAAGGGATAACGAATAGGGCGTAAAAAAAGATACTTGGACCAACCATGATTTTTTAATTTGATGCAAAATTAAGGATTTATTTATATATCGATGCAAATGCTTCATTTTGAATTGAAATCTTACAAAACAATGAAAGATTTTAAACGTTTCAATAATTGGAAAGTCTGATTGAAAGGTTTTCAATGAATTTAGGGCGAATTTATTTTATAAATAAAAAAACTACTTTCAGATTGCATAAAAGAAAAAAATAATTGTTTACTTTTGCGCTGTCTGATCACTAAGTATATAAGACAAAAATATATGTATTGTAACAAGTTAAATATGAACTCTTTCGCTCAAGCTTGCATCAAGCTTAGTATAAGGGCATATTATGCAATGCGTAGATTTAACTGTCCAGTTCTTCGATTCCGACGACCTATTCTGCCTCGAGCTTGATACCGAGGCAGGCAAACTTCCCATATTGTCATTCGCCCGGCTCGGCGATTGATATTCAAATTAGATTAGTTAGTTCAAATACTTTGGTATTTATTTTTTAGGTCGACATTATTCAATGACAATCTCAGATTTTTTAATTATTCCCGCGACGGCAAACCATGTAAAGTATGCCGACGAAGTCTGTAATGAAATGTTCGAGTCTGCAAAGGCTCGTGGGACAGGTATTGCACGCAGAAAACCAGAATACGTAGCGCGTAAGATGGAGGAAGGTAAGGCAGTTATTGCTTTACATAAGGATGGGACTTGGGCTGGTTTCTGTTATATTGAGACCTGGAGCCATGGTGATTATGTGGCGAATTCAGGCCTTATTGTCAATCCGCAATTCCGTAAGGTAGGTTTGGCAAAAGCCATCAAGAAACGTGTCTTTGACCTGTCCAGGGAGAAGTATCCGAATGCGAAGATTTTCGGATTGACCACAGGATTGGCAGTCATGAAGATCAATTCTGATTTAGGATATGAGCCGGTTACTTATTCGGAGTTGACGCAAGATGAGGAATTCTGGAAAGGATGCCAGTCTTGTGTGAACTTTGACATCTTGGTTTCTAAAGATCGTAAGAACTGTATGTGTACGGCGATGTTATGGGATCCAGTGGAAAAGGAAAAAGAGCTTAAAGAAAAGATCCTTCGTAAAGCAGAGGCTAAAGAGCGTCTGGATCGTATTTCCAAAAAGCAATCGCTATTGAAAAGGATAGAGGCCAAGCTTTGGAGATCGACTAAAAAAATGGTCGCTGCGGTAATTCCCGTAGGGATTAGACCTGTTAAAGGTTTTTAATTTGTTATTTTTGTTATCATCAGCATATTAATCGTTATCAAATGAAAAAAGTAGTTTTAGCATTTAGTGGTGGGTTGGATACTTCCTTCTGTTGTATCTACCTGTCTCGTGACTTAGGATTAGAAGTTCACTCCGTTGTAGTAAATACCGGAGGTTTTTCAGCGGAAGAATTAAAGAATATCGAAAAAAAGGCCTATGACCTAGGTGTAAAGTCGCATACTACTATTGATGAAACTGAAGACTATTACCAAGACACCATCAAGTATTTGATTTTTGGTAATGTTTTGAAAAATGCTACTTATCCGCTTTCAGTATCAGCTGAGCGTGTTTGCCAAGCCACAGCGATAGCAAACTATGCGAAGAAAATTGGAGCAGAATGTGTTGCACATGGTTCAACAGGTGCAGGTAATGATCAGGTTCGTTTTGATATGATCTTCCAAACCTTGATACCGGGTGTAGAGATCATCACACCAATCCGTGACCTACAATTGTCTCGTGAGGCAGAAATTGATTATTTGAATTCACATGGTGTTGAATATTCTGCTGAAAAAGCAAAATATTCCATCAATAAAGGATTATGGGGAACTTCAGTAGGAGGGGCAGAGACGCTAACTTCGAATGAATACCTTCCAGAGTCTGCATGGCCTACTCCTGTAACTTCTACAGAGCCTCGTAAGATCACTGTTGACTTTGAAAACGGTCAACCGGTTGCTTTAGATGGTGAGAAAATGAATCCAGTGAAGGTTATCCAAGAGCTTCAAGCGATTGCTCAACCTTATGGAATCGGTCGTGATATCCACGTTGGAGATACCATCATCGGTATCAAAGGACGTGTTGGATTTGAGGCTGCTGGGCCAATCATTTTGATCAAAGCACACCATGCTTTGGAAAAACATACCTTGACGAAATGGCAACTTTCTTGGAAAGATCAATTAGCAGGTTTCTATGGTAACTATATGCACGAAGGTCAAATGCATGATCCTGTAATGCGTGATATGGAGGCTTTCCTTCAAAGTTCACAGGATACTGTTTCAGGCCGCGTATTTATCGAACTTCACCCGTACCGATTTGTGATCTTGGGAATTGAGTCTGAGCATGATTTGATGTCCAACAAGTTTGGTTCATACGGTGAAATGAACAAAGGCTACACTGGTGATGATGTGAAAGGTTTCTCGAAAATATTCGGTAACCAAACCATCATCTGGCACAAAGTAAATAACAAAGGCTAACCGCCTTTCTTCAAATATTGAAAATCTTTTTGCAAACCAAGGTAGCTGTCTAGGCTCCTTGGTTTTTGTTTTATATAGACTGATTATTTATCATAATGGAAAAAATTAAAGTAGGTATTGTAGGGTCGGCAGGCTACACTGGAGGCGAATTGCTTCGGGTGTTGATCTATCACCCGAACGTGGATATAATATTTGCCAATAGTGCTTCAAATGCAGGCAATAAACTTTCGGATGTACATAATGATTTGTTTGGAGATACGGACTTGACCTTCTCCTCCGATTTTCATTCTGACATCGATGTGTTGTTCTTATGTGTTGGACATGGTGATGCACGCAAGTTTTTGGATGCTAATCCCATTGATCCTTCGGTGAAGATCATTGATCTTTCACAAGATTATAGGCTTAAGGCAAACACAGAATACCAAGGAAAGAATTTTATCTACGGCTTGCCTGAATTGAATAAAGCTGATATCGTATCGGCACAGTATATTGCTAATCCTGGTTGTTTTGCAACGAATATACAATTGGCGTTGTTGCCTCTGGCAAGTAAGGGTTTATTGGGGGACCAAATCCATGTGAATGCGACTACCGGATCAACTGGTGCAGGTCAAAAACCATCTGCAACAACGCATTTTTCTTGGAGAAGCCATAACCTATCGGCTTATAAATCTTTTGAGCACCAGCACCTACAAGAGATCTCTGAATCGTTAAACCAATTGCAAGAGGGATTCCTTCCTGCGGGAGAGGGTTCTTTGCTGGAAAGAGCTGCACAGAAAATTAATTTTATTCCTCAACGTGGCGCATTCCCAAGGGGTATCTTTTCTGCTATCTATGTGGATTCTGACCTTACAGAAGAGGAAGCTTATGAGCTATATGAATCCTATTATGCTGCCCATCCTTTTACGCATGTTTCAAAGGCTAATATCGATATCAAACAAGTTGTTAATACCAACAAGAGCATTATCCATTTGGAAAAACATGGCGATAAGCTATTGATCCTGAATATTACCGATAACCTATTGAAAGGGGCTTCTGGACAGGCTGTACAGAATATGAACCTGATGTTTGGTTTGGATGAAAAAGCAGGGCTGAACTTGAAGTCGGTTGGTTTTTAGTGGAGAAGATATGAGATGTGAGATATGAGATGTGAGATATGTCCACCCCTTAATAGGGTAGGCAGTTTTTATACTTATCTCATTATCATCCAATATAGTAAATGCTGGTTGAGGAGATAGGTTGATATCTCAATACTCAAATCTCATATCTCACATCTACCACATAAAAAAGGGGATAAAAATTAATTTATCCCCTTTTTTATGTGGTGTTTACAACCTAATTCTCTAATAAATTGATTTTTCTTTCCACTGAAACATTGTCTCCAGTTACTGCATTACCGTCTTTATCAACTAAAGTTAATTTAACAGTAGCTTCTCCTAGAGGCAGGTTAAGGATTTCATAAGGAACCCATTGATCCAAAGTGAACTCTTGACCGTTGATGTTTGCTTTTACTTTGAAGCTATCAGCGCCTAAAGTTGCATTCGATACGAAGAAGTCTAACAATAAAGTTTTGGTTTCTTCGCCTTTGTAATCACCTTTTGGTCTGCTGTAGAATAAAGATGGTTCAGTAGGAGTAGGAAGCTCAGCGATTTTACCATCAGCTTCTACTTTGAACTTCACTAGTTTTGAAGCATCTGCAGTCTTTAAAGATTCGTGGAATGAACGAGACAAGAAAGACATTAAATAGTGCTCAGAATTAACTGGGACTGTAAATGTATGTTCTGGTTTGTACAAAGCTACATACGGTGTGTTATCCAAGATAAAGTGGATATGCTGACCATCATGTGAGTTAGCCATGTGGTGCTCATGTTCAGTTTGTTCAGTTAGTTTAAAGTTCTGAACGTCATATTTAACGGTGATCTTTGCAGAGTCAGTTCCTACTTTTTCAGAAGTTAATGAAGCGATCTTCAAAGTTGCTCCAGGAAAGTCTTTAGCATGTTGAAGAGGATTTACGGCAATTGCGCCAACTGAGTCAGCTAATGCTGTAGAATCTTTAACTTCACCATCTTGATTTTTTGTCGGGGTATTGCAAGAAGCGAGTACCGCTGTTGCAGCTAATACTGCTAATGCTGATTTGAATGTTCTCATCACTTAATTTAAAATTTAGTCGAAATTTGTTATGTTACTAGAACAAATATAACGGTAAATTGTTTATTATTTATTGAAATACAATCTGTAAAGCTTCTTTTATAGCAAGAAGTGTTTTCTTAAGGTCATCTTCTGTATGAGCTGCGGAAATAAATCCTACCTCATAACCCGACGGGCCAAAATAAATCCCTCTGTTCAATAACTCCCTATGCATGACTTTATATTTTTCCATGGATGCTGGATTGATTTCGTCAGCACGTTGGATTTTTTCTTTATCTGTAAAGGCAAACCAGAAAATTGAACCTATCGTCGTAATAGAAACTTCATATCCGTTTTCTTGAATGAAAGAGCGAAGTTCTGCAACGAATTCTTGCGTTGTTTTTTCTAATTTTTCATAGAATCCTGGTTGAGCAAGGATCTGCAAAGCTGCGATTCCAGCTGCCATAGCAACAGGGTTACCCGATAAGGTTCCAGCTTGGTACACGGAACCATCTGGCGAGATACAGCCCATTAATTCTTTGGATGCTCCATAAGCGCCAACAGGCATGCCACCACCGATAATCTTTCCGTAAGTCAAGATGTCGGGTTGAATATCATAATATTTAGATGCTCCTTCAAATCCTAAACGGAATCCTGTAATCACTTCGTCCATGATCAATAAAGCGCCATTCTCCTTGGTAATATCTCTAAGGAAATGGATATAGTCTTTATCTTGGATCAATAGACCGTTATTCGCAGGGACTCCTTCGATAATAACCGCTGCAATTTGGTCTTTGAAGTCAGCAAATACCTTTTTAAGGGCTTCTTTATCATTCAATGCAATTACAATAGTTTCATCTGCGAAAGCTTTAGGTACACCCGCTGAAGAGGTTTCACCGAAGGTTACCAGACCTGATCCAGCCTTAACCAATAGAGAGTCCGAATGGCCATGGTAACAGCCTTCGAATTTTACGATTTTGTCTCTTTTGGTATATCCGCGAGCTAGGCGGATAGCAGACATCACGGCTTCAGTACCTGAGCTTACAAAGCGGATTTTTTCAATCTTTTTGTTGTTGCTCAGGATCAATTCCGCTAGATCATTTTCAAGAGCTGTGGGAGCTCCAAAACTCAAACCTTTACCTAATTGCTCTTGCACGGCTTCACGGATTTCTGGCGTATTGTGACCAAGGATCAATGGACCCCATGAACAGCAATAGTCAATAAATTCATTGCCATCAGCATCCCAAAGATGAGCTTTGTCCCCACGCTCAATGAACAATGGAGTTCCATATACTGATTTGAATGCACGAACAGGAGAGTTTACACCACCAGGAAAGTATTCCTTGGCTTTTTCAAATAACTTCGCCGACTTTTCGCGAGAAATATCTGAAGTAGATGTTGTCATAGTTTTTTGTTTTATTGTATAGTACAAAAGTAGTATTTAGTAGTTAGTATTTAGTATTTAGATTAGGATAGGGCTCTAAATAGGGGGATTATGACGGAAATGTTATAATAATATTTGTACTAGCAATTAGTATATTGTTATTAGTAGTTTTTCTTTGATGTAATTCACAATGCTACAAATCTGAAAACAAGCAATAGGTCTAACTACTAAATTCTTTATACTAAATACCCCATAAAAAAAGCGGGCTTTCTTGAGAAAAGCCCGCTTTTTTTATGGGAGGAAAATTATTTTCCTTCTTCTAATACTTTAGTTACAAGTTCAGCTGCTTCTTTCAATAAGATTGCTGAGTAAACTTTTAAGCCAGAATTGTCGATCAATTCTTTTGCTTCTTTAGCGTTTGTACCTTGTAGACGAACGATAATTGGAACTGGAATGTTTCCGATTTCGTTATATGCATCGATAACACCTTGAGCAACACGGTCACAACGAACGATACCACCGAAGATGTTAATCAAAATAGCTTTTACGTTAGGGTCTTTTAGGATGATGTTGAAACCAGCTTTAACAGTTTCAGCATTAGCAGTACCACCCACATCTAAGAAGTTTGCAGGCTCACCACCGGCAATTTTAATGATGTCCATAGTTGCCATCGCTAAACCAGCACCGTTTACCATACATCCTACGTTTCCATCAAGTTTAACGTAGTTAAGGTTGAATTCTCCAGCTTCAACTTCAGTTGGATCTTCTTCCGTGATGTCACGTAAAGCAGCGATTTCTGGATGACGGTATAATGCGTTTTCATCCAAGTTTACTTTTGCATCAACAGCTAAGATTTTATCATCGGATGTTTTCAAAACAGGGTTGATTTCGAACATAGATGCATCAATTGAATCGTAAGCTTTGTATAATGCAGCAACAAACTTAACCATGTCTTTGTGCGCAGCACCAGTAAGACCTAAGTTGAAAGCGATTTTACGAGCTTGGAAACCTTGAAGACCTACTTTAGGGTCGATCTCTTCTTTGAAAATAAGGTGTGGAGTTTTTTCAGCTACCTCTTCGATGTCCATACCACCTTCTGTAGAGTACATAATGATGTTACGACCTGTAGCACGGTCTAATAATACAGACATGTAGAATTCTTTGGTTTCGCTATCACCAGGGTAGTAAACATCCTGCGCGATTAAAACCTTGTTAACTTTTTTACCTTCTGGACCAGTCTGTGGAGTTACTAGCTGCATGCCAATGATGTCCGTAGAGCGTTGCAATACTTCATCTTGGTTCTTCGCTAATTTCACACCACCACCTTTACCACGGCCACCCGCATGGATCTGTGCTTTTACCACAACCCAATCCGAGTTGAATTCTTCTTTCATTCTCTTAGCAGCTTCAACAGCTTGCTCTGGGGTTTCAGCAACAATACCTTCTTGTACTCTTACTCCGAAACTCTTAAGTATTTCTTTTCCTTGATATTCGTGAATGTTCATTGATAAAAAAATTTGCTGTAAAAATAGCGTATTTATTCGTAAGGGTCAAGTTATTATTACGATTAAATTGTCCTAATGTTACGCCTTGCGATTTAATATATTGTAGGAACGGCAAGTTGTTTTTGATTTTTGTTATTTTCGCAGTATGATCTTAAAGGCAAATAACATTTTTAAGTCTTATGGCGACCTTGAAATTCTCAAGGGTGTCAGTATTTCTGTCCGTAAAGGAGAGATTGTTTCCATCGTCGGTGCATCTGGAGCCGGTAAAAGTACACTGCTTCATATCATCGGAACATTGGATAAGCCCGATCAGGGAACTGTGCTGATCGAAGGGGAAGATGTTTTTGCCTTGAATGAAAAAAAACTGAGTGATTTTAGAAATAAACACATTGGTTTTGTTTTTCAATTTCATCATCTACTACCTGAGTTCACAGCTCTAGAAAATGTTTCCATTCCTGGATTCATTGCTGGACAGGACAAAAAAGCAGTTGAGAAGCGTGCATTGGAACTCCTCGATATTTTAGGTGTTGCCCATAGGGCCCATCATAAACCTTCGGCAATGTCTGGGGGGGAGCAACAACGTGTTTCGGTTGCGAGGGCACTGATCAACAATCCTACCCTTATCCTTGCTGATGAACCTTCGGGTAACTTGGACTCAGAAAATGCTACGGCCCTGCATCAATTATTCTTCGACTTGAGGGATAAGATGCAGCAGACTTTCGTCATTGTAACCCACAACGAAGAATTAGCGAGAATTTCGGATCGTACGATCCATATGAGAGACGGATTAATCTATTAATATGCAAAAGCTCATAATAACATTTGGAACAAGACCTTTAGCGCAAAGGCTTTCCAAAATGTTGAATCAGCAACTTGAAGTACTATTTGCAACTTCGGAAGAAGTGCCTAGCTTTTTGGAAGCTAATTTCAAGAAAATTCCTACGGCTGCGAATCCAACTTTCGCCCATGAACTCCTGAAGCTTTGTTTAGACAAGGAAGTAAATTATCTTCTTCCTTTAGGTCTTAACGAGATTAATTTCTTGGCGGAGTCTAAAGTTCTTTTCGAAGAATATGGCATACAATTGCTGGCTCCAGATAAGGATACTTTAGCAGAGTTGTTTGTTTTGGAAAACCCACCCTCCGCAGTAGAATTAGTGTTAGTCCATGAAGGGAAAAGCCTGAATTCCGACCGTCAGTTGGATATGGAAGTTTCAGGTTTGTTTACCGTCTCAGATGAAGGTGACGATATTGCGCTTTGTACAATTTAATATGATTGATTTTTCGAATATTCCTTTAGATAAAAAACTATATCTTTTTGAAGTAGATGATGTCCTTTTCCCTAAAAAGGACTATTTGTTGCAGATCTATTATCTTTTTTCACAGTTTGTAGAATTCACTGAGGGGAGGCCGATTTCCGCAGAACTTGTGAATTATATGAAAGATTACTATCTGGAAAAAGGAGAGGATGATCTTTACAATCAAGCGGCCAAGAAATTTAATTTCAGTAATGATTACCAAGAGAATTTTGAACGTCTTATGGTCAATGGACACCTTCCATTGAAACTCTTCTTGTTTAATGAAATCAAGCTATTATTTGCTTCCATCCTAGAAAATGGGGGACAGATAGCAATCTTGACCAAGGGCAACCCGGCCTTGCAATTAAATAAGTTGAAACATCTTGATTGGCAGGGCTTTGACCGAAATGTAAAAATTTATTTTATCGACGAGTTAAATTTCAGAAATATTGAACCATTTAACTATATTGCTTCTGAAAATCAAATAACACAGAGTGATTTGATTTTCATTGAAGACAATATAGCTAGGTTATGATGAAAAGATTTGTTCTTCCTTTCTTGCTGATTTCATTGCTTTTTGGAGCTAGTTGCAAGAAAGATCCGGTGCAACCAGCCGATGATGGTCGAGATCCTGACAAAGAAATCCTCTTAAGAGACTCCACTTACTATTACTCCTTAGCGTTTTCCCTCTGGGAAGATCAACTCCCGCAGCCCAAAGTAGATTCTAAAGGGCAACCTGACCTTAAAGCCTTTACGAATGCCTATCAGGATGCCGAAGGTGTTCTGGCGGCACTGAGACGAAATGCACCTGATGATCGCTTTAGCTTTGTTGATCGTGAAGGCACCGTGAGTGAGGAAATTCAGCAAGGGGTGCACAAAGAAACTGGTATAATCCCAATTTTCATTACTGTGAGCAACCAGAACAATGGAGAAGCAAATATGTATGTCAAGTATGTGCAAAAGAATTCTCCCGGAGAGAAGGCTGGATTAAAACGAGGAATGCGCATCGTGAGCATTAATGGAGATGGCAATCTGGACTATAATAAGAGTGAACAAAAGGCTATTGAAAACTACTATAAAGTAGTTGAAGGCAAGGAAGCATTGAATTTGGTGGTTCAAGCACCTGGTGAAACAACTACAAAAACCGTTACAGTTTCTGGAGGGGCTTATAATATAGACCCCATCTTAGTCAAAAAGATATTCACCATCAATGGTAAGAAAATAGGTTATATCTTCTACACCTCTTTTGTCAATGTCTTTGGTAAATCTGGGCCAAATAGCTACCATTCAGCTTTAACAAATGCCTTCAAGGAATTTGAGACTGCAAATGTGAATGAGTTGATCGTAGATTTAAGATATAATGGAGGTGGCTCGACTGCAACGGCTGAAATGATGTCAAACCTTTTGGTGCCAACGACTGGTGCTAAAGGTAAAATGTATGATTATAAGATCAATAAGAATCTGAAAGAATGGGGGTGGGCTGATGAAACTGATCCTGAAGCGCCATTCCGCTCTGTTAACTTCAATAAAACCAACGCACTGAACCTTCAAAGAGTCTACTTCTTAGGAACTACCGGAACCGCTTCTGCCAGTGAATTAGTGATGAATGTGCTGAAACCTTATATGGATGTGGAGATCATTACCACCAATGGAAAAGGCACTTACGGCAAGCCGGTTGGCTTTTTCGGTTATCCTGTGGTACATGGTTATGCAGATCTTTATATTACATCTTTCCAAATGCTCAATAAAGATGGCTTTGGTGATTATTTCGATGGATTAAAAGGTAAGATTACAAATGCCAGTGACGGTTTCTTTACAGAACTGGGGGATGAAAGAGAGGCCTTGTTATCCACGGCTATCGCGGATATTACAGGCACGGGAGCAGGTGCTAGGGCAGCCAACAGAACCACAAAAACAGGTCTTGAAAGCGCTAGAGAGATGAAAATTCCTGAAATGAAAGATTACCGAAATAATATGTACAAATTTCCGGATGTAAAACTTCCGAGTTTGATGAAGATGGATTAATCTTTTTCCGATAAAGGAAGTCCATTATTGGAATCATCTTTGCATGGTTCGATATTACTTAATGTTATAAATGAAAAACACTATACTAGCTAAGCTACTGGTTGTATTGACCATAGTTTCAATATTCGGTTGTAAAAAGGATCTTAAAGATATATCTCCACCTCCAAGACCCGGTGGTAGCAGGACCATTGATCAACAGGTATTAGATAGTGTTTATTCCAAATATAAATACCTATCGTATTGGGAGTCCTCCGTTAAGGCAGTTGATCCTATATCCAGTTTGACAGATAAATACACAGATTCTGATGACCTTCTGAGTTATTTGATGGGACAGACCCCTCAAAAGAACAACTATATCTATCACCCCAATTACAATGGCCCCTTAGATCGCTTTTCTTGGCTTGAAGATATCAGCAGTGATTCCAAAGCCTCGTTGAAGGCCGATTTAGCAGATGGCTACGGCTTGTACATGGCCTTTGATGGGGATCGTGGCGATAGCTTATTTGTTTATTTTGTTGAAGGGGGTTCGCCTGGACAGGTAGCTGGTATTAAAAGAGGGGATAAAGTTCTTGAAATGCAAGGGGACAAAAAAATGGTTTATTCCAATAAAGCCAAAGTTGACCAGTACATCGAAGAAAATACCCTCAGCATTAAAACTGAAAATCCACAAAGAGTACAAAAATCATATAATCTAACTTATACTTCGTATGATATCCAACCTTTCCAATTAGGAACGGTCTTTACGGAAAATGGAAAAAAAGCCGGTTATATTGCCTTGTCATCCTTTGAAGAATTGCAGTCCGGTGGTTCAGATACTAAAATGAAAAGAGGAATCGACTCCACTTTCACGGCTTTTGCAAGCCAGAATGTGACCAAGCTAATAGTAGATCTAAGATATAATGGCGGAGGATACGTCAGTTCTTCGATTTATCTATTGAATAAAATCATCAATACGGCAGGTAATAATAAAGTAATGTTCAAATATGACCTGAACAAAAACCTGAAGAAGGAACGTGATCAAGGTAGCCAGGAATTTGTGGATGAAATCTTTAAAAAGGATAATGGAACGCTAGAGATCCAACAAGTTGTATTCTTGGTTAGTGATAATACCGCTTCGGCGAGTGAGATCGTAATCTCAGCTTTGAAACCTTATATGGATGTTAAGCTTGTTGGCTATAATGCCTCAACTTATGGCAAGCCAGTAGGATTTTTTAGAGAGGATATCCTAAACAAAGTAGGACTATGGGCCGCTTCCTTTAAGATCGTTAATGCTGCTAACTATACCGATTACTGGGATGGTATCCCTGCTGATTATCCGAATGTTTTTGATAATTTCTATAAACAGCTTGGCGATCCTAACGAAGACATGACACGTAAAGCACTCAATATCCTGATTGGACCTGGTTCTAAGGCCAGCAGCAGAACTGCTGTTGTCCGAAGCTCATTGAACAGAACTACACGTGAATTGAACAAAATACCAGTTCGTAATATGGTAAAGGACTAATTTATCATTATTAAATTATTAACTTTGATGCATGGCAGGAAATAAACCAACCACGATCAAAGAAATCGCAAGGAAACTCAAGATTTCTCCTTCTACAGTGTCTAGGGCATTAAATGATCACCCCAGCATTGGGCTGGTCACGACTATGCGCGTTAAGAAAATGGCTGAAGAAATGGCTTATGAGCCTAATCAAACTGCTATCTTCTTTAAACAACGCAAGACCTTTACGATCGGGGTCATTCTGCCAAAATTATCTGAACCCTTTTTCTCCGAAGCAATCAGCGTGATTGAAAATGTCGCTGAGGACAAGAAATATACCGTACTGCTTGGACAATCCTTGGATGATGAAAACAGAGAACTGAACATTATCCAGACCTTCAAAAAGCATCGGGTTGATGGGATCTTGATTTCCATGAGTAAAAACACCGGCGATACTGACTTTCTGGAAATCCTTGCGAAAACAGAAATCCCAATCGTATTTTTTGACTGTGTTCCCGACCTAGCAAATGTTCATAAAGTATATAGCGACCTTGCTTCAGGAATGATTGAAGCCATCGAAGCTTTTGTTGATCGTGGACATAGAAAAATTGCCCTAATCAATGGACCAGAATCTCTATTGGCTTCTAAAGAAAGGGCAGAAGCTTTTCAGAATGCTTTAGAAAAGAATGGAATCGGTGCTGATTCAAGTTATGTAGTCAATACTGATCTTACCGAACAAGGAAATGAAGAAGCAATGGATAAAATCTGCTCCCTGGCAGATCGACCGTCAGCGGTGGTTTCCTTCAATGACTTCGTGACTTTGGATCTTATCCGCTATGCCAAACAAAGAGGGATAGTCCTCAACCAAGATATGTTTTTCATTAGCTATGCAAATTATCCTTTATGGAAATATATGGATAACCCGCCTATGGGAAGTATCGAACAATACCCTGAAAAACAAGCTCAAAAAGCTGCCGAGATATTGTTCGATTGTATAGATAAGAAAGAATATACCAGCAATCCACAGGATGTGGTATTCCCTTCTAAACTGGTGCTCAAATAATTAAGATTAGTTGATCTGTATGCTGTAGGTGATTTCAATACCACCGTTTACAAGCATATCATGTACGGAACAGTATTTCTTTACGGCTAGTTCAGCTGCCTTTTGGGCTTTTGCCTCATCGATCTCACCCTTCAATTTAAAGGAAATGTGAATCTTGGTGAAGATATTTGGGATTTCATCTCTACGCTCACCTTCCACATCCACTTGGATATCTTGGATATCTTGACGTTGCTTCTGCAAGATGGTCGTTAAATCAAACGCACTGCACGATCCTAAAGCCATCAATACCAATTCCATCGGTCTTACGCCCTTGCCTTCGCCCCCAATTGATTCTGGCCCGTCTACATGAACTGTTACTGGTGAAAGTTCGCTGGATGCTTCGAAGTGTACCGCTTGATTCTGTCTTTTAATATGTACTTTCATGTTTTTTGATTTATAGCTTTAAAGTTAGTTAAAATACAATCAAGACAAAAAAGTAACAGGCAAAGACTACATAGTATAGACATTCGGGAGAATGAATAGCCATAAAAACAAGAAAGCCCCAATCTTTTGGGGCTTTCTCGTTTTTAGTTCGGGTATTTTACACCTCGATATAGACTGATATCAACTTTCGGTACTTTTGAATTGTACTTCGCATTGATAGCGTCGATAAATAAGTTTGCTACAATTGCATTCCCCATCGGAGTCAAGTGTACCCCATCCAAAGAGAAAGCATTTCCAGTGATAAATGCTGCTGAAATATGGATACCATTGTAGTTGTATCCAGTTTTCACTTTATTTAAGAACGCATGTACATCCGCAACTGCAAGTTGTTTCGATTCAGCGATCGCTTTGATCTTGTCATTGAAAGCCTTTACGCGGCCAGAAACCTCAACCACTTCCGCTTTATCCAATACGTATTTATCCTCAATTGGGTTCAATGGATGCATACCGTAAGGGATCTGTTGCTCATTCCGTGTGCCCAATAGAGCAGTAGGGAAAGTCAGAACAAATAGATCGGCATCAGTTGCGATCCGAGGACCAGTTTTAGTGGCAATAAATACATTCTTAGCTTGACCTTCTGAAGCAGCTTCTACTGCAGCGTTCAATCTTGCGGTAGTAACGGTGTTCAAGAATGGAATTGTTGTAACATCCGGAATGGTAGCTACCACACCTTTAGCATTATTTTGCGTCAATGCAGTCACAAAAGTATTGTATGCTAATTCAAAAGTTGGCAAATCCAATAATTTCTTGGTAGGATCCTCAGTTGCTGCCGCACCATTTGTGGCATAGCCTAACACATCATTATTTCCTAACCAGAATGAGAAGAAAGTATGTTCTTGAGAAGCTGCATATTCCACATACTTCAAGTTTGGCGGAGTGCCATCTGGCAATAACCTCTCGAAGTAAGGGTTTCCCATTACGGTACCAATTCCAGGAGCCATTGACATATCCAAACGCATACCCGGTACACCTAAATTCTGAATTGGCTCCGTGTATTTTGTGTATAATGGACCGCCATTAGGGCTTTTGCCTCTGATTGCCAAATTTGTTGTTACAGGCTCCATAACTGGATTACCATCAACCAAAGACTTCAATTGAATATAACCTGAACCGTTCGCTTGGTCCTGACTGAAGAAAGGAGAGGTGAATTCACCACCACCAACAGTCTTAAACTGCTCAGCCATCAAATTAGGGAATGCCACTTTCTGACCTTCCAGATAAAGACCATTGTCAGCATATCCAGAAGTCAAGGAATTACCTACTGCGATGAATTTGGAGAAATCCGCTGTTCCTTTGCTGGCTTCCAATTCATCAAGAGAAGGGGCACAAGAACTTGCAAATCCTAAAATTGCAAGTCCGATATAGAGTTTAAAATTCTTTTTCATTGTTTTCATAATTTAAGGCCTACCAGTAATAAGAAACAGAAATACCTGGAGCATGAATATTGGTTTCATACGTTCCTCTCAATTGCGTTTCAGCATTTGTGGTTGTTCTCTTCAAGATTTTTTGGAAAACATAGGCTGCCGACATCTGCCAGTTTGGTGAAAACTTATAGGTTACACCTACTGCCGCCATCACGCGGTTGTTATCTGGAGTTTCGGGATAAACGTATTTCGCTTGAACCGGAGTATAAACATAACCTGCACCAAGACGAAGGTCTAATTTATCATTCACCTCGTAGTTCAGACCAACTTTTCCGGAAAAGGCATTTTCATAATTTTTCTCAGAACGGGTATCCTGCAATACAGGGGTGTTGTTTTCGTAATCAAATACCAATTCTTTGTAAATGTCATAATTGATAATGGACCCATCGATCGCTGCATCCACTTTTTCTGATAATGGGAAAGTGATACCGACATTGAATGAACCTGGTAAAGGTAATTCAGCATCAAATTTTCCATTCGGGAAGTTAGCCGCTAAAGAATTTGGCACTTCAAATGTTGCATCTCCACCTTCCAGTTTTGTAACAACTTTTGAACGATAATTTAGTGATAATGCGAAGGTTTCATCAAGTGAATAATGAACACCAACATTATAACCCATACCTGTTCCGGTACCTTTCAAGGTTGCTTGCCCTGTGCTTCCATCTGGATAGAACACTGGCAATGCTCTTCCTAGATCCACCAAGCCGATGTTATAAACAAATCCACCACCGATCGAGAACTGATCTGTTAATTTAAAACTAACCGTTGGTTGGATATAGATTGCTCGCATAGAAAGGTGAGTCAATGAGAATTTACCTGGCCAATCGGTGCCCCAATCTACCCCGCCTCCAAAAGGAGTATAGACTCCAATTCCGGCTTTCCACCATGATCCTTTAGGACCAAATGTAGCATAAGCACCAAATGGAGGGGACACTTGGAATTTTGTATGGTGTACATCTGGACTGCCATATTCTTGGAATGCAGATCTGTACATGATGGCGCTACCACCTATTTGTACCCCATTGTTCTCCATTTTCACTAATGCTCCAGGGTTGTATACGATGGATGTTTCATCAATAAAAAGTGCAGATCCAGCACCTGCCATACCCACCGCTTTTTGGCTTTGGGTATTAACTTGGGAACCCTGTGCAAACAACAGCGTAGGGGAAGCTAATAACAAACTGAGTAATAATTGTTTCATAGTAATTATTGATTAGCGTTTTTCAAATTTAATTTGATATGCTAACATAGTAAAATTCTGTTAATAATTATAAATTAATTGATAAATAATTATAAAATAATTGTCAAGATTCGATAAAAGAGTCCCTATCGTTTTTAATCAAAACATAATTAAGGTATATTGGTTTTCAATATAAACAGATAAAAAAATTATTTATGGCTCAAGTAACATTTAAAGGTACTGCAGTGCATACCGGTGGAGACCTACCTAAAGTAGGTGAGGTAGCTCCTGACTTTACACTTACAGCTGGTGATTTGTCACAAAAATCATTGAAAGACTTTGCAGGAAAGAAAGTAATCCTTAATATATTCCCAAGTATTGACACTGGTACCTGTGCCATGTCAGTACGTCAATTCAACGAAAAAGCTTCCGGTCTAGATAACACCGTGGTCCTTTGTATCTCAAAAGATCTTCCTTTCGCCCAGAGTCGTTTCTGTGCAGCTGAAGGCTTAGAAAATGTAGTGACCTTATCCGATTTTAAAGACGATAATTTCAACAACGCATACCACGTGAAATTCACAGATGGACCTCTTCAAGGCCTATTAAGCCGTTCGGTTGTAGTCGTAGACGAAGATGGAAAAGTGAAATACACCGAGCAGGTCGCTGAAACTACCGAAGAACCAAACTACGATGCAGCTTTAGCGGCAGTGTAAGGGGTAATTAAGATGTGAGATATGAGATATGAGATATGAGATATGTCCATCCCTAATAAGGGTTGACCGTTTTAATAATAATCTCATGGTAATATCCAGATTTAATACGGTTTCTATCTCACTACTCAAATCTCACATCTCAATACTAAGTTTAGATATGAGATTTGAGAAATGTCCATCCCTAATAAGGGTTGACCGTTTTAATAATAACCTCATGGTAATATCCAGATTTAATTTATACGGTTTCTATCTCAATACTCAAATCTCACATCTCAATACTATAAACAAAAAAATGGGCTTTTTAGGCCCATTTTTTTGTTTATTTCGAAGCCTCTAAAGCTTGCAGGATATCATCGATGATGTCTTGTTTGTCTTCGATTCCTATGGAAAGTCTGACAGTTCCTGGTCGGATGCCTAATTTTTCTCTTTCTTCTTCCGATAATTTGGAGTGCGTAGTAGAGGCAGGGTGAGTGGCAATACTTCTTGAATCTCCTAGGTTAGAAGTATAAAGGATCATGTTTAGTGCATCCAAGAACTTAAAGGCTCGCTCTTTTCCACCTTTCACTTCAATAGTCACAATTCCTCCACCTGCTTTCATTTGTTTCTTGGCAAGTTCGTATTGTGGATGGGAAGGTAAGAAAGGGTATTTTACATCCAGGACCTCCTCATTTTTCTCCAATTCTTCAGCTAGAGCCAAAGCGTTAGAACAATGTCTGTCCATGCGCAATCCTAAGGTCTCAATGCTTTTTGAAAGGATCCAAGCATTAAATGCAGACATGGCAGGACCTGTATGGCGGATCAAGAACATCATCTTGTCCATCAGCTCCTGTTTACCCACCACGATTCCACCTAGCACTCTTCCTTGTCCATCCATATACTTGGTAGCAGAATGGATCGAAAGGTCGAAACCATAGGGAAGGGGTTTCTGTAAATATGGAGTCGCAAAACAATTGTCGATAGCAAAGATGATCTGCGGATATTTTTTCTTTAAACCACCTAACCATTCCAGATCAACTAATTCCAGGCCTGGGTTTGAAGGCGATTCCAAAAAGATAAATTTAGTATTGGGTTGAATGGCTTTTTCCCATTCTTCAGGGTTAATGGCATCCACATAGGTCGTCGTAACTCCCCAACGTGGGAACAGCTGGGTAAATAGCTGATGGGTTGAACCAAAGATAGCTCGAGAAGATACGATATGGTCTCCTTGTGCGATGAAAGCTGCAAAGGTGGCAAAGATTGCACCCATTCCAGATGCAAAAGCTAAACCAGCTTCAGCTTCTTCCATTAAACATACTTTGTTGATAAACTCCGTGGTGTTAGGATTAGCATATCGAGAATAGACCATGGCCTCTTCTTCGTCGGCAAAGACCGCACGGCCTTGCTCAGCACTGTCAAAAATAAAACTTGAGGTTAAGTATAATGGTACCGAATGCTCCCTCAATGAAGAACGTTTGGCTTGCTCGCGGATGATTTTAGATTGTTCGTTATTCATGATTAACAAATTTATTCACTTTTCAATAAAAAGCACTAAGTCAATAAGATAATTTTAAGCTTTATCTGAAAATATTTTTATGCAAACCTTTGCCCAAGCCGGTTTTTGCTCCCAGTCAATTTCATTTTCTACCTCTCAAATCGATTTTGATGATTTATTTATGATAATTAATATATGCTGTTGGTTTATCAACGAAATCGATTGTTTAATAAAAAATCGCTATTGTTTTAAATAAATTACATCAAAAAGCGAATTTTACTGACGATTATAGGCAGTTTTCTGTATCTTGAGGGTTTATTTAAGCGCGTTTTATGAAAAGATCTAACCTTCTTTCTTTAGTATTTTTATGTCCCTTGCTATCCTTTGCACAGACCGAGCCTAAACCCTATGGTGTGCTGCCCAGTGAAAGACAGTTGAAGTGGCATGAAATGGAATTGTATACCCTGATTCACTTTACACCTACCACCTTTCAGAATAAAGAATGGGGATTCGGTGATGCCGACCCTGAAATTTTCAATCCAACTAAGTTCGATGCCAACCAAATTGCCAAAGCAGCGGCAGCAGGAGGCTTCAAAGGCCTGATTTCGGTTGCAAAACACCATGATGGTTTTTGTTTATGGCCAACAAAAACTACACAATACAGTGTGGCTAGCTCACCTTGGCGGGATGGAAAAGGCGATATGGTCAAAGAATTCATGCAAGCTTCCCACGATAATGGACTTGAATTCGGGGTCTACCTTTCTGCCTGGGATAGAAATGATACCCGATATGGTACCAAAGCCTATGCAGATGCTTACCGAGAGCAACTTACTGAATTGATGACCAACTACGGTACTTTGTTTACGTCTTGGCACGATGGTGCTAATGGAGGGGATGGCTACTACGGTGGTAAAAATGAAAAACGAACCATCGATCGTACCACGTATTATGAATGGCACGAAAAGACCTGGCCTATCGTCAGGAAACTGCAGCCTATGGCCATGATTTTTTCCGATGTTGGTCCTGATATGCGATGGGTGGGGAATGAGAAAGGCTTTGCTGCAGAAACCAGTTGGGCTACCTTGACTCCAAAAAGTAAAACTCCAGGTAAACCAGCCGTTCCGGGCGAAGTGGATGATTCCAATTTGCCTTCAGGTGACCGCAATGGTGAATTCTGGATCCCAGCAGAATGTGATGTTCCACAGAGACCAGGATGGTTTTACCATGAAGACCAGAACGAGAAGGTAAAAACCCCAAATCAATTGTTTGAAATCTACTTGAAGTCTGTCGGACGTGGCGGAAATATGAACCTTGGACTAGCTCCAATGCCGAATGGCCTCCTACATGATAACGATGTGAAATCACTGGCTGCTTTTGGTGAGAAATTGAAAGCCACATTCTCTGATAATCTCGCTGCTGGAGCTACAGCTAAAGCAAGCAATCTAAGGGAAAACAGTGCGAAATTTGCCGAAAAGAATCTATTTGACAACGATAGGTACTCCTATTATGCTTCTGATGACAATGTGCTGAACCCAACGATTGAAATCAACCTGGCACATGACCAAGAGTTTGATCTGATCAGACTGCGTGAAAACATCAAATTAGGACAGCGATTGGATAGCGTTCAGGTTGAGGTATGGTCAGAGGATCAGTGGAAACCCTTAGCTTCGGCTACCAGTATCGGTGCTACGCGATTGATTAAATTGGAGAAGCCTATCCGCGCCAGCAAATTGAAGTTGAAATTATATGCCCCAGTTGCACCAACGTTGAGTGATTTTGCACTTTTCAAGGAGGCAGTATCCGATTTCAAATTTGATCATGCTGACCGTAAAAAAATAGCTAAAGATCAGATCATGATCATTTCAGGGGATAAAAATGTAAAACTTGCTTCAGATAACGATGATAAGACCGTATGGGAAACCATCCTGAGCAATCAAAAATTCGTCGAGATCAGACTACCGAAAACTGAGCAAGTCGTAGGATTGAGCTATATGCCGAGACAGGATCGCAAGATCAATGGTATCCCATCAAAATATGAAGTACAGACCAGTATTGATGGAAAAGAATGGAAGACAGTAGCTATGGGCGAGTTCTCCAATATCAGAGCAAATGCAACAGAGCAGAATATCAATTTTGATACTGCCCATGAAGCACATTATATACGATTTATCCCGAAAGAAATTTTAAGTGAAGGGAAGGAATTTTCAGTAGCCGAATTTGATGTTTATTTAAAATAAGAGATGAAGAAAGTAGTGTTGATGAGTTTGTGCCTATGGACAGGATTTCTAAGTGCGCAGGATTCTAAATTATGGTATAAGGAACCCGCAAAAGTATGGGAGGAAACCTTGCCATTGGGGAATGGTCTGATTGGGATGATGCCGGATGGCAAGGTCAATGATGAGTCCATTGTATTGAATGAAATCTCGATGTGGTCCGGATCTCCACAGGATGCCAATAATTATCAGGCGATGAATTCTGTTGGGGAGATCCAGAAATTGCTTTTTGAAGGAAAGAATGATTTAGCAGAAGCGTTGGTCAACAAGAATTTTGTTTGTGTAGGCGCAGGTTCTGGGCAAGGTAATGGTGCCGAGGCTCCTTATGGTGCTTTCCAGAATTTAGGCTTTATGAATTTTCTGTTCTTCCATCAGGGCGAGACCACAGACTATAAGCGCTGGTTGGATATTGCAGATGCAAAAGCTGTAACCAGTTTTAATACGGATGGAGTCCATTATCAGCGTGAATACTTTACCTCTTTCGACAAGAATGTCGGCGTAGTGCGTTTGTCTGCTGATAAAAAGAAATCCATTGAATTCGCGATGCACTTTTATAGGGATCAAAATATTGAAGACTATAAGATCAATGGCAATGAAATTACCGTAACAGGAAGCCTTCCAGATGGCAAAGGCGGTCGGGGTATACAGTTTGCTGCCAAATTTAAAGTTCTATCAAAAGGAGGGACCCTTCAGAACCACGATAACCAGCTTATAGTGAAAGGGGCAGATGAGGCCGTAGTGTTGTTTGCAGCCTCTACCAGCTATTATGGACATGACCCTAAGGATTATGTATCCAAAGAGATCCAGAAGGTAGAAAAGAACAGCTATGCAAAACTTTGGAAGGCACATTCTTCCAAATATAAGCCATTGTTCAACCGGGTAGATTTGCAGATTGCCGATCTTACTTCTAAAGCAGACATCCCAACAAAGGATCGCTTGCAGGCATTTTTTAAAGATCCTAGCCAAGATAATGGATTAGCATCCCTATACTTTCAATTCGGAAGATACCTGACGATATCAAGCACTTCACCTAGCACGCCCAAGGCATTGCCTCCCAATCTGCAAGGATTATGGGCGCATCAGATCCAGACTCCTTGGAATGGAGATTACCATTTGAATATCAATGCCCAAATGAACCATTGGGGAGTTGAAGTGAGCAACCTTTCGGAATACCATAAGCCTTTTATCGAGATGATCAAAAATCTGGCGAAAGAAGGCACCAAAACGGCCAAGGCTTATTATAATGCACCAGGATGGGTGGTTTACATGATGACCAATCCATGGGGATATACGGCACCCGGAGAACATGCTTCTTGGGGAGCGAGTACCGCTTCGGGATGGTTATGTAATCACCTTTGGGAACATTATCAATTCACAAAAGACGAAGCGTATCTCAAGGAGATTTATCCAGTCCTTAAGGAAGCTGCGGTGTTCTACAAAGCCACAATGGTCAAAGATCCAAAGACAGGCTGGTTAGTTACCTCTCCTTCGGTTTCTCCTGAAAATGGATTCAAATTGCCAAATGGAAAGCGTGCGGCAGTAGTAATGGGACCTACCATTGATAACCAGATCGTTCGTGAATTATACGAATCTGTTATCAAAAGTAATGAGATCCTAGGCCTGAATGATGATTTCGCCAAACAATTGCAAGGCGATATAAAACAACTACCTCCGGCAGTCGTGGTTAGCAAATCAGGCCGAGTGATGGAATGGTTGGAAGATTACGAAGAAGTAGAGCCTAAGCATCGCCATGTTTCTCATTTATATGGATTATATCCAGCTAATTTTATTTCTCCAGTCAGCAGTCCAGAATGGGCAGAAGCAGCTAAGAAAACCTTGGCAGTCCGTGGAGATGAAGGAACAGGTTGGTCTAGAGCTTGGAAAATCTTGTTCTGGGCAAGGTTGCATGATGGGGATCATTCGCTTGAGATCCTGAGACAGTTGTTGCAGCCTGCCTACGGTAGTGGTACGACCTATCAAGGCGCTGGCGCAGGGACCTATCCTAATCTGTTTTGTGCCCATCCTCCCTTCCAGATTGATGGAAACTTTGGAGGATCGGCTGGTATTGCAGAAATGCTGATCCAAAGCCATGATGGTTACATCCATTTATTGCCAGCTTTGCCAACTGCTTGGAAAGATGGTAAGGTTTCTGGATTAAAAGCAAGAGGAAATTATACCGTTGATTTTGAATGGAAAGACGGAAAAGTTACAAATCTTCAAATTAAAGGCAACAAAGGTGAACAAGTGCCTGTCATTAAAAATGGAGAAAAAATAAACTATACCGTTTCTTAAAGCATTTAATAAAGTAATTTAAACATAAAGTCTAGATATCATTCTATCTAGCTGAACCCTAAAGAGATAATTAATATTTTGATTATCTCTTTTTTCTTTTACATTAACTTTAGTTAATTAATTTAAGTATATAAAATTTTATTTTACTCTAAAATTAATTACTATGAGTTTATTTAGCCGTTCCCCTTATTTACCTTTAACTCTTCTGTTTCTACTCCTTCTGAACATTTCTTGTAGGAAAAAAGAGCATGAGACCCTCGAACCAAACCATAACCTTCATCAAGTCTCCTTTAATTTTTCCAATTTCCAGTCAGAAATCCAACCCTTCAATTCCAATCCCTTAACAAAGTCAGGCAATAAGGAAACGGATGAAAATAATCATCCCGAACGATCGGAACTTCTGGGCTATGTCAATTTCAATAATAAATCTTTTGAACCGAACTACAATTATAATGGGTTTTTAAAAGTAGGTCATCAACTTTTCAATAAAAAAGCCCTTCAGTTTGTTCCAAATCCCAATAATACAGCAAATAAAAACAACTTTGCGTTTAAAGCAGATAGCTTGATTAGGTTGTGGTTAGATTTTGATCAAACTAAAGTCCATGAAATAGACCGGATTGAATTTGATCTATTATCCATGGATGAGCAGCAGAAAAATATTTACGTGGAATTTATGGCGGACCGTACCGTATATAAAAAATATGAAATGTTTATTGAGCTCGCACCTGAATCCAGCCCGATAAGAACATTGAAAACATATTCTATTAATTTTCCAAAGTTCTTCAATAAAAACAAAAAGCAATCATCCATATCCTTAGAGATGAGAGATCCAGTTACAAAGGGTTTTTATATCAAAAATCTCAAAAATTGGCATCATATCATAGATAACATTAGGGTCTATGGTAAGCGAAAGAAGCCTACAAATCCCAATTATAAAGATTTGCCCTATTTTATTTTCAAGAAGAAAACGGGTGAAGTCGTACAAAAAGGAACTTTCGACTTATCTGTCGACAATAAGGAGTTACTGTTGGAGTTGCCAAATGGCGCTTATTACAATGTTATTCTTTTCCATGACTCTCCTAAGAAATTAATATTACCTTCCGATTTCAAGAATAAGGATCAGTTGTATGTAAGCCAGTTTTTTGATGATAAATATGGTCGTTCATTTGCCGCCTTGGATTCTTTTGAACTAAAAGAAAATGTAGAAAAGAAAGTCACCCTTAAGCGACTTTACAGTATGGTCACCTTGGATTTTACGGATATGCAGGATTTAGATAATATTAAAAAAGTCAAGGTCAAACCCATTACAGCGGCCTATTTTTGGAAACCATTCAATACAAAGTTAGAAACAAAGCTTACTGAAAACATCTCTAGCCAATTGGAATTTGAACAAGATTTTAATGTGAATAAAGAAATTTCTTTTAATCATTTTATAGGCTTTACGGATGTTAATCTACCTGTTCAATATGAAATTGAAGTTTGGGATAATAAAAAGGTCATTCGAAAACTTAACCTAAAATCACAGATCAAAAACAATGTAAAGTTGATTTTCAAAGGTCCTTTATACCCCACAGGTCTTTCTACTGGCTTTTTCGAAATAATAATCGATGAATCGTGGGGAGATCAAAAAGTAGTGGAATTCAGTTAAAAAAGGGAATCATCGTGCAAATTAAAAAATTAAACTTAACGAGACCTTTTTAATTTCTTAATAATAGTGTGTTATTATTGTTATATGGCTTATTTGCTAGCGCTAACTATTATTCAGGTACTAATCATTATCCTCTATCTTAAGGTTAAATCTATTAGGGATGAAAGAGGGGAGATTATCCGAATTCTCATGTTCACCTCTCTTGTTGTTCTATTAGTTAAATATCTAGTGTCCATGATCGATCCCCATATTGATCTCCTCTTTACTGCTACGAGCAGTCTCTGTTTAGTATCCCTTTCCTCCTTATACATCCGGAATATTGTCTTGGAAATTAGGACCTCAGGGTATCTCGTGCTTTTGGCGTTTTTTCCATTCTTACTTTTTTACGTCTTCTTTTTCCTCTATAATATCTTCTCAGATCAAATAAAAGAAGGAATGATCTATGATTACTTGGATTTCTTCAATCAACGCTCCAGGACGATCCTGTTTGCTGTTACGCTGATCTATGATGCCTATATCCTTTGGCCATTTCGTAAAAACTTGGCCAAGCTGTCCTGTTCCATAGATGGTCAATTGGGCTGTGCGCTCTTCTTTTCCAAACTGTTTGTTCTGGGAATCATCCTTTTCAAAGGAATGTTTTTAGAAAATGGTCTGTTCCTGGAATTTCCAGATGGCCTCTATACTTTTTTGGTCTTATTCTCTATCTTTTACTATCGATATTTCAGGACGGTCCAATTGTTTTTTGCTTATCTATTACGATCATACGGTTTGGTTAAAAATACAAGATTGGAAGGTCCGTTTCGAAAGGATGTGGATTTGATCTTTTATGTGACCGCCATAGATCAATTGATGGATCAGGAAAGGCTTTTTAAGAATCCAGAACTGAAGCTATCCGATATTGCTAAATTCTTGCCACTGTCTGATCGGGAGTTAAAAGAAATAACCAAGGTTTACCTCAAGGGTAATTTCGACGTCTATCTCAATTCAAAGCGCATTGCTTATTTTATGGATAAACTAGGGCTTGCGGATCATGATTCAGCACTCATTAATAAGTTATTGTTTGAATCCGGATTCAAGAGTGAGTATGACTTTCATCGGGTATTCCAAAAGGTAAATGGATGTTCGGTATGGAAATACCTCGAACAGCGAAATTATGCCATGGAGCAATCCAGTATCTCCTCTACTAGATATCATTGAACTAACCTGCCCTCTATATAAAAAAAACCTGCTTCATGTCCGAAGCAGGTTTAATTGTTTTATGTCTACTGATCCTTAGATCAACTGTTTCAATAGATTGCTCATGCTGACAAGGTTGCCAATGATGTTTTCTAATTCATCAATGTTCACGCGCTCTTGTTGCATACTGTCACGGTGACGGATGGTAACCATATTGTCTTCCAAAGTTTGGTGGTCTACTGTGATACAGAAAGGAGTACCTATAGCATCCTGACGGCGATAGCGCTTACCAATAGAATCTTTCTCGTCATACTGGATGTTATAATCCAATTTCAACTTAGACATGATCTCTCTGGCTTTTTCTGGCAAACCATCTTTTTTGGTCAAAGGAAGGATAGCCGCTTTAACTGGAGCGATTGCTGGGTGGAATTTCAATACCACACGCGAATCTTGTTTGTCTTCTGTAGAAAGGTCTTCTTGTACCAAGCTGTTTGCCAATACGGTCAAGAATAAACGGTCTAAACCGATTGATGTCTCGATTACGAATGGAATATAACTTTGGTTGATCTCAGGGTCGAAGTATTGCATTTTCTTTCCTGAAAATTCTTGGTGTTGTTTTAAATCGAAATCAGATCTGGAGTGGATACCTTCTACCTCTTTAAATCCAAATGGGAATTGGTATTCGATATCGACTGCCGCTTTAGCATAATGTGCCAATTTCACGTGATCGTGGTAACGATATTTCGTTTCATCCGCGCCCAATGCCAAATGCCATTTTAAGCGGTTCTCTTTCCACTTTGCATACCATTCTGAATCAGTACCCGGACGTACAAAGAATTGCATTTCCATTTGTTCAAATTCACGCATACGCATGATAAATTGACGTGCAATAACCTCATTACGGAATGCTTTACCAATTTGCGCAATACCAAAAGGAATCTTCATCCTTCCTGTTTTTTGAACATTCAGGAAGTTTACAAAGATACCTTGTGCCGTTTCAGGACGTAGATAAACCTGTTCCGCGCCATCAGCCATAGCTCCCATTTGCGTAGCAAACATCAAGTTGAACTGACGCACATCGGTCCAGTTTTTTGTTCCTGAGATTGGACAAACAATATTATGTTCTTCGATGATGGTTTTCAAACGAACAAGGTCGTCTGCATTCAAAGCATCATCTAAATCTTTCTGAAGTTGGGCAGCTTTTTCATTCTTGCCGTCCTTTTCATAGCGATCGATTTTATCTTCGATCAATTGATCGGCACGGTAACGCTTTTTCGAATCCTTATTGTCAATCATCGGGTCATTAAACCCATCCACGTGGCCAGATGCTTTCCAGGTCGTTGGATGCATGAAAATTGCAGCATCAATGCCCACAATGTTCTCATTCAATTGAACCATGGATTTCCACCAATATGTCTTCAGGTTGTTCTTTAATTCAGAACCCAATTGACCATAATCATATACGGCACTTAAACCGTCATAGATCTCACTCGAAGGAAAAACAAATCCATATTCCTTCGCATGCGAAATGATATTCTTGAAAAAATCGTCTGTTTGCTTGCTCATAAGGGGCAAATATAATGTATTCGTTTGATTTATTGTGCCAATAAATCTCTTATTTGTTGACTTGCATTTTTATTGTCAACTTTTTTGATAATTTGCTGAATAATACCTTTCTCGTCAATGATAAAAGTGGTTCTGGCGGTACCCATGTATTTCTTGCCATACATATTCTTCTCCACCCAAACCCCATAATCTTCCACGATTTTTTTGTCTTCATCAGAAACCAGATTAAAGGGAAGTTCGAACTTCGAAATGAACTTCTGATGCGATTGCTCGCTATCGATACTCACCCCAATAACCTCAAAGCCATCTTTCAATAAGCTCTGGTAGTTATCCCGAAAATTACAGGCTTCCGTGGTACAACCTGGAGTATTATCCTTGGGATAGAAATATAAGATCACCTTTTTCCCTTGGAAATCCGATAGCTTAATCTCCTCACCATTCTGATTCTTTGATGTAAACTGTGGAGCTTTATCTCCAACTTTCAACTCTGCCATAATTGTCCTTTCTATCTAGTAAATGTAGCTTCGTAAACTTTCTCGTTATCTTTCCAGTCCTTCACTACGAATTTGAATGTATGTTTTCCCTTGCTTAATGAGGGGTCAAATCGATGCCAAACATGCCTATTCTTTGAATCATATTCCATCAATACCCATTTGCCATCAATATAAGCATTGAATGATTGTATCCCCGAGTAATTATCAGCAATGGTGAAATCAATTTTTGATTGGGCGCTCACGTTCTTTCCATTACTGAAATTTCGAGGGACAATAGTCGGTGCAATGGTATCAACCGTCACATAAAATGAGCCGAATATCTTGGTGTTCACTGTAACCCAACCGTTCTCAAATTTTCCACCTACCGAACCGCCGTCTACTGAAGCAAGCAATGCTTTGCTTTCCAAATGTTTTGGGAGGCTGGTCGGTTTAATGCTCAACTTATAAGTAGAAAATAGGGGAGTCAGGTTGTTTTGCACGTGATGTACTGCTGAATAACTGTTCGGTCTAGGAGCACTGGTTGAATATGTAAAGTCCAGGTCAGTATAGAGGGCACCTTTTGGGATGTCTAATTTTACTTGGTCCGCCTCAAACTTGTTTTCTTTGTTATAAGCGAACAATTCGCCTTTTACAGGATTACTCTTGGCGCCATATGTAGGATTGTTCTTGACTTTAAAATCCAATTCACTGCAATTTCCATGAACATCTTTGACCACATATTTTACATCGTGCACAGCATCGTCCTTCAATTCAATCGTGCCATCCTTGTCCAGGAACTTAAAGATCTGGATTGGGTTGCCTGGGTCTTTGAAACTCTTTTGAACCTTGGCCTTAGTTCTTTTAAAATGTGGGAAATCCAGGTAGGAGTGTATTGCACTGGAGGTATTGAAATCAAGTTCTTCAAATAGCACGGTGGAAACCGCCTTGCCATCTAGGAACAATTCGATCGAATATACCCCGTTTTGGAAGCCTCCGGCGCGATGCCTGTCAATCGTATTGATTCCTAATCCAAATTTGCCGTTAACCGAAATCGGGGCGCCAGAAGCTAAGCTATAGCGCCCTGAACCCAATGCTTTTAATTGCTGATATCGTCTGCCCGTATTTTCATTGAACAAGGGGTCAATCAAATCGTAGACCATAATCCCATTGATAGTTGGAGCAAACTTATCGTTGAAGTGCAGACCAAATAACTGTGGGTTTAATGGATGCTGGGATTTGGTATCCCTGATTTCAAGATGCAGATGCGGTCCTGCTGAACCACCTGTATTCCCTGCATTTCCAATAAATTGACCTTTGCTCAATTTTACCTGGCCAGGTTTTAATTCCATGTCCACATCAAATCGTTGCTGTTTGTATTGTTCAGCTCTGATGATATTGGTCAGGGCATCGTTAAAGCTGTCCATGTGCAAGTAAACCGTGGTATAGCCATTAGGATGATCAATATAGACCGAGTTTCCGCCACCACCAATCTGTACCCTGACACGTGAAACATATCCTTCGGCTGCGGCATGTAGGGGGAGGCCGATTCGCTGTTGAGTACGGTAATCGTCGCCCGCATGGAAATGGGTGGAACGGAGTTCCCCAAAAGTTCCAGAGGCATCCGGCGAAATGTTCAATGGGTTCCGGAAATATCCCTGTGGATAATTCCGGGATTTGATAATATCTTTATTTTGAGCGGAAAGAGATCCCGCTAGGCTAATGGCTACCAATAAGGATAGCGTAATTTTCTTCATCTTATTTTATTTGGCATGTGAACATGCTTTTTCCCTCCAAAAATCCTTCCAATTTATCCCCAATTTGTACCGGCCCGACTCCTGCTGGAGTACCTGTGTAGATCAAATCTCCCTTCCTTAGGGTGATGTATTGGGATACAAACGTGATCAAGCTATCGAAGTCAAATATCATGTCCTTGCTGTTTCCTTCTTGGACTGTTTCTCCATTTTTCTGAAGGGAGAAATCAAGGCTTTGCAGATCAGTGATTTGGTCCTTTGCGATCAGCTCACCAACTACCGCAGAATGATCAAAAGCTTTTGCCAATTCCCAAGGTAATCCTTTGGCCTTCAGTTCAGATTGAACATCCCTTGCCGTAAAGTCGATCCCTAGACCAATGGCATCATAATATTTATGGGCAAATTTTTTGGAAACATGTTTGCCCTCATTGCAGACCCGAATTACCAATTCAACTTCATAATGTACATCCTTGCTGAATTCTGGATAGTAAAAATCCTTATTGTCCTTTAAAACTGCAGTATCTGGTTTCATAAAGATAACTGGCTTTTCCGGAACAGGATTATTTAATTCTTTGGCGTGGTCTATATAGTTTCTGCCTACTGCAATTATTTTCATAAAGTGTCTTGTTTTATGCTTTCCGCTTACCTTTATAGCGGGCTAAGCAAACTTAATAAAAGCCCGTAGCTATCGCAAATCAAGCCTTCATTAACAACAATGAAATTACAGAGCTGACCCTTGGAATGAATAAAAAGTTAAAGTATGGTTAGGAGCAAGTTTATTGTGCAGATTTAGATCTTATTCGGGGCATATTCGGAACTTTCGCAATATGTCTCGAATATGGGTAAACCAATGTCCGAATGAAATAGGAGAATTAGAGACCAACATGTTGCCAGAAATCCTGTTAAGCTAAGGTAAAGGCTAATGTTAAGGCTTTGTTATTTAACATAGGCTTAATATTAATATGGTTAAATTTGCAACATGAATAATATAAATGCAGTACTTTTCGATCTAGATGGGACATTGATTGATTCTGAATATTTCTATTTCAGCAATTGGGCTCCAATATTGGAAAATGATTATGGTTTGAAGATTGACTTTGATGAGTGGATTTCCAATTTTGCAGGACATACCTTGAGCCATAATGTCAAGATGTTGAATGAGGAGTATAAGCTGCATGTTGATGAAGAGGATATGTGGTTTGCAACTCGTTCCCGCTATGCGAAGGCCAATATGAAGAACATCCATTTGATGCCGCATGCCAAAGAGTTATTGGATGCAGTGAAGGATGCCGGAAAGACCATTGGCTTAGTGACTTCCAGTTACCAAACCACGGTGGACACCGTCCTAGGCGAACATAATTTGCTGAAATATTTCGAATTCTTTGTGACAAGGGAACAGGTAGAGAATCCCAAACCCAATCCAGAGCCGTATTTATTGGCAGTCAATAAATTATCAGTGCCAAAGGAGGAGATTGTGGTGGTTGAAGATACCAGCACAGGCTGTACAGCGGCTAAAAACGCCGGTCTTTACTGTATTGCGGTGACCAAACAGGAGGTCGAAAAATCACGTTTGTCACATGCTGACGAATTATTAAACGATTTAGCAGAAGTAAAAAAATCGTTGCTTTCCTTAAATTAAAGAACTAACTATCTGCGAAATTCGTATTTTAGGATTCTAGATTATGAATCTTATGGATAGACGGACCGCATTAAAACAAATGTTTATCGTGGCAGGTGGTATCATGATTGCTACTTCCTGCGACTTTAGTTCTAAAGCTCCAACCATTCAGTTAAACCAAGTGAAGCTCAATCTCGATGATGAGCACTTGTTGGCTGAATTGGTTGAAGCCATTATTCCCCAAACGGACAGCCCTGGCGCCAAAGAGCTAAACCTACATCTTTTCGTAATGAAGATGCTGGACGATTGCACAAGTCCAGAAGATCAAGATAAATTTATGGAAGGCTTGAAGAAAGCTTCAAAACTCAAAGCTAAGCCTATGGAAGAGCAACAAGCTTATTTCAAAGCGCTGCCTGAAGATGATGTATTCTTCAAGATCTTAAAAAGAAGGACGATTCAAGGGTATAAAAACTCGGAATACGTAATGAAAAATAAATTAGTTTACGAATTAGTTCCGGGAAGATACAACGGAGCTGCAAAAATGGATGCATAGACAATGGCAAACTTAAATATAGATTCAGAAAAAGATCGTAGTTACGATGCCATCGTCATCGGATCAGGAATTTCTGGTGGATGGTCTGCCAAGGAACTTTGTGAAAAGGGACTTAAGACCTTGGTCTTGGAACGTGGCCGGGATGTACAGCATGTGAAAGATTATCCTACCACCAACCTATATCCATGGGAATTTGAGCATCGAGGTGAAATGCCTTATGCGGTAAAACAGGAAAACCCGATCGTCAATCGTTGTTATGCTTTCCATGAGGATGCTGCACACTTTTTTGTCAAGGACAAAGAGCATCCTTATGTTCAGGAAAAGCCATTCGATTGGATCCGTGGCTATCAGGTAGGGGGTAAATCCCTATTATGGGCCAGACAGACCCAGCGTTGGTCTGATTTTGATTTTGAAGGTCCGGCAAGGGATGGTTTTGCCGTTGATTGGCCGATCCGATATAAAGATATTAAACCTTGGTATGACCACGTGGAACGTTTTGCAGGCATTGCTGGCGATAAGGACGGTCTACCGGAATTGCCAGATGGGGAATTTCTACCTGGGTACCCCTTGAATGTGGTTGAAAAATATTTCAAGCAACAGGTGGAGAGCAAATACCCGGGAAGAAAAGTGATTTCAGCACGCTGTGCCCATTTATCCAAACCTAATCAGATCCACTTGGATCAAGGAAGGGTTCAATGTCAGAACCGTACCTTGTGTCAACGTGGCTGTCCTTTTGGAGGATACTTCAGTTCGAATGCTTCCACGTTACCTTGGGCAGCGAAGACCGGAAACCTAACCATGAGACCTAACTCGGTGGTGCATTCCATTTTATACGATGAAAGTAAAGGTAAAGCAGTAGGGGTAAAGGTAATCGACAAGGAAACGAAGGAAGAGATAGATTTCTATGCGAAAGTGATCTTTGTGAACGCAGCGGCATTGAATTCCACCTTGATCCTGTTGAATTCTAAATCCAATAGATTTCAAAATGGTCTCGGCAATGATTCAGGTATATTAGGCAAGTATGTGGCTTTCCATAATTACAGTGCGAGGATAGGTGCGGAATACGAAGGGATGTTGGAATTTAAGACCGATGGCAGAAACCCTGCTGGCGGCGGTTATATTCCACGTTTCAGGAATTTGCATAAACAAGAAACCGATTTCTTGAGAGGCTATGCGGCAGGCTTTGGAGCTTATCGTTCTTCCTGGTCGGATGAGTCTGGCTTGGGAGCAGACCTGAAAGGTTCTATCTTGACGCCGAAATATGGAAATTGGGGTGTGGGATCGCACATGATGGGTGAAACCATTCCTAAGGAAAGCAATTATGTAGCCTTGGATGATCAACAGAAAGATGAATGGGGAATGCCATTGCTCAAGATTTCGGTGGATTATGATGATAATGATGCGAAGATGAAGAAGGATTACCTGGATACCATGGAAGAAATGTTTACTGCCGCTGGTTTCAAAAACATCCAAAGAAATGAAAGTTCGCAAGCTCCGGGGCTGGATATCCATGAAATGGGAGGAGCCCGTATGGGTAAGGACCCTAAAACATCGGTTTTGAACAGTTGGCATCAGGTACATGCCTGTCCAAATGTATATGTAACGGATGGTGCCAGCATGACATCCACCTCTACGCAAAACCCTTCATTGACCTATATGGCCTTTTCTGCACGGGCAGTAGACCATGCCGTCAATGAATTGAAAAAAGGCAATATTTAAGAAAATACTATCATTCGTTGGGGATTCACGCCTGTTGATCCCCAACGAATGTCAATCACGCTGATGCCATCGGGCATCAATCAACCTATGGAAACCAAGTTTTCCAACATAAACTTTAAGAAGAAAAGAAAGCGACCATGAAAAAATCATTCCTACTAACTGTAATTTGTTTATTGAATCTTGTAATGCTGTTTGGACAGTCAAAGTCCACAATGCCGACCTTTGCTGAGCAAGCTGCCATCAGCTTGGACTCTATCTATAAACATTATGGGATCAAGGGGGAATATTTACTGCGCGAAAATTATCCTTATGACGATAGCTACAAGGCGAGTTATTTGGCTGGACCTGATGAGGGTAAAAAAGGGAATGCCTATTCTTACCTTTGGCCTTTTTCGGGCTCACTTTCTGCCCAGGTTGCACGTTATGAGCTAAATAAGGATCCCAAGATCTTAAAGGAGATCAAGATCAAGGTATTACCGGGTCTGGAACAGTATTATGATAAAAGAGAGCCTTATGGCTATGCTTCCTATGTGAAGAATGCTCCATTATCGGATCGGTTCTATGATGATAACGTTTGGTTGGGAATAGACTTTGCCGATCTGTACCTGAATTCTAAGGACAAGAAATTCTTGGATAAATCGGAAGAGATCTGGCGTTTTGTGGAAAGTGGGATGGATGATAAGTTAGGCGGTGGGATCTATTGGTGCGAACAGAAAAAGGAGTCCAAGAATACCTGTTCGAATGCACCTGCGGTGGTCTATCTGTTAAAGTTATATGAAGCCACGAAGAAGAAAGACTATTTAGATAAGGCGGTGAAATTATACCAATGGACGAAGGAAAATCTGGAGGATACTACGGACCATCTTTATTTTGACAATATTTCCCTGTCGGGTAAAGTAAACAAAACGAAATTCCCATATAATTCCGGGCAAATGTTACAATCGGCAGCCTTATTTTACAAAATTACAAAAGACCAAAAATACCTTCAGGATGCACAGGAAATTGCCGCCTCTGCGCATGAATATTTCTTTCGAGATAAAGAGTTGAATTCTGGCAAAAAAATTAAGGTTTTTAAGAACTCCGATTCCTGGTTTATCGCCGTCATGTTAAGGGGATTTGTCGAGTTATACCATATCGATAAAAATCCGCTGTATATCAATAGTTTCAAGGATAATCTACAATATGCTTGGACGGATTTACGGGAAGGGAATGGCTTGTTCAACAAGGACTGGTCGGGTGAAAAAAAGAGCAGTAAAAAATGGCTTTTGGACCAACTTGCCATGGTGGAAATGTATGCTCGGATTGCCTCCATTTAGGCAATAAAATTTCTGAACTATTTAGCAGAATATAACGCAAGTGTTACCAAACTTTGTGCTGCTATTTTTATGTTTTTAACATAAATTTTCTAATATTCGTGAATATCAATAAAACTTAGGATAATATTTAACTAATTATCTCGTTACTTTTATTGGGTCATTTGGTAGCGTATCTGTGTCCCAATTAAACTAAATCGTTTTAGGATTAAGTATCAGTTTTATAGACCTTTAAAAATTATTTATTCATTAACGTTAATTAACATGCCAAACATTTACAGTTCAAAAATGTATCGGAAAGGCTTTGTCAGAGGGAGCATATTGTGCTTTGCGCTGATGGCTTGCAGTTATGGTTATGCTGCATCGGTACCGTATTCTGAAGCGACAAAAATGGAGAGGGTTGAGTTTCAACAGACAGTGACGGGAACGGTGAAGAATGCAAACACAGGGGAAGCACTTTCAGGAGTGACCGTCCGCGTGAAAGGCAAAGAAGCAGCCTCCCAAACCGATGATGCCGGTAATTTTAGCATCGCGGCTGAAAATGGAGATGTTCTCCAGGTAAGTTCCATTGGATTTAAAACCCAAGAATTCCCGGTAACCTCCACAACAGCCAATGTAAACCTTGCACCCGATGAGGAATCTCTTGATGAAGTAGTCGTAGTGGGTTACGGTACTCAAAGACGTAAGGAGATTACCTCTGCTGTGGCATCGGTAAAAGAAAAAGATTTTAACCGCGGGGGAATGAGGAACCCGATGGAATTGGTCCAAGGAAAAGTTGCTGGTCTGAACGTGACCAGGACCCAAGGAAGTAATCCGAACTCGGGTACCAATATCCAGTTACGTGGTATGGCGTCCCTAAAAGGATCCAATAGCCCATTGGTGGTTATCGATGGTATTCCGGGAGGTAACCTAGACCTGATCAAACAAGGTGACATCGAGTCCATCGACGTATTGAAAGATGGTTCGGCAGCGGCAATCTACGGTACTCGTGGTAATGGTGGTGTAATCTTGGTGACGACCAAAAAAGGTAAAGCAGGAACTCCACAATTTGAATACCTAACCTACGGACAGACTGAAATCGTAAACCGTAGACCAACCATGTTGGATGCGGCTCAATTCAGGGATAAAGTAGTCAATGGATTGAATAGACCTAATTCTGATTTAGGGGCTACAACCGACCTATATGATGAATTGATCAATAAAGATAACTTTTCGCATTTCCATAACTTCATTGCCAGTGGTGGTGGGGAAAACTCAACCTATCGTGCTTCCTTCAACTATGAGCAAGCAAAAGGGGTGGCCAAGGAAAATGGAAAAGAACAATTTGGTGGACGTATCAATTTCAGCCAAACCGGTTTGAAAGATCGTTTGACTTTGTCTGCTAATATTGCTGCCAACTTTAATAAAGCTAATTTATTGGGTGGACAGACTGGGGATTTTGAACAAGCTATTCAGCGTAACCCGACAGCTCCATTGGTGAATGCAGACGGAACTTTCTACCAGACCCAAGAATACAATAACTATAACCCAATGAGCCGTTTGGCTTATAGGCTGAATCAGCGTAACCAACAGACCTTCTCGGGTGATGCTCGCTTGAAGTTCAAGATCTTGGACGAATTAAGCGTTTCGGCATTCGGGTCGTATGTGCGCGATAACTGGAATGGACGTGAGTTCCGTTCAAAATTAGATTGGGACCAAAGGGAAGATTCCAACTACCAGGGAATGGGCTATGCGTATAAACGCAATGAACTGAACTGGACCAAGACTTTTGAAAGTACCATTGACTATAACAAGACCTTCAACGAGAAACATACCGTTACAGGATTGTTAGGTTACAGTTACCAATACTCTACTTTGGAGTGGTTTGACATGAGCAATAATGGTTTTACCACGGATGGATTCCTGGATTGGGATTTTAATTCCGGTACAGCCATCACCAATGATAAATTGCCTAGACCAGGATTGAACTCCTTTAAGGAAGATAATACGTTGATCGCCTTCTTTGGTCGTGTAAACTATAATTATGCCGACAAGTACTTTGTTACTGCGATCTTGCGTCGTGAAGGATCTTCAAGATTTGGTGCCAACAATAAATGGGGTAACTTCCCAGCGGTTTCCGCAGGTTGGAATATTTCAAACGAAGACTTCTTTACCAACAAAGAAGTGGTTAATGACTTGAAATTACGTGCTGGTTATGGTGTAACAGGTAATCAGGGAATCCCTAACTACCTTTCGCTAGTAACTTTAGGAACCGGTGGTGTTTATCCGCAGAACGGAATTTATTACCAGACTTACGGTATCTCTACAAACCCAAATCCAGATTTGAAATGGGAGCAAAAAGCAGAGACCAATATCGGGGTTGACTTTGGTATGTTCAATAACCGTTTGACGGGTGCTATCGATGTGTACCACAGAAAGACAACCGATTTATTGTATGAGTACAATGCGCAGTTGCCAGCTTATGTTCAGCCATCGATTTGGTACAACGTAGGGGAGGTGGTAAATAAAGGTATCGAGATCCAATTGACCGGTACACCGATCGCCAATGAAAACTTTACATGGCAAGTTGACTTTGCCGGTAACTACCAAAAGAACAAGTTGACCAAACTATCCAGTGATATCTTCAAGAGTAACTGGTTAGAATTCGGAGGACTTCCTTCGCCAGGTAACTTAGGTAACGCGATCCGTTTGGAAGAAGGTGGTGAAGTAGGTTCATTCTACGGAAAGAAATTTGCTGGATTTGACGATGAAGGAAAATGGTTGTTCTACAAAGCTGATGGATCGACAGCACATGCTGGCGAGATCAACAACGATGACCTGTCCTATATCGGAAATGGTATTCCAAAATTCCAGGCTTCCTTAGGTAACCGTTTCAGCTACAAAGGATTTGACTTGACCGTATTCTTAAGAGGTAAATTCAAGTATGATATCTTGAATACAGCCGATATGTATTTTGGAAACCAAAAATGGTTGCCGAACAACGTATTGGAATCTGCATTCGGAAAACATGCTGAATTGAAGGATGATCCACAGTACTCAGACTACTATTTGGAGAACGGTTCATTTGTTAAGATCGACAATATTACCCTTGGATATACTTTCAACCTTAAGAATGACTATTTGAGGAATTTATATGTGTATATGACCGCAAGGAATCTTGCAACCATTACTTCTTATTCTGGTATTGATCCGGAATTGCAAGATACTGGATTTGATGGAGGTATCGATTCTAGAGGATTCTACCCTAGAACACAATCATGGTCATTGGGATTAAATATTGGTTTTTAAAGAAGTAAATTATGAGATTATTAAATAAACGTACGATACGATTTGCAGCGGTTGCGGTAATGGCGACAGCTGGACTTTCCGCTTGTACCAATTTAGATGAGAATCTATATAGCAAATTAGAACAGGAAAGTTTCTATAAAAATAAGTTGGAGGTAGAGCAGGCCGTATTAAGGCCATTCACGCACATGCAGGCATGGTTGGCTCCTACTGGAGGATCTGGATTTTACTACCATTCCGAATTGGCAGCAGATCAAGTGGCTTGGCCGCAAAAAGGTCGCCATGGTTATGATGGGGGAGACCACTTCCGTATGCACTACCATACTTGGACAGTGAATGAGAATAGATTGAAGAACGCTTGGGATTTGATGTGGACCGGTGTTGGTTTTATCAATAATGCCATCGGTGATATTGAGAAACTGGATTTCGCAAGCATCAATATGACCCAAGAAGAGATCAATGTCGCTGTTGCGCAATTGAAGGTATTAAGAGCATATCACTACATGCGTATTGTGGATATGTGGGGTAATGTTCCGATTGCAGTTGAGGTGGCTGATAAGCCATTGAACCCAGAGACCAAGACCAGAAAAGAGGTGTTTGATTTTATCAAGGCCGAATTGGAAGCTGAGGTTCCGAAGTTGCCAGATTTGAATGCAGAATCAGTGGGTAAGGTGAACAGAGCGGCAGGTTATGCCATGCTTTCGGAGCTTTATCTGAATGCACAGAAATGGTCGGGCACCGCTATGTGGGATCAAGCGATTGCTGCATCGGATAAAGTCATTTCAGGTGCTGGTGGTGGAATTGGTGGAACGCCGAAACTTTCTACCGACATCAATGCTGCTTTCAGCAATACAAACTCTGCAAATCCAGAAGCCCTTTTCCAATTCCAGTTCAGCCGTAAAGGTGGATGGGCTTTTGATTGGGGTGGATTCTACTTCGGATATGACTACATGAAAGAAGCTTTGAACGTAGGTTATGGTGGGTGGAATGCATTCGTGGTTATTCCTACTGCGTTTGACGCCTACAACGCCAAAGACTTGAGAAAGAAAGATTGGTTCTTGTTTGGTCCTCAATATAAATACGGCACCAAGACTCCAGTTCAAGGTACAGAAGAGTATTCAGGGCAAGATTTAGTATTTGTTAATTCCATCCGTCGTGAAAGTGAAGGCGACAAAACCTCACAAGGATCGATGGCAGAAGGAGAAGAGAACTCAGGAGCAAGGTTTAACAAGTATAAATCGGGTCGTTTATCGGATGATAACTACCAAGAGAACGATTACTTGATCTATCGTTTGACTGAGGTATACTTTAACAAGGCAGAAGCTATTATGCGCAAGAATGGTGGAACCGCAAACCAAGAAGCTGTAAACTTAATCAATGAGTCTAAGAAACGCTCATTTGCAGCAGCAGATTGGAGTGCTAACCAGTATTCAACTGCGACCTTGACCCTAGATGAACTATTGGCTGAGCGTGGTCGTGAGTTTATCTTCGAAGGAAAACGCAGAACTGACCTTATCCGTTTCGGTAAATACACAACCGGAACATGGTGGGATCACAAAGCAACCAACGATGTCAACAAGGAATTGTTCCCAATTCCTCAACAACATATGGCCATCAACCCTAACCTGAAACAAAATCCGGGTTACTAGGAGAGATATGAGATGTGAGATGTGAGATATGAGAGAGTGGAAATCTCAAATCTCATATCTCAATACTCAAATCTATAAAAAACATATGCCGTTTGATATCTCAAATCTCATATCTCAATACTCAAATCTATAAAAATCATATGCCGTTTGATATCTCAAATCTCATATCTCAATACTCATATCTATAAAAAAAACTCCCCTCAGTTTACCTGAGGGGAGTTTTTTTTATAACAAAGAATATTAAATCTCTACTGTAGCATCTAATAAGAAATCTTCATTTTTTAGGTGGACGATTTCTGTTGCTTTTTCGTAGTTAGTAGATTTTTTAGAGAAGAAATCGTGTTGTGTGGTTTCTGTGTTCAGACCGTTCAATACGATTGGGTTTACTTGTTTTACTTCGAAGATTGGGTCGAAGCCTAAGTTCATTAGGGCTTTGTTTCCGTTGTAGCGTACGTATTCTTTCACCTCAGCGGTTAATCCTACTACGGTATACAATTCTTCTGTGTATTTGATTTCGTTCTCGTACAGCTCGTTTAACAAGTCCAGGAAGCGTTGTTTAACTTCTGCTTTGTTCTGTAGTCTAGCGAACACCTCTTGGCCGATAAGGCCTACGAATACACCGTGGATAGATTCATCAGCGATGATCTTTTTGATGATATCGGCAGAAGCTACCATCTGTCCTTGGCCACATAACCATAAAGGCAAGAAGAAACCGGAGTAGAAAAGGAAAGATTCCAATAAAACCGAAGCTCCTAGAGCCATGAACAGTTCTTCGTCAGATACATTTTCCTTGTCGATAGCACGGTAGTACTTGTCGATTGTGGATGCTTTGTACTGTAAGAATTTGTTTTGGGAAACCCATCCAAAAACATCATTGATTTCGTTGGTTGTAGAAACCGTTGTAAAGATGGTTGAGTATGATTTGGCGTGGATAGCTTCCATCATACACATATAAGAAAGAACGGCTTTGTTCTGCAATGAGTCAATATGGTCAATGATCTTTGGCATACCGGTGTGGCTTTGCAGGGTATCCAGTAAAGTAAGACCGCCTAATGCTTTCTTATAACATTCTTTCATATCCCAGCTTAGACCTTTCCAGCTGTCAATATCCTTAGAAGGGATGTATTCTGTATCGATCCAGAATTGTCTGATATTCTGCTCCCAGAACATCAAAGCGTAATCGTTGTCTGGTGTATTCCAGTTTACCGCTGTAAATTGTTTACTCATTGCTATTCTTATATCTTTTAGTTGAAGAAGCTGAACTGGATTTTTTGATTTTCCAGTTCAGCTTCTCATTGATTTATGCCTTGGATGCTAAAGAGGTTGTATTATGCTGAACAAGAAATACATTCCTCGATTGTTGATTTACGCGTACGGGTGTAGTACAATGACTTCAATCCTAGTTTATGTGCGTAAATGTAATATTTCGCTAGATCACGAGTGGAGTCTTTTGAATTGGTGTGAAGGATGGTGGATACCCCTTGGTCAATATGACGTTGGATAACCGAGATCAATTTCAACACTTTCATCTGATCCATATCGTAAGCTGATTTGAAATAGAAGTAATTGTCATTGGTCAAGTAAGGCATAGGGTAATAAGTTGTACTATCACCGTACTCTCTTACTTCGATGATGTCCACGATCGGCATTACAGATGCAGTTGCGTTCATGATGTATGAAGTAGACTGGTTTGGAGCGATCGCTAAGCGGTAAGCATGGTACACACCATGTTCAGCCACTTGAGCTTTAAGGTTCGCCCAATCTTCTAATGTAGGGATGTGGATGCCTTCGAACAATTCTTTTACTTTCTCCGTTTTCGGCGTGTATTCATGCGAAAGGTATTTATCGAAATAAGTACCATCAGCGTAAGCTGATTTTTCGAATCCTACGAAAGTCTGCTGGCGTTCTTTTGCAATCTCCATGGAAGCCTCGATCGAGTAGTAGTTCATCGCCATGAAGAAGATGTTTGCGAAATCCAATGCTTCGGTAGATTCATACATGATAAAGCTTTTCGCTAGGTAACCATGTAAGTTCATTGCACCCAAACCTACAGAGTGAAGCTCACGGTTTGCTTTAGCGATGGAAGGAACCATTTCGATATTGGTTACATCAGATACCACAGTTAAGGCGCGCATAGCGGTTTTAACGGTTTCCTTGATGCGTTTGTTGTCCATTACCGTTGCAATGTTCAAGGAACCTAGGTTACAAGAAATTCCGTAACGGATGGTATCTTCTTTACCGTAGATGTTGATATCAGATACCTCTGATACTTGCATGATTTCGGTACAAAGGTTAGAGAATTTCACTTTACCGATTCCATTCAATGCGTGTGCACGGTTGGTGTTCTCTTTGAAGAAGATGTATGGGTATCCCGACTCTTTTTGTGTCTGAGCGATTTTCACCAATAGGTGACGGGCATTGATTTTTTTCTTTTTAACGTTTGGATTGGTGATCAACTCATCGTACATCGCATCCATGTCAATTTCGTCAAGGTACTGACCGTACTCTTGCATCACGGTATGCGGGTAGATCAAGTAGCAAGGCTCATCTTTCTCGGCTAATTCCATGAATTTATCCGGAACGATAATACCGATAGAAAGGGATTTGATACGAACTTTCTCATCTACGTTGATTTTCTTACAATCCAAGAACTCTTCGATATCTGAGTGGAAGATGTTCAAGTATACAGCACCTGCACCTGGGCGTTGGCCTAGTTGGTTAGCATAGGAGAAAGTATCTTCCATGATTTTCATGATAGGCAATACCCCACCTGCACGACCCTCTACACCTTTGATAGCTTCGCCACGGGCGCGGATCTTGGAGATGTTGAAAGAAACCCCACCACCGATAGAAGATAGCTTCATGGCTGAATCAACTGCATAACCAATACCATTCAGGTTATCGCCGATTTCGTCCAAGAAACATGACACCAGTTCACCGGAACGTTTTTTACCAGCGTTCAAGAAAGTCGGGGTAGCGGGCTGATATTCTTGATTGATCATGATTTCGGCATACTCGATAGCTTTCTGTACGCCTTCTTCTCTAGCCAAGAATAGGGATACAGCAACGACGCGATCTTCATAGCGTTCCAAGAACTTCTCGCCAGAGTCATCGCGCAAGGCGTAACTTTGGAAGAACTTGAATGCAGCCATAAAGGATTGGAAACGGAATTTTTTGGCGAATACATAGTTGTATACCTCTTCCATTTGCTCGAACGTAAACCATTGGTAGAAATCGATGTAATAATCGTTTTCGATCAAATAGTCGATTTTTTCCTTCAATGTATAGAAGAACACGGTGTTCTTGTTCACATATTCCAGGAAATAGGCGCGCACAGCCTCCTTGTCTTTATGCAAGCTGAACTCGTCATCATGTTTGATCATGATTTCGTTGTTAAGCAATATCCAGTTTTTCGCTACCTCGTTTGCTATCATAGTACTGATTTTTTATGATGTCAATAAATTGATTAATATCTTCCATTGTTCCTGAAAGTTCGAATTTCATCGCTGTAGGGATGTCGAATATTTCAGAGATTTTGTCTGCAGCCACGGCAAAGTTTCTTCCCCAGTTGCGGTTACCACTTGAAGTAACAGAACTGATCAGATGACTTTTTTCTTTCATGAATGCATCGGTTTTATCTGGCACTTTACCAAAATTAGTGGTATAGGTGATCAGATGGCCAGCTTCCTTGACTTCCAAGTCATCTTGGATGCGGATGGCTGTCCAGCCGGTAATCTGAACCACTTTATTGATGAAGCGTTCCACATTACCTGTTCGAGAATCATAGTATAAATAAATCATAATTCCTCCGGTTTATGATTATTACAATGCGATTTGATCTAATTCAGATGGATTGAATCCAATGATTCGGTTTTTGATTTCATCGTTCTCCAGTACGATCACAGTCGGTACTGTACGAACTTTAAACTTAACGGCTAATTCAGGTTCGTCGAAAGGGTTAATGGTTTCGTAGGCAATACCCTTACTGTCTAGGTATGCCGATACTTGTGCGCATGGTGCACAGTCATTTTTTTCGAATTTAATGATTCTTGCCATGATATATTAAGTTTAAAAGAATTTTAGCTGATTAAGCTTTGGTCCTTTGATAAATAAAAAAAACGTTGTGACTTAAGAAGGTCATTTTCTTAAGTAGAACAAATATCTCTTATTTTTCCTCGGGGCGGTAACGATACTTTTCCACATTGATTTCCAAAATCAGGTTAAAACATGCTTGGTAACATTTACTATTTGGTAAAGTCTTGTTTTACAGCTTTATAACTATGTTGATAACTTATAGAAGATAATTTTTGGCCTGAAATCGTTCCTCTTTTTATTGTCAAATTACCTTGGGTTTTTTGGGAATATTAACCAAAATCGTTATATATTTTTAAAAGTAAATAATAAAACAATATATTGTTAGATTTGTGTAAATCTAATGCGCTACTTTATTAACAATTGTTAAGAAGTGAGACCCAAACCAAGGGTAACTATTCAAGAATTTATTAAATGTTTATGAAACCATAATTATGAAATGTAAATTTTTAGTACCATTTCTCTTGCTGTTTTCGAGTGTGTCTGCTCAAGAGAATGTAACCTTCCAAAAACCATCCACGGAAATCCTTCAGTTGGCAGATTTCAAGCGCCCGCCCTCCATCCAGATGAGCAGCGACAAGAACTGGGTGCTATCCATGTACCGCCCGACTTACAAAACGCTATCCGAACTAGGCGTGGAAGAAACTAAATTGGCAGGTTTGCGAATCAATGCAAAAGCTCATATTTCGAGTACTGAGACTTACTTTGATGCCTTGAGCTTAAGTCCGGCTGGATCGAAGGAAGTAATTGAAATTGCATTGCCAGAGATGGCAAAGGTATCGAATGTGTCCTTTTCACCAGATTCCAAGAAGTTGGCCTTTACCAACACACAGGAAAATGGGGTCGCTCTTTTTGTCTATGACATCGAAAAGAGGGAACTGAAAAAGCTAACCGAGTATAACCTAAATGCCGTAATGCACCAGCCTTATATTTGGTATAAATCCTCAGATCGCTTATTGTTAAGCCTGATCGATGGTTCTGTAAAGGATAAGGTTAGGAATCCAGATGAGTTGCCAACCGGACCGGTGGTGTCGAGTTCTACAGGACAGGTTTCGCAATTGCGTACTTATCAGGATCTGTTGAAAAACCCTCAGGATGAGCAGCAATTTGAGAACTTGGTGAAGTCTAAATTGGTTTGGTTAGGTTTGGACGGCAAGGAAGAGCCTTTTAAAAATGCTGACCTGCACATGGGTTCATCAGTTTCTCCTGATGGACAATATGTATTGGTGACTAGCTTGAAAAAACCTTTCTCCTATGTCGTTTCTTATGGCAGCTTCCCAATGGAAACCAATGTTTATGATCTGAAAGGAAATTTGGTGAAGAAGGTGAATGAGACGCCATTGATGGAAATTATGCCGAAAGGATTCTCTTCTACACGCCCTGGAAAGCGTTCTTTATCTTGGAGAACGGATAAGCCAGCGACTCTTGCCTTTGTACAGGCATTAGATGGGGGAGATGCCAACAAGGAAGCCGAATTTAGGGATGAACTATTTGTTTGGGATGCGCCATTCAACGCGGAACCAAAATCATTGATCAAGATCAAAGACCGTTATGCTGGTACGATCTGGGGAAATGATGATTATGCCATAGTTTATAGCCAATGGTATGATACCAGAAATGGAAAGACCTATCTACTGAATCCAAGTACTGGAAAAAATCAGGTGATCTATGACCTTAACGTGCAGGATATCTATTCGGATCCAGGAACTCCTTACCGGGATAAGAATGACTATGGTGCCTACAGCATGTATATCAAGAACGGTAAGTCTTATTGGATAGGAGATGGATATACCAAAGAAGGTGAATATCCATTTATCGATGAATATGATTTCAAAACCCAAAAGAAGAAACGTATCTATACGGCCAAAGAGTCGAAGATGCAGGAACGTATCTATTCGGTAATCGATATGGATAAGGGTGAAATCTTGGTTTCTTTACAATCTCCTACAGATTTTCCTAATTACTATTCCAAGAATATCAAATCTGGTAAGGAGAAAGCAGTTACCGAGATTGCTAATCCATTCCAGTCTTTGGCGAATGTGCATAAAGAGGTGTTGAACTACAAGCGTAAGGATGGGGTTGACCTATCAGGTACTTTGTACTTACCAGCGGGTTATGACAAGAAAGAGAAATTGCCTTTGTTGATCTGGGCATATCCTCGTGAATATAAGGATAAGAGCACTGCAGGGCAGAGCACCAATAATCCTAAGGAGTTTACTTTCCCGAGCTATGGCTCCTTTATTTATTGGGTAGCTAAAGGGTATGCAGTATTGGATAATGCAGCTTTTCCGATTGTTGGTGAAGGAACCCAAGAGCCTAATGATAATTTTATCGAACAATTGGTTGGCAATGCCGAGGCTGCCATCGACGCCGTAGATAAATTGGGCTATGTGGACAGAAATAAAGTGGCTGTTGGAGGTCACTCTTATGGAGCCTTTATGACTGCACACTTGTTGAGCAATTCTAAGCTGTTTGCAGCAGGTATTGCGCGTTCCGGTGCTTATAACCGTACCTTGACTCCATTTGGTTTCCAGAGCGAGCAAAGGAACCTTTGGGATGATCCAAACCTATATATCACCATGTCGCCTTTCTTTAGCGCAGACAAGATGAAGACGCCGATGTTGTTGGTACACGGAGCTGCAGATAATAACCCTGGTACATTTACCCTACAAACTGAGCGTTATTTCCAAGCCCTGAAAAACTTGGGCGCCCCAGTTAGAATGGTATTGTTGCCAAGAGAGTCTCATGGCTATGCGGCAAAAGAAAATATCTTCCACTTATTATGGGAACAAGATCAGTTCTTGGAGAAATATGTGAAGAATAGGAAGTAGGCATAAGACATGGGTAGGGCTGTTAGCATTTTTTAGCTTTCTTTTTTGTCCACTGTCTTATGTTTAAATAAAATAAAACGGTCCTTTTTACAAAAAAGGACCGTTTTATTTTATTTATCCGCTTTAACCGAAATTGGCAGGCCGTAATCGCCCCATTTCACTTTAATGGTTCCATCTTTGTCAGCGGTGATTTTGAGGCGTTCCAGATTTTCTCCGTTTTCCTCATTGTCGACTTGCACGCGAAGGGCATCGTCCTTCTCGTTGTAATCGGTTCCCCATTGTTTCCATGTTTTATTAAAGATCACGGTTGTTTGGGATTCACCAGGAATGGAATACAAGCTGTATTTTCCAGCCGGAAGTTTTTGGCCGTTTACCAATACGTTTTTGTCGAATTCTACGGTAGTAGCTTCATTGGCTCCAGTTCTCCATACCTCTCCAACTTTTGCAAGGTCTACACCGAGCTTACGACCTTTTAGAGAAGGGCTGCTGTACTTGATTGAAATTGTTACTCCGTCGTCTGTAGTGACCATAGTGCTGTCCGCAGGACTAGCCTTAGGTTTTTTTTCTTGAGCTTGAGCCAGGGAAAAACCGCATAGCAGGGTCAAGATTAATAAGATTGTTGATGCTCTCATCGTAAGTATGATTTTGGTTAATGACTATATAATAAACTGAAATTAGCGATAATTGTTGTATAATTTCACTGAAAGTCAATCGGTTAATGAAAATTTAAGAGAACATTAGGATTTATTTACACTTCTTAACAGTAAATATCCCTAATATTGATTCATAATCTATCCTAGAATTTAGGTTTGTTAGTTAGATAAAGTTATGATAGGTTAAAATTTTCTAGAACATCTATTTGTATTGGCAATCGGGTAAAATAAAGCTAATGCAGGTAGGTGTTCTTCTTTTGGGATGTTCTTTTGTTGATGGTCAATAAATTAGAGAATACGCATCCTATCCCACCTAAACTTTTTTAGTTGTTTTGTAACAAAAGAGTCAAAAATTTGATAATATCTGTAAAATAAAAAAGCAACGACCATAAGAAATAATGGCCGTTGCATCTACTTTATTTTGGAGGGTTAGTTGCGTTTTTATACCAGATACTCAAATAATGTCTGGTCTTTGTTCAGTTCGATAAAGTCAAATTTATAAGACTTTAAGCGTTCTATAAATGTAATATAATCATTTGGATCATTTAATTCAATACCAATTAAGGCAGGACCTCTTTCTCGTTCTGTTTTTTTGATGTATTCAAAACGGGTGATATCGTCTTTAGGACCAAGTACTTCGGTAACCAATAATTTTAATGCACCAGGTCTTTGTGGGAAGCGAACGATGAAGTAATGTTTAAATCCTTCATATAATAAAGATAGTTCCTTGATCTCGCTCATTCGATCGATATCGTTGTTTCCTCCAGAAATAATACAGACAACTTTCTTGCCTTTGATTTCATCTTTGTGAAAATCCAATGCTGCAATGGAAAGTGCCCCTGCAGGTTCTACTACAATGGCATCCTTATTATATAATTCAAGGATGGTGGTACAGATCTTGCCCTCAGGAATCGATTTTACGCCGTCCAACAGTTGGGAACTGATATCGAATGTCAGAGCACCCACTTTCTTAACGGCAGCGCCATCAACAAATTTATTGATTTGCTCCAATTCAATTGGGCTGCCATTCTGGATTGCCGCCTGCATAGATGGAGCCCCTTCTGGTTCAACACCGTAGCATTTCACTCCGGGAGCAAATTTGCTGATATGGTAGCTTACTCCGGATGACAAGCCTCCGCCACCAATTGGGATGAAAATAGCATCTACATCAGGTAGGTCCTCTAGGATTTCAACAGCTACCGTACCTTGTCCTTCAATGACTTTGAGGTCGTCAAAAGGAGGGATAAAGGTCATGTTATGTTCCTTTGTGAATTCCAAAGCGGCTTTTTGGCAGTCGTCGAATGTGTCGCCAATCAGAACGATTTCGATATTGCCATTTCCCCACATTTCAGTTTGGGTAATTTTTTGTCTAGGGGTAGGGCCGGGCATAAAGATTACGCCTTTGATATCTAATTTTTTGCAGGATAATGCAACGCCTTGGGCATGGTTTCCTGCGCTGGCACAAACAACTCCTCGCTCTCTTTCTTCTTGGGAAAGACTGCAGATTTTGTTGAAGGCACCCCGTAATTTATAAGATCTTACTACTTGAAGATCCTCCCTTTTAAGATAGACCTCTGCTCCGTATTTTTCAGAAAGATGATGGTTGTACTGCAATGGAGTACGGGTAACCACATCCTTGATCTGTTCTTTTGCAGCAACCGAGTCTATGGTCAATGTTGATAGGTCCAAACTCATTCTAATCCGTTCGTTTGTTTAGGTGATTTAAAAGGCTGGTCACCCAGCCTTTGTATTAATTTTCTTTTACCAAGATCAGTAAATCCTCATCGCAGATCTCTTTTTTGGCATCTGCCAAGATCAAGAATCTTTGGTAGCAATCTGCTAATTTATCTTTATCTAGGTTATAACCTAGGCGTTCAAGGTGGTGTTTCAAGGCATGGCGGCCAGAACGAGCAGTTAAGATAATGTCCGCTTCTTCCAAGCCTACGTCCTCAGGACGGATGATCTCGTAATTCTCGCGGTGTTTTAAGAATCCATCTTGGTGGATTCCTGAACTATGTGCGAAAGCATTACGGCCAACAATAGCTTTGTTAGGTTGAACTGGCATATTCATCATTTCGCTTACTTTTCTAGAAAGATAAGTGAACATTCTGCTATCGATATTGGAAGATAATCCTCCAAAAGCCTGGTTGTGTACTTTCAAGATCATAGCAACTTCTTCAAGAGAAGTGTTTCCTGCACGTTCACCGATTCCGTTGATGGTACATTCCACTTGACGGGCACCATTTTGGATAGCAGCGATGGAGTTGGCAGTAGCCAATCCTAAGTCGTTGTGGCAATGCGCAGAGATAATAGCCTGATCAATGTTTTTCACATTTTCTTTCAGGTATTTTATTTTGGAGCCATATTGATCTGGTAAGCAATAGCCATTGGTATCGGGGATATTGACTACCGTAGCACCAGCGGCAATAACGGATTCGATCATTTTTGCCAGGAACTCTAAATCGGCACGTCCAGCATCTTCAGCATAGAACTCCACATCTTCTACATAAGATTTGGCATGCTTTACTGCTGCTACAGCACGTTCTAGGATTTCCTCGCGGGTACTATTGAATTTATATTTGATGTGCATGTCTGAAGAGCCGATTCCAGTATGGATACGGGGTCTTTTTGCATATTTCAATGCATCAGCAGCCACATCGATATCGTTCATGTTAGCACGGGTCAGTGCACAGATGATCACATCATTAACAGCCTTAGATAGTTCGACTACCGATTGGAAATCTCCGGGGCTTGAAACAGGGAATCCTGCTTCGATAATATCCACCCCTAAGCGTTCCAAATCTTTGGCAATTTCGATTTTTTCAGGAGTTGTCAATTGGCAACCCGGCACTTGCTCACCGTCACGTAATGTCGTATCGAAAATGTATAAGTGATTAGGATCGTGTAACATATTGTCTCAATTTATGTTTATACCTTGATTAATTCTATTTCAAAAACTCTAAAACTTTAGCTCCCATTTCTTGAGTGCCTAAAATCTTGTCAGCTGGAGTATCCGCATTGGCGATGTCTCCTGTTCTCCAACCTGCCTTCAATGTCTCAGCGACTGCATTGGTCACTTCTTTTGCTTCATCCTGTAATCCGAATGCGATGTCCAACATCAACGCTGCTGAAAGGATAGAAGCTAAAGGATTAGCTTTGTTCTGTCCTGCAATGTCATGTGCAGATCCGTGGATAGGCTCAAAGAAACCAGTTCCATCGCCCACAGAAGCAGAAGCCAACATCCCCATTGATCCAGCGATCTGTGATGCTTCATCAGTTAAGATGTCACCAAAAAGGTTTGCCGTCAATACCACATCAAATTTCTTAGGATTCTTAACCAATTGCATCGCGGCATTGTCGATGAACATGTGTTCAGTTTCAACATCTGGGTATTCCTTGGCGATTTCTTGGACAACCTCTCTCCACAATCTTGATGTTTCCAACACATTGGCTTTATCCACTGAACAAAGCTTTTTGCTTCTGGTTCTAGCCGCATCGAATGCCTTGCGAGCAATACGATCCACCTCATAACGGTTGTAGTTCATCAGATCGGAAGCGAAGGTGTTATCCTCATTACGTTTCTTCTCACCGAAGTAAACATCACCAGTCAGTTCACGGAAGAAAAGGATATCAGTTCCACGAAGGACTTCAGGTTTCAAGCTTGAAGCATCCAATAGCTCATCAAACAATAGGATAGGGCGTAGGTTGGCATATAAGCCTAATTCCTTACGGATCTTCAATAAGCCTTGCTCAGGACGTACCTTGGCAGAAGGATCGTTGTCATATTTAGCATGACCGATCGCACCGAAGAGGATAGCGTCAGAAGCTTTTGCTTTTTCTAAGGTCTCATCTGGTAATGGATTTCCTGTAGCTTCAATAGCAGTGTGGCCCATGATTGCCTCGTCGAAAATAAATTCGTGATTATATTTTTCGGCAATTTTATTTAGAACTTCTTTTCCCCAGGTAGTAACCTCTTGTCCAATTCCATCTCCGGGAATAATAAGAATGTTTTTCTTCATGTGTTATAAAACGTTTTCAACTTTATTTTCTAAGGCAATGACTTCGCCTTTTTCTAATACAATTCTTTTTTCAATACAGCTCGGAAGCTGACTTTCATAATGTCCGACATAGATCAATGTTTTGCCGTGCTGGCAAAGTTCATCCACTACATCATTAAAATATTTTGCTTGCTGCGAATCCAGACCTTGGCAAGGTTCATCCAATACCAATAAGGGTGGGTTTTTGATGATGCTCCTGGCTAACATAGCCAAGCGCTGTTTGCCTAACGGAAGGGTATGCAGCAGCTGATCCTTATGCTCGGTTAAATCAAAGAAAGCCATTAGTTCTTCTATCTGCTTCTTTTCTTGGAATTTTACATCAATAAACCAACCAATACTGTCGTAAAATCCTGAAGCCAGCGTATGCCAAACTGTAGCATTCTGATCAAAATACCAATGCATCTCTGGAGATATCATCCCAATCTTCTGTTTGATATCCCAAATGCTCTCACCGGATCCGCGTTTATTCCCGAACAATTCGATTTCCAATCCATAAGACTGCGGATGATCACCATTGATCAAACTCAATAAAGTGGATTTCCCAGAACCATTCGGTCCCTGCAATAGCCATTTCTCGCCAACATCTACCTTCCAAGATACATTGTTCAATACAACCTTCTCACCATATCTGATGATGATATCCTTCAGATCGGCTACAGTGCTGTAGTTTGTTTCAGGTATTTTGTGCAAAAAGGAAGGTAATTCCTTTTTAACTCGCTTCTCATCTTGGATGATCTCATCAAATGATTGAACCGTTTCGATCTGACCATCCACAATATGTGCATATCGGTTGATTGAGGTCGGTAACTGTCTATCATTTGAGATGATAACAAACTGAACACCTTCTGCAACAAGTTCATCTAACCAGCTGTTCAATTCCACTCTTGATTGCTTATCCAAACCGGTATAAGGTTCATCAATGATCAAAAGCTGCGGTTTCAACCAAAGAGATTTGATCAGTTGCAATTTCTTGTGCTCACCGCTCGAAAGCTCGATCAATTGAGAATCAATGGTATGTTCAAAACCCATGGCTACAATTTTCTCATGAATATCCTCCAATTGAAGGTTTTCTTTCTTAGCAAAATGAAGCAATTCAGCTTTGACAGTCAGGGTATCATTCCCTTGATGGCGATTGTAGCGTTGTTGGTAATAGAAGTTTCTATCGCCTTCTAAATTGGTAAACTGGTACCAATTGGAAACATAGATCGCCTTTTGAAGGAGTGGACAACTAGAATCAAATTCAACTTTCACCTCGCCAGCTGCAGTTATCAAACCTGCAATGGCTTTAGCCAAGGTTGTTTTGCCTGATCCACTCTTTCCGGCCAATACATAGTTTTCTTCTGGGGGAATGGTCCAAGACAAATTGTTCAAAACGGTCGTAAGATCGTATGAAACCGATAAATTTGATATTTGGACGAAAGCTGCCATTATCTGTTTTGTTCGAAAGCTTCGATTTCAGCTTTTTGGCTCAAGATATAGTCAATATCATCATAACCATTGATCAAACATGATTTTTTGTAAGGATTGATTTCAAAAGTGAATTTGTCATCCGTACCAGCTATGCTGATGGTTTGAGCTTCTAGGTCTACTACCAGTTCCGTATCTGGATTTGCAAAAACCTTCTCAAAGATTTTTTCTAAGAAATCCTCAGGGACTGTGATAGGCAATACCCCATTGTTCAAAGCATTTCCTTTGAAGATGTCTGCAAAGAAAGAGCTTACTACAACATCAAAGCCATAATCTTGAATAGCCCAGGCAGCATGCTCACGAGATGAGCCACAGCCAAAGTTCTTACCGGCAACCAAAACTTTGCCTTTATAAGTCGGGTCATTCATAACGAAGTCCGCCTTTGGCTGATCTTCACTATCAAAGCGCCAATCACGGAATAAGTTATTTCCAAATCCTTCACGGGTCGTCGCCTTCAGGAAACGAGCTGGAATGATCTGGTCTGTATCTATATTTTCTATCGGTAGTGGAACTACACGAGAGGATAATTTTTCAAATTTTTTCATGATTCTAATTCTTTACACTAATTCTCTAACGTCTACAATTTTACCAGTCACTGCGGCAGCTGCTGCGGTAAGCGGACTTACCAGCATAGTGCGCGCATTTGGTCCTTGTCTACCTTCAAAATTTCTGTTAGAAGTAGAAACACAGTATTTACCTGCAGGAATCTTGTCTTCGTTCATCCCTAGACATGCAGAACAGCCAGGTTCACGAAGCATAAAGCCTGCTTCTTCAAATATCTTGTCGATACCTTCAAGTTTAGCCTGAGCTTCCACTTGTTTTGATCCCGGAACGATCCATACTTCCACATTATCAGCCTTATGCTTGCCTTGTACGAAGGCAGCCACCTGACGCAAGTCTTCAATACGAGAGTTGGTGCAACTTCCGATAAAAACATAATCAACCGGCTTTCCAATAACCTGTTCGCCATCGTGGAATCCCATGTAATTTAAAGCCTTCTGGTAAGATGGACGTTCATTCTCTGGTTGAGAAGTCGTTGTAGGAATGTTTTCCGTGATCCCAATTCCCATTCCAGGATTCGTACCGTAAGTAATCATAGGTTGGATATCAGCAGCATCAAAAGTCAAGACCTTATCAAACTCTGCATCATCATCGGAATACAAGGTTTTCCAATAAGCCAATGCTTTCTCCCATTCTTCTCCTTTAGGAGCAAACTCACGGCCATTGATGTAATCAAAGGTCGTTTGGTCCGGCGCGATTAATCCACCTCGAGCACCCATTTCAATACTCATGTTACAGATGGTCATACGGCCTTCCATACTCAATGAGCGAATAGCAGAACCTGCATATTCAACAAAATAACCTGTTCCACCAGCTGCAGAAATCTTGGAAATGATGTAAAGGATAATATCTTTAGCACCCACACCTTTTCCTAGCTCACCATTGACCTCGATTTTCATGGTTTTTGGTTTTTGCAGCAATAAACATTGTGTAGCAAATACTTGCTCTACTTGAGAAGTTCCGATTCCAAATGCAATGGTACCAAATGCACCATGTGTAGAAGTGTGGCTATCTCCACATACCATTGTCTTTCCTGGTAAGGTGATGCCTAATTCAGGCCCAATAACATGCACAATTCCTTGGAAAGGGTGACCCAATCCATATAATTCAACACCAAATTCCTTGCAGTTTTTGGTCAGCATGTCTACTTGGTAGCGAGAAAGTTCTTCTTTGATTGGCAAGTGCTGGTTTAATGTTGGGACATTATGGTCAGCCGTTGCTACAGTTTGATCCGGACGGAGTACAGGCAGTCCTCTTTTGCGCAAACCATCAAATGCCTGTGGGGAGGTCACTTCATGGATGAGGTGGGTATCGATATATATGATATCAGGAAACCCTTCTTGACGCTTGACGACATGTGCATCCCAAATTTTTTCTACTAATGTTTTTCCCATTTTTCTCTTTATCTCTTGTTGGTTTGAAATTTTAAAAGGGGTAAAATCAAAATATGGTAATTTTACCCCAGTTTTAGCTATCTAATTTACGAAAAATTAAACAGTTTGAATAGCTTTCATAGCAGTCATCGCTTTACGCAACTTTCTACCTACGATTTCTACTTCATGATTTCTTAAAATATCGTTAACCTGTACTAATTTGATGTTGTCAACTGAACCATCTTTTCCTTCATTGAAGTTTTTACCAACCACATCCGTGTCGATTTTCTTCATGAAATCTGCCAATAATGGCTTACAAGCTTGGTCAAATAAATAACAACCATATTCTGCCGTGTCGGAAATAACACGGTTCATCTCGAATAATTTCTTACGAGCAATAGTATTTGCGATCAATGGAGTCTCGTGCAATGATTCGTAGTATGCCGATTCTGGTTTGATACCAGCCTCAACCATCGTTTCGAAAGCCAATTCAACACCAGCTCTCACGAAAGCAACCATCAATAGATAATTGTCAAAGTACTCTTGTTCTGAAATCTTAACATCTCCAGCTGGAGTTTTTTCGAAAGCAGTCTCACCTGTTTCAGCTCTCCATTTCAACAAGTTTGCATCGCCGTTAGCCCAGTCTTCCATCATGGTCTTGCTGAATTCGCCAGACATGATATCATCTTGGTGTTTCTGGAACAAAGGACGCATTATGTCCTTCAATTCTTCTGACAATTCAAAAGCCTTGATTTTCGCAGGGTTGCTCAAGCGGTCCATCATACCACTTACACCACCATGCTTTAAAGCTTCTGTAATAACTTCAACACCGTATTGAACAAGCTTTGATGCATAACCAGCGTCGATTCCTTTTTCTACCATTTTATCAAATGAAAGAATAGAACCAGTTTGCAACAAACCACATAGGATAGTTTGCTCACCCATCAAGTCAGATTTTACCTCCGCAACGAAAGATGATTTCAATACCCCAGCGCGGTCACCACCAGTTCCAGCACAGTATGCCTTCGCTTCAGCCCATCCTTTTCCTTGTGGGTCATTTTCTGGGTGAACAGCGATCAAGGTAGGAACACCAAATCCTCTTAAGTATTCAGCGCGAACCTCTGATCCTGGACATTTTGGAGCTACCATGATTACCGTGATATCTGGACGGATCTGCATACCTTCTTCCACGATGTTGAAGCCGTGTGAGTAGGATAGGGTAGCACCTTCTTTCATCAATGGCATTACAGCATTGATTACGGATGTATGTTGTTTATCTGGAGTCAAGTTGATAACAAGGTCAGCCGAAGGAATCAACTCTTCATAGGTTCCAACTTTGAAATTGTTGTCAGTTGCATTTTTCCAAGAATCTCTTTTTTGTTCAATAGCTTCTTTACGCAATGCATAAGATACGTCCAATCCGCTATCTCTCAAGTTTAGACCTTGGTTCAAGCCTTGAGCTCCACAACCTACGATTACGATTTTTTTACCTTTTAAAGCTTCTACTCCTTCGTTGAATTCAGATGAATTCATGAATTCTGCAACGCCTAATTGATCTAATTGCTCTCTAAGAGGTAATGTGTTGAAATAATTTGCCATTGTAATACTGAATTAAATATTTTTTTCGATTAAGGTTTCTTATTATTTGTTGTTGATTATTCTTTTTTGCGCGGTTGCATAGCCATAGTGCAAGTTGTCATGACCTACCGAAGTGATCAATACATCCTCTATGCTGTTTAGCGTAGCCCCATAGGTTGCCGTCTCATAAGGAGTGGTAGTCTTGAAAACCCCGGCATTGTAATCAGCTTCGATCTCACGGATCGAGCTCAATGCGATTTCCTTAAGATCATTTACTTCCTCTTGGCTTACGAAGTAGGTAGGTTCAGTGCCCTTTGCATAGGCATCCACATACTTTACCCAGTTAACCCCATCACGGATTCCAGTGCGGGTATAACTTAATGTTTGTGTGCTCACTACGATATGTCCAAAATTCCAGATGATGTTGTTATTGAATCCTGTTGGAATCTCGTTCAATTGCTCCAAGGACAATTCATCGATCAATCTGATGAATGCCTTGCGGCCATCGATAATGAATTGGAATACTTTTTCCATTTGTTTTATACTTATTTAATCGGTTCGTTGAAAGATATCTTATTGCCAAATGGATCAATGACCTGAACGCAATGGCAGTTATAGAAGGTTTCCTCGTAACCGGGTTTGTTGTACTTGTAGTTTTTCTGGATCAATTGCTCATGATACGCCTTTAATCCAGAGCAGTTCACAAAAACCTGTGAACCCGGTGTGGCATCACCATGATGCTCGCTTAGGTGCATCGCCATTCCATCTCTGGAAATCTGCATGTAAATCGGAGAATTGTCGTCAAATCGATGTTCCCAGTCAATATGAAAACCAAGCCAGTCGATGTAAAACTCGACTGCCTTGGAATAATCAAATATTCTGAATATCGGTATGACCTGTTCTATCTGCATGCAAGGTTTTATTACATGGTAAAGACATCATCACGCTGATCCAAATACTCGTTTTCAACGATGTCTGGAGCAGGTTCATTGATCTCAAATTGTTTAAGCTTGGTATGGAAACCAGCACTGTCCTTGATGATCGCGATACGGGCACCGCGCACAAATTCAATTAAGCTGTATTTGCTCAGTTCCTCGGTTAGCCTATCGATCTCCTCACGGTGACCTGCGGTTTCGAATACAATATAGTCATTACGAATCACAACTACATTAGCTCCATACTGACGAAGTAAGCGTTCTACCAATACTTTCTCTGCAATAGCCTCTGCAGGTACTTTATATAAGGCTTGTTCTTGCCAAATCAATTCATCATTAGTATTGAAGTATGCTTTCAATACCTCCACTTGTTTTTCTACCTGACGGCATAATTTGCGAACCACTTCTTCTGATTCTGTAATCAAGATCGTAAAGCGGTGTATCCCTTCCACCTCTGATGGGGAAGTGTTTAAGCTCTCGATATTGATTTTACGTCTTGAAAATATCCCAGATATACGACCTATCATCCCGATAGAATTTTCTGTATATATGGTTATGGTATATTCTTGTTTTTCCATGATTACTTCAATCTAATTTCTGACACACTTGTTCCTTGTGCTACCATTGGGAATACATTGTTCTCTTTCCCTACCATTACTTCTAATAAGTAAGAGCCATCATGATCCATCATCGTTTGTAGGGCATCTTTCAAATCCTTACGCTCCGAAACTCTATTTCCATCGATATAATATCCTTTAGCAACTGCTACGAAGTCAGGGCTTGTGATATTAACGAATGAATACCTCTTGTCGTGGAATAATTGTTGCCATTGGCGAACCATGCCCAAGAACTCATTGTTCAAGATCAAGATCTTCACCTTGGCGCCGAATTGCATAATCGTACCTAATTCCTGGATGGTCATTTGGATACCACCATCGCCGATGATAGCCACCACATCACGATGTGGAGCACCATACCAAGCGCCGATTGCAGCTGGTAGACCAAATCCCATGGTTCCTAAGCCTCCAGAAGTAACGCTGGATTTCGAACTGTTGAATTTAGCATAACGGCAGGTTACCATTTGGTGCTGACCCACATCAGTTACGATGACAGCATCTCCACCGGTGATCTCGTTCAATACTTTCAGAACCTCACCCATGGTCAAGATGTCAGATGTAGGGTTTAGTTCATTATGGATTACTTCCTTGATTTCTTCTTTTTCCAAATCCCTGAACTGGTTCAGCCAAGCCGAGTGGTCAGCTTTCTCAATCAATTCGGTCAGCATCGGAAGGGTTTCCTTACAATCTCCCCAAACAGGATAATGTGCTTTCACATTCTTGTCGATTTCAGCTGGATCAATGTCCAAGTGAACAACCTTCGCTTGCTTTGCGTATTTGTCCAATCGGCCGGTTACACGGTCGTCGAAACGCATACCGATAGCAATCAATACATCACATTCATTGGTCATCACATTGGGAGCATAATTTCCGTGCATCCCCAACATGCCCACGTGCAATGGGTGGTCTGTTTCCAGAGCGCTCAGCCCCATTACTGTTGCTGCAGATGGAATACCGGCTTTTTCGATAAAGGTCTTGAACTCTTGTTCTGCCTTACCCAAGATAATGCCTTGTCCAAACAGAATGAATGGTTTTTTTGCTGCATTGATAGCCTTTGCTGCCTCTTCCACATATTCCTTACGAACGATTGGAGCAGGTCTGTAACTGCGTACATGCTTGCATGACTCGTATCCATGGTAATCAAACAATTGGATCTGAGCATTTTTTGTGATATCAATTAATACTGGACCAGGTCTCCCTGTTCTAGCAATATAGAATGCTTTAGCTAATACACTTGGGATTTCATTTGCATCAGTCACCTGATAGTTCCATTTGGTCACAGGAGTGGTGATGTTGATGACGTCCGTTTCTTGAAATGCATCCGTTCCTAGGAGAGAAGCAAAGACTTGACCTGTAATACAGACGATAGGGTTACTATCGATCATCGCGTCTGCCAAACCAGTGACCAGGTTGGTCGCCCCAGGACCGCTTGTTGCAAAAGCCACACCCACACGTCCTGATGTACGTGCGTATCCTTGTGCAGCATGAATTCCACCTTGTTCGTGACGTACCAAAATATGCTTCAATTGATCAGTGTAATCATACAATGCATCATAGATCGGCATAATAGCACCTCCTGGATACCCGAATACGGTATCCACTTCCTCGTGGATTAAGGCTTCCATCACAGCCTGGGCACCGCTTACCTGCGTCCCAGCTGCCTTTCTAGTGGTCTCCTTTGTTTCCGTTTTTTCAAGTGTACTCATTTTGTAGTATTTATTTAATTAGATGTGAGATATGTGATATGAGATGTGAGACTAACCTCAAAAATCAATTCAATCTTTATCTTAGCATCAATTTGTGTATTCAATTTTTCCTTTTTGGATATCATTTTTTAACTGTTGATATCTCAAATCTCAAATCTCTGTTCTCAAGGCTCTTTTACAAATCCGTCACACATCCTTGGGATGCGTTCGCTACGCTTTTAGCGTATTTGTAAAGGACTCCTTTGCTTACTTTCAGGGCTGGTTGTTGCCAAGCTGCTCTGCGAGCTGCGATCTCTTCATCCGAGACCTGCAGGTTGATGCTGTTGTTGACTGCGTCGATTTCGATGATGTCATCGTCCTGTACCAATCCGATCAATCCGCCTTCATAAGCCTCTGGTGTAATGTGGCCCACAACGAAACCATGTGTACCACCCGAGAAACGTCCGTCTGTAATCAATGCCACCGAGCTTCCTAAGCCCGCTCCAATGATCAATGAGGTTGGTTTCAACATCTCAGGCATACCTGGAGCTCCTTTCGGACCTTCGTTTTTGATCACCACGACATCACCTTTCTTGATTCTTCCCGTCTCCAGACCTTTCACCAAATCATGCTCGCCATCAAATACGCGCGCAGGACCTGTGAATTTCTCACCTTCTTTACCTGAAATCTTCGCAACTGAACCTTCTTCAGCTAAGTTTCCGTAAAGAATCTGTAAGTGTCCTGTTGCTTTGATCGGATCATTTAATTTGTGTATGATCGGTTGATTATATTCAATGATCGATTTTACATTAGCCAAGTTTTCTGCAACAGTTTTACCAGTTACCGTCAAACAGTCGCCATGTAATAATCCTTCATCCAATAGATATTTCATTACTGCAGGGATACCACCGTATTGGTGTAGATCTTGCATCAAGAACTTACCTGATGGTTTGAAGTCTGCTAATACAGGAGTTTCATCCGACATGCGTTGGAAATCATCCGGAGTAACATCTACATCCACCGATTTACCCATTGCAATAAAGTGAAGGACTGCATTCGTCGAACCACCTAAGATCACGATGATACGCATGGCATTCTCGAATGCTTTGCGGGTCATGATATCCGAAGGCTTAATGTCGTTCTCCAATAGGATGCGCATATATTTACCCACCTCCAAACATTCCTGTTGTTTCTCTTTAGAAACCGCAGGATTAGAAGAGGAGTAAGGTAAGCTCATTCCCATAGCCTCAATTGCTGAAGCCATTGTGTTTGCTGTATACATACCTCCACAAGCACCAGCACCTGGACAAGTATGACGGATAACCCCATCATAATCCTCATCGGAAATAGTTCCTGCGATTTTCTTTCCTAAGGCTTCAAAAGCGGAAACAATATTTAATTCTTCACCTTTATAATGACCAGGAGCGATCGTTCCACCGTATACCATAATAGCAGGACGGTTCAATCTTCCCATTGCCATGATAGCCCCCGGCATGTTTTTATCACAGCCTGGAATAGCCACCACACCATCATAGTACTGTCCACCACAGATGGTTTCGATACTGTCTGCAATCACATCGCGTGAGACCAAAGAGTAGCGCATTCCATCCGTTCCATTACTCATTCCATCACTGACCCCAATCGTTCCAAACGTCAAGCCGACCAGATCGCTGTTCCAAATACCTTTTTTGACGACCTGAGCTAGGTCATTAAGGTGCATGTTACAGGTGTTACCGTCGTAGCCCATGCTCGCAATTCCAACTTGCGCCTTTTCCATATCTGCGTCGGTCAGACCGATACCATATAACATGGCTTTCGCAGCTGGTTGAGTTTCATCTTGTGTAAAGATGCGGCTGTACTTGTTGATTCCCTTTTGGTTGTCAGATGATGACTTCATAATTATTCTGCTCTAATACTAAGTTTTTATATTTTCTTTGGATAGATGCGCCGATGCTGTCTTCCCATTCTTCAGGGAATACCACATCGTCTACTTGTTTTATGCCTATTATTCCCGCTGCGGTACCACTTAAAAAGGCACTATCAGCTTCGTATATATCTTTTATCGTAATTCTCTTCTCGATGATGTCAAAATTCAAACGCTTACAGATATCGATCACGGTCTCCCTTGTAATGCCCGGGAAGATGTTTCCCAATGGCGGGGTGTAAATCTTGAAATCTTTTTCAATGAACAGGTTTTCACTCGATGCCTGTGCAACAAAACCATCCTGATCCAACAATAAGGCTTCATCAAATCCCTTTTGTATAGCATCACTGGTCGCTAATATCGAATTGATATATTGACCGGACACCTTGGCGTTGATCGGGAAGGACTTTGGATTCGGGCGTTCAATCCTCGAGATGTTTACCTTTAATAGGTTCTGTCCTAAATAGGGTCCCCATTCCCAAGCGGCAATCATGATATTGGCCGTATCCGAAGCGGTCAAGTGCATATTGGATCCCGAATAGATCAAGGGGCGGATATAAGCTGCCCTAAGATTGTTGGCTTCCAATAGTTCATAGGACTTCGCTATCAGCTCTCTGTTGTCCCATTGATAAGGAAGGCCAATAGCCTTACAAGATTGCTGTAATCTGTCGAAATGTTCTTCTGCCTTAAAGATCCTCGTTCCATTATGAGTGCTGTAAGCACGCAGACCTTCGAAGGCTCCATAGCCATAATGTAATGACTGTCCAAACATATCAACTCCAGCATTGCTCGCCTTCACAAACTCCCCATTTAAATAGATCAGTGTATCTTGATTGTAATACTGCATAATAACCTGCCGAATTTGATGTAATACTTGATTGAAAAATTATCGTTTAGGATTCCCTTCGTTCTGTTTTGTTAAGTTAGCTCGAATTAAAATTCTTTACAATAGCCTAGAAATTTTTTTTGATAAAGTTTTTTATTTTGAAAATATAATATTTTAAAAATTATATTTTACAACTATCCCTTATTTTGTGTTTTAAATTTTGTTACCTGTAGACTAAAATTAAAATTGGTATATTTTTATTTTTTTCAAATTTTTAGTGAACCGGTCGAAATTCTTCCTAAAACTGCTCTCGGACCGAAAAAACTTGCAAAAAAATAGCCCTTAGAACTTGAAGTTTTAAGGGCTACTTTATCGTAATATTTTGTTTATCTATTCTTCCGCAATTCCTTCTGCTAAAACGATGATATTGTTGTCCTTTACTTCCACTACACCACCTTTAATAATAATGACTTCTTCATCATTATTCTTTTTAATAATGACTTTACCATCTTCTAGCGTAGACACAATAGCCGCGTGATCCTTCAGAATCTGAAAAGAACCCGCCGATCCCGGAACTGTAACCGCTGTTACATCACCTTCGTAAGCTAATTTGTCTGGAGTTATGATTGTTAATTTCATTTTTGACTTGAGATGTGAGATTTGAGATTTGAGACCTAAACTTAAAATATGAGACTTTTTATACTTTCAAAAGCCTCATATCTCATGTCTAATATCTCATATCTTACATTAAACTGCTTCTGCTAATAGTTTTTTACCTTTCTCGATAGCGTCTTCGATTGAACCTACCAAGTTGAAAGATGCTTCTGGGTATTCATCTACTTCACCATCGATGATCATGTTGAATCCTTTGATAGTGTCTTTGATGTCTACTAGACAACCTTTCAAACCTGTAAACTGCTCTGCTACGTGGAATGGTTGTGACAAGAAACGTTGTACACGACGTGCGCGGTGTACTGTTAACTTATCTTCTTCAGATAATTCGTCCATACCTAAGATGGCGATGATATCTTGAAGTTCTTTATAACGTTGAAGAATTTCTTTTACGCGTTGTGCTGTATTGTAGTGCTCATCACCTAAAACTGCTGGAGAAAGGATACGTGAAGTAGAATCCAATGGATCCACCGCTGGGTAGATACCTAACTCTGAAATTTTACGAGATAATACGGTAGTTGCATCTAAGTGGGCAAATGTTGTTGCCGGAGCAGGGTCAGTCAAGTCATCCGCAGGTACGTATACCGCTTGTACAGATGTGATTGATCCGTTCTTAGTTGATGTAATACGCTCTTGCATTAAACCCATCTCTGTTGCTAGGGTAGGTTGGTAACCTACTGCTGATGGCATACGACCTAATAAAGCCGATACCTCAGAACCTGCTTGGGTAAAACGGAAGATGTTATCAATAAAGAATAAGATATCACGACCTTGTCCTTCGCCATCACCATCACGGAAGTATTCCGCAATTGTTAATCCTGATAACGCAACACGAGCACGAGCACCTGGAGGCTCATTCATCTGTCCGAATACGAAAGTACATTTAGATTCTTTCATCAATTCTAAATCCACAGTGTCCAAAGGCCATTGTCCTTTTTCCATTTCTTCCATGAATTTTTCACCGTATTTGATAATGCCTGACTCCAACATCTCACGAAGCAAGTCATTTCCTTCACGAGTACGCTCGCCTACACCAGCAAATACCGAAAGACCACCATGTCCTTTTGCGATATTGTTGATTAATTCCTGAATCAATACTGTTTTACCAACACCAGCACCACCGAACAAACCGATCTTTCCACCTTTTGCATAAGGCTCTAATAAATCGATTACTTTAATTCCTGTAAACAATACTTCAGTTTCAGTCGATAGATCTTCAAACTTAGGAGGTACGTTGTGAATAGGACGACCGTTTTCCTTGTTTAATGCTTGAATACCGTCAATTGGATCTCCAACAACGTTGAATACACGACCTTTGATTTCTTCGCCAATCGGCATTTTGATCGGAGCGCCTGTATCAACTACCTTCATGCCACGAATTAAACCTTCGGTAGCATCCATTGCAATCGTACGAACACGTTCCTCACCTAAGTGCTGTTGAACCTCTAATATAATGCGCTGTCCATTGTCTTTCTCAATGTACAATGCATCATAAATCTTAGGAAGATTTTCATTGTCGGCAAAGTTGACGTCAACTACTGGGCCGATAATCTGCGCTATTTTACCAATATTGGGCATATTATAGGGACTAAAATTTATTAATCAATTTAAATACAGATTGTTTGAATGCCTGTATTTTGGAATGCAAAAATAAGTTTTATCTTATTAAAAGCAAAAGGGATATGCATATTTAATTTTTATTTTTTTCAAATCATCCTGCATACCCCTTTTTTGTTATTTATTTCTGCCGTTAATTGTCGGTTTTTACAATGCCTACTGTCCTGTAGTGATCTTGTAAAGTCCAGATACTGAACCACCAGCAGTAACATTGAACAAGGCTTTCGCAGAAGTGCCAGTCAATTCATAATAACCGTTCTGGCTTCCATCCTTGGTATTTACCCTTAATAAAACTTTTCCGTCCAGTTCAATCGCGCCAAAGGCTGCACCTGGATTTGTAACAGCAGGAATTCCAGTGATCTTGGTCCTTTGTTTACTCGCAATATCGATTTGATAAAATTCCCAAACGTTTTCAAAATTGATGTTCCCAGATGGACCAGCAGTCAATTTCGTATTTGGAATGACAGTAATGATCTTAGCATCTTTCGCAAAAACTGAAACAAACTTGCCTCCTTCTTGGATCTCATCCATATTAAGGCTCCAAGTTTTGTCGATGTCTGTTTCTGTCGACTTGATTCGCACTATTTTGGATTTTCCTCCTACAGCACTGCGTCCTTGCGTAACGATATAGAGATCTCCATTGCTGTCGAAGTCATACATATTATTATCATTGATGTAGGCAATGGAACCGGTATCCTCAATTTTTATGGTTTTCTCGTACTTTCCCGAAGCTATATCAATGACCGCTATATACACATCTGGAAAATAATCGTCGAAAAAGCCTTTTTGTGGACCATTGGTTTTGGCATAACTGATATTTGCAAAGAGTTTTCCGCCTTTTGCTGCTAGAAATTTCTGCCCAATGGACCTATAAAGGATTTCAGGAACATTCTGGCCTCTTTCATTGACAACAGTCGCAAAATCCAATTCACCGGTCCTTGTCATATTACTTGGATTAAAGGTCTGAATCTTCAATGGTGAGGCGCCATCCCAATAGTACCCCTTATTATCATCCACGATGACAAAGTTTCCTGAACCATTACTATTATTATCAGCGGCAATAAATTTACCAGCACTGATTTTTCCATTAGCATCAACCAATAATTGATCGATTCCAAGTTCATTGGTCTTGCTATTGAACATTTTCAAGAGCTGGTTGCCATGTGGTCTCCAGCCTCCAAATCCCAAACCCTGATAACTATTACTTCCATTATTGACAACATTGCCCGAAGGTATAGCATCAAATGCTGTTGCAAAGCCTGGTTTCTGCAAGTTGTTTTCACTCATGGTAATTAATACATATTTATCTTTACCTTCCGGTTCAACAGGCGTCGGACCAGTTGAGTCTTCGCTGCAACTAGCAAAAATCCCCATGCTGAACATAAATAAAACGGATGCTTTGAATCTATTGATTTTCATAATCTTTAATTTTTGTGTTTTTATATTTGATAACTAAGTTTTAAATGGAAGCTTCGGCCAGGGCGTTGTACCCGGTAATAATCATATATATCCTTGCCCAGTATATTTCTAGCCTCTGCTCCAATAGCAAAATGATTTTTATGGAATTTATAGGTAAAACCTGCATTAAACAGGTGTTGATTAGGGATGATCAGGTTTGAACTCAGGTTCGCACTGCCTGATAGGCCCAAAAAGCCTCCGGGTTCAGCTTCCTTTGGGATGGTCTCTAGATAGAACTCGCGCATAAAATTGTAGTTCAAATAGAGCTGCAGGCTATTCTCTTTTTGAAAGAGATCCTTATAGTTAGCAGTTGCACCAAGGTTAGCAAAGAAATAGGGGGTATTCCTTAATCGTGCATCATTTTTCCATGAATCCTGCGCATTTTTGATTCCGAATAGTCTCAAATCCTGCCAAGTGGCATTTCCCGACAATTGATATTGCTCAGTGACCTGGTATTTAATATCCAGATCTACTCCATATCCACGTACATTCTCTTGATTTTGATATTGGGCATTCGGGGCTTGAATAGGAACCAGTAGAATCAAACCTTTCGTGTTCCTATAGAAACTGTTCAATTCAACTGTCAATGGCTGAAGGAGCTGGGTGCTCAAGCCTAGGTTAAAATTTAAACTGCGTTCTGGGTCCAATTCAAAATTAGGGACAATGAAGATATTGTTTCCAAACAATTCTTCCCTTTCTGGCAGTCTATAGGTATACTCTGCTGAGGCCCTTAAAAAATTGTTTTCAGAGAACTGATATTTTATGGCTTCGGTAATGCCCCAATAATCAGCAGAAGTGTTCCGTATGTCTTTTTCCGTAATGTCCACGGAGAACCAAGTGTTTTGATATCCTTTTGCTTTGTAGATATAGTATTTCCCCATTAACTGATTGGTCAATTTTTCATTTAGCAGCGATTGCTCATAGGATAGACCAAATACATGTTTCTGATAGGTTGATGCCAAAGTGAGGATATCGATGTTTGAGCCTTCCAGCCTCACCCCAAAAGGATCCTCCCCAGATCGGTTTGCCGAACTGAATACATAGTTTAATTCTACCTTGCTTTTTGGGGTTATTAAATAACTTAAGTTGGTTCTATTGACCCATTGCTTCTCGTCGATCTTAGATTGGGAGGGTAAGCGACTTTCTCCAAAATTGGTACCAGGCTTAAAATTCCCGAACCAATCATAAGTGCCTTTTAAAGTGTCGATTCTTTTGGTCTGCAGCACATTATAGGAATTGAATTGGTCGATCCGGAGTTTATTGTCCCAGAAATTTGTCTTATACCGCAGCGATGGGGCCAAGGTTCTTTGCTTGGAATGCAAAGCGCCATACGCGTCGGTCATTAAAGCTGGATGCTGTTGTTCCTTATAGAGATTAAACCCTGTCAGGCTAAACTTAAGTTCATCTGCCCAACTGCGGTTCCGCATACTGGCAAAGACTTCACCCAAAAAATGTCGGTAAGCATTATGGAAGAGCGGGAGGCGTTGAGGTTCCTTGTTTTTGGTTTCAGGATTTACGACATCCACCAATGCCTCATAATTATTAGCCGAATAATTATAAAAGAGTTCTCCGCCGTAAGCCCATTTTTCATCCTTTGAAAGATTAGACCCCATCAAGCCTAATCTATGGGTTTGGAAGGACCCCAGTTCATAATATACCTTGGCATGCTTACCTTGACCTTTTCTGCTAACTAGGTTGACTGCTCCGCCTAAGGCATCCGAACCAAGGGAAACAGGCAAAACCCCTTTGTAGATTTCTACGTGGTCCAGCATTTCGATGGGTAAGGAAGATAGATTATAACCATCACCTAAATAGTCCAATGGAATCCCATCTTTAAAATACTTGATTGCTTTTCCCTGAAAGCCATTCACAGATAGTTCAGGTCGACTACCTAAGCCTCCATTCTGTCGTACCCTAATTCCTGTGCTTCGGTTCATCAGGTCACTCAAGGAAATGGCTTGACTAGAGACCGCTCTGGTATCTATAAATATGTTGCGGATTGCTGCTTGCTTGATTTTTTTGTTCTCCGAATTTCCTAGGACAGTTACACCTTCAATCCGCGATACCTCCTCTTGTAGAGAAAGGACCAAATGCAAGTCTTCAAAACTGTTTTTTGTGATAGTTCCTTTATAGGGTATATAGCCGACAGCCTTTACCTCAATTTCGTATTGACCGGCTTTTACTCCCTCTGCATGATAAGATCCATCTTGGTTTGTGCTTCCCGCATGATTAGCAAAATGAAGGCTTGCCCCAGCAATCTTTTCCTTGCTTTGATCAGCGATTACATCGATTTGAATGGTACTTCCTTGTTGTGCAAAACCTAAATTGGAACTGAAAATGCTAATTAATATGAATAGTGTGTTCTTGAAAAAACTCATTCTAACTCCTAAATAACGTTGATTTGCTGGTAAATATAGCTTTATTTATAATTAGTTTAAATAAAATTTGTCATTTATTTAGAATCTATCTAAATTAGCTACGAGTCAAATTGCTATATACAAACATTTATTTATGTCCAAAAAATTCATTGAGATAGCAGTAAACATTTTGAACAATTGTGAACATTACGTAGGTGAGCCTTTGTTCCTTGCTGGTACTTTCAATAATTGGGATCCCCAACATCTGTTGGTCGGAACTATCCCTCCAATAGGGCAATCTATAAGATGCCTGATTCCACATGTACAAACCGGAGACCTTGAACTAAAGATTACCCGTGGGAATTGGCTGACGTTAGAGGCAACTCATGATGGAAAACTAAAATTACCTCAAGTTTTCAAAGTACAACGAGATGCTGAAATCAATTTGGAAATCGATTCTTGGAGAGATCTATTCCCTAGATCCACAGCAAGCAAACAGGTACTTACTTTAGACGATCATTTCTATTTTCCGGAAATGAATGTGTATCGAAAGGTCATGATCTATTTACCCAAGGATTATCAGCAGTCAGGACAACGATACCCAACCATTTATATGCATGATGGCCAGCATCTTTTCGATGAGGCGCGATCAATTGGAAGGTCGGGGCCTGTAGAATGGATGGTCGATGAATTCCTTGATGGATATGATTCTTCTGCCATAGTGGTCGCTATCGATCATGCAAAGGATTATGAATTAAGACAGCAAGAATACCTGGTGCATCCAGTCCAAGGAACCAAGAATGCCTTGGGTTGGCATTATCTCGAAGATATCGTACAAACTTTAAAACCTTTTGTAGACAGTAACTATAGGACCCTCTCAGGTCCAATGCATACTTCTATGTTAGGTAGTTCTATTGCTGGTTTGCTTACTCTTTATGCTGGACTGAAATACCCAGCGGTATTTGGCACCGTAGCCATATTTTCTCCATCGATCTGGATGGATGAAGATAATTTATATGCCTATTCGGAAAATATGCTCAGCAAGGGTATAAATAGGGCTGAGCAGGAATTCTACTTTTATATGGGAGATCGGGAAAGACGATTTCGATTGATGGATGCCCATAACAATATGAAAATTGACCTCGATCGCTATTTCGAATGGATAAAAAATCATTTTTCAGGCAAATTAACACGCCATGTCAATCCCGAAGGAAAACATGGCGCCTATTATTGGCAAAAGGCATTCGAAGATTTCTATCTACACTGGAATTCAAAAATTAACTCTATATATATAAATAAGTAACTATGAACACAATTCATTTCAATCACAAGTGCCCAATCCTTTCAAAAGCTCTATTCCTCAGTACAGGGTTATTCTTTTGCAGTACCTTGGCTTTTGGCCAAAAGGTAGTAAAATCTTCTCCTGCCGGAACTGGCGTTTATGAAGCCGTAATCAATTCAAATGACGGACATATTTATGTGACTTCAGCTGGTTCTCGTACGAAACCAGGTGGTGCCATCTTTAAAATCAATCCAAAGGATTTGGCCATTGTGGATAGCATCAGCTTAAAGGAAAATCCGCCATTCGGTATAGGAATAAACAACAAAACTCAGACTGCCTACACCACGAATACAAGAACAAACTCGGTAAGTGCCGTTGATCTTAAATCCGGAAAGTTATTGGCAACCATTAAAAACGGTGCCGAGGAATCCCATACCCGTGAGGTATTGGTGGATGAAGACAATAACCTGATCTATGTATCCGATGTGGGTGACCCTAGTAATATTTGGGTTATTGATGGGAAAACCAATACCTATTCCCATTCTTTGGATAACCTTGGAAAGACTGCAACTGGCATGACTTTCCTAAAAGGCACAGATAAAATCTATGTGACTGTTATTGGTGAAAATGCCATATATGTCGTTGATGTGAAAAGTAAAAAAGTGGATATGCAGTTTCCATCAGGCGGAGAGTCTCCTGTAAATATTACTTCGGATGGAGAACGCCTGTTCGTGGCCAATCAGAAGTCAGGTACAGTTACTGTATTAGGTCCTGAAGGAAATCTATTAAAGAGCATCCCAACTGGCGATGGGGCCATAGGAATTGCTTATGATAAAGTGAAAAACAGGATTTATTCTGCAAATCGCCAAACAGGAACGACCAGCATTATCGATGCTAAGACGCTAGAAGTGCTAGCTGATCTGCCAACCGGTTCTCATCCTAATCATGTAAAAATAGATCCGAAAACTGGAGAAGCTTTTATCATCAACAAAACTAAAGGAGGTAGACCAGTGGAAGGGCAACCTGTTGTAGTGGACAAAAATGGCGATACCATCACTAAAATCAATTAATAAAATCTTGATGATTGCTATGTCCTAATCCGTATGGAATAGGGCATAGTTTCATTTTATTATCAAATCATCTTAACGGTTTAAAGAGAGCTGTTAAAATGTTTTAAGGAATTGGAGAATTTGAGTTTATTGAAGAATAAATACCTGCTATGGATACTTGCCATGGGGGTTATTTTAGTTTTAATCTGGATATCCCTTTTTACAGGTGTCAAGGATATCCATTATTCCGAATTGTTTTCGGATAGTGAAAAGATGCTGTTCTTTGTGATCAGCCGAATCCCTAGGACCTTGGCATTGATATTAGTGGGTGCTGGATTGAGCATATCCGGTTTTATTTTGCAACAATTATCGCAAAATAGGTTTGTTTCACCCACAACCTCAGGATCCTTGGAAGCCGCAAAAATGGGGATCTTAACGGCTCTGATCCTTTTCCCACAATCCTCACTTTCGGTCAGGATGATCTTTGCACTGCTTTTCACCTTTTTCACTTCTTTCCTATTCATATTTTTTATCAGCAAGATCAAACTGCGGAGCACTGTTTTTATACCATTGGTCGGCTTGATGTTTGGAAGTATCCTGAGTGCTATTTCAACATTCTTTGCCTATGAAAAGGGTATCGTGCAAAGTACACAGGAATGGCTGCTCGGGGATTTTTCTTCCGTTATGCAAGGGCAGTATGAAGCCATCTATATTATTCTGCCAGCGGTGCTGCTGGTCTATTTATTTGCTGAACGTTTTACGATCGCAGGAATGGGGGAGAGCTTTGCCAAAAACTTAGGTCTTTCCTATAACAGCATTGTCTATATCGGCCTATTTACAGTTTCTATTGTGGTCAGTTCATCGGTGCTCACCGTCGGTGCCATTCCCTTTCTTGGGTTAATCATTCCAAACTTGGTGAGCATGGTATTCGGTGACAACCTGAGGAAGATTCTCCCAATAATTGCTTACGTAGGCGCTGTTTTCCTTATTATTTGCGACTTGATCAGCAGGCTGATTGTCTTTCCTTATGAAGTGCCGATTGGCATGACCGTTGGGATAATCGGTGGAATTGTGTTCCTAATCTTAATCCTTAAAAAGAAATAAGAAATGAAACCAATTCTCAAATTTTCATTATTGCTATGTCTCCTGCTGATTGTGGTTGCCTTGTTTCTATTTTATAAGGTTGATCTGTCCAATGATTATGCAATCAGTAAGAGGTCTATCCGACTTTTTAGCATGTTGATAGTGGGATGTTCTGTCGCCTACTCTTCGATTTTATTCCAGACGATTACCAACAATAGGATTTTGACTCCATCTATTATGGGCTATGAAGCCATCTTCATCCTATTCCAGACGCTGATTGTGTTTATCTATGGAGATCGGGCCTTCCAAGTGATCAACCAGCAGGAGAATTTTGTATATGCTGTGATCTTGATGTTGGGATTCTCCCTATTGATCTACTTTTTGATGTTTGGCAAGGATAAGAAAAGCATGTATTATCTCTTGCTTACAGGAATGGTGTTTGGAACCTTATTTATGACCATGAGTCAATTCCTACATGTCCTGATCGACCCCAATGAATTTTCGATGGTACAGAATTTCATGTTCGTCTCTTTCGCCAAGATGAATACCAAATTGCTCAGCATCGCTGCGATTACCATGTTGGCAGCCATCACTTATATCAGTTTCAACTTGCGCTACCTCGATGTGATCGCTCTAGGAAAGGACCATGCCATAAACCTTGGTGTCGATTATAACAAGATGATCAAAAGGTTTCTGATCTGTATCACCCTGTTGGTTTCAGTTTCCACGGCTTTGGTTGGGCCCATTACTTTCCTCGGAATCTTGGTCTGTAACCTGACCTATGAGCTTTTCAAGACCAGAAAGCATCAATTTATGCTTCCCATCTGCGCGGTTATAGCAGCGCTCTGTTTAGTATTGGGGCAATTCCTTGTTGAACAGGTTATCGGATTTACCACAACGGTCAGTATCATTATCAATTTTATCGGCGGAATTTATTTTATGTATTTATTATGGTTGACCCGGAAAAGAATAAGTTAAACTTTGACGCCATTGTAAAGCGTTATGGAAAAAAAGAAGTGTTGAAAAATCTGACTGGTGGTTTTCCACAGGCAAAGATCACTTCATTGATCGGACCAAACGGTGCCGGAAAAAGTACTTTATTGGCAATAATTAGCCGATTGATCAAGCAAGATGCCGGTCAGGTGGCTTTCTTCGAAAAGGAATTATCCTCCTATAAAAGTTCTGAATTGGCAAAAAAACTATCCATTCTAAAACAGTCCAATCATCTTGAATTGAAATTGACCGTTAGGGATCTGGTTTCTTTTGGAAGGTTTCCTTATTGCCAGGGTAAGCTGAGCGAATTGGACTGGAAGAAAGTGGATGATGCCATCGCGTTTTCTGACCTCACTGCCTTAAAGGATTCCTATATCGATGAATTAAGTGGGGGACAACGACAAAGGGCTTTTATCTCTATGATTATCGCCCAGGACACTGATTTTATTTTACTCGATGAACCTCTGAACAACCTTGATATGAAACATGCCGTCCATGTTATGAAAACCTTGCGACGCCTGGTCGATGAATTGGGTAAAACCGTGATCATGGTCATCCATGAAATCAATTTCGCTGCCCAATATTCCGACCAAATTATCGCCTTGAAGGATGGTGAAATTCTCTATAACGATCAGACCAATAAGGTGATCGATGCAAAGATCCTTCACGAAATATTTGATCTGGAATTCAATATTATCGAGATCAACAATAAAAGAATCTGTAATTATTTCAATCTATAAAATGAATACTATGCTAAGAAATATAATTTGGAAAGCCTTCGCATTTTTGTGTTTGTCTTTTCTATTGCTATCCTGCCAATCCAATTCATCTAAAAATGAAAATACATTGGACAGCGATACGCTACATATTGAGCACAAAATGGGTAAGCTGATCATCCCTAAAAACCCCAAACGCAGCGTAGTACTGGATATCGGTGCATTGGAAACCATGAACGAATTAGGTATTGTGCCTGTAGGTGTACCCAAGAAATTCCTTCCTTCTTATCTGAAATCAATCCAAGATAATCCCGATGTGGCGGATGTAGGATCAGTTATTGAACCCGACTTCGAGGCCATCGCTGCGACAAAACCGGATATTATTTTTATTTCCACCCGATTGGAAAGATTCTATCAAGAAATCAATGAAATCGCACCAACGGTATTTATCGGAACCGACAACAAAAATTACATCCCATCTTTTGAGAACAATGTCAAACTGATCGGTAGGATTTATGGCCAAGAAGCAAAGGCTAATGAAAAATTAGCCTCCTTGGAAGAGAAAATTGCTGCCGCCCAAAGTAAATACAAGCAAGATCCACATAAAGCATTGTTCCTGATCTACAACAATGGGAAATTCAGTGCTTTCGGCAAAGGGTCAAGATTTGGGTTTATCCATGATGTATTAGGCATTAAGCCTGTTCTGGAACTGAATGATGAATCCGTTCATGGACAAAGGGTATCCAATGAATTGATCGCCGAGGCCAATCCTGATTACTTGTTTATCGTCGACCGAAATGCTGCTGTTTTAGGTAAGAAATCCAGTAAAGAAGAGGTGGAAAATCAATTGATCAAACGGACCAAGGCCTCTAAGTCCAATAAATTATTCTACCTAGATCCCAATGTTTGGTTTATTTCTGGAGGAGGTATTACATCAGTGAATTTAATGGTAGATGATATTGTTAAACTTATTCAATAATTAAGGATGGAAAAGCCAATCATTTCAAAATATGTTTTCAAAGTAACGGGTAAGCAGAACATTACACCACATTATATCCGGGTTGTCCTCAAGTCGGATCAGGCGATAGATTTTGATAAATGTACCCCTGGTGCAAACAATAAGATCTTTATTCCACCTCTGGGAAAGAAAGAAGTTCAATTTGCCAGTTTTGATGCTGAAAAAGGTGAATGGGTGATGCCCGGGGATGATGTAAAACCAATCGTGCGTACATATACCCATCGAAAATACAATCCCAAGACCCAAGAAATAACGATTGATTTTGTCAACCATGGTGAGAATGGACCAGCCTCTGCATGGGCCAGAAAAGCTACATTAGGCGATCAATTAGGGGTAGCTATGAAGATTAGGGAAACAGTACATTATCCCAATGTAGATTGGTACCTTTTGGTCGGAGATGCAACAGCTATTCCGGTTATCAGCTGTATTTTGGAGAGCCTGCCTGCTTCTGCTAGGGGCTATTGTTTGATCGAAATTCCTTCCGAACATGATTTCCATCCTGAATTAAAGCATGATGGATTTGAATTTCAGTGGCTCATCAATCCAGAACCCGAAAAAGGAAGTTCACTTCCTCATTTGACTATGGATGTACAACTGCCCACAAATCTATCGAAGTTTGCTTATGTAGCCTGTGAATATAGTTCTGTAAAGGAACTCCGTTCTTATTTTAAGGATAAACTAGGTTGGTCCAATAAAGATTTTTATGCTTTCTCCTATTGGAAAGCAGGTGTCGCTGAAGATAAGTCTGCCCAAGATCGAAGGGAAGAGAAGTCAGAATGATTTAATCACCCCAGCTTATTTAACCTATTTCCTTAAGAATAATTGCCCCTAATCGCAATTATAACAACATTGTTATCTCTATGTTTTCACTGTAAAACATCGCCTATTTAGGCTATTGTTAGACTTAATTTTGAAGATAATCCAATTTTTAAATAATTATTATTTAAAAATTGGATTATCTGTTTAATGGCTTTCAATTATTAACCTAATTCAGTAGTTTAGCGACAGACTAAATACCTAAATATATGAAATACTGGATCATTTTGCTGCTCTCCTGCGGCATGCCGTTTTTTGTAAATGCACAATGGAATTATCCCAATTTCGATGCATTGACAAAGCAAATTCAAGATGTATCTTCAAACAAACTCGTGGAAAGAACTTCCATTGGAAAGTCGGTTGGTTCTGAAGACATCCCATTAATTAAAATCCAAAATGGAAAAACTCCAAAACCTACACTATTGATCGTTGCGGGAGTTGATGGAAAACACCCTGCAGGCGTAATCAATTCCTTAAATGTTGCAAAGCAAATATTAGCCCTTCCTACTGATCAACTTAATGAACTATTAGCTAATAAGTCCATTTGGATTATTCCCGTTCTCAATGTTGATGCTTATAAAAGAAATTCCAATTCTGCAGCATGGTCCTCTGGAAATGGCAGGACCATAGACAATGATCGTGACGGTCGCATCGATGAAGATCCGGAGGTTGATCTTAACAAAGATGGATTGATTTCACAAATGCGGATCAAAACCCCAGCAGGGCCATACCGTGCCCATGCTAACAATGCTGATTACTTGGTATTGGCAGAGCGTAACAAAGGCGAAACCGGAAACTACGAGCTTTATACCGAAGGTCGCGATGCGGACCAAGATGGCGCTATTTCTGAAGATGGTAAGACTGGTGTCAACCTAGATAAGAACTTTACGTTTGACTACCCATTCTTCGAACCTGAAACTGGCGATTATGCAGCTTCAGAACCTGAAACCAGAGCGATCATTGATTTGATCTTCGAAAATCCACAAATTGCTGCGGTGCTACACTTTGGCTTACAGAACAATCTTTCTGTTGCAGAGCAATTTGATCAAAGAAAAGCTTCGGAAAGAATTACTAAATCTTGGACAAATAACGATGCGCAAGTTTCTGCATTTGTGACCAAGATCTATAATGATGCCGTGAAACCAATGGGTGAAGCGCCAAAAATGCCTGCTGGTAAAGGAAACCTGAGCCCAACGATTTACTACCATGCCGGAAAATTCAGTTTCGTGACTCCTTCTTGGTGGATTCCAACCATTTCTGACACAACCAAAAATGCTGCCCCAAAAGTGCCAGCAACCAATAATTCTGACCGTTTCGTAAACTGGGTAAAGAACCAAGGGATCCAAGGTGCTATCCTTCCTTGGACCAAGGTAAGCCATCCGGATTTTCCTAACCAAGAGGTGGAAGTCGGTGGGGTAGTGGAACGTTTTGTAAACAACCCTCCCGTAGCATTATTGGAAGCTTCAGCAAAGATGCACAGCAATTTTGTAGTTGAATTGACCCGTTCTCTTGCCAGCCTAGAATTCTCAAGCCCGAAAGTGACCAATCTTGGCGATGATATCTACCGGATCGAAGTGAAAGTCTTCAATACAGGAGCAATGCCTGTGTATCCAGAAATTGCAGATAAGATCAAACATGTTTCCAAAATGAAGTCCATTATGGAATTGCAAAAGGGACAATCTTTCCTTAGTGGCAAACGCCTTCAGCTTTATCCAACCCTACAAGCAGGTGCTTCAAATACCTTCTCTTGGTTGGTCAAAGGAAAAGGTAAAGTTCAAGTGACTGTTGGATGCCCAACTGCTGGAGAGAAAACCCTAGATATTAACCTATAAAATCTGCTAAGAAATGAGACTATCATATAAAATATTATCACTTGCCTTAGCACTGAGTGTTTCGGCAGCATTTGCCCAAAAGAAAAATGACGATGTCAGCAAAGAGATCGCTGGCCTCCGTGCAGTAGGGTCACCCTCCAATCCTAAAGTTCAGATGAATTGGAGCCGGTACCATGACCTGAAACAAATGGAACAGTTCTATAAGGATCTGCAGAAAGCTTATCCCGACCTTATTAAATATGAATCTATCGGAAAAAGTTATGAAGGCAGAGACATCTTTGTCCTGACCGTAACGGATTTCAAGCAAGGGCAACCCGAAAGGAAGCCTGCAATGTGGATCGATGGTAACATCCATGCCAATGAGTTGCAAGGTTCTGAGATTTCCATGTATACCGCTTGGTACCTATTAGAGAACTATAATACAGTTCCCTTTATCAAAGAATTGTTAAAGGATAAGGTGTTCTATATTGCACCTACGATCAATCCCGATTCCCGCGAATACTTTATTTATCAACCGAACACCATGCACTCTTCGAGGACTGGCCGTCGACCGTTTGATAACGATGGTGACGGACTGGTAGCAGAAGATCTTTACGATGATTTGGATGGCGATGGCGAAATTGTAATGATGCGCCGCAAGTCCAAGACCGGTAGATTCAAAGCAGATCCGGAAAATCCTAACCGCATGCTGATGGTTAAACCAGGTGAGGTGGGTGAATATGAGATGTTGGGATTTGAAGGGATCGACAATGATGGTGATGGTTTGGTCAACGAAGATATTACTGGTACCTACGACCCGAATCGTGACTGGGGATGGAACTGGCAGCCAAATTATGTACAGGGAGGTGCCTTATACTATCCAGGAACATTACCTGAAACCCAAGCCGTCAAGAAATTTATCTATTCCCATCCGAATATTGCCGGTGCACAGTCTTACCACAACTTTGGCGGTATGATCCTTCGGGGACCTGGGGCTGCGGATGATGAAAGATTCTATTCTAGGAAAGACGTTCAGGTTTATGATGCCTTAGGTCAGACTGGAGAGAAGATGTTGCCGGGCTATGATTATATCGTCATCCATAAAGATCTTTATACCGTGTTTGGTGGCGAGATCGATTTCTTGGCCTTAACACGTGGTATCTTTACGTTCTCCAACGAATTGATGACTACCTATAAGCTATTCAATGAAAAATCAGAGGGTGGCTTAAGGAATAGTGATGAGTATTATGAGTTTGATAAGCTATTGATGTTCGGTGATGCTTATGTGCCATGGAAGGAATTTGACCATCCACAATATGGTAAAATCGAGATTGGTGGAGCCAAGAAAAACTATACCCGTAACCACCCAGGCTTCTTGTTGATGGAAGATGCACACCGAAATGCGGCATTTACCATTTACCATGCCTACCACATGCCTAAATTGGAGGTAATGGAATCCAATATCAAACCTCTGGGCGGTAACTTATATGAAGTGAATGCAACCATCTGGAATACGAGGATTGTGCCAACACACTCAGACCATGATGTGAGACATAAGATAGAACGCCCTAACCATATACGATTAGAAGGTGCCCAGGTGGTAACAGGGATGCAGGTATTGAACGCGGACTTCAATGAAACGCTAGAGCAAAAATATCAGCCGCAGCAGATCGAAGTACCTACTATTGATGGTATGAGTTCCGTGAAAGTCAGATGGATCGTAAAAGGAAATCCAAGTTCGGCGAAGCTGATCGTGGACAGCCCTAAAGGTGGATACCTTGAATATAATCTGAAGGACGCAGCGAACAAGTCCTAATCAAAACAGCAACAATTTACAAATCGGTTTATACCTTGAAGCAGCAATCTTTGGATTGCTGCTTTTGTTTTTTTTGGGGGGAAGTAAGGTCATCGCTAAATCGTAAGATGAGGAAACCATTTTTAATAAAGAAAAGATAGCTTCGAGACCTTTCGGGGCCCTACCAATGGACAGGTTTGTTAAATCTGTGTTTCTAGGTATTTAGACCTATATTTCCTTTCCAGAAGAATATTTTTTCCGCCATTCATCCCCTGCGGGGATGTATTATTTTAGCATGGGTGGCAAACAATAAAGGGGTAATGCTAAAACGATGTTCGATTAATCGAACATCGTTTTAGCGCGACTTCCAGGCTAACGTGCCAGATCTGCTAAAATAATGGAACCCCAAATGGGGTTCTATATTAAAAAAACAAAAGAGCTAATAGATTTTCATTGCCAACATGCTGTCATCAGCTTCCAATAAATTTAGCCCAAATTTTTACTTCTCAGGGTGACACAAAAAAGGGTATAGAAAAATATTTCACCCACGCTGTGGGTTATCCGCAGATCGATCCGATTATCTATAAAGATTCCACCCCCGCTAGGGGTTCGGATAATTAACAAACAACCATCCTTCCGAAGGAAGTCCTTTAGCCTCCGGCTCATTTGCAGTGGCGGAAAAATGGAAAGAATGCCGATGCCCTGTGCGATGGGATTGGCCTTGGAATGCTTTCAATAGATCATCCCATCAAAAGGGATGATCTATTGAAAGATATTCCCGACAACAAGGCATTCTATCCATGTGCGGGAGGCCGTGCGAAAAGCCACCTTAAATGGGCCGAAGCGTTACGGATTCGAGTTTTTTTTGGTATCCGTGAGCTCCTTCGTCGGTTTTGGTTACTTTTGGGCTTCAAAAGTAACGAAGAATCTATTTTTGTTTTTTTAAGGGGGATTGTGTCATCGCGAATCGTAAGATGAGCAAACTATTTTTAATAAATTTTGCAGGAATTAATGGGATTTATACAGCCTGAAGGCTGACAATCTTTTTGAAAAATATGCGGCGGGCGTATGCGATACGCCCCTACCAAAATCGTCAAATTTCCTCGTCATAGAAATCGTAAGATGAGGAAACCATACAAACCATGTGAATATATTGGCGAACGGTTCCTGTACCTTCGGTACAGAATGACAGCATGTATTTGGACATTGCCGTACAGTTTCTTCACTGATCGTTCAGAATTGTTTTAGCCTTTTTATTATTATGTTTAATATTTAATATAAAAACGTAAATAACACCAATATTACCTAATCCTATAAGAAGGAACTCTTTTGTGTTTATTTTTTGTGCTAAATACGAATAGATTAACAACACTTCTAATAATAAACAGAATATGAATGATGTATATAAAAATAACCTTCTCATTTCTATTGATTTATAATTAAATATAAGATAATAAAAACAGAGGAATAAAACAGCTTATGTTGAATCTAATTTAAAGTAAGTTCCAAAGAAGGGTAATTAGTTAAATTCTTGCCCTTTCTTAAGGTTGATATCCTGACTATATTCGAGAATCATTCGAGGCATGTTCGGGAAAGCCTTTAATAATATTCTAGCCATTTTCGGAATTTTCCGAATATGTCTCGAATAAGGTCAAAAGAAAATGGCGTGTTTTTGTTTTAGCTAGGCTTTCGAAATCTTAGAGAGAAAAATTGTTGAAGTGATTCTGTAGGATTTTATTTTTCATGGCTTCTTCCAAGTCTCCAAAATTGGATGGAGCATAAGGCTCGGAGAACTGCCCATTTTCAATCTGATAAATCACATCACAACTATTTTTAAGAGTTGAAAAAATATGTGAGGATATAAGGATGGTTTTTCCTTTGTCCTTGAGCATCTTGATGATTTCCTCAAGTATGATTGAACTCTCCAGATCGATACCATTAAAAGGTTCATCCAAGATAATGAAGTCATTTTGCTGAAAGAGGACTGCCATGATTGCCAATTTCTTTTTCATCCCAGTGGAGTATTGGCTGATATATTCCTTTAAAGGTAGCTTAAAAATATTCTTTTCCTGAAGGTTTTCCAGCTTAATTTTCCGAGCATCTGCCATGAGATAGATATGCTCTTCTCCGGTAATCTTTGGTAAGAAATAAGGTTCTGCCGTTAAAAATCCAAGGTGGTTCTTGATTTCCTTATAGCTGGTCTTGATTTTTCCTTCGTAATCCTCCATTTCCGCCAAGCATCTGAAGAATGTAGTTTTCCCAGAGCCATTTTCTCCGACAAGGCCATATACCTTTCCAGGCTCAAAGATCACATTGATAAGCTTGAGTACAGCTTTGGCGCCATAGGATTTTCCTAGGTTTATTACTTCTATCATTGTACAGTTTTTAAGTTTTGGATGGCTTTGAAATAATAGTAAGGGATGATGAACAATACCAATGGATAAAACATCAGGCATAAGCCTAGGATGACACCCTCAGCAACATTGACCTTTCTGGGGAAGACTGCATATTTGAGACTGATCACAAAGGGTATCAAAAATAGGCCGAGTCCCCATACAATAAGTGCTTTGCTGATGTCATGAGGGAAGAGGGCAACAAGTGGAATCAGGATTGGCAATAATAAGAGGCTTAATTGAAATATGCCCCGTTTGAATTTGTGATTTAAGAAGGCAACAGGTTTTCGGTTTTGATTCCAAAGGATAAGGTTTGGTTCAATAACCTGATAATATAAGCTGGCACAGATGCAGATACAGAACATACAGAAAAGCGCAAGGTTTTGATTGCCATAAGCCAAGCCAATATAGGCTAGTATATAAAGTATCAAAAGGAGAAGCCAGGTCTTACGGAATCCGATAATAAATTCAAATGGATATTTCTTGAATGGGGTAGGAATGGTTCTAGACCAAAGGCTGTTTGTCGATACGAAAACGAAAAGGATACCGATTGCCAAGAGCAAAAGTGCCAGGTCAAATTTAGCGTGCAGGATAAATAGGATGACCGTACCCAAGCTGATGACCAGGTTTTCTAGCATCCTGATGAGGTAATAATCCAGGTTATTGAAGGTCAACTTCAGAAAATCATTTCGGTTGTATTCAGCAAGGCTAAATAAGGCCTGAAAGTTCAATAGGAAAATTAAGTAGGCAGCCCAGTATGGATAGAGTTGAAGTAAGTAGAAAAGAGCAGTATAGACCAATAATATTGCTGGGAAAATCAATAGCCAAGGCAGTCCGAAATCTTTCATGGATCTACAGATAATCTTGAACTGCAAATTGAAGTAACTCTTCATGCTCCTTAGGCTTTAGGTTTAACCTGAGTAATTAGTCAGAAATTAGCTTGTTATGTTACAGGATTCTGAATAAAATATGATTTTAAATCAAAAAAGCAGTGTTAACCGATGCTAACACTGCTTTTTTGTTATTTCAAGACCTCAAACAACGAGGAACATCGTCTTATGTTTGTTGTCTGTTGTCTGATGTCTAGTTAAGAATTCCTTTTCAGCTGTTCGTCCAATAATTGACGTTTTAGGAGTTGTTCTCTTTCCATAGATTTTTTTCTAAGAGTTTGAAGTTCTTCCTGAAGTTCATCTACGGTATTTTTACTTTCTTCGGTGTCAACTTTAGCTTTTCTGAATGCCGCTAAAATTCCAAATAAAGCAATCGCTAGCACAATGATGATTACCCATACCATGGTATGGTAAGAGCTCTTGGAGAACTGGATCCCCAAAAAGGAAATGCTATCGGTTTTTTGTTGTTCAGTTTGTAAAGCAGCAGATAGATTCGTTACGGAATCTTGCAGGGTTTGCAGGCTTCCTTCGGTAGAGGATGCGTCGCCTTTCAAACCAGAAATTTGCTTTTTATAAATGCTCAAGGAGTCTTTCACATTTTGACGGATGATGTCAAGATTAGTCTTACGGATAATCTTAAAGTCCTTGTCTTGGTTTCTAGATTGCAAATTCAAATAGACGAATTGGCTGTCTAGAGGAGCCGTTTTCAGTTTTTGTTGTAGGGTCTGTCCAAATAGGGTTGAACTAGATACCCAAAACAGTAAAAAGAGTGATAATAATCGCATAGTATATGGTATATTTCTTGCTTTAAGAGTCAAGTTTAGCAATTTAATTAGAATTACAAAAGAAATTCTAGAAATTGATTCAATAATACACTAATCTATTTATTTGATTAACCTGGGGTTAATAATTATTTATCTTTCCGATTAAATTGGGAGGGGATTTTGTAATCTCTAATCCAATTCCTAAAACTGTTCCATCATTTGTAAAATACCTTCCTGTTTACTGCTAAGTATTGAATAATACCCAATTCTAGTTTATAGAATTGTAAAAGTTCTTAATAATTAGAGGTTTAAGATAATTTCGTTAAATTTATCATGATTATAAACTTCAGGACATAAATAAATATTATTCCAAAAAATATTTTATCAACTGATTGATTTTTAGATAATTATTTGGTTGTCCTAAGCTCTAAAAGATTTATTTATTCCCGATTGGGGAAATAACGCAATGTACAGATATGATTAATAAGACAGTATCTAATGCGCAGCAAGCTATTGAGGGTATTCAGGATGGCATGACCATCTCCCTAGGTGGTTTTGGGCTGTGTGGGATTCCTGAAAACCTTATTTCGGCTTTGCTGGATAAGAGGGTCACAAACCTCACTTGCATCAGTAACAATGCAGGGGTGGATGATTTCGGTTTGGGCCTGTTGCTGCAGAATAAGCAGATCAAAAAAATGATTGCATCCTATGTAGGTGAGAATGCAGAATTTGAAAGACAGATGTTGAGTGGAGAGTTGGAAGTAGACTTGGTTCCACAAGGAACTTTGGCCACGCGCTTGATGGCTGGAGGATATGGACTTCCTGTAATTTTTACGCCAGCCGGAGTAGGGACCGAAGTGGCAGAGGGTAAAGAAGTAAGAAGGTTTACTTTCCATGGGGTAGAGAAAGATTACTTAATGGAATATGCCTTTGAACCGGATTATGCCTTGGTAAAAGCATGGAAAGGCGATACAGCAGGTAACTTGGTTTACCGCGGAACGGCGCAGAACTTTAACCATGCTGTCGCTATGTGTGGTAAGATTACCATCGCCGAGGTGGAAGAATTAGTGGAGGTGGGCGAATTGGATCCTAACCATATTCATACTCCAGGGATTTTTGTAAACAAGATTTTCCAAGGGGCGAAGTATGAAAAGAGAATTGAACAAAGAACGGTTAGAAAAAGAGAAGATAATGAGTAAAAAAGTATATATCGTTGCTGCTAAGAGAACAGCAATGGGAAGTTTCGGATCATCCTTGGCTTCTGTTTCCTCAACAGAATTGGGAGCTACCGTGATCAAAGCTGTAATGGACGAAATTAAATTGGAGAAGCACCATGTGGACGAAGTCTATATGGGCTCGGTGCTTCAGGCTAATCTGGGGCAAGCGCCTGCTAGACAAGCTTCTAAGTTTGCTGGGCTCCCTGATCATGTACCGGCAACTACCATCAATAAGGTCTGTGCTAGCGGTATGAAAGCCATTTCAATAGGCGTACAACAGATTCTATTGGGAGATGCGCAGGTTGTGATCGCTGGTGGGATGGAGAACATGAGCCAAGTGCCTTTCTATGATACTGCAGCGAGATGGGGTTCCAAATACGGTGACCAGAAGTTAACCGATGGTATCCAAAAAGATGGTTTGACGGATGTATATTCGGAACAAGCGATGGGAAATTGTGGTGAGCTCTGTGCAGAGAAGTACGAGATCAGTAGGGCCGATCAGGATGAATATGCGATTCAATCCTATACCCGCAGTAAGATCGCCTGGGAGACTGGAAAATTCAAGAATGAGGTGGTTCCTGTTGAAGTGAAATCCAGGAAGGGTACCGTGTTGGTGGATGAGGATGAGGAATACAAGAATATCAATTTTGAAAAGGTGAGCCAATTGAGGGCTTCCTTCAAAACCGATGGAACGATCACTGCTGCCAATGCCTCTACTTTAAGCGATGGTGCGGCGGCGGTTATCCTGATGAGTGAAGAGAAAGTAATGGAGCTTGGGATCAAACCTTTAGCTGAGGTCGTTGCCTATGCTGATGCAGAACAATCTCCCGAATGGTTTACCACTACACCTACTGCGGCTACACAAAAAGTGTTGCAGAAGGTGGGACTGACGGTAGACGATATCGATTATTTTGAATTCAATGAGGCCTTTTCGGTAGTTGCCTTGGCAAATGCTAAGCTATTGGACATCTCCGAAGACCAGATGAACGTATATGGTGGTGCGGTTTCCTTGGGGCATCCATTGGGTTGTTCCGGCGCTCGGATCATCGTTACTTTAACTAGTGTATTACATCAGGAGAATGGTCAATTAGGACTTGCCGCTATCTGTAATGGTGGTGGTGGGGCAAGTGCCATGATCCTCAAAAAGATTTAACCTATGTTGGATAAATTTGGAATAGCAAAGCGAATTGCTAAGGAAATAAAAGATGGATATTATGTGAACCTCGGCATTGGGATTCCAACCTTGGTGGCAAATTATATCCCAGACAATATCAATGTGGTTTTGCAAAGTGAAAATGGCTTGTTGGGTATGGGGCCTTTTCCTTTTGAAGGAGAAGAAGATGCTGATTATATCAATGCCGGCAAGCAAACTATTACGACATTGCCAGGATCGGCATTCTTTGATTCAGCGATGAGTTTCGGCATGATCCGTTCCCGTAAGATCGACTTAACCATCTTAGGAGCTATGGAGGTTTCAGAAAATGGCGATATCGCCAACTGGAAGATTCCCGGTAAGATGGTGAAAGGAATGGGTGGTGCCATGGATTTAGTGGCAAGCGCCGAGAATATTATCGTTGCCATGCAACATGTCAACAAAGCTGGAGAATCTAAGTTGTTGCCTAGTTGTACATTGCCCCTGACTGGTGTGAAATGTGTGAAGAAAATAGTAACGGAATTGGGCGTATTTGAAGTTATGCCAACAGGTGGTTTTAAGGTATTGGAACTCCATGATGGAGTATCCCTTGATATGGTAAAACAGAGTACTGCAGGAAAACTTTTTTATTAGAAGAATGTCATAGACTTTCTTCTAAGACATAAGACAATAGACACAAGACCTTAGACCGTTCAGCGGGCTAAGGTCTTGTGTTTTTTTTATGGATGGTTTAGGAAAAGAGGGGTAAATGTTCAAATGCAAAAAGAATGTCAGCCTATAGGCTGAATAAATCCCATTAACTCCTGCAAAATTTAATAAAAATAGTTTGCTCATCTTGCGATTCGCAATGATATATTCAGCAAAAAAAAGGAAATAGATTCTTTGCGCTGCTCTGAATCCCTCTCAGGGAATTTCTAATTCTGAACGATTAGTGAAGAATCTGTACGGTAATTTTACACGATGACCTGTCATCTTAAATCGAAGATTTAAGAACTGTTCGCTTATTGTTGAATGTAATGCCAACGATAATCCTGTGCCGGGTCTCGACTTCGCTCGACCATCGGACTAATAATCTTGGTCCATCCGGTGGGTAGCGGAGTCGAACCCCGAATCCCTTTAATCCTGGTTCAAATGCATGTGGCGGGCGTATGCGATACGCCCCTTCTATGTTGTATTCCAAATTTTTTCTTGATTATTTGCCTCTATGGTTGTTTTTCCTTTCCCTTTCCCTTGCTTTGGGCCAAAGGTTGCCCGGCTGATGGTTTTTCCAACAGCTGCGATATGACAGTTACTTTTCAAACAACCTTCTATGAGCAGACCTATGGCTGCAGTGTCTTTTTCAGTTTGTAAAGTATGGGTGCCGCAAACTACAATGAGAGCGGACGCAATGCCGCAAGGGGCGTATAGCGGTCACCCAATTTTTTTGTGTCTATCCAAGTACCGTCATTTCACTACTCCAATAACATATTTTTCCCTGGTCCTCAGCACATACGCTATCCGGTTGACCAGTTTCCTTGCGACCTTGATGATCGCCAGGTTCTTTTTCATCTTCAGGCAGGCCTTTGAAAAGCCCAGGGCCAGCACCGGGTCGTTCCGCACGGCGATCCAGGATGCCTCGACCAGCATCCGCCTCAGCAGCTCGTGCCTGCGGAAGGTCAGTTCTCCGTCCGGGTCACGCTCACCTGAACTGTGCCTGGTCGGCACGATGCCGATAAAGCTGGCCAGGTGGTCGCTGTTGGCGAACCGCCGGATGTCCTCCAGCTCGACCAGCAGGCTCATGGCCGTCACCGGACCGATGCCCGGGACAGAGCGCAGCAGCGCGTAGTCCACGGCATGCACCTGCTGGGCCATCATGCTCCTGAGTTCCCGGTTCAGCTCCAGCAGGAATCCCCTGTGGTACTCCACTTTCCGGACCAGCAGCTCCAGGGTCCGCCTGCCAAATTCGCCCTTGATGTGGACATCCTCCTTCAGCCACGCCATGAACCGCCTGGACCAGTGCGTCCCGTTGTGCAGGAAGGCCTCGGGGTAGCTGATGCCATTGGTGTACAGGAATGACTTCAGCCGGTTCTTCATCCTGCCGATCTCCCTCACCGTGGAATGGCGCAGCCGCACTAGGGACCTGGCGTCCTCACAATCGGGCGAAGGGACGTATATCCCCCGTAAAACACCGGCCCGAAGGGCCCTGCCCAGTTTCTTGCTATCTATCGGATCGCTCTTGTGGAGCAGCTCCTTCTGGGTGCTGGGGACATCGGCGGGATTGACCACGATGTTGTGGACCCCGTGCGCCTGGAGTTCGCGATGGATCCAGAAACCGCAGAATCCCGCCTCATATACCGAATGGTAGGAGGCTCCGGGATAATGTTTCCAGAGATGGTCCACCAGGACCCCAACGTTGGATTCCTGGTGGATGCACTTAAGGAACAGGTCCTTGCTGTAGATCGCAACGTTCCAGCTCTTTAGATGGACATCTATTCCGATATAGATCGGTTGTCCATCAAAATTTAAATCCGTATTTTGTCGTAGCATAAGATTAGGATTTATGTTGTTATTTTGGTTATATAAAAATATAAACAAATAATCTTATGCTATCTCTTTGTGTTAGCACGTCCTAAATACAAACATAAGGCCTACAGTATCGGGGGACTTTCCAGTGACAAATTGATCTTGGGCCATCCCCATATCCTGTCCCCTGAGCTGTTCCCTTAGCGGAGTCGAAGGTGAGTCGAAGGGCATCCTGGATCAACCCCACCCAACCTCATGTGACATGATTTATTAATTTTTTAATCATTGATAATCAGGTGAATATGTTTTTGTTTTATATGTATATACTTATTAATTTTATTTGTATTGTTTTCTATGCTATTTTTGTGATACAGACAGTAGAATATTATTTCTATTATTGATTTACATCTATGTAAATCAATATATTACAACATTAATAAGATTTTGTTATTAATGTTTGTCCAGTATGTTTATACAATGATGAGTTAGCGCGTCAGGACATGAACGAATAATCAACCAGTAATTTATTGCTGAAACCTAAGATTCTCGTTTAGTAAATTGAATTAAAATGTTACTTGTGGGGGATTATGAGGGTGATCCCCCATTAAGTAATATGCTCCCTAATCAAAGTCAATTCTTGTTGAGTGTGCTCCCCAATCGAATCCGAGTTACCGCTCGAACTTTGGAATTGATCTTGGTCTATCCTCCCATCCCGAACATCCTGGTTCAAACCCCCACGAAACGGAATACATATTCCGCCAGAAAATGTCTCATATCTCATATCTCATATCTATTGTCTATTACCTAATTTTTGCCTATCTTAAAAGCTATAAACCTTAAAACCTCTATCCTTATGGGAAATATAAACCTCAATCGCAGGCAATTTATTTTTGGGACTGGTGCCTTATTGTCCATTGCAGCCTTGCAGCAGGCGGGCTTTGCAGCGGAGATCTTAAAAGCAAGAACTGTTGCCTTGATTGGTGCCGGTTGGTATGGAAAAAGTGACCTGTTTAGGTTGCTACAAGTAAGCGATGTAGAGGTAGTTGCGGTTTGTGATGTGGACAAAAAGCATTTGGAGGAGGCTGCAGAGCTGATTTCCCAAAAACAGAAATCGAAGAAGGTTCCAAAGAAGTATTCCGATTATAGGAAGCTGTTGGCCGAGAATAAGCTGGATTTGGTGTTGGTGGGCACTCCAGATCATTGGCATGCCTTGATCGGTATTGCAGCCATTGAATCGGGTGCACATGTGTATCTGCAAAAGCCCATCAGTGTGGATGTGCTGGAGGGAGAGGCGGTAGTTGCTGCGGCTAGAAAGCATAATAGAAAGGTTCAGATCGGTACACAGCGTAGAAGTACGCCGCACATGATCGATGCCAAGGAAAATATAGTAGAGAAAGGATTGTTGGGAAAGATTTCACATGTTGAAATGTGCTGTTATTACCATATGAAAAGCAATGCCAATCCGCCTGAAGAACCGGTTCCGGATTTTTTGGATTATGAAATGTGGACAGGACCTGCGCCATTGAGGCCTTATGATGGGCTTCCGCATGGTGGCTGGTGGCGCGCATTTATGGAGTACGGTAATGGGATCACGGGCGATATGTGTGTCCATATGTTTGATACGGTACGTTGGATCTTAGGTTTGGGCTGGCCCAAAAAGATATCGGCAACGGGAGGGATCTATGTGCAAAAAGAAGCAAAATCCAATATTGCCGATACCCAAACGGCTATTTTTGAATACGATGACCTGAATTGTGTCTGGACCCACCGTACATGGGGCACGCCGGCAGATCCTGAATTCCCTTGGGCTTTTGTGATCTATGGCGATAAGGGAACACTCAAGGGAAGTACCATGAAATGGGAATTTATCCCAACAAAAGGGGAGAAGATCGTTCGAGATGTGGTCTATGAAAGGGAAAAGTATCCTGAAGATCTGAAAGAACCTCGGATTGAGCTCAATGCAGCGCCAGCAACCAGAGGGCAGATGCGGAATCTTCTGTCGGCAATCGATACCAATACATTACCCGTAGCAGATGTCCTTCAAGGGCATATCTCTACAGCTTCCTGTATCTTGGCCAATCTGTCCATGGAATTAAATCGTCCATTGGTATATGATCCGGAGAAGAAGGTCTGTGTGGGCGATGAAGAAGCTACAAAAAGATTAAAAAGAGAATATAGGGCACCTTGGAAACATCCATACCAAGGCGCTTAAAAAGAAATACTATTTTATGTTGTTTTGTATAGCCTGAAGGAGTTTATTAAAGCTGTGCTTAAGCTCTTCAGGCTCTTTTATTTCTATCTGGTCCCCAAACATCATCAGCCATCTAGGGAACTCATGTTCGATGTCCCGGCTTTCAAAAACCATCTCAATTTTATCCCCAACCTTAGCTTCAGATACATATCCATAAGTATTTCTTTGCCAACGCATAAAGGGAGCAAAATCACGGCTAACCAGAATCTTGGATTTAATCTTGGGTAGCTCTGGGGATTTCTGGGTCGACATATATTCCTCAATGCTGATATGTCTTTTGCTGAACTTATTTTCCAGTGCTGTTACCTGGGCTATTCGATCACTCCTGAACTGCCTGAAGTCCATCCGTTGAAGGCAATAAGCAACGATATACCAAAAGCCTATCTCGTGGACAATGCCGATAGGTTCGATTATCCTGAGGATGGCTTCATCATCCTTGATACCTTGGTATTCAATTTGGATCTGGGTTTTATTGGCAATGGCTTCAATGGTGCTGCTCAATACATGGGGTACCTTTTCAGGGAAGATCGGTACATGCTGTTTCCGCATGATGATCTGTTCCTGCATATTGGTCACCATGTCTTGGTCATTGCTCTTTAATATCGCCTTGATCTTCATCAATGCGGAAGAGTAAAGCGAGAAACCAGCTTGATCCAGGTATTTCTCGGCTAGTTTCTCCGTGGCGACAAAGCAAAGGGCTTCTTCCTTACTGAAGGAGACCGGCGGGAGCCGATAGCCATCCATGATGCTATAACCCATTCCAGCTTCGCCAATGAGGGGGACTCCAGCTTGTTCCAAGCTTTTGATATCCCTATATATGGTTCGTAGGCTGACATCAAATCGATCGGCCAATTCCTGCGCCTTTACAATCCTTTTGGATTGTAATTGAATCAATATCTCAACAATACGGTCGAATCTTTTCTTGATATCTACGGACATGAATAGCTTAGATTTCGCTTAATTTAAAAGTGTCTTTCAGTCTAATTCCTTTTTCAGTGTACTGCAATGTTGCGCATTCATTTACGGAATCATGCTCGAAGAACATGATATATTCATTATCAACGATCTCTTTCCAATAATCTTGTCTTTCCTGCATGGTAACCAATGGTCTGACATCATAACCCATGACATAAGCAATTGGAATATGGCCTACAGAAGGAAGCAAGTCTGCCATGTAGAGAATGGTTTTGCCTTTATATTGGATCTGTGGAAGCATCATAGCCTCGGTATGGCCATAAGCAAAGCGCATTTGGATCTCTGTATCGTATTGTGGGCTTTCAATATCGATGAAATTGAGCTGACCACTTTCTTGGATAGGTATGATATTCTCCTTTAAAAAGGACGCTTTTTCCCTAGGATTCGGATTTACGGCCCACTCCCAATGCTCTTTATTCGACCAATACCTTGCATTCTTAAATGCCGGCAGCAGCTTATCACCCTCTCTTTTAATGGCATCACCACAATGGTCAAAATGCAAATGGGTCAAGACCACATCCGTAATGTCATCACGGTGGAAACCAAGTTTAGCTAAAGACTTATCCAAAGTGTCGTCGCCATGCATATGGAGGTGGCTAAAGAATTTTTCATCCTGCTTGTCGCCGATCCCAGTATCGACCAGGGTCAATCGCTTGCCATCCTCAATAAGCATCAAACGGTTTGCCCAGGTACATAAGTTGTTTTCGTCAGCTGGATTCGTTCTCTGCCAGAGGCTTTTTGGTACAACGCCAAACATGGCACCACCATCTAATTTGAAAAATCCAGTATCTATGCTATGTAGTTTCATTTGTGATTACATTTAATGTTCTCATTTGGCAGGTAAGCCAAGTATTATAAAATTGATGTTTTATGTCGGCTAAACCAAGTATAATTTGAGATTTTCGGTATAATGAAAGTCAAAAGTAAAATTGGTAGTTAATCCTGTAATCCATATAAGCATTTAATTGTTTATTCTACAGACCTTTGGAATACATTAAACCATCAGAGAATATGAGAACAAACAATCGTAGAGAGTTTTTAAAGAATGGAGCATTAGCAGGATTGGGACTGATCAGCACCAATGTTTTATTTGCTAGTTCAACCATGGAAATAAATAAAGACAGTAGCCTCAATTTTCAGGAAACAGGAAAGAGGCTGTTAGGATCTGGAAAACATCAATTGGAAGTATCCGCATTTGGTTTAGGCTGTATGGGTATGAGTTATCACCGAAGTTTCGTTCCTGACCGTCAGGTAAGCATAAATCTAATAAGAAAGGCAGCTGAATTGGGTATTAATTTCTTTGATACTGCCGAGGCTTATGGCCCATGGATTAATGAAGAATTAGTAGGAGAGGCCTTACAGCCTATTCGAAAGGAAATATTGATTGCTACCAAGTTTGGTTTTGTGGACGGCACACCGGCGAAAGGATTGGATAGCAGACCAGAAACGATCAGAAAGGTTGTCGATCAATCCTTGAAGCGTTTAAAGACTGATTATATTGATCTATTGTACCAACATCGGGTTGACCCGAATGTGCCGATGGAGGATGTTGCCGGAACGGTAAAAGAATTAATCCAGTCCGGGAAAGTCAGGAACTTTGGATTGAGTGAAGCCAGTGCAGAAAATATTAGGAAAGCCCATGCTGTACAACAAGTGACGGCTTTGCAAAGTGAATATTCCTTGGTTACCCGCCAACCTGAAACCACAGTGATACCTGTCTGTGAGGAGTTAGGGATAGGTTTTGTTCCTTATAGTCCATTGAGTAGGGGTTTGATTACAGGTTATATCAATGAACGAACCAAGTACAATGCGAATAATGATAATCGACCAGCTTTGCCGCGCTATCAAAAGGATGCCATTATCGCCAATTGGACTCTGATTGATGTGCTGAAGGATTTTGGAGACTTGCGTGGTTTGACCGTCGCTCAGGTAGCTCTAGCTTGGTTATTGGCACAAAAACCATTTATCGTTCCGATCCCAGGAACCACCAAACTGGCTCATTTGAAGGAAAATTTTGATTCGAGAGAATTTCAATTTAAACCTGAAGAATTGAAGGAGTTGACTGCTGCATTGGACAAAATCAAGATTGTAGGCGAGCGAGCAGTTGGCCAACAGGCAAGCCAGATCAATAATTAAGGTTTGTAAACCCAACAATTCTGATATTATTTGGGTTATAATTGAAGAAAATAAATCACGCTATGGAAATTAAGTTGAATTTGAGGTATTTATTAGGTTTTATTCTGGTTTTTTCTTTTGGAAATCTCTTTTCGCAGGAAAAAGCTGTGGATTTGGGTGGAAATAAACAAATTCACTTGGTTAGGATAGCAGAAATTGAGGTAATTCCAGAATACTGGGAAGAATATAAGGAAATCTTGCTCTATGGAGCTCGCGAGTCCGTGGAGAAGGAGGAAGGAGTGATTTCAATTTTCCCGATGGAGATCCAGGCTGAAAAATATAAGATCAGGATTCTCGAAATCTATAGAGATCAAAAAGCCTATGAGGACCATATCAAGTCCAAACATTTCCAGCATTATAAAACCACCACCTTGAAAATGATCAAGGATTTGAAATTGGTAGATATGAATACCTTAGATGTGAGCCTGATCAAGAAGATCTTTATTAAAGAGGGTATTGCAGAAGAGAAAAGGTAAAAACTGTAATTGTGGTATCTGAAACCGTAATAAGTGTAAAAATAACAAGGCTAGAAGTGGGATATTTGAGGAGTTAGTTTGTTATTTTATTAAAGAATAGCATCAATTGAGGGGAAAGGGAAATCCCCTCTTTTTTTTGAACCAGGATGGAATGGATAAGAGGATGGACCAAGAACTGGTTTTGAACCAGGATGTGACTCGACTCCGCTCGCCAAACGGGATTGGAGGATGGACCAAGTATAATTCCGATGGTCGAGCGGAGTCGAGACCCGGCACAGGATTGTTGATTTGGGATTGGTTTTTCAATATCGATACCGCATACGCTCACCACTTACAAACCTAAAATAATTTCAACCATAGGGCGAATAAAACCTTTATCCAAACCTTAAAATCACCAAAAAATAGTTTGCTCATCTTACGATTTCGCAATTACAACGATCCATAAAAAACAAAAAATAGATTCTTCGTTTTACTGTGATTCCCTCTTTAGGACATTTTGATTCTGAACGATTAGTGAAGAATCTGTACGGTTCTCTATTATTAATGCGTGTCATTCTTTACCGAAGGTAAAGAACCTGTACGCCAATGTAATCCGCGATATTTATTCAAAATATGCAGCGGGTTTATTCAATAAACCCCTACCAACATTTCGGTAATACTGGCTTTTGATCTTAGTCCATCCTCTTATCCCGTACCCTGAGCGGCGTCGAAGGGCATCCTGGTTCAAAAGCGGGTTTATGCAATAAACCCCTACGAAAGTGGTGCAAAACTGCGTTTTGTTCCCACTCCCCTCCACAAAAAAAGGGGCAATCTTTGCAGAAGCCCCTTAATGGTTATTGTTTCTTGTTTAGTTAATGCTTAGTGGATAAAAAGCAATTCGCGTAATTTTGGCAAAGGCCATTTTGCGTCATCAACGATTTTTTCAAGTTTGTTGACATGGTAGCGGATTTCGTCGAAGAATGGTTTTACGACTTCGTCGTAAGCGATTGCTTTTTCGCGCATGTCTTCGATGGTGTTTGCTTTTTTACGGGCTTGACGCATTTCCTCGGCTTGTTCAAGGATAATGTTCACATGCTTGGAGATACGTTCAACATAGTTCAGTTGTGAACTATAAGCTTCTTTGCTTAGACCTAAATCTTTAAGGCCTTTTACGTTTTCAATCAATTGGTTTTGATAGATCAGACATGCAGGAGCAATTTGGCTAGTTACCACATCGCCAATCACACGAGCTTCAATCTGAAGTTTCTTGAAGAAGTTCTCCAATAAGATCTCATGTCTTGCTTCCGATTCACGTCTTGAGAAGATTCCTAGGGTTTCGAAAAGCTCAAGAGATTCTGGTTTTACATAAACATCAAGTGCTTTTGGCGTTGATTTGATGTTAGAAAGACCTCTACCTGCTGCTTCGATTTCCCATTCTTCGCTATAACCATTTCCTTCGAAACGGATCGCTTTTGAATCTTTGATATATTTACGAACTACGTTTAAGATCGCAAGGTCTTTTTTAATTCCTTTTTTGATTTGTTTATCAACCTCTGTTTTGAATTCAATCAATTGTGTAGCAACGATTGCATTCAAGATGGTCATTGGCAATGCCGAGTTTGCAGAAGAACCAACTGCGCGGAACTCAAATTTATTGCCGGTGAAAGCAAAAGGAGAAGTACGGTTACGGTCGGTGTTGTCCAATTTCAAATCAGGAATTTTTGGGATACCGTGCCATAAGTTAGCATCAGCCTTAACTTTTTTGGCAACGCGAGCAGATTCTACCTCTTCAAGGATTTCATCTAATTGAGAACCTAAGAAGATAGAGATGATTGCTGGAGGAGCTTCATTGGCACCAAGACGGTGGTCATTGGAATGACTTGCAATAGATGCTCTCAATAAATCTGCATGCTCATAAACAGCTTTGATGGTATTCACGAAGAAAGTCAAGAACATCAAGTTGTTTTTAGGCGTTTTGCCAGGAGACAGCAGGTTCACACCAGTATTGGTGATCAATGACCAGTTATTGTGTTTTCCAGATCCGTTAACTCCGCTATATGGTTTTTCGTGCAATAAAACTTTGAAGTTATGACGAATGGCAATTTGTTCCATTACGTTCATCAACAATTGGTTATGGTCGATAGCCAAGTTGATCTCTTCAAACATAGGCGCACATTCAAATTGAGAAGGAGCAACCTCGTTGTGACGAGTTTTCAAAGGGATACCTAATTTCAAGGCTTCGTTTTCAAGATCAACCATGTACGCTAATACACGTTCCGGAATTGCTCCGAAGTAATGATCTTCTAATTGTTGTCCTTTAGCTGACATGTGTCCGAATAAGGTTCTTCCAGTCAATTGTAGGTCAGGACGAGCATTATATAAGGCAAGGTCAACCAAGAAATATTCTTGTTCGATACCTAAAGAAGCATTTACTTTGGTAACGGCTTTATCAAAATACTGAGCAACATCAGTTGCAGCTTTGTCAATAGAAGCGATAGCTTTTAGTAAAGGCGCTTTGTAATCTAGGGATTCGCCCGTGTATGAAACGAATACGGTAGGGATACATAAGGTTTTGCCAGCACCAGTTTCAAAGATAAAGGCAGGGGATGAAGGATCCCAAGCAGTATAACCTCTTGCTTCGAAAGTATTACGGATACCGCCATTCGGGAAAGAAGAAGCATCTGGTTCTTGTTGCACCAATGCATCTGCATTAAATTTCTCGATTGCGCTTCCGTCAGAGTCTGGTTCGAAAAAAGCATCGTGTTTTTCAGCTGTTGATCCAGTCAAAGGTTGGAACCAGTGGGTATAGTGCGAAGCACCATTTTCTAGGGCCCAAGTTTTCATAGCTTGTGCGATGAAGTCCGCTAATTCTCTGCTGATTTGTTTGCCTTCGTCAATAGATGATTTTAATTCGCTAAAAGTAGACTTTGGAAGGTAATCTCTCATTTTTGAGATGCTGAACACATTTTTGTTAAAAATGTGAATGGCGCGTTCTGAATTTACCTCAGTAGTTTCATTGAACATGTGCTTTGAGGCAGTTTCAACTGCGGATAGTCTGGAGTTTAACATGCTGTTAATATTAAATATACTTAAGTTTTTGTTGATTACTGAATTATTTCTTCTGAATTTTTATCAAAAGTATAGTAAAAACAATTTACTTGGATAAAATTTTTGAAAAAAAATGAAAAAACTGAAGATATTTAGTGTTTTTTATCAAAAACAGGTGGTAATTTCTAGAAATTACCACCTGTTTTAATGGAGTTTTGTAAAATTAGTCGACTTCAAGTCCCCAATCTATACCTTTTTCAGTTGCTTTGACACCTTTCTTGATCCAATTAGCAGCTGCTTTTCCTTTTAGGAAGTGATCAAAGAATTGAGCTTCGCGGATTTGGATGTCTTTTCGGTTCTGTCTTTGGATTAAGTTATGGTCATCACCATTATAATTCAATAACCACACCGGTTTATTCAGCCTTCGCAAAGCTGTGAAGAATTCAATACCCTGGTACCAAGGCACTGCTCCATCATTGTCATTGTGCATAATAGCAACCGGAGTGTTCACCTTATCCATAAAGAATAGGGGTGAGTTCTCGATATATAAGTCCCTAGCTTTCCATAATGGTTTTCCGATGCGGCTTTGGGTATTTTCATATTGGAACTGTCTAGACATTCCAGTTCCCCAACGGATTCCACCATAAGCAGAAGTCATATTGACAACCGGAGCACCAGCCCAGGCTGCAGCATACATATTGGTGCGAGTGATCAGGTGGGCAACTTGGTAACCACCCCAGCTTTGTCCTTGGATTCCCATTTTGGTTGAATCAACCCAATTATGGTTCCTAGCTAGGTAATGCATTCCTGAATTAATAAATTCTTCAGCGGATCTACCTGGGTAACCAGTTTCATAACGGATATCTGGAGCAAAGACCAAATAGCCATTACTTACAAAATAAGGGATGTTCAAACGCGATGGGGTTGGAGCTGGAGCTTGGTAGGTATATAGCCCATCAGATAAGGTTTCATAGAAATAAGCGATAATAGGATATTTCTTGTTAGGGTCGAAATCTTCTGGTTTATATAGGATACCTTCGGATTTATATCCTTTAGGGGTTGTCCAATGAACCAATTCTGCTGTTCCCCAGTTATAATTTGCCTGTTGAGGATTAATATCAGATAGCCTAGTTTCGTTTTTAAAGTTGGCCAATAGATAAAGGTCTGGAGAATGCTGGTAATCTTCCTTGGTATAAATGACCTTGTTTAATTTTTCATCCGCGCTAAGCATTCTATAGGTATGAGGACCTGACCATAACTTGCTGATGTCTTTCTTACCTAATTTATATAGACCTTGGTTTTTATCTATTTTATTGAAACCATTTAAGAAAATGGCCTTTGATTCATCGATCTGGTTATGATTGATTCTAGGATCATCATTTTTGAACAGTTCTTCAATACGATAAACCATCTGGTTTTGTCGTCCTTGGCCATTAGTTAGATTAGTTTTGGTTTTACCATCCAGGCTCAGCTTCCAGATATCATATCGATCATTGATGAAGATGTTTTTGCCATCTTTGGACCAACCTGCAATTCCGTAGGGTCCTGGAGCAGCTGGAACATCATTTTCTTCATCCACGAAGCTTACTTGCAATCCTTCATTTAATTGGTTGGTACTTTCCGAGGCAATATTGAAGCTGTACCAATTGCCATTGCTACGGTTGAAGTAGACAATGTAATCTCCATTCGGAGATAAGGAGGCGTATCCGGAATTTGATTTAGTAACCAATTTATTTTTGCCGGTTAAGGTAGAGATTGCATAAATATCGGAACGCATACCACCTTCCCATTGGGTCTCTATCCTGTATTCCTTGTCAGAAGTCGCCATTGCCCATTCATTGTCGGCATCGCCTGTTAAGGAGATTCTATTGAAGGTTTCATCCGATAGGGGGATAACATTTCTATTGGAGGCTAAATTAATCATAGCCGTATAGTTCCTAGAAAGATCTCTTTTTAAGTTTACCAATTGCATAGGTTGCAGATAGTCATCTTGCCAATGCCAGATATCCACTTTTGCATGTTCGAATTCTACCAAGGTGGTATCCTTTACTCTTGGGATAGGAGCCAGACCGAAAAATAGTCTTTTGCCTGATTTGCTAAAGGTTAAGGCACCATCGCCAGAAACAAACCAGTTTTGAGGAATCCCATTTGAATTTCTATCGGCCAATATCACTGCTGAATCTTGGGATGCAGTATAATAGTAGAGCTTAAATTCTTTCAATAGTGATTTTTCTGCTGTTTTGTCCGCCAAGAAACTCAATTGCTTTGTAGCGTCGTCAAACTGTATGTTTTTATAGTTTCCTTTTCCTGAGCTGATTTTCTTCTTGGACTTATTTGCCAAGTCCATAATAAATAGACCAGATTCATTTAAGGAATCTTTTTCAGGACCTTTAATGGAGTAAACTAGGAACTTTCCATCATCACTCCATTCGTAACTATCCGCTTTTAGAATATTGCTTGTGTCGGCCGTATTTAAATTTAGGACGGTTAAAGTAGGAGTGGGTTTGTCTTTTTTTGATCCCGACTTTGTTTTGCTGCTATCCGAAGTACTTGGAAGTTTAGTTTCATGCAGGAAGGCAACAAAATCATTTCCATTTCGGGCGATTTTATATGATTTGACCTGTCCAAATTTATTGGTCTGGTTCTTTGCGATATTGAAGACCAAAAGAGAGTCCTTTGGCATTTCATCAGGTTTCTTTTTCTTGATCTTTGCCTGTCTAACCTCTTGGAAAGGAGCTTTGATTAAGCTGACCAAATGTTTTTCATCTTTGGTCAACTTTAAATCTGCTCCTCGAGGGATTTGAATCAGATTTTGGTTGTTGGCATTTTTTAAGATGGCAGTGGCATCGCCCTCTTGTGGAGTAATGCTATAAAAAATAAGATTTCCAGATTTGCTGATCTCGGGTTTACTGATAACATTCCAGGAATCATAAACAGTGTGATCGATTGGTTTTTTCTGTGCATACGTTAGGGAAATTGCACTTAAACCAAGAAGTATTAAGCCAAATTTACGTTTCATATAATTTGATGTTTGGAATTCCAATAATACCCAAAATTTGTTAACTTAGGTTAGGTTAAAGGATAACAATTTTAGTATAATCACATTAACACGCTTTATATGAAAAACACAGGGATTATTATCAGTATTATCGCCGGCCTTTCCATCATTGTTTTTGCTATGATCTTTGGTAATGCCTATAAGTATAAGTACAAAAATTCCAATACGATTAATGTGACCGGTAATGCGATGACCAATTTTGAGTCTGATATAGTGAAATGGTCTGCGGTATTTAGCCGTAAATCCATGGATTTGAGCGAGGCCTCTGAACAATTGAAGCGGGACCGTGAGTTGGTGAAAGACTTTTTGGTTCGACAAGGAATAAACGAGAAGGAAATTTTGTTCAATGCCGTTAATATTGCCCGTGATTTTAACTACCATACCGACCAAAACGGTAATAGTTTCAATACTTTTACAGGATATAGCCTTTCCCAAAATGTTTCCATTGAGTCGAAAGATTTAGATAAAGTGGCTAATGCATCCCGTGAAATCTCCACTTTGATTTCGCAAGGTGTGGAGTTGGCTTCCAATGCGCCAAACTACTATTTCTCTGGCCTTGAAGACCTGAAATTAAAATTAATCTCCGAAGCGTCCCAAAACGCAAAAGTTAGAGCTGAAAATATTGCCAAAGAAGCTGGATCTTCATTGGGATCCCTTGTGAAAGCAGATTTAGGTATCTTCCAGATCACCGGCCAGAACGAAAACGAAGAGTATTCCTATGGTGGTGCCTTTAATGTGACCTCAAGAAAGAAAACCGCGAATATTACGGTGAAAACGAGTTATTTATCGGAGTAGTATTTAGTATATAGTATTTAGTATTTAGACTTGTGGTGGACTTGATATTTGAACCAGGATTGGGGTTCGACTCCGCTCACCCACCGAGGATGAGAGGATGGACCAAGATCATGGTTTGAACGTAGTTTCTAAGACTATATTTAATCATATTTCCGTAGGGGCGAATCGCATTCGCCCGCTTCATATTTCGAATAAATAATAGGTTTGTAATACGTGCTTTCCTACATTTTCGGTTTCCGCCACGGTGTCATTCTGACGCAGGAAGAATCTTGGAACTATGCAAACCTAATTTCATAGGCGAACAGGTCCTTGATCTTCGATCAAGAATGACAAGAACATGTTGAGGCATTCACGTACAGATTCTTCACTAATCGTTCAGAATTGGAACCCTCTTGAGAGGGAATTAGAGTAAAACGAAGAATCTATTTCTTATTTATTTAGGGATGCGGGTCATTTCGAATCGCAAGATGAGAAAACTGTTTTTTGTGAAGCCTGCATAGTTCCGAGACCCTTCGGGCAGGCCAACCAATGACAAGTTTGGTAGAACTGTGTTTCTAGCCATTTAGTCCCATATTTATTTTCCTGATTAATTTCTCTTTTGTCGAACTACTGCCCTGGAAGGGCAGAATTATTTTAGAATTGGTATTGAACTATAAAGGATTAATGCAAAAACGATGTTCGATTAATCGAACATCGTTTTTGCGCGACTTCCAGGCTAACGTACTATTTCTGCTAAAATAATGGAACACCAAAAGGGGTTGTATTTCTATAATAAAAAAAACATTTTTTGCCTTCCACTTTCCTATCATCACCTTCCGATAAATTTAGCTCAAATTTTTACTTCTCAGGGTGACACAAAAGGGTTATAGAAAAATATTTCACTCCCGCTAGGGGTTGTCCTTTTGACGATTTACCTTTCTATAAATATTTCACCCACGCAGTGGGTTGGCCATTTCAAACATACAATTTTTATAAAGATGTCAACCAGCTGAGTTCTTTTTCTACAGTAACAAACTGTCTAAATACCAAATACTTTCTACTAAATACTAATTAATGATATAAAGAAAGGTCCTATGATGTTCCACAGGACCTTTTTGTCTAAATACTAAATACTTTCTACTAAATACTTTCTACTAGATACTCCCACTACGGATCTATCCTAACGAATTTACCGTCTTTGTCGAATACGAGGTCTAGACCGTTTGTAAGTTCGACATCGTAGCCGTGGTTTTCTCTTTCGATGCTATTGATGCCAGCATTAGCATAGTTTTGTTTTACATAGTCGTTGATAGCTGTAGGGATCAAATTTTCTGGTAGTCTGGCGGTATCGGCTTTAGCGTCGATATCTAACCATTGACCGTTTTTGTCGAATTTGATCTCGATCCCATTATCAAGAAGTACATCGAATTCTTTTCCAGAAAGGCCTTCTTTTTCTTCAACTACAGAAAGGATTTTCACCCCGCTGAAGTTATCCTTTAGGAATTGATTTGCGCTTTGAGGAAGTTGATCTTCAGTGATTACTGATTCTTTATCACAAGACATCGTTAATGTTGCGATTGAAAACAGGACAGTTAGTGCTAGAAGTAATTTTTTCATTATAAAGTTTTATTAAGATTATTGTGTGTAATTCAATTAGTCATCAATTTTGATGAAGTCTGCATTTTTGTTGAATTTAACTTCGATTCCGTTAGTTAATTCAATTTCATATCCCTTTTTATCTTTTTTGATCTGAACGATTTTATTGTCAGGGAAGCTCTTTTGAACGTAGGATTTGATTTTTGCAGGTACAATATCCTGAGGTACAGCCGCAGTATTGGCATCTACTTCAGTCCAATCTCCTTTAGAATCGAATTCTACTTCAGTTCCACTTGCTAAGACAACTTTATATTCGATTGGAGATAGAGTTTCCTTTTCAGATTTGGTCAATGCAACCTTGTCATTGTTATAATGATTTTGTAGAAAACTTTGTGCTGTTTTTGGCAAGTTTGCAACTTCTATAACCTTTTCTTGTGCCATTGCTTGGAAAGAAAATCCAGCAATAAACAATACCATAAGTGTTTTTATTAGATTTTTCATGTCGTTTAATTTTTTGTTTAATCAAATTTCTATGTCAAATCTGGAAAGAATTAGGAAAAAGAAGTTTTTTTAAGAATTATTTAAACTTTTTTAATTTAAAATGCTGTTCCGCCTGGGCATATTCATATTCTATATGGATATGGGGGTATTTGTCTAGGATCGTTTGGACAATGGAAAGCCCTAAGCCATTAGATTGGCTATCTTGGTTGCCTTTATGGAAACGTTTGAAAATATATTGCGGATTTAAAGCTCCCGAATCGCTGCTATTGGCAAAATCAATTACATTATTATTGATGGTGATTCTAATATGACCTTCCTGGAAATTGTATTTAATGGCGTTCCTGAGGAGGTTGGATATTAAGATATGGGCAAGATCCAAATTCAGGTTTGCAATAAATTGTTCATTTTGTACAAGATCGACCTTAATTTCCTTAAACTGGATGAAATCTTCCAATTCCTCTAGCTTTTTGATGATAAGGTCATTGAAGTTGACTTCCGTGCTGCTACTGTACTGGTTGTTTTCAATTCTTGATAGCATTAATAAGGATTTATTTAATGCCACCATTCTATGCAAAGCTTGCTTTGCTTCTGCTATTTTAATGGTTTTTTCCTCTGGCAGATCTCCTTCTTGCAATAGTAGGTCTAATTTTCCAATGGTTATCGCTAGGGGAGTCTGCAATTCGTGTGATGCATTCTCCAAGAATAGCTTTTGCTCTTCAAAAAGACCTTCATTACGATCTATCATTTGTTTGATTTGGGAATTTAGCTCTTCAAACTCCTTTACCTTGGTGATGGTTGGTTCGAAGGTTTTGCTATGACCAAACCGGTAATTGCTCAGGTTTCTTAAAATTTTCTGGAAAGGTTGCCAACCCTTGCTCATCACGAAGTAGTTGATAACTAGGATGCTCAATACAATGACTAGGTATAAAACAGCAAGAGCGATGGCGAGATTGATCAGATAATCATCTTCTTCGACAGTGGAAGTCCTGATATCTAAACCGTAGGCTTTTCTATCCTTGGAATAGAAACCAGTCTTTAAGATCCTATAGGGTTCATCTTCATCATCATAGGGCATATACATCAATTCCCTAGAAAAATGGTTTTTATCAATATCTTCCTTGGGTTGAATGGGGTATATCTTGAATTGGTTTATTCCATATTCTTGGTTATTGTTGATAATATCGGGGTTGTTGTAGGCTTCACGAATGATTTCTAGCTTTTGGTTCTTTAACCCATCATCGATGTTGTCATAAACTTCGTCCATGAGGAAGGCATAGAACAGCAAGGCCCAAACTGCCATAATGATCAGGATGGCAATCGCTAGAAACTTATTGGTGTAATATTTAATCGAAACCGACATTATACTAGTTTATATCCGACTCCATACACCGCTTGAATATCCATTTCAGCTGCAGAGTCTTTCAATTTCTTACGGATGTTTTTTATTTGTGAATAGATAAAGTCCAGATTATCGGCTTGGTCGGTATGGTCGCCCCAAACGGACTCCACCAAACTTGTTTTCTCCAATAGCCTATTTGGTCTCAGGAGGAAATAATGGAATAAATCAAATTCCTTGCGATTAAAGGCGATATCGGTATCATTGATGAGAATAATCCTGCTTTCTGGATTTAAACTGACATTTTTATATTTAACCCATTGTTCGCCATCATTGGAATTCCTTCTGATGATTGATTTGACCCTGGCTAGTAATTCAGCAAGATGGAAAGGTTTGGAAAGGTAGTCATCCGCTCCAATTTCCAGACCCAATACCTTATCTTCAACGGAATCCTTTGCAGATAGAATCAATACAGGTTGTTTCTTATGTTCATCCTTTAGTGTTCGGAGAATGTCCAAGCCACTTCCACCCGGTAGCATAATATCAAGCAATATGCAGTCATATTGATAATTCATGGCTTTTTCTAGGGCTGTCTTGTAATCCATAGCTGATTCAATCAGGAAGTTTTCAGATTTAAGGAATTCTTCAATGGTCAGCAATAGCTCTTTCTCGTCTTCAATAATTAGTATCTTCATCTTAATTCAGTTTACAATAAAGCCAATAGATTCTGGAAAGATTCTGGAATAAGTAGGATCTTTACATAATCACTTTGACACCGGCATAAAAATTCCGAGTAGGCGCTGCATTAAAATAACGGTTTCCCATTGCATTTATGTCATTTCCAAGGCTGTATTTTTCGTCCAGTATATTATCTGCTCCTGTAAATACCTGTAATTTATATTTGCTTGAGATTGGGGTAAGCCAAGAAATTTTGGCTTGTAACACATGGTATTTGGAGGCAGAAACGGTATTCGCATCGTTTAATGGGATGCTTGAAGTAAAATTATGTAATAGGTTTAAATCTATATCTTTAATGAACTTGAAGGATAAAGTATTTGCCCAAATCCAGTTTGGAACGGAGGTTACTTTGTTTCCATTGAAGTTGTTTTCTCCAATTACATAATCCTTGAATTTATAATCTTGATAAGTAAGGTTGCTGGAGAGAATCAGACCGTTTAGGAATTGAGCATTTTCGTTGGCAATCAATTGGGTCAATATCTGAGCTTCTATTCCTTTTTGATCAATTTTTCCAGCATTTTGGAAGAATTCATTTCCGGCTTCATTCAATTGTCTGATGATAGCATTATCCATTTGATAGTTATATGCGGCAAGATCGGCAATAAATCTGCGGTCATGGGTTTCAAAACGGATCCCAGCTTCGTAATTGATTCCTGTTTCAGCATTTAGGTTTTGGTTGATCTTATTATCGGAAGATCTAACTTCGGCAATGGTAGGAGTTGAGTAGCCTTTGGATATGGAAGCTCTCAAGGCAAAGTTGTCGGTCGCTGCATAGGATAGACCTAGCCTTGGCATCCAGCTTTTGTCAAAATTGATTTCTCCATTTACATTATCTTCGCCTTCAGCTGATTTTTTAAAGTTTATGTTGTTGAAATTAAGTCCAATAGAGGCTTCTGCTGTAAGTTTTTGGTAAAGTTTGGTTTTGAACCTATAGAAATAAAAATGTTGTAGATTTTCTAAGTAATCATCATCTGTTTGAGATCCTCTAACCCCCAAATTGTTCTTGTAATTGTTGACATTGTACCAACCTTTCTGGCCTTCTCCGCCTAGTTGCATCTCCCATAAGAAATCTTCTTTATCTCTGTTTTCATAAGAGAAGTATGTTCTAAATCCTAGGTTTTTTTCTATTCTTGTTTCGTAATTTGTGATAAATGGGTTTTCAAGGTCAGTATAACTTCCGAAGACGGAAACCACGTTTTTCAATCTATTGCTGATTTGGTATTCATTGCTAAGGCCTCCAATAAAGGTTTTGTTATAAATGGCAGCCTTTTGATCCTTAGCGCTTGGGAAAGGTCCACCTGCTGGTCTAAACTGTGTTGGGTCCTCATCGTACTGCTGTTGGGTCAATCCTCCAGGAGTTTGATAGCCCATATCTGAATAGAGGGCGAATCCTTTTAATTTGGCATTGGCATTGTATTTCCATTGATGTGCGGTTTGGAAAAACAATTTGTCCATTGCAGTATGTTGTCGGTAGCCGTCGGACCTCAAGTAAGCTTGATCAAATGAAAAGTTATAGTTTTCATTGACTTGATGGTTAATTTGCAGCTGCTCATGGAATAAGCCAAATGAACCTCCAGAAATCATTAAGGACTTTTCATTGTTTATTTGGCCAAAACCTTCAGGGATAAATCGGATAACACCACCTGAATTTGGTCCATATAAAGAACCATCAGGACCTTTGATGATTTGAATGCTGTTGATCCCTACAGGGTCCAAGATGTTTAAATAGGTATTCCCGCTGGCATCGGTAAAAGGGATTTCATCCAAATATATCTTGGTATTGCGGATTCCAAAAGGAGAGCGGAGCATACTTCCACGAAGGGCAAGTCTGTAGCTGCCGGGAGATCTTTCTTCCATCCTTAAACCGCTGGTTGTATTGATGGCGCTCAAGAAACTGCTGGGAGCCTGGGATTCAATTAATTTTTTGGTCACTACTTTTGCTGAGGTTGTCAGGTCAAGCATGGCTTGAGAATTGAAATGAGCTTTTATTTCGATTGGAGCTATTTCATTTATACTGGTATCCTTTGTGATAGTTTGTGCATTTGCCGAAAGGAGGGAAATTGACGTCGTAAGGCTGATTAAGCCAAGTTGTTTTAAATACATGTAGGTTAATATTGTTTAAAATATTAATATATAAATAATTAGAATGCTTCGTTTAGACCTAAGAATAAACCGTGCTGCCCAAATTTACCAAAAGCGTAGTCAATACAAAGATTAGTTCGGGTAGCTTTGTTAAATAATAATCTCAGGCCTGCGCCGGCTGCTGGCTGCCAAGTTTGGAATAACTTGGTTCCCATTTGGTCATTGGCGGTTTGAATATTCGCAAAGACCACTCCGCTCAAGAATTGATTTCTCAAGATCGGGTACCTATATTCTACTTCAGAATAAAAGAAAGAGCTTCCTTTAAAATATCCCATAGTATATCCCCGGCCACTGCGGGCATAGGTGTCTTTTGCCGTACCCGGTAAATCTATATAGGGAAGCTTTCCGCCGAGATTGTAAGAGCCAAAGTTCCAAAAGGCAATAACATGATTAGGTCTATCTGTTGATAATTGCCAATATTTTCGGAAATCAGTTTGCAATTGATAGGCGTTATGTGTACTGCCTAACCAAGTTTGGTTCATTCTAAGGACCATGTCGACATAATAGCCTTTATATGCTGAGTTTGGATTGTCCCTTGTCATGTATTGCATGTTCAGCATAAAACCATTGTTGTTTACTCGTGTAGGATCGAAATTATTCCATCTGCTGTAAATTTCGACGGGAGCCATATTTTCTGCACTTCCAACTGTGCTTAATTGTCTTTTTAGTTCGAAAAATACACCGACACCTACAAACGCTCCGGGGAATAGCTGTTTATATACCCTCTCATTGATGGTATATGCCATATACCGATTGACAAATCGCTGTCTTTCGGGGTTATTCATGATGAGTTCTTCCTCTGTTGGGTTCTCCAAGGTTCCGCCTATTCCTAAACCATAATCAAGGCCTACGGCTTTTGCTACCATGGCACCACCCTTAATATTCCATTTATTGCCGGGAGTATAGATATCGTGCAAGAGGTAGCCTACGATAATCCCTCGGGTAGTGGCACTTAAAGCAGTAGCAGCAATGGACATGGTGGTGTTTGGCTCATTGCCAAGTACTTTTCCGCCCACCGCTTTTATTCCAATTTGTGCGCCGATGGAGGGGTTATAGTTGATATTGGGTAAATAGGAAATTGCGGATCTTTTCCCAGAGGGCTTTTTGTTGTCTTTTTTAAATGGATTGATATCCCTAAATGCATCTACGATGTCGTAAAGATGGGCTGTTGGTAGGACACTATCCCTTTGTTCTTTTGTACTTACTGTATCATGGATTTGTATTTGCAGCGCGAAGGAAGGTAATTGAGCTAAGACAAATAATAGAAGTAACGACAGCTTTATGCGCATTTTATTTTTTTATTATTGGTTGATTTAGTGGTATATGCTGATCCATTTGGCCGTAAAAATATTATTAATTAGTGAATCCACTTTAAGATTAATGTCATTTTACTTGCTGAAAAGATCGAGATGGCCCAATAGGCCAGTGATCCCACCTGTATGAATAACCAATATTTTGCTTTTCGGTTTGAAATAACCTTTCTGAATTAGGTCATATACCCCATACATGAGCTTGCCTGTATACGTTGGTTCGATCATGATTCCTGTAGAGCTGACAAAATTTTTTATAAATTCTATCAATTCTGGTTTTGTTTTGGCATAGCCGGAAAAATGGTAATCAAGATGCATGTAGATCTTTTGAGGATCTATATTCCATTGGGAAAAATCCTGCAGTAGGTAATCGGCACCCTTTAAGACAGGAATGCTATGCACTTGACTATGAAAGTTATTTTGTTCAATTCCCAGTTGAAGTCCAGCAACGGTAGTTCCTGTTCCTGAGGCTACAAAGATATGATCGTAATGTTGTTTGAGTTCCTTGATTATATCAGCGCAGCCTAATAATCCGAGTTCAGATTTACCACCTTCATCAATAAATAAACTGGTTTTGGGGTCATGATTTTCGGAAAATAGCTTTTCTTTATTTCTGTAAGATTCACGGTCAACAAAGATAAGTTGGAGACCAAAGATCCTACACATATCCAGAACGGGGTTCCTGACTTCTTCTCCACGGACATAAGCGATAGCTTTAAACCCGAAATTCGCCGCCGCTGCTGCGCAGGCGAGGAGATGGTTGGACCAAGCTCCTCCAAAGGTTACCAAATGGCTGATATCTTTAGATTTTGCGTACTCCAGTTGATATTTTAATTTACGCCATTTATTCCCAGAAATAAAGGGATGTATTTTATCATCACGTTTGATGAAAAGCCTGATTTCCTTTTCTTCGAAAATAGGGTCGATTATTTCTTCTTCGGGGCTGAAAATTTGAAATGGCAAATGCATGGGTTAAAATTATGCTTTTTTCTTGCAGGAAATAGAATGATTATAAAAATGCTATTTTTGCAGCATGGTAGATCATTTGGAAAACGAACAAGAGGAGCAGGAGCTCTATGAACATTTAAGGATTGTTGCGGATAAGGGGCAAGCCCTATTGCGCATCGATAAATTCTTGATGAATAGGGTGGAAAATACTTCGCGAAACCGAATTCAAAATGCCATTGATGCCGGAACGGTGAAGGTGAATGACAAAGTGATCAAAGCGAGCTATAAGGTGAAGCCATTTGATGTTATTACGGTGGTATTGCCAGATCCTCCAAGAGATACTGAGGTCTATCCAGAAGATATTCCATTGGATATCATTTATGAAGATGATGATGTGTTATTGGTTAATAAAGAGGCAGGTATGGTGGTACATCCAGGCTTTAACAATTACACTGGAACCTTGGTCAATGCCTTGACTTTTCATTTAAATCAATTGCCAACTTTACCGGGCAATACAGGTCGGCCGGGTTTGGTTCACCGTATTGATAAGGATACATCTGGCCTTCTCGTCATAGCCAAGAATGAATGGGCGATGACCTTTTTAGCAAAACAGTTTTTTGAACATAGCATAGCCAGGAAATATGTAGCCTTGGTATGGGGTGACATTGCAGAAGACGGCACTGTTTCAGGTTATATAGGTCGCAACCTGAAGGATAGGAGGATCATGGACATGTATGATGATGAAGAAAAGGGCAAATGGTCAGTTACTCATTATCGGGTCCTGGAGCGTTTAGGCTATGTGACCTTGATCGAATGTCAACTTGAAACAGGTAGGACGCATCAGATCCGTGCCCATATGAAATCCATTGGACATCCCTTGTTCAATGATGAGTCCTATGGTGGTGACAAGATTTTAAAAGGGACTTCATTTTCTAAGTACAAGCAGTTTGTTGAGAATACATTCGCCTTGCTTCCACGTCAAGCCCTGCATGCCAAGAGTTTAGGATTTATTCATCCAAAATCTAAAGAATTTTTGCATTTTGAGGTACCAATGCCGGAAGATTTCCGTTTAGCATTAGAGAAATGGAGAAGTTACAGCTCAATTAATCAAAGTTAGATTCTAAAAATATTTATGCCCACACATTTTATTAACTACAACGGTACTGTGGTACCTCAAGATATGGCTATTCTAGACGTCGATAGCCGCGCATTCAGATATGGTGATGGAATTTTTGAAACCATGCTATGGAAGGATGGCGATATCCGATTTTTAGATCTTCATTTGGAGCGATTGCAGGAGAGCCTAAGTATGTTGCATTTTGATGATGCAGATCAATTCAATGCATTCTTTATTCGCAGTAAAGTGGAGGAATTGCTTCGTAAAAACAGTATGGTTGGTCAGCAAGCTCGCGTAAGACTAATTGTATTCAGGCAAGGCGGCGGCCTTTACAGTCCAGAATCCAATAAGGCTGCTTACATTTTGCAGGTTGATCGAAAACCGGAGACCCTAAGGGATAAAAAAACTGGTTTAATCATTGATATATATACTGAGTATAAAAAGGCTTATTCAGAGCTTTCTAAGATAAAATCCAATAATGCCCTGATCTATGTTATGGCAGGCTTGTTTAAGAAAAAGAATGCATTCGACGAAGTCTTGATCCTGAATCAGTCGGGTAATTTATGTGAGGCTTTGGCATCGAATATTTTTATCTATTATGACAAGGTTTTGTACACCCCTGCATTATCTGAAGGATGTATTGCCGGTGTGATGCGTCGAGTGGTAATGGATATGGCGCAGGAGCAAGGGATTGAGGTCGTTGAGGCAGAAATAAAACCAGATATCGTAAAGGTCGCTGATGAGATATTCTGTACCAACGCCGTGGAAGGTATACAATGGGTGATGGGCTATAAGCACAAACGCTATTTCAATAAGGTATCTAGGATATTCCAAGATCGACTTTTGTCTTGGTCTTATGAAACTGAGGAATAATTTATCACATTAACATCTTTTTAAGCAGGATCACTTGTCCAAGGTGATAATAGGCGTGTTCTATCTGCCCATCGATATTTCGGATATATGATCCATATTTTTCATCGAAGAATTTTTCTTGAAGTTTAGATTCATGTAAATCTTCAATGGATTTGGCGAAGAGTTCAGATTGATCCATTAATTCATCTTTTAGCTGTTGCCATTCTTCATCGTTTAGTAATTCGCTAGAAGGAAAACTCAGGGAGTCTTTTATGTCCAGTTGTCCTGATTCGAAAAAGTGGTTTATGCCCTTTATGTAATATAGGACGTGGAAAGTAAGATCGTATATGCGATTGATATTGGGGATCTTTTTCATAGCCAGGTCGAGATTGACATCTTTCAATTCTTTTTGCCAGTTCGTGTTTGCGATCCAGGTTCCGGAAAGCATGACCTCCCTAAATCTATTTGCAAGATATTTGCTCATATATCGGTTTATTAAATAGCTGTAATCCAGTTGATAAACCAAATATAAAAACAAAAGGGATAGCATTACACTATCCCTTTTACATTAATATATAGTTATTTGTGATTCAAGGCTTAAATCAATGTAGATTAATTTCCCCTCTTAAGAATTAGTTTTTAACCAATTCCACATTTACAGTGATGGCTACTTCAGGAGCTACTGCATCGATTCCGGCAGCGGTTTTATCGGCATATTTGATATTGTAATCAAAACGGTTGATCGAAGTTGTTGCTGTAAATCCAGCTCTAGTTTTTCCCCAAGGATCTAGGATTGTTCCGTTGTTTTGGATTACATCAAAGGTTACATTTTTTGTCACGTCTTTAATAGTAAGGTCTCCAGTTAATTTGAATTTACCTTTGCCGGCTTTCTTAAGCGTAGCGTTTTTAAGGGTCATTTTAGGGAATTTCTCTGCACTGAAGAAATCATCACTTTTTAAGTGATTGTCTCTTGCTTCAATTCTGGTATCTATACTGTTTACATCAATATCAAATGAAACTGTAGCATTGTCAAAGTTCACTGAATCTTTAGATTCCACTTGACCTTCTAGTTTGGTAAAATCTCCATCAACGAAAGAGATTCCTAGGTGTTTGATTTCAAAACGAGCGTTCGTGTGTGCTGGATCGACTGACCATTTCGTTTGCGCGAATGCGACGTTGCTAATTAAAATCAGGGCTGTAATAAAGCTTAATAGAGTTTTCATATTCAATATATTTTAATTTCGTTTTTGTTTAATACTGCAAATTTTGGGATAAAATTAAACATGCACATTGATCTATGATAATAAATGAAAATAGATAGAAAATGTTTTAAAATGAGAGGTCTTGAAGCTGATTAGCTACAATAAAATATAGATTGACGAATGCTGTGATGTGATGTAAAAATTAAATATATTTATTGTGATTTTAGGTAGTAGAGGGCTTATTATTGAAGTTAATAAATTCAATGAAGATTGGATTAAAAAGAGCTGTTTAATAGAAGATTTTGAAATTAATATAATTGACAATATAGTTGTTTATTCAAAATCTGAAAAAAATACAATGAAAAGCAAACATGAAATTAGGACCAGAGATTGAAAGTGCAGTAAAGAGAGGAGATACTGTTTACCTTGAAAAGAACCTCAATGATAGCAACATCAATGAAGTTAATGAACAGTCGCAAAACCTATTGATGATTGCGACCTATCAAAATGATTATCCAATGGCTGCTTTTTTGGTAAAGAGGGGGGCTGATCCCAATCAACAAGATGAATTGTTGAACAGTCCTTTTCTGTATGCTGCGGCCTCAGGTTATTTAGATCTAGTGAAATTGTACCTGGCTTATGGAGCTCGCTTTGATGTGTTTAACCGCTTTAATGGGACTGCGTTGATTCCAGCTGCAGAGAAAGGGCATGTTGAAGTTGTTCGTTTATTGTGCCATACCAAGAATTTCCCTATAAACCATATCAATAAGTTAGGCTGGACTGCATTACTGGAAGCTGTGGTCTTAGGGGATGGAAGTAAAGATTATGTAGATATCGTAAGTATCCTGCTGAAAGGAGGGGCAGACAAAAGTATTGCCGATAAGGATGGCGTATCTGCATTGGACCATGCCGAAGAGAAAGGTTTTTCAGAAATAGCGGAATTACTGCAGATGTATTAATTAGATATTTGTGAGGGTGGATGAGGTTATTTTCTTGATAACTTTCTCCACTCTTTTTCTTTTACTATCTTTTTCGATTTCATCTAATCGAAGTGATAAAGTTTCAATAACTTTTTTGGACGACTGTGCTGTTATTTTTGTGCTTAGCATTTCAGCATACATCGGTAATTGGTTTGTTGGACAAGAAGAAAGTTGTTTGATTAAGGCATTAAATGCCTCCTCAGCATAGTTTTGATGATCTAGGAGATTCGTTAAAATAGCCACAAAATTATCTCTAGTTATAACTGAACCTTGTTCAACAGCGTTTTCAAGGCTGATGATATTGTTGAAAATCTGATCAGGCACTATCAAGGATATTGTTTTTAATGCGGACATAGCACCCCACTGAAGTCTGTTGTTTTTACTTGTTAAGGCTTCGATAAAATCTTTCCAATAGGAGGAAATCAGTTCAGGAGTGATTTCCCCAATCTCATAAAGTACTTTAATGCTGTCATTCTGCAAATCTTTTTGATTGCCTTTGATCAATTGTATCAGTTCCTCGACAGACTTGCTATCCTTGGTTTTCGCGATTTCTTGCGCTAATAGGATATTTGGTTCCTCATCACGTCTACCTAAGGTCGATGCTAATCTTTCTTTTACCATTTTTTCAAGGTTTGATGCTGTAAGTTAAGGGAAAAATGGATTGTTTTCTTATTGAATGTCAGAATTTATATGCTGATTTTGAGGGAATAATTTAAAATAAACCATTAATCTATGATTTTTGATGATTAACTTATATCCGACTGAAATTAAATCTATTGCTGATCTATGGATTAGGATGAATGGCTTGATTTTAGATGTAATTCAATATAAAAAGGGAATGATAGTCCCTATTTGTTAAAGAGCACAAACAATTAGGTTTGTAATGCATTATTAAATAAAGAGAATGAAAAAAGAAGAATATTTATCGAAGTATAATGAAGATGATACGGTAGGTTGGACTGCAATAGATGGGCAGCTAGCTACTATTTATGAGGGTATTGAGGCAAGGCATTATGGTCCTTTATGTGGTTTGCATTTTGCAGCTGGCGGAACAGACCCTATTGATGGAATAAGCGTTTATGAAAATAATCATGAGCCTTCACACTTACATTTGGTTAGCTATGGAATGAGCGAGCTTTACTATAACCCAGAAATGGCGGAAAGTGAATTCAGTAAATGGGGTTTTGAGTTTACCTTTAGGTTGGTGCCTTTTTCAGAAGATGAGGGCGATCCAGGCTGGGCAATGCAAGTTTTCAATAATTTAGCTCGATATGTATACCAAAGTGGAAGATGGTTTGAAGAGAATCAGTTTATTCCAGCTAGGGGGCCAATAAGGTTAAATACGGAAACTGATATAGTAGGGTTTGCTACTTGCTTGGATCCTCAATTAGGGAGGATAAAAACAGCTCATGGTGAAGTATCTTTTATTCAATTAGTTGGAATCACACAAAAAGAACTAGACTATCTAATGGAGTCGCCATCCACTCAAAAAGTTGCTGATTTTTTAGAAGAAATGAAGAAGGGTAACCCTTTGTTGGTTACAGATTTAAATAGAAAATAATTAGGCTGTAGTTGGAAAGGTCTGTCTCTTTTAGGATATAAATTTTAGCATGAAGCATATCAATGGTTTTCAAAAAATAAAGCGAGTTGGACAGATTCTGAAAATCCTATCAAAACATGGGTTTGATGAGGTTGTTTCAAGATCCAACCTGGACAGGATTTTGCCAGATAGTTTTTTGTTCTGGAATAATCATGCTCGGAAAGTTTTTGAAGAAGATTTTAATATAAGGGTTAGGTTGGCGATTGAAGAGCTGGGGCCAACTTTTATTAAGTTGGGTCAATTACTTAGCAATCGTCCTGATATTATTCCAAAAGATTTACAAGAAGAGCTGGTAAAATTGCAAGATGAGGTGGCTGATGAAGGAATTGATATCCGAAAAAGGCTATCCAATGAATTGGAGATTGACCTAGATGCGCATTTTATTTCCATCGATGAAAAACCTATTGCATCTGCCTCAATTGCCCAAGTTTACCGTGCAACACTAAGCAATGGTAAGGAAGTCGTATTAAAAGTAAAACGGGAAGAAATTGATGAGGTAATCCAAGCTGACCTTGATTTTATCAAGGATTTAGTCAAGTTACTGCAGCGGAAATATGAAGTGGTTTATAAAATGAACCTCTATCAGATTGTTCTTTCATTTGAGAGTTCATTGTTGAATGAGCTTTCATTTACCAATGAAATAAATAACATTGAGCGCTTTAGGCGGAATTTTAAGGAGAACAAAGATGTATATGTTCCTAAAGTCTATAGGAAGTATAGTACGGATACCTTGATCTGCATGGAATACATCGATGGCGTAAAGGTGAATGATCTAGAAGGTTTTGAGCGATATGGGCTTTATCCAAAATCTGTTTTGCAGAACGTGTTGGATCTTTATCTGGAACAGGTATTGATGCATGGTTTCTTCCATGCCGATCCTCATCCTGGAAATGTATTTGTAAATCAGCGTGGCCAAATTGTCTTTATTGACTTTGGTGCCATGGGTTTTATGATTCCAGAAGACAGAAAAATCATAGAAGCAATGGTGTTGGATTTTTTAGCAAATGATGCGAAAAGCCTGATCAAAAACATAAAAAGGCTTTCGGTAGCTCATCATATTGAAGATGAAAGGCGATTGGAGCGAGATGCTTATGAAATATTTGAAATGATCAAGCAAAATGCATTGGATGATATCGATATCTCCGTGATGCTCCAAAAGCTAAATATCGTATTACAGAGTAACCATATCTTATTGCCTGATTTTGTCTATTTATTACTTCGTGGAGTTTCCATTTTGGAAGGTACCGGCAGACAATTGGATGCCGACCTCAATGTGCCCGAAAGTATTGAGCCATTTGCGAAAAAGATAGCAGCAGAGAAATTTTCTTCGGAATATATTCTAGGTCAACTGAAAGAGAAAGCAAAATTTGCGAAGGATGTCTTAACCGAAGTTCCTTTGGATCTATTGACTATTTTAGAAAAGGTTAAGGATGATAAGATTACTGTGAACCATAAGATGCAAGATTTTGATAACCTTCAATTGATCTTGCATAGAATGGGGAATAAGTTCTTGTTGTCTATTTTGGCAATGACCTTTGGTGTTGGAGCAAGTATTCTTGCTCATGGTCGCGTTGGTTATTTGATTTGGGGAATCCCTGTACTTTCTTGGTTTGGGTTTATAATGAGTTTTATCTTATGTTTCGCCTTATTGAGCCATTTGTATAAGAGTAAATGAGACAATAGATTTGAGATGTGAGATATGAGAAAATGTGTCTATTAAAAATAGAAAAACAGGGCAAACGGTGGGTTTGCCCTGTTTTTTGTTAGAATATGCTTTTTAAATGTTTGTAGTTTGATTTAATGGTTTCGAAAACTTCGTCCATTCGGCCACCAAGGATTAACTTGCCCATACTTTCTGTCATGCCTACGACTTGGTTTGCGCTGATGTGGGAAGGCATTGCCAAGGCACTTGGGTTAGTGAAGATGTTCAACAGGAATGGACATTCGACTCGTAAGGTTTCTGCAATGACTGCATCTATCTCCTCAGGTTTATGGATATTCATTGCTGGAATACCGAATGCTTCAGCCACTTTTGCAAAGTCAGGGTTAAGCATATCGGTTTGATTATCAACCAAACCAGCAACCTGCATTTCAAGTTTTACCATACCTAAGGCTCTGTTGTTGAACACGATAATTTTAATGGGCAGATTGTATTGTTTGATAGTAGCCAAATCACCTAATAACATGGAAAGGCCACCATCTCCACACATTGCTATGATCTGCCTTTCTGGGTGAGCAAAAGCTGCTCCAATTGCCATAGGCATGGCGTTTGCCATACTACCATGGTTAAAAGATCCTAACATCTTGCGATCCCCAGTCTGTTGAATATACCTTGCACCCCAAACACAGGTCATTCCAGTATCAAGGGTGAATATGGCGTTTGGGCTCGCGTGTTTGTTTATGACATCAGCAACAAATTCAGGCTGGATGGCATCTTGAGTCCCGATATCATCAACATATTCATGAAGGTTCTCCTGAACCTTTTTCGAGAATTTTCCAAAGGAATCCAGAAAAGCACTGTCAACTTTTTGGTCAAGGAGTGGCAATAAGGCAAGAATCGTTTCTTTGATATCACCTACAGCCCCAATATCAAGTTTGCATCTTCTGCCAAGTCTTTCCTCTGCGGTATCAATCTGGATAATCTTATTGTCCGTCGGCATAAAATCGTCATAAGGCATGTCCGTGCCGAGTAAAACCAAAACATCAGCTTCTTTCATAGCTTGGTAACAAGATGGGATGCCTAATAGGCCAGTCATTCCTACATCATATGGAGGAGGAAGTTGGGCATTCATTTTCCCCCTAAAGCTATAACCTACTGGAGATTTTAGTTTTTCTGCCAATAGCTGTAATTCTGATCTAGCGCCTATTGCTCCAATTCCTGCGTATAATGTGATCTTTAAGCCTTTATTAATGAGATCCGCTATGGTTTGAAGTTCTCTATCAGAAGGCCTGATTAATGGATTGCAACGGAAAATTTGGGTTGAAGTGACTGATTCTTTGGCTTTCAATTCAGAAACATCTCCTGGCAAGCCTATTACACTTACTCCTTTTTGAGAAATGGCATGTTGAATTGCAGATTGGATAATTCGTGGTGCTTGTTCAGCAGTCGTGATCAGTTGGTTATATCCGCTACAGTCATCGAAAAGCTTGTAAGTATTGGTTTCTTGGAAGTAGCCGGTTCCCATCTGATTAGTTGGAATGGTCGATGCAATGACGAGCATGGGTACATGTGCTCGATGTGCTTCATATACTCCATTTATTAAATGTATATGCCCAGGACCACAGCTTCCGGCACAACAAGCTAAGCCATCAAGCTCTGCCTCGGCAGCGGCGGCATAAGCACCTACTTCTTCGTGTCTGACATGGACCCATTGTATCCTTCCATCTTTTCTAATTGCTTCATTGAAAAAATTCAAACTATCACCTGTTACTGCATATACCCGTTTAACTCCTGCTTCTACGAGCATTTCTACCAATTGTTCTGCAACTATTTTAGCCATTTTGAATAAGATTTTATGTTTTATTTCCTTATTTAAATAACAGGGATTCAATCTTTTGGTTTCGTAAAACTCAAATAATACGGAATAGGACTTAGGCCATAGGGCAATGTCATTAAGTTAATGAAAAAACAAAAATTTAGATTCTTCGTTACTTTTGAAGCCCAAAAGTAACCAAAAGGCTTCGGCCCATTTAAGGTGGCATTTCGCACAGGCTCCCACACATGGATAGAATGCCTTGTTGTCGGGAATATCTTTCAGAATATCATCCCATTAAAAGGGATGATATTCTGAAAGCATTCCAAGGCCAATCCCATCGCGCAGGGCATCGGCATTCTATCCATTTTTCCGCCACTGGAAATGAGCCGGATGCTAAAGGACTTCATGCGGAAGGATAAATGTTTGTAGAAAACCCTCAGAGGGGGTGACTTCTTTGTAGAAAATCGGATCGTTAATCGAATAACCCACAGTGTGGGTGAAATATTTTTCTGAAAATCCCTACTGAATTCATTTCCAATTTTGTACGGATTAGTGAAGAATCTGTACGGTTCTCCTCCTAGAGGCTTTGTCATCTTCAATTCAATAAAGGCCGTCGTTGAGTTTGAAGGTTCGCATCTCTCCGAGATGCTTCAAATGAACCTTAGTACATAAAATCCTTAACTTAATGACTTAGGTTATAGAGGTATAAAAAAAGCGGCCATTTGGCCGCTTTTCGTAATGATATTTTATTATAGAAGGATATTAAAACTTATAGGTAACCCCTGCACCTAGAATCTGTCTTACCTGAAGTCCAGGTCCCTTAGTGCCATCACTTTTAGGAACATTCACGTTGTCATCATATACTAATTGCACAGCTGCATTGACCGTGATAAATTTGTTTACTTGAAGATTAAGGTTTGCTAAATAATCCACATCGACATTTTGTGGATCTTCTAGATAATTGGAATATAATTTCAGGATATTTTCAAAAGTAATGTTTTCCATTAATCCGACTTTGTAATACGCATCTAAAGCAGCACCGAATTCATTTCTTGAGAATTTATCCGGATCAACTCCGAAATCAGGTCTTAAGCTTTCTGCACCTACCATAACGAATCTTGCTGATGCAGGAGAGATGTTAATTTTAAAGTTGTCAGACTGTTTATAGGCAATACCTGGACCAAAGCTTAAATATGCTGGAGCAAAAGGAGCAGAAATTTTTCTACCTCTAGTTGCGCCATCATACTCATAACCGTTTGCAAATTGTGTGTTGAAGTTCATGAAAAAAGTGTAATACCATTTTTCAGCAGCTTGGTAACCAAGTAAACTATTTAAAGAGAATCGATCGTCGTTTTTTCTCCAATCTGTTTCTTTTTGGTAGGTCTGTCCGTAGGCTGCGATCAATTTATTATCCCAATTCCATTTGTCTTTTTTGTAATTGAAGTCATAATTGAAAATTAGGTTACCCGCTAAGGAATTAACTCCACCTGCCGCCCAGTTAGAAAAAGAGCTTTGGTTTAACAAGAATGTATTTTCTCCTTTGATCGTCCAAGTTTTGGTCGTGTCTGCCTGTGGGGCGTCTTGTTGTTCGGATTCTTGGGCTGAAACTTGAAAAGAGAAAAAGGTAACAGCAGATAAAAAAGCAACTTTTAATACTTTCATGATTGATAATTATTTTGTGAATAGTTGTGAAATTTGCGGCGCTAAATTATTAAATCTTAATATCTATGCAAGCCGATGGAATTGAAGAGGACTGAAGTCTATGTTTTTCAGTAATAGGAATTGGGAAACTAATCTTGATTTAAATCATTTAGGAGCAGGTTATATGATTTTGGATTCTTTCCTAATTATATTTTGAAAAAAATAAATGATTGTAACTTTTACAAAATTATATTTTGAATAAAAGGATTTTTCATTATGAAAAAATATAAAATATTCTTTACGATATGATCGCAAAGAGCTGAAATTTTATTGGATATTTGGACTAGAATTTGTTGTATTAGATAAAAAATAATGAAAGATGGTAATTGCGGTAGATTTCGATGGAACCATAGTTGAACATAGATATCCTAAGATCGGAAAACAGATTCCTTTTGCAATTGATACTTTGAAGCAGTTACAGAATGATTCTCATATTTTGATTTTGTGGACCGTAAGGGAAGGCGAGTTGTTACAAGAGGCAATTGATTATTGTAAAGATCAGGGGCTGGTTTTCTATGCTCACAATTCCAATTTTCCTGAAGAAGATCGGAGCCAAGGCTCCAGAAAGCTAAGTGCAGATCTATTTATCGATGACCGGAACTTTGGTGGGTTGCCCGATTGGGGGATAATTTATCGAGCAATCAATCGGAAAATGGCCCATGAGCTGCAGTTCAATACAGATGAAATATACCAAGAGGGCCACCGACCTTCTAAAGGTTCAGCTTGGAAAAAGTTCTTCAAATAATTTATTTATTACTTTAAAATTTCTATTTTTATAATATTATTAACGATTTCAATCCTTAATGTTGAGGTGTGTGGTAATAATTCCTCAACAATATCCTAAATGTTATTCTAACGCCCAAAAAATATGGGTTTTAAATCTTTCTTAATGGTATTAATAAAGGCTATCCTCAAAAGATAAAACTTTAAAATTAAATGTTTAAGCACGTAAATAGGGGTGTAAGGTTTGGGCTACAAATAGAGAAAAAGAAGATATAGAAGGGGTTAAACACTCGTTTGCCCTGTAAATATGTTATAAATTTGTTCCAAACAAATGCTAATTGTTATAGCAAAATTAAATTGTTGGTTAGACATAGTGTAACTGAATCTACTGACAAAAAAAAGTCTAAATAATTAAGTCGATGGAGTTTATCATTCTACTTGTTCCTTTTTTACTAGCCATATTTCTTGGGAAGATTATCATCCCATACATTATGCTTATTACATATAGGAAGAGGCTATTTGACCCCATCGATGCTAGAAAAGTCCATCAAAGTATAGTACCTAGGTTAGGTGGAGTTGCATTTGTTCCCATTCAATGTTGTTTATTAGCCATTACCGTTGTATTAGTTTATAAAACCAATTTTGTCAATTTGGGGATTGTGACATGGGAAGTGTTTCCCATGTTTATCATGCTGATTTGTGGGTTGGTTATTCTTTATATCATTGGTATTGCGGATGATTTAATTGGAGTAAGCTATAAATGGAAGTTTGTAGCTCAGATATTAGTGGCTACATTTTTTCCTTTAGCTGGTTTATGGATCAATGACCTATATGGTTTAATGTTCCTAACTTACCTTCCTGCATGGGCAGGTATTCCCCTCACGATTTTTGCCGTCGTTCTAATTATCAATGCCATCAATCTAATTGATGGTCTAGATGGTTTGTGTTCAGGGTTGGTTGGAGTAGGGTGCCTAGTATTAGGTACGTTATTTGCATTTTACCATGCCTGGATCCATGCTTTATTGGCATTTATTACAACCGGTATATTAATATCATTTTTCTATTATAATGTTTTTGGGGCATCCAAAAGGAGAAGAAGGATATTCATGGGGGATACGGGAAGTATGACTTTGGGTTATACAATGGCCTTCTTAGCAATAAGTTTTGCAATGAACAATAAAAGTATCAAGCCTTTTTCAGAAGGTGCAATTGTTGTTGCTTTCTCAACCTTAATTGTTCCTGTATTTGATGTAGCAAGAGTTATATTTATTAGATGGTTTAAAGGATTGCCCTTATTTAAAGCTGATCGTAGTCACTTACACCATAAATTACTTCGTTCTGGACTTTCACACAAAAGTGCAATGATGAGCATCATCGGTCTCTCTTTGTTTTTCTGTGCTTTTAATATTATCACGGTCCAATTTATTAGCAATAATATTGTTGTTCTATTGGATTTAGTTTTATGGTTTTTATTTACATTGACTTTCAATTATTTTGTGAACAAAAGAAACGCAAAACTTGTTAATCAAGAAATGGAGCAAGAAATTATTAAAGTAGAAACGGTTCAATTTGCTGAGGATCCATTAAAAGAAGTGAAAACTGGTGTAGCTTCAAATGCAGTTTCCGTCACATTAACAAAAAAAATATAACATTTAGATCATAGATGAATATAGCTATTATCGGTGGTTCAGGTTTTGTTGGCACAAAGCTAATTGGAAACCTCATTGATACTCCCACACTAAACCTTATCAATATTGATAAACAACAAAGTTCTAGTTATCCGCAAATAACAAAGATTGCAAATGTGCTCGACAAAGTTCGATTAAAAGAGCTTTTGAAGGGGCAGGATGTTGTTATTTTGTTAGCTGCCGAGCATAGGGATGATGTTTCTCCAACTTCACTTTATTATGATGTGAATGTAGAGGGGATGAGACATACCCTTGAAGCGATGGAAGCCAATGGAGTCAATAGGTTAATCTTTACGAGCTCTGTTGCGGTTTATGGTTTAGATAAGGATAATCCGGATGAATCTTTCCCTGCGGATGCCTTTAACCATTATGGAAAGAGTAAGTGGGAGGCTGAACAAGTGCTACAGGAATGGTATAAGACCCATTCGGATTGGAATGTGAATATCGTTCGTCCTACCGTGATATTTGGAGAGGGAAATAGAGGAAATGTATTTAACCTTTTGAATCAAATTGCTTCAGGGAAATTCATGATGATAGGGGATGGAAAGAACCAAAAATCTATGTCCTATGTTGGGAATGTTGTAGCATTCCTTGAGTTTTTGATTCAGCACAAACGCGAAGGTTATAATGTTTATAATTATGTAGACAAACCTGATTTTACCACAAATGATTTGGTTTATCATACCGGTGAGATTTTAGGGAAGAAAATACCTACAACCCATATTCCATATTGGATTGGGATGTTAGGGGGTTATGGGTTTGATGTGTTGGCCTTTATAAGCCGAAAAAAACTGACGATCAGTTCTGTTCGTGTCAAGAAATTCTGTGCAGTTACTAAATATGATTCTACAAAGGCGATGTCTTCGGGTTTTGTTCCACCTTATTCGATGGAAGAAGGCTTAAGGAGGATGTTGAATGCAGAATTTGGGAAGTAAACTAGAATGGCTTCAGAGAATTTAAAAAGAATAGCGAAGAATTCCTTTATGCTATATGTTCAAATGTTTTTGAGCATGTTAGTGTCATTGTATACCTCTAGGGTATTATTAACTGAACTAGGGGTTGAAGATTTTGGGATTTACAATGTTGTAGGGGGAATCGTCGCTATGTTTGTAATATTAAGTGGGTCGATGACTTCATCTTCCACAAGATATTTAACATTTGCCTTAGGGAAAGGGGATCTTAAAAATTTTCAGAAGATTTTTAGTACATCCTTATTAGTGCATTTATTAATTGCAGTAGTAATTGTAATAATTGCTGAACCTACTGGAATATGGTTCATGGAGAATAAGATGCAAATTGCAGATAATAGGATGGACGCTGCTAATGTTATTTTTCATTGTTCAGTTGTAATTACAGCCATAAATATAATTGGCGTACCTTTTTCGGGAGTAATTATTGCCCATGAAAAGATATCAGTTTTCACTTATTTTTCACTAATAGATTTAGCATTAAAACTTGGATTAATAATATTTTTGAAGACTTATTCGGGCGATAAATTAATTTTTTACGGAGTCTTACTTTTGGCTATCCAAATTTTAATTCAGATCCTGATTATTATCTATTGTTACTCAACATTTCGTGAAATTAAATCTAAATTATTTTGGGATCGGGGTTTATTCAAAGAAATGTCTTCATTTGCTGGATGGAGTTTGTTCGGAGATTCAGCATTTATTTTGCAGAACCAAGGGATTAACCTGTTAATTAATGTGTTTTTTGGAACAACTGTAAATGCTGCAAGGGGAGTAGCTATGCAAATGCAAGGTTTAGTTATTAGGTTTATTAGTAGTTTTCAGACAGCAATTAATCCTCAAATTACTAAAAGTTATGCAAGTGAAAATTTTCATTTTATGCATAAATTGATTTATGCTAGTTCTAAATTTTCATTTTATTTATTTTTAATATTATCGCTGCCGATTTTAATCGAGACTGAGATGATATTGTCAATTTGGTTAAAGGTTGTTCCAGACTATACAGTTGGATTTGTAAGGATTATTTTATTAATTACTTTAATAAATGCCTTTGCAAACCCATTAGTTTTTGCAGTTAAAGCAACTGGGGTAATCCGAAAGTATGAAATTGTAGTAGGCGTAATATCATTGACAATTGTTCCAATTTCGTATTTCTTACTTGCTAATAATTTTCCAGTTATTACTGTTTTTATTGTACATTTTATAGTTGAAATTGTTGGTCAGATTTTCCGATTGATTATTGTTTCTCCTTTAATAAAGATGTCAAAATTAACCTATGTAAAAGAAGTTGTGATCAATTGTCTATTGATTTTTGCGATTGCCGTTTTAGTGCCTATAATATTATTGCTTTTTATGGATGATTCATTCATTCGGTTATTATTGGTTGTTTTATCTTCAATTTTTGGCGTATTGATTTCTTCATATTTTTTAGGAATGAATGATACTGAAAGGTTATACCTAAAGAATGTGATTCAATCAAGACTTGGTGTGAGTAATTAATTAATAATTATGAGTTTTGTTTCTGTTGTATTGCCCGCATACAAACTAAAATTTTTAGAAGCGGCCATTGATAGTATTTTGAATCAAAGTTTTACCAACTTTGAGTTGATAATTGTTAATGATGCTTCCCCAGAGGATTTAGACTCTTTGTTACATTCCATTACGGATCCGAGGATTACATATCATAAAAATGCTGAAAATATTGGTGGGAAAAGTCTTGTAAAGCAATGGAATCATTGTATTCAATTTGCAAAAGGAGATTATATTGTATTAGCTGCAGATGATGATTTATATGATTCGGAATTTCTTCAAAATTGTGTAGATTTAGCTAATAAATATCCTGAAGTAGATATTATTAGATCTATGGTCGAACAAATTGATGAGAATAATAATACTATAGGAGTCGATGGCATAATCCCTGAAAAGTGTAGTAAATATGAGTTTTTATATTCATGGTATAAAGCTTCTATATTTACTTGTATAGGAAATTATATGTTCAAATCTAGTGTTTTGAAAAGCAAAGGATTTATAGACTTTCCATTTGCTTTTGGTTCAGATGTAGCATCAACCCTATTATATTCAGAAAACGGAGTTGCCAACACTAACCAAATGTTATTTAAATTTAGAATTTCAAGTTATCATTTGTCAAGTAATCAAAATTTGCTGTTCGAAAAGTTACAGGCGACTACAAAATTATACTTATGGCTGTTTAATTTAAATTATGATAGACCATCCAATAGATTTGATGCTTATTATTTTGAGGAAACTTCCAAAAGTAGATTGTACGAAAAATGTGTCTATGATTATTATAATCAGGTGATAAAGTTTTTGCCAATCAGCAAGATTTTAGTGATTAATAAATGTGTATTAGTTAAAAGGAGAGATAAGATTAAGATGGCTTTTCGTTTTATTCTTAGTAAGATAATGTAGAAAACTTTAATTTTAGTTGTTATTTAAATAATTAATAATGATACCAGTTACCAAACCATTTTTACCTCCGATTGAAGATTATAAAGATTATTTAGACGGCATCTGGTCACGAAAATGGTTGACTAACATGGGGCCTTTAGCAAGCAAATTAGAAATGGAGCTTAAGAACTACTTAGGCATTAAACATTTGTTGTATGTTACGAATGGAACAGTTGCTTTGCAATTGGCTATTAAAGCTTTAGATCTCAAGGGAGAAATTATTACCACACCATTTTCTTTTGTTGCTACGACCTCCTCGATTGTATGGGAAGGTTGCATACCAAAGTTTGTTGATATTGACCCAGATACATTAAATATTGATCCAAGAAAAATAGAAGAAGCGATTGGTCCAGATACAAGTGCAATTTTGGCAACACACGTTTATGGCAATCCCTGTGATGTGGAAGCGATAGAAATTATTGCTAGGAAGCATAAGCTAAAAGTTATTTATGATGGAGCACATGCATTTGGGGTAAAAGTGAATGGAAGATCAATATTTGAATATGGTGATATAAGTACTTGCAGTCTTCATGCTACAAAGCTCTATCATAGTATTGAAGGAGGCCTCGTCATTACCAAAGATCCAGATTTACTAAAGAAAATTGCATATATGAGAAATTTTGGGATTTCAGGATACAGCAGTTTTGATGAACTGGGATTAAATGGAAAGAATTCTGAATTTCATGCTGCCATGGGATTGGTTAATTTCAACTGGTTAGATAGAATAATAAACAGACGCTTGGAGATTATTAAAAAATATGAAGATAATCTTAAGGGGTTAAATGCAAGGATTCCAAAGTGGCATGGTAAATCAACACAAAATGGAGCTTACTTGGTATATATTTTAGAATCAGAGGAACTATTGTTAAAAATCAAAACTACTTTAGATACCAATGAAATTTTTACAAGGAGATATTTTTATCCAAGTCTATCTTCAAGTTTGCCATATTTAACACCAATTCAATGTGAGGTTACAGATGATATTGCGAAGAGGGTCTTGTGTCTTCCCTTGTTTTATGAATTGACTGATGAGGAAGTAGACTGGATATGTAGGCTAATATTAAGGAGTCAAAATAACAATTAAATGTTAATATTTGGAGCAAAAGGCTTAGCCAAGGAAGTTTTGGAAGTTTGCTTAGAAAAGGAAAATAAGAGTGATATTGTATTTTTTGATGATATTTCATCTGATCTTCCTAATAAACTTTACAATGAATTCGAAATCCTCCGAAACCTTGAAGAAGCAACTGACTATTTTAAGAAAATTGACAATCGTTTTGTTTTAGGTTTAGGTGGTCCTTTTTTGAGATCTTTTGCATATCAAAAATTTATAAATATTGGTGGAATTCCGTATTCTATAATATCTTCAACTAGTAAAATAGGATCATTTGGTGTGGAAATTGGTGCCGCGTCAAACATAATGTTGAATTCCGTAATTACCAATGATGTTAAACTAGGAAAAGGGGTTTTGGTTAACCAAATGGCTTCAATTGGCCATGATGTTTTAATTGATGATTTTGTTGAAGTCTGTCCAGGTTCTGCTATTTCAGGAAATTGTAGAATTGGTGAATTAACATTTTTAGGCACTAATTGCACAATTCTTCCAAATATTACTGTTGGCAGAGGAGTAGTTGTTGGTGCTGGTTCAGTTATAAATAGGGACATTCCGGATGGATGCACAGTAGTCGGGGTTCCAGGTAAAATAATAAAAGAAAACAATAATTATTTAAAATAATAGTAAAACTTTAAGGGTATTAAATTTTGTGATATGGATTAAAAAAAGAAAACAAAAAAAAACAGAAATCACGCAGACTAAACACACACTAGTAATTTTAACATCTTAGAACAAATTCATTATGCTTAGAAAAAAAATAGGTATAATGCAGCCATATTTTTTTCCGTATTTGGGTTATATCAGTTTAATAAAACATACTGATAAGTTTATTTTATTAGATACTGTCCAATTTATTAGAAAGGGTTGGATTGAGCGAAATAGAATATTAAAACAAAAGGAAGGATGGTTGTACATTCAGGTACCATTGAAAAAAGAAAATGGTAGATCAACCTTGATTAAAGATTGTAAATTAGATAATTCTAAACCTTGGAAAGATAAGATTTTAGCACAATTTCAGATTTATAAAAAAATTGCGCCAAATTATGATGTAGTCATGGATTTTCTGAGAAAAGTTTTCTCAAAGGATTTTGATGATATTACTTCTTTAAACAAACATATCCTTACGGAATTATGTTTATTTCTTGATATGCCTAAGGAAATTTTAGTCTTTTCAAAAATGGGATTAAAGATTGATGAACCGAAAAATCCTGATGAATGGGCATTAAATATTTGTAAAAGCTTAGGAGCACAATTAACTTATATTAATCCTATTGGAGGCCAAGTATTCTTTAATAGAGATAAATATATTAATGCTGATATTGATATGTATTTTCATCAAATTAAACTCAAAGATTATAAACAAGGATATAGAGAATTTGAGCCTGCGCTATCAATTTTGGATGCATTGATGTTCAATTCAAAAGATGAAATTCATCAAATGTTAGATCAGATTAAGTTAGTTTAATGTTGCAATTGCCAGACCTTTTTGCAAGCTATTTACTTTAATTATCTTATAAATTCTATGGTAAACCCAATTATTAACAGAAAAATTGATGTTTCTGTAATTATGACTACTTATGGTCATGCTAATTATATAGTACAGGCTTTGGATGGAATACTTTCTCAAAATTTCGAAGGTATAGTAGAAATCTTAATTTCTAATGATAAGTCTCCAGATAACACGGATGAAATCTTAAAAGAATATTTTTCAAACGTTAAAGTTCCTGAAAACTTTATTATTAATTATGTTAATCAGGAAAAAAACCTTGGAGCGTTAGAGAACTTTTTATGGACAATAGAAAATGTTAAGGGAGAATATGTAGCTATATGTGAAGGAGATGATTTTTGGGTAGATAATGATAAATTAACAAAACAATATAATTTCTTGAGTAAGAATGATGAATATTCCATAGTTTTTTCAAATGTAAATGTTAAAATCGAAGATGGTGAGTATAATCAGTCTAACGAACTAACTAAGGTTGAAATAAATAGAGAATTTAAAAGTGATGAGATTATTAAGGACTGGATAGCGCATACGTCATCCTTTTTTATGAAAAATTCTGATCATTTTAAAAAGTTCCCTAGTTTTTTTCGTAAGCATAAATTTATGTATGGAGATACAGTTTTATTTCTATACATGATGAAGGCTGGTAAGAGTTATGGAATTACTGATACTACTTCGACATATAGAAGGCATTCTGGAGGTTTAACAAATCAAACTCAAGATGTTTCATTTTTTCGAAAATATATCTTGCATATGGAATCATTTAAAAATGCATTCAACGAAAAATCGAATCTTAAAATAATCAAGAATATTCTAAAACAATTACATCTTAAAATTTTCTTTCATCCAGCTTCAACGACTTCAGAAAAGGTCAATAATTTTATTCAAGCTAATAAATATGATTGGTTCTTAGTTGTTAAAATAATTATTGACAAAGTTCGGCTACAAAATAAATAATAATTATTTAGATTCTCATGAAGGACCAAAATTTGCCATATTTTAGAAGGAAAATCATCCCTTTAATAAAAGTTGTTAAATCTATGATTTTAGGTCAACTTCATCATTCGGAAATTCCTACTCCAAAACAAGAGGACTTATTGGTTATTAATACAGGTAGCAAAGTTTCTGCTATTCCAATTCCTAAAATTATTTGGATGTACTGGGAAGATGGAAATTTACCCGAATTGGTTCAAAAGTCGGTCGAAAGAATTACAAGAATCAATTTGGGTTTTAAGGTTGTATTATTAAATAAAGATAACCTATCCGATTACTTGCCGTCTTTTGTCTGCGAATCAAACATTCCTTTAGCAAATAAATCAGATCTTATTAGGTTAGAATTACTCTATGAGTTTGGAGGGATTTGGGTGGATAGCACTGCAATAATTAATGAGAATTTTGATTGGGTAATTAACTTATCAAATGATAATCATTATGATTTGATAGGATACTATAGGGAAGTATCTACCACTGATAAGAATTATCCAGTAATTGAATCTTGGTTTTTAGCTACTTATCCTAAAAATTCTTTTATTAAATTGTGGCTAGATATTTTAAGACCTCTTGGCAATATTGGAAATAAAGCATATTTTGATAGAATACAAGAAAGAGATGATTATGAACTAATCCGTCAAAAAATTACTGATCCTTCATATCTTTTAGTCTATTTAGCTTGTCAAATAGCAATGCGAGAATCATCTGGATTAAATTTATATCTGAAGAAATGTGAAGATTGTTGTTTTTTAATTCAAGAAAGTTTGAACTGGGATAAATACCTGATTAATTATACTTTCTGTAGAAAACCTATTGATGGAAATTTTTATCCCTTTATTAAGTTAACTTCCACTGACAGGTCTATGATAAAAGAATATGGAATGCTAGGGTTGATAAATAAAAATAGCTTGATCGGGAATTTATTACAGAATGGGTAAATATGAAACAATAATTAATTGAAAAATCTTAAAATGAATAATAAACATATTCCAATTGTTCTGGCTTTTACTTCAAATTATTTTGTTCCAGCCTGCACATGTATTTATTCTATTGTTTCAAATTCTAAAGAACAATTTAATTTTATATGTCTTCTTCAAGAAGATTTGGATGAAAATTTGGTTGGGAAGTTAAAAATGTTGATTGGTGATAAGCATAGATTGACATTAAAAAATCTAAATGGATTGTTACAAGATATTTATATTGATGAAAGATATACGATTGCAGCATCCTACCGATTATTAATTCCGGAAATTATAGAGGAATATGATAAAGTCATTTATTTAGATTGCGATATTATTATTAAAAATGACCTTGGGCAGATCTATGAGATTGATCTGCAAAATAATTATTTAGGTGCGGTATACGAAGCTGCGATTCCAGAACAATTTGATTATTTGGAATCAATTGGATGTAAGCCAGGTCAATATTTTAACTCTGGTGTTTTATTGATGAATACTGGTTTAATGAGGAAAGATGATCTAACTAAAAAATTGCTAAAAGAAGCAAACAATCCTAACTATATGTTTCCTGATCAGGATGCTTTAAATAAAATATGTTCTGGTAGAACACTTGGATTACCAGTTTGGTGCAATAGCATTAGAACATATTTTTTAGTTCAATATAAAGCGGATTTTTTAAAAAGATTTTCATTAAGCGATTGGGAAAAGGTACAACATATTGGGAATATTCATTATACTGGTGAAAAACCTTGGAATACCTTCACAATAAAATTTGTTGATTGGTGGAATGTATATGAAAAACTACCACTAACAATAAGGGAGGAAATGACAGTAAATCACAAGTTGTATAATAATTATAAATTATTGAAGAATAAAATTGTATATAGTTTGTTTAATTCTGCTTTAAACTTATATAGACGTTTAAAATATTAGTATTTAATGAAGCAAGCTTTTTTAATTTTAGCTCATAACGAATTTGAAATCTTGGAAAGATTAGTGGGGGTTTTAGATGATCCACGGTTTGATATTTATATTCATTTTGATAAAAAAAATAAGGAAGTCCCAGTATTAAAAACTAATCATTCAGGTCTTTATATATTAAATAATAGGATTGATGTAAGATGGGGAGACTATTCCATCGTAGAGGCTGAAATAAGCTTATTTGAAGCTGCCCTTAATAATAGTAAATATAAATATTTACATCTTTTATCTGGGGTTGATTTTCCAATAAAAACTATGGATGAAATTTATAACTTTTTTGAAAATGCTGAGGGGAAGGAGTTTATTGGGTTTAACTCTACAAACTATCAAAATGAGGTAAATAGAAAAGTTAATAAATTTCATCTATTTCCCAAAGATTTTAGGGGGAATGGCAATTTTATTTCTTTAGGAAAACGACTGTTGCGATATATATTTATAGAATTTCAAGTTATTTTTAAGATTAATAGAAATGAAGAAATTAATTTTAAAAAAGGAACTCAATGGATTAGTATAACCAGTGAATTAGCTGATTTTGTAATAAATAAGAAAAAGGAGTTAAAGAAAATTTTTCGTAATACCTTTTGCTCTGATGAAATATTTATGCAGACCATTTGTTGGAATTCTGACTTTAAAGAGAAAATTTATAATATTGTGGATGAAGGGCAAGGGTGCTTGAGAGAGATTGGTTGGCATGAAAATGAAATTCGTGCCTGGACATATAAAGATTTTGATTATTTAGTGAATACAAAATCTTTTTTTGCAAGAAAATTCAATTCGCATGATATGCGAATAATAAATAGACTAACTAAATATATTCTTAAATAATCCCAGATTATTAAAATCGGTATTTAAAGAATTAAAAAATTTTCGATGAAAGTTTCAATAATTATTCCTGTGTATAATGCGCAAGATTATATAATAGATTGCCTGAAATCTGTTATGGATCAAAGTTATGTGAATATTGAATGTTTAATTATTGATGATGGAAGTAAAGAAAATTATGGAATTGAATTAATAAAAAATATATTAGCAGAATATCGAGGCGAGATAGATTTCAAACTTATTATCCTTGAAGAGAATAAAGGTGCCTCGGGAGCTAGGAATGAAGGAATTTCGCTTGCATCAGGAGACTATTTATATTTTTTAGATAGCGATGATGAAATAACTTCTAATTGCATTTCTTTGTTGGTTGCCGATTTAGAAAATCACCCCAATGCCGATTTGGTCCAGGGGAATGTACTCTGCGAAAATGAAGTCTTAATGCCTGATATTTCTCTTAATGGCAAGGGTTTTCCCGATTTCTCCACTGACAAAAGTTGGATTCGAAATCATTTGTTTTTAAGTTTACCTATTGTTCCTTGGAATAAGTTAATCAAAGTAGAATTATTACGAAAGGAATCCTTATATTTTCATGAAGGTATTGTAAATGAAGATGTTCTTTGGTTATTTCGGTTAAGAAAAAGTGTCAAGAGTATTGTATTTAATCATGAGGTGACCTATCTGCATAAAACCAATTTAAACTCTGTGATGAATTCTCCGAAGAATGAGTTAAAGCGTATTAATTCGTATCTAAAAATTCTCAAAGTTTTTATTAGTGAAATTGATGACGAGAACAAGCTGGCCGATAATTTTGCTGTCCTGAAACATTTTATGCACAATAAACTTTTGGTGTTTTTTCCTGAAAATCAGAATTATTTTAAAACAAATTTTGATGAATGTTTAAGCCAGGCATTAAATAGTGAAAAAGTACCTTGGTACTTTAAATTAATGTATTTTACCATGAAATTACCAGGGAAAACTTATAAGCACTTTCTTTGGTTTTGGAAGAAGAATTTAGGTCTTCTTTATCGTATCTCTATAAAATAAAGGTTGTCAATAAATCCAAAATAATAACTCAGGAAAATTTTGATGAAACAGGCATATTTAATAATTGCACATGCAGATTTTCAAACATTGCAGCTATTAATTGATACGTTGGATGGTATTGAAAATGATTTTTTTATTCATTTTGATAAAAAAATTGAGGTTCTTCCAAAATTGAATTCCAAATTTTCTAAAATCTTCATTTTAAATGAAAGGCTTGACGTAAGGTGGGGAGATATAACTTTGATAAAAGTTGAATTGGCACTTTTAGAAATGGCGATAGAAAAGTCTATTTCAGAAAACCCTTATTCTTATTTTCATATAATTTCAGGTAATCATTTACCCCTATATTCAAAGTCATACATTTATACTTTTTTTGAAAAATTTGGAAAAACGCAAATCCAAAAAATGGAAACTAATGAGGATGAGATAAATCTCAAATTCAGAAGTTATAATTTTTTTGTTAGGGGATTTATGCATAAAAATCCCAACATAAAAAAACTTATCCAGTTTTTTTGGAAAATACCTTTAATTATTCAGAAGAGAACTAAGCTCTTTAGAGAGAAAAAATACCCTTATTTTTCAAAAGGCTCACAATGGATTTCTTTAAATCCCGAATCAGCAAAATATTTAAATATGAGAAAGGAGGAAATCTTGATTAATTTTAAATACTCTTTTTGCTCGGATGAGTTTTTTATACCAACAGAATTAGAAAATTCTAACCTTAAAAATGAGATTTTTTACAATGATTATTTATTGAAATGTACTTTTGAAGGAGCAACTACCAAATTCTACAATAGTTCACATCAGGAGGAATTGTTGAATTCTCATTGTTTATTTGGCAGAAAGTTTTCTGATGAAGCAATAGATTTTAATAGATCACTCATGGAAATTATTTCTAATAGACAGAGGTAAATTATTATTCGTAGATAAAAATTTACAGGTATGAGAGATAAATAAAGCTTAGTTTTGTAGCAACTTTATAATGGAAAGAAAACCACTAATTTCGATAATTGTTCCAGTATATAATGCAGAGAAAACTTTGCATATATGTTTGGAATCCTTATCCTCCCAGACTTACAAAGAAGTACAAATAATTTTCATCAATGATTGTAGTACTGACAAAAGCTTAGAAGTTTTGGAAAAGTTCAAAGCACAATCTCAGTTTGAAATTGAAATTATTAATCATGAAGTTAATAGGGGAGTTGCAGCTGCTAGAAATTCTGGTTTGGACATTGTAAGAGGTGAGTACATTTATTTTGTAGATGCTGATGATGAAATAGATCCTGATGCTTTGGAGTTGTCAATAAACCAATCAGAGAAAAATAATCTCGATATTCTGGGTTTTAGTTGGTACCTGACATTTGAGAAAAATGAAAGAAAGATGAAGCAACCAAATTTTGAAACACCACTAGATGCTATTGAAAAGATGATGAGGGGAACCATGAGGTGGAACCTTTGGTTGTTTTTATTCAGAACAAAGTTATTTGTTGAAAACAATATTAGGTTTATGGAAGGCAAGAACATGGGAGAGGATTTAATGGTTGCAATCAAATTGTTCTCTAATGCTGAAAAAGTAGCCTATTTAGATCGGCATTTTTATCATTACGGTCAAAGTAACACTGCTTCATTAACTAAAACCTATTCAGATAGCCATATTGAGCAAGTAACTGCAAACGTATCTGAAGTTGAAAACTATTTAAAAAGCAGTGTAATATCAGATAAGTTAGGTAACTTAATGTATTATTTAAAATTAAATATAAAACTACCATTATTAATTTCTGAAAAAGTCTCTCAATATGAAAAGTGGTTAAACTGGTTTCCAGAGGCCAATCCATATGTAATGGAAAACACAGCTCTTCCTTTGCGTACTAGACTTTTGCAATTAGCGGCAGTCAAAAAGCAATTTTGGCTTGTTAAAATCTATAATAAAGTAGTTTTAAAAATTGTTTACGGGATATTGTATAAATAATCATTGTACTTTATGATTCGATTTTTGCTTTATATAATTCTAGGTGTATCGGTGAGTTTTTTCCTCTTCCCGATAGCTTTTACTTTCCTTCCCAGTCTAAATACCAAAATGGTCCTTGCTGTCCTTGGGGTAATGTTCGCTGGTATGAATTGGTTGACTGTAAGGGAAATAAAAATCTCAAAGGGATTTTTATTATCCGTTATTTTAGCATTGTTGTTTTCATTTATCTGCTATTATTCTACCGACATTAATAAAACGACCGATTATGCTTACGCTTCTTACATTCTGAGTTTTGCCGTCTGGTATTTTGGAGCCTATGCAATTTGTTCAATGATCAAAATTGTTCATGGAAAAGTTGACTTTAAGTTGGTTACATATTATGTAACGGCAGTTTGTGTTTTTCAATGTGCTGCTGCATTAATGATTGATAATATTCCTAGTTTTAAGCAATTTGTTGACAGCTATGTATCTCAAGGCCAAGAATTCTTCGATGAAGTAGAAAGGCTTTATGGGATTGGCGCTGCTTTAGACCCTGCTGGAGTAAGGTTTACAATAGTTTTATTGATGATTACTGCTGTCCTAAATAATGATGAAAAAGTTAGGAATAATGCATGGTCTATTAGTTTATTATTAATCTCCTTTTTCTTTATCGCAATTATTGGAAATGCCATCTCTAGAACTACTATTTTGGGTTTAGGAGCTTCTTTAGGTTATTTATTATTTGGTTCATCTGTTTTCAGAAAAGCAATCAAACAGTATTCTGGAAAATTAAGCCTATTGTTTGGGTTATTCCTGGCCGTAGCAATTGGAATATCAATTTATCTTTATAATACCAACATTGAGTTCTATGATCAAATGCGATTTGCCTTTGAAGGATTCTTTAATTACGTTGAAAAAGGGGAATGGAGAACCGATTCTACAGATAAATTAAATAGAGAAATGTGGGTATGGCCAGAGGATCAGAAGACTTGGTTAATAGGTTCTGGTCTTTTTGACAACTTTGTTTATGGTACTGATATAGGTTATTGCCGCTTTATCCTTTATAGTGGGTTAATTGGCTTTTCTGTTTTTGCACTCCTATTTGTGGTTAATGCATTGGTGTTTATGAAAAGACACCCTGAATATTGGATGTTCTTTTTGATTTTGTTGGTTTTAACCTTTATTATTTGGTTTAAAGTTGCCACGGACATCTTTTTTATATACGCGGTTTTTTATTGCATCGATTCATTAAAGGTCACAGAAGATATAGCTGAAAAAGAAGAAGTTTATGAAGATAGCGTATTGCATCCTAGGTACATTTAACTCTGGAGGTATGGAGCGAGTATTGGCTAATAAAACCAATTATCTTGCAAAACTCGGCCATGATATCAGCATTATTACCACTGATCAGAAAAATCGAAAACCATATTTTGATTTACATGCTTCTATAAAACAAATTGATTTAGGAATAAATTATACTGAAAATAATAGTTCCGGTCTTTTAAAAAAGATTTTTGACTACCCCCGAAAACAAGCTTTACATAAAAAATTACTAGCTGAAAAATTATCGGAAATCCAACCTGATATCTGTGTTTCTCTTTTTGACCATGAAGTTGGCCTCTTGCCGGATATGAATGATGGCAGTAAGAAAATTGTAGAAATACATTTTTCAAGATTTAAAAGGTTGCAATATGGACGGAAAGGGCTGTGGAAACTTATTGATAAATATAGAAGTAATAAAGATCTTAGGACAGTTCAAAAGTTTGATAAGTTCGTAGTTTTAACTCAAGAGGATAAATCATATTGGGGAGATCTTCCCAATATTGTCGTGATTCCAAATGCGAATAGCTTTCCAGTAGCGCAAAGAAGTCAATTAGATTCCAAAAATGTCATTGCTGTTGGCCGTTATGATTATCAAAAAAGGTTTGAAGATCTGATTGATGTTTGGAAGTTAGTCCATCAAGAAGAACCGGATTGGAAACTAAATATTTTTGGTAAAGGACCTGAACGAGAAAATTTACAGAATCAAATTAATAAACTAGGACTAGAGGATACATTAATCCTTAAAGAACCTGTTCGAGATATTGACAAGCAATATTTGTCCAGTTCCATGATTGCTATGACCTCCAGATATGAAGGATTGCCAATGGCCTTATTAGAAGGTCAAGCTTCTGGATTACCCCTGATTTCCTATACCTGCAAATGTGGACCTAAAGATATTATTCAGGAAGGTAAAAACGGTTATTTGTTAGAGGAAGGAGATAAAGTTGGTATGGCAAATAAAATTTTGACCCTTATCAGAGATCCTGAATTAAGAGATTCAATGGGGCAGCAAGCCTTTGAAATGTCAAACAATTTTTCTGAAGCTATGGTGATGGAAAAATGGATTCAATTGTTTAACGATTCTTTGAATAATCGCTAATGAAAACTATTGTTATATCTGCCGTAAATTTAGTGGAAGCTGGCACCTTGGCTATTCTCCAAGATTGCTTAAAATTCTTGTCTGGCTATGCTGAAAAGCATGGATACCGAGTTGTAGCTATTGTGTATAAGCGAGAATTAACGGATTTCCCAAACATTGAATACATCGAGACCCAATGGCCCAAGAAAAGATGGGTAAATAGGCTTTGGTATGAATACGTCTCTTTAAATAAGATTTCTAAAGAAATTGGACCAGTCGAGCTGTGGTTTGGTTTACATGATACAAGTCCCTCGGTCATTGCGGAAAAAAGAGCGGTCTATTGTCACAACTCATTTTCCTTTTATAAATGGAAAATGCACGATTTGGTTTTTGCACCAAAAATTGCAATGTTCGCGATCTTTACCAAACTGATCTATAGGACCAATATCCATAAAAATGATTATTTGGTTGTTCAACAGGATTGGTTCAGAAGGGGATTAAGCAAAATGTTCAATATCGATCCTAAGAAAATTATAGTTACCAGGCCTAAGATTGCTGATACCCCTATAGAAATCTCTGATCAAAGTTCGGATGCTGATTATTCTTTTTTATTCGCAGGATCACCAAATAGCCATAAGAACTTTGAAGTCATCTGTGAAGCCTCAAGGATACTGACGGAGGATCAAGGAATAAAAAATTTCAAGGCTATTATTACAGTAAAAGGTAATGAAAATAAATATGCTGATTGGTTATTTAAAAAATGGGGGAGTGTTAAGAATATTGAATTCATGGGCTTTATCCCAAGGACACAATTGTTAGAGCTTTATGGAAAGACAAATTGCCTCATATACTCTTCCAAAGTTGAGTCTTGGGGTCTCCCAATTTCCGAATTTAAGAAATATGATAAGCCCATGCTTTTAGCTGATTTACCTTATGCCCATGAAACGGCAGAAGGAAGTAAGTTGACCGCATTTTTCAATCCAGATAATCCAAGAGAATTAGCCGATTTGATGGCCAAATTGATCAAAGGAAACTATTCCTCCCTAAAACAACAACCTGTTATTCCGCTTGATGAACCGAAAGCAGACAATTGGGAAGAATTATTTAATGTTTTACTAAAATAAACGCCATACAGTTTACCAATATGAAAGTTCTACAATTAGGGAAGTTTTATCCAATCAGAGGAGGAGTTGAAAAGGTTGAATACGATTTGATGCTTGGTTTATCAAATCAAGGGGTTCATTGCGATATGCTATGTGCTTCTACAGAAGACCATTCAGAAGCCACAATCCATTTAAATAAGTTCGCTACCCTTTTTGTTGTTGCCACTCAAATCAATGCTGCAGCGACCAAATTAGCCCCTAAGATGATCACTAAACTGCGGAAGATTGGCAGGAATTATGATGTCATTCATGTACATCATCCCGACCCAATGGCTGCTCTGGCTTTGTACCTGTCAAATTATAAAGGGAAAGTAGTCCTTCATTGGCATAGTGATATTTTAAAGCAGAAAACCTTATTGCGTTTATATAAACCTCTTCAAGATTGGTTAATTAAAAGGGCAGATGTTGTTGTCGGAACAACCCCGATTTATGTAGAGCAATCTAAATTTCTTAAAGAGGTTCAATCGAAGGTGGATTTTATTCCCATCGGAGTCGATGTAGATCCTGAGCTATCTCCTTTGGTTGAAAAGATTAAAGGGGAATATCCAAATAAGAAGATAATTTTTTCATTAGGTCGATTAGTTGAGTATAAAGGATACGAATATCTAATTAAATCCGCTAAATACTTGGATGACAGTTACCAAATTGTCATCGGTGGAAAAGGGCCATTAAAAGAAGATTTGGAAGCCCTGATTGTCGAAAATGGATTGGAATCAAAAGTGAAATTATTAGGGTTTATGACTGATGAAGAGGTGGTGGGATATTACCAGGCCTGTGATCTGTTCTGTTTAAGTTCAATCTTGAAAACGGAAGCTTTTGCAATTGTTCAAATCGAAGCAATGGGCTATGGAAAACCAATTGTTTCAACGAGAATTCCTGAATCTGGAGTTAGTTGGGTAAACCAAAATGGGGTTTCAGGATTGACGGTAGAAATAGAGGATGAGCGCTCTTTGGCCGATTCATTCCTCACAATCTTGACCAATGAAGATGTCTACAAAAATTTATCGGAAGGAGCGAAAAAACGCTATTTTGAGCATTTTACGCGACAAAAAATGGTAGATAAATGTTTACAAATATATAATAAGATTTTAGCCTAATATTGCCAATACCTAATTTAGCGCAAAATCGTAGAAGATGCTTTTTATTGACGTTCAACAAATTTTCTTACGATTCTTTCGTTGTTCTTATTCTTTCTTGCTAAATTATCATTATTTAACCTAAAAAAATATTGATTAATGGACGAAAACATGAATGCAAAGAGCCATAAGGTTCCAAATCAATTATTTTTCAATTTAATCCAAGAAGATCTAAACCTTGGAAAAACAGTGAAATTTAATGTTTCTGGAAACAGTATGTTGCCTTTTTTGAGGCATGCAGATCAAGTTGCAATCAAACAACCCATTGATAATAATGTTAATATAGGTGATATTCTTTTAGCCAAACATGAAGGTAAAATTGTTTTACATCGACTCGTTGGAATGAAAGATGATACATTAATCTTAGCCGGCGATGGAAATCTCTATCAAAAGGAAATTATCCTAAAAAATGATGTTTTAGCAATCGTGATGAACGGATATAGGGATCGAAAAGAACTTCATGTTAATTCTTGGTATAATAAGAAGTTAGGGATATTATGGTACTATTTAAGGCCATTGAGATACCTCTTAAGTAAATTTAATAGTTGAAAAATGAAATTGAGAAATGATTTGCAGTTACGGAAATTAGGTAATGACTTTATCATCATCGATCCAGGACAGGATATGATTGATATGTCTAAAGTATTTACGCTTAATGAAACTGCTGCATTTTTATGGGAAGAGTTACAAGGTAAAGAATTTACTGAAGAAACCGTTTCCCAGATTTTGTTGGAAAATTATGATGTTCAAGAGGAGATTGCTTTAAATGATGCTAAAAAGCTAATCCAAACCTTTGTAAAAGGAGGTTTAATCAGAGATTAAAGTAATGCTAAAAAACAGGATTATTAATATATTTTTTTTATTACTTAAATCTGGATTGTGGAAAAATGCTAATTTAGATACTGAGTTATTTCCTTTAACTAACCGGGAATGGGAAGAAATTTATAAAATTAGTATAAATCAAACCGTAGAATGTATCGTATTTGACGGGATTCAAAAATTAGAGTCTAAATATCAACCAAGTAAAAGCTTATTGTTGAATTGGGCGGTCCGTGTTGAAAAGCATGCGCAAAGGAATGAAAGAATGAATGAGATCATCATTAAGTTACATTCAGTTTTCCTAGGTCATCATGTCAACAGCATATTGCTAAAAGGCCAAGGTCTCGCTATGTGCTATGACAATCCTTCTAGAAGGGTATGCGGTGATATAGATCTATTTTTTGAAGACAAAACATCTTATACCAAAGCATTTAATATTATTAACGAAAAAGGATTAGAGATCAATTCTATGCCTGGATTTAGTTCCGAGTATAATTTCGAAGGATTTGAAGTCGAACATCATCAAAACATGTTTGATATACATAATCCCTTCGTTCAAAAAACATTGGAAAAAATCAGATTGGATGAGGTCAATAACTTTACGACATTAAATATTGAAAACACTAAAATTAAATTACCGTCAGCATTAGAAACTATTATTCAAGCAAATTCTCATATTCTGAAACATCTGCTTTCCTACGGTATAGGAATTCGACAATTATGTGATTCTGCTAGAATTTATGCTCATTATAAGGAGGAGTTAAGGAGTAAAAATCTAAAAGAAATTTATTCCAAACTGGGGATAAAGAATTGGATAGATATGTTACACCATTTGTTGGTGAAATATTTGGGATTAGAAGAATCTAACCTTCCCTATAATCTGACAACAAATCTGAATGCAGATTGGATGATGGAGGATATTTTAGTATCTGGAAATTTTGGTTTTCATAATGCAAATTTCGCTGATAAAGAAGTCAATTTGAATGGCGGTCGTGCGAATAAAAAGAGTAGAATATGGAAAAGCTTTTTGAAGTATGTTAAGGTAACGCCTTCAGAAGCGATTTGGTTTCCAATAATGCAATATTACTCAAGGTTCAAAATATAAAGTATTGCTTGCAGGAATTACATATCAGCTAAAGTGGGCTTGGGAACAAGCAAAGGGACATAAAAATGAACTGATAGTTTTTTTCATCCTAGAGTTAATCGGGATCGCTTGTTCTTTATACTTTGTTATCTGGTCGAAACATGCGATTGATTTTGCAATCAGCGGGGATAAAGCCTCTGTAGATAATGCGCTCATTTTAACCGTATTTTTTATCGTTCTTGGACTTATTGTTAAAGCTTGGGGATCTTGGGTCAATGAAAAAACAAGAGCAAAAATGCTCATTGAAGTTCAAAATAGATTGATCAAGATCCAGATGTTGTCAAAATGGAAAGTAATTAAAAATTGGCATACGGGGGATATGCAGATTAGGATAAATAATGATGCCAATGAAATCGTTCAGATGATTGGTTTCTCATTTATCTCTTTTCTGATCACCGTTATCAAATTACTGGCCTCTTTTGCGCTGTTATGGTCTATGGACCCTATGCTCGCATTATTGATACTGGCAATTTCACCGTTGTTCATATTTACCAAAATTTATTTCAAGAAGCTGAGGTTTATCAATAGGTCCTTGAAAAAAGCAGAATCAAATTTGGGTAAGGTAGTGCAAGAAAACTTGAGATTTAGAATGGTTTTAAGAGCCTTGGGACTCCAAAATTTTAGATGGCAAAAAGTCGAGGAGAGCCAAGCGAACATATATGATTTAAAATTGAAAATGTTGAATTTTTCAACGATTTCACAGAGTTCTTTGAAGTTACTTATCAATATCGGATTCCTTTTAACTTTTGTTTGGGGTGTATATAAATTAAGAACCGATGAAATCACATTTGGGATGATGACCGCATTTCTTCAATTAGTCGGAAGGATTCAAGGTCCATTATTACTCCTTATGAGTTTCATACCTGTTTTTATCAAATTTAGAACAGCAGCAGAAAGGGTTGAGGAGGTTTATAAAACAGAAGTGGAAGAAGAATATTCACCTGAATTTATTAAAGATCCTTATGAATTGATCATCAAAAACTTAAGCTTTAAATATGAAGACAATTTAGTGATTGATGATTTTAACTTGAAGGTGAAAAAAGGAGAACCAACTGCAATTATTGGATCCAGCGGTAAAGGGAAAACCACCTTAATCAGGTTATTGTTGGCTGTTATCCAGCCCAATAAAGGTGAAATCTATGTGGAAACTGGTTTAAAAACCTACTCCATAAACCATAATCACCGAGTGAATATAGCTTATGTTCCTCAAGGAGATAAATTGTTTTCTGGTACCATCAAGGAAAATATCCTGACGGATACTGAAAATGTCAACCCTGAAAAGCTATATGAAGTCTTGTACCTCAGTTGTTCAGAATTTGTCTATGAACTACCCGACGGTTTGGATACAATAATAGGAGAGTCAGGTTATGGTCTCTCTGAAGGACAAGCACAGCGCATTGCATTGGCAAGAGCATTAATGAAAGAAAACAGTATTTGGTTATTTGATGAAGTAACGTCGGCTTTAGATCATAAAACAGCAGAACTATTAATAGAGAGGTTGATGAGTGCAGCGAAAAACAAAATTGTCATTTTTGTAACACACGACTTAAAATTGGCTGAAAAGTGTAGTCAATCAGTTTATATGCAGTAATTATATTTTTTTGAAGGAAATAATGAAAACAGTGGACTATTTAGTTGCTGAGAATTTAATTAGGGTCGTTTATGATGATTCTATTGATATTCAAAGTAGTTTATCTTCATTTATTGATTTTGAGGTTCCTGTTGAACAAGGTGCAGAAGCCATAGTGAATATTGAAATCGTTTTGGAACCGACTGATATTGATCTGACAAATGCCAAGCTTTTGAGTGATGTTTCAATCATTTGGGGTGATAGATTCAAATTTGAAGAAACAGAACAAAAGTATATCACCTCTGTGGAAAATGCGAATGCTAAAGACACTGAGATTTGGAGAATGGTAAGCGATAAAGAATTTAGATTCTCCAAAATTCATATAAAAAAACAGGAGTTGTATGACTCCAATATTTTAAGCTGGCTGATAATGGTTGCATTTGGCCAGAGAGTTCTTTCAAATAATACAGCTTTGATCCATTCTTCCGTAGTGGAAAATGGAGAGTATGCTGTATCCTTTTTAGGGAAAAGCGGAACTGGGAAAAGTACCCATAGTAGATTGTGGATAAGCACCAATGAAGGTTTTCAACTGTTAAATGATGATAACCCAGCTGTAAGAATCGAGGGCGACGAAGTCTATATTTATGGAACGCCATGGAGTGGGAAAACAGCTTGCTATATTAATAAAAAGCGGAAATTAATGTCAATCGTAAGATTAACACAAGCGAAAGAAAACCAAATGGTATGGAAAAGCAAAGGTGTAGAATCCTTGTTGGCTCTATTGCCAAGTTTTACTGCAATCAGATGGAATTCCAATATTTTTTCTGCCATGGTTAACATACTGGAAAACATTATCCAGCGAACTAATGTTGGACAATTAAATTGCCTCCCAAATCCGGATGCAGCCAAACTATGCTTAAATGAAATTAAAAAAGTAAATAAACTTGAAAATGAATAGATTAATTATCAGCCTGTTTGCATTGACTTTGTTTGTACTTAGCTCATGCGTTGTTTCTAAAAAGGTAACTTACCTTGAAAATATGGTTCCAGGTTCTGAATATCCTATGCAGGAAATTCCAACCTTAAAGATTCAGAAGTATGATAGATTGAGCATTATTATCAGTTCAAAGACTCCTGAATTGGCAGCACCTTTCAACCCTGATGGTGGCATTTATAATGTAGGTGATAAAGGTGAAATTTCAACTTCCGGAACTGGAGCTCCAACTGAAAAAGGATATTTAGTGGATAAAAATGGTAATATCGACTTCCCTGTCTTAGGTATCATTCAAGCCGAAGGCAAAACTGTTGAAGAACTAAAGAAATTCATTTTAGATAGATTAGTCAATGAAAATTTGATCAATTCCCCTCTAGTAAGAATTGAGCTTCTAAACATCAAAGTAATGATGATGGGTGAAGTTGCTTCGGTTGGTATTTTAAATGTTCCAGATGGTCAGATTTCTATTCTAGAAGCAATTACCCGTAGTGGAGGTCTAACAACAAATGCGTTGACTGATGCCATTACTGTAATCCGAGAAGAAAACGGTTATAGAAAAATGTATACAAGTAATATTGAAGATGTTAATCTATTTGATTCACCAACCTTTTACTTGAAACAGAATGATATCGTTTATGTCAAACCTAAATCTGCTGTTCCTTCTCCTCGAGAAGACCTTACTTGGAGATATGTAGGTTTTGCAACCGGTTTGTTAACATTAGGAGTAAGCCTTTTAGCATTATTTAATAGAAACTAAGAAATTAATGGTTAATCATTCAATGAATAAATCTTTTCAAGGAAAAGGTAAACAAGATCAATCTCTTTATGTATTAGATATCTTGCGATATCTTTTAGGGAACTGGAAATGGTTCTTATTATCGATCTTGATCTTTGGTGGATATTTTTATTACCAATACAGTAAAACTCCATTTTTATATAAAAAGGACCAAACTGTAATGATTAAAACAGCCACCAATTCCATGAGTGCCTCTAGGATAACCAGACCAAATAACTTTTACAACATGGTAAATGTTAATTCTGAAATCCTTCAGCTTAGATCTCAAGAATTAATGCGAAATACCATTAGTCTTTTGAACGCTGATATCAGTTATTCTAGAAAGGAAGGGTTAAGGTCAGTAGAGCTTTATAAAACATCACCGTTTATTGTTCGTTTTAGAAATGCAGCTCCGCAATCTGGATTTTCATTTAACTTGAAATATAAAGGCAATAATCAGGTTGAATTATCTTCATTTTCAAATTCAGACCCAGATAAAACAATTACGGTTAAACTTAACTCGGAAGTCAAAACCCCTGTCGGAAATTTGATTATTTCAGCCAATTCCGACAAATCATATCGCGTTAACTTATCTGAACAAATTACGATAACCAAAAACCCTATTGAGTCTATGGTTAGTTATTTCTTGGGTAATTTAAAGATCCTTCAAATGGAAGATGTAGAAATTCTTCAGATGACTTTGGAAGATGCATCCCCGTTGAGAGCGGAAGATATGATCACAAAATTGATTGAGGTATATAATCAAATGACCATTGAGGATAAAAAGACTGTAGCAAATAATACTGCAGATTTTATCAACGATAGGATCGTGATTATTGAAAAGGAACTTAGTTCAGTTGAATCCAGTCTTGAAGGGATGAAAACCCAGAACCAAGGTTTAGATGTGAAATCCGCTGGGGAACAATATTGGACCGAATCAAGAACCTACCAAAGCTCCAGCAAGGAATTGGAAACTCAAATGAAGTTAGTGGAAATTATGCGCCAAAGATTGAGTGACCCTAGCCGTGTCGATGATCTAATTCCAAGTAATACTGGCTTGGTTGATAATAATATTGAAGGAATTATTTCTGAATACAACACCTTATTGTTGAGAAGAAACCGCTTAATGAGCGGAAACAGCTCAGAAAACCCTATTGTCCAAGACTTAAACAACGCCTTAAGCCAAGTTAGGCAGAATATTGCAAGAGCGATAGATAATGTGATTTCCGGTTTTAGGATCAGGATGAGCAACATGAAGGATGAAGAGAATGCCGCTATTGGTAAAGCAAAAAGCCTTCCTTCAAAACAAAGGATTATGTTATCTGCTGAACGTCAACAAAAGGTTATTGAAGAGCTTTATATTTTCTTGTTGAACAAACGTGAAGAAAATGCTATCAATAGAGCAATGACTGATGATAATATCCGCGTTATTGACTCTGCATCGGGTTCAAATCTTCCTTTTTATCCTAGCAAATTGAAAAAAGTAGCTATCGGTGTTGCAATTGGTATCGCAGTTCCAGCAGCAATATTGTTGTTGATGTTATTGTTGAACACCAAGGTTAGAAACCGTAAGGATATTGAAGATGCTGTAAGTGTTCCTTTCTTGGCTGAAATTCCTTTCTCCACAGAAATGAAAACTGCTAAGAGTGATATCGTTATCAAAGAACAAGGCGTGGATGAGGTTACTGAAGCATTTAGGATTTTCAGAACCAACTTGAGCTTTATGTCCTCTGGTGATAAAAAGCAAAAGGTTGTGACCTTTACCTCATTCAATGTTGGTGCTGGTAAGACCTTCTCTGTAATCAATTTAGGGGTTAGTATGACCTTCTTGAAAAAGAAAGTGGTATTGGTGGATTTAGACCTTAGAAAGGGTACTTTAAGTAATATCACCAAATTCCCAATGCCAATTGGTGTGACTCATTACTTATCAGATAGCTCTGTCACGGTCGATGAGATCATTTATAAAGATAGAACGGATTCTGAAATAGATATCGTTCCAATTGGTGTGATTGCACCGAACCCGGTAGAGCTTTTATTGAGCGAACGCCTTGATCAATTAATCGCTGAACTTAAAGAACGTTATGACTATATTATTGTAGATAATGTTCCTCTAGGAATCGTTGCTGATGCTGATATCGTTAATAGAATTACCGACGTTACTATATTTGTGGTGCGTGCGGGCAAAATGGATAGAAGGCAATTGCCAGATGTTCAGAAGATCTATGATTCTTCAGCATTGACCAATATGGCAATCCTATTAAATGGTGTGAAATTCGGAAATAACCCTTATGGTTATGGCGGATATGGATACGGTGGTTATGGCTACGGCTATGGCTATGGCTATTCTGCACAACAAAAAAGAGGATTCTTTTCAAGACTTTTCGGAAAGAAATAAAATAGACCATAATAAAAAAGCCCTGCAGAGAATTTCTGCAGGGCTTTTTGTTTCGCTATTCCTTTTCTGACTCAATGATTTTCTGAATCGAGTTAATAAACCCTTCCAATTCCTTGTTTTGCTTTTTTACGATCCTAGGTTTTAAAAACACCCAAACAAAAGCAATCCAACCTAAAGTCAAAGCATAGCTTATAATCGCCATTGTATTGCTCATTCTCAAACTGAATTCATAGAGGTAAAATACCATACCGATCGTTAGCAACACAAAATAAAGATTCATAAAACCCGTTTGGATACTCTTTTGTTTCTCTTGGATACTGAGCAAAGAGTTTAAATAGGCTCGGTTATCCTGACCCTTATTCAAGTCCTTAAAAGAGCTATAAAATAGATTAAACTTAATTAATGACAGTGAAATCGCAAGTATAATAAACGACATCCCAACTTTCGGATATATGGTTTTTGCCTCATAGAGAAACCAAATCGACAGTATAAAAACAGCAGTTAATCCTAGGGTGATATTAGATACCCATTTCTTCTTCATCGATTCTCTTTTATATCCAGAAATCCGGTTTTTTAAATCAGTCAAATCTGGAGAAATAATAGGCTGTTTCTGCCATATCTGTGAGAGATCAAACTCTTTATTTGCCATTATTTTTAAATTTTGTATTTAACTTTTCTTTAATTCTATGGATTTTTACCCTGATATTGGCATCTGATAAACCAACGATCTTTGAAATTTCCTGTTGTTTGATTCCTTCCAGTTCTAATGAAATTATGATCCTATCTAATTCCGCGAGTTCTGAAATAAATTGATATAATAGTTTTATTTCCTGGTCCAATTCAGGATTGTCATTGTCTTCATCAGCTACCAGTATCTCGGCTTTGGAAAGTTTTTCATTTTTTTTGATTTGACTTAAGCAAGTATTCGTGGCTATCCTAAATATCCAAGTCCCTATGCTGGCCTCATTCCTAAATGTAGAGAGCTTCTCCCAAACTGTTATGAAAGTTTCTTGAGCCAAATCCTTGGCTTGATCATGGTCATTTATATAACCCATGCACAAGCGATAGATCTTGTTCCAATATTCTTCATATAATTTGTTGAAATCCATTATTTAAGAAAGTTTTGGACTTGTTGCATATACCAATCCTTTGCATCATACATAATAAAGTGCAAACTATGATCAGCATAGCTTAGATCAGCAGTTTTCAAATTTGAATATTGTTGCTCGATGGCAGGCTTAATACGGATAAAGGAACTTTCAAGTAAAATTAATGCAGGACATTCTATGGTTTTTATCTCATCTCTTAAGTCAGTATTACTGAAATCACAAAACATCTTCCCAAAAGTTGCCCTATCTGATTTCATAGACCAATCTACAATTAAATTCTGTTTACTTGTATCCTGTACCATACCTGCCATTCCTTGTTTCTGCATAGCTCTAAACTGCTCGTCACTTAATGATTTAATTTGGTTGACCATTGGAGAACAATCATAGTTAGGATTTGATTTAAAATTTGGATCACTTAACGCTGCTAGACATGGAACTGCATCTACAACCACTATTTTACTTATTAATTTAGGTTCCGCAGCAGCAATAGACATGGCCAATCCGCCACCCATACTATGTCCAATGATTATTGGGTTATTTATATTATCTGTTTTAATAAAATTGATGATTTCATCCCTCCATCCTTTAAATGTAGGGTCAGTTTGAGCAGGAACTGAGGCGAAGCCAGGCATAGTCAGTACATAATAGGTGTAATCATCACCTAAGCCTTCAATAGTTTCTTTCCAGACATCTCCTGAAGATGCAAAACCAGGTATGAATAAGATATTTTGCTTTCCATTCCCTATTTTTTCTACTCGGAAACTATTTTCTTTTGTTTGTCCATCTGCTGTTGAAACCAATGCTACAAAGGCAATAACGGCTATTAAAATGTTTTTCAAGTTCATAAGTAATTCTTCTTGTTTTCCTTTAGATATGATTTCAAAAAGAATGTTACACTTATTTCTGAAAATAATGATTACTTCCGAAATATATTTCTGTAAGGAATTGAAATACAGTAAGCTAAAATATTTTTTTAAGCCATTTATTTCCTGTTCTGAAGTTTATTTGATCAAATATTATTCGTTTTTTGGTTCCAAATTACTTTGAACATCTTAGCTTAATTTTTTAAATTTATTATGAATGTGGGCCAAAAGCCTGGACCTGTATTCGGTAACCTAATTCAAAACTAACACTGACTATGTCCGTAAATCCAAATTTTCGAAAATTAAGCCTTTTATTATTGTTCAGCATCCTATCCATTCCATTGTTTGCTCAAAAGCCACCTCAATTAATTGTGAGATCGGATGATATCGGATCTTTTAATGCGGCTAACCTTGCCATTATTGAAACCTACAAAAATGGTATAACATCCTCTGTAGAATTGATGGTAAATTGCCCTTGGGCCCCTGAAGCTGTTAAAATGCTAAATGAAAATCCAAAACTGGATGTCGGAGTACACCTGATGATTACCAGTGAATGGGAAAATTGCAAGTGGCGACCCTTAACTGCAGCAAAAAGTTTGGTTGATGAGTATGGGAATTTTTTCTCTTTCATTTATCCGAATCCAAAAGTTCCAAATGCATCCATTCAGGAGCATCAATGGAAATTAGCTGAAATTGAGGCAGAGTTTCGTGCGCAGATTGAATTGGCGAAAAAGATGCTTCCACGCATTTCCCATATTTCCACCCATATGGGCTGTGGAAATTGGAATGATGAAGTAAAAGCTATGTTGGTTAGACTATCTAAAGAGTATAACCTCCCTCAAGATATGGATTATGAATTCAAGATGTTCCCAAACCTAGATCTGAAAAGTAAAGCAAACGTGGAAGACAAAATCCAAGCGTTTTTAAAGGCTCTAGAGGAATTAAAGGAAAATGAAGTTTATCTCTTTGTGGAGCATCCTGGCCTTGATGTGAGTGAAATGGAAAATGTGGGCCATGAAGGTTATAGAAATGTTCGTGAAGATAGGTGCGATGTAACCAAAATTCTAATCGATCCTAGAATAAAAGCAAAGATTAAGGAACTTGGAATTGAATTGACCGACTTTCAATCCTTACAAGCTCGTAAATAATTTCTTTGAAAAGATTACATGAAAAATCTGTGGAAAGGAGAATAGAATATAACATATAAAGAAATCAAGAAAAATGCAGATATCCATATTCTATATAAATATTGCTTCATTCTGTAATCTCCAGTGATAAACCAGTTTGCATAGATCACAACACTTGAGGATAAAATAACAAAACTGAAAAATAAAACTATGACCATATTGTGCCTATTTCCATTAAATATTTTTTTTCATTCAATAAATTAGGTCAAATATTGGTTTCACTTTTTTGTCGATTGTGTTCAAATATATTTAAAATATCCGTAATAGGAAAATACATTTCTTAATTTTAGCAATAATGACACTTGTATTAAAAAAACATATTTTATTTAGTCTCACTTTTCGTATTTGTAAATAAAGTGTTTTCAGTTGAATTTTATATATTTGTTCATTAAAAAATTAAGACTTTTGACGAGTTATGGGGTTAAAACAAAAGAAGCTCACTTTGCTAGATAGATTATTTCTCTCGGTATTTGTTTTAAATATTTTAAATTATTTTCTCTATGAAAAAACCTTATTGTCGCTAAAAGTGATCTTTTCTTTCTTTCTATTTGGGATAGTTATCTATTTCCTAATCAGAAAACATAGCTTATTTAATGCTGTGGGAAAATTGGAAAGTGTTTTTTATAGCATTATCCTTTCAGGATCTTACCTGACCTTTATTTTTCTAAGCCTAAACTTCTTTTTCTGTTCTTCTACAACCCAAGTTTCTAGCTATAAGGTTAGATGTAAGATCAATAAAATATGGATTCCCGGAGAAGAGATTGCCCCAAAAGTGGTCAAAGCTGAGTTTGATGGCGGATACCATAAAAGAATAGGACTTTCTAAAGAAATAAGGCAACAAAATATTCATCCAGATTCCCTAAGCGTTCATCTTTCTTTTGGCTTATTTGGAGTCCCCGTTATTAAAAAAGTCGAGTTTGATAAAACTCATACCTAAAAGTTGTTATTATAGGTTGAGCCATCGATTTCATCAGCCATAAAATGGATAATAGCACCGTAATTATCCGCAGTAATGGGCGCTGAAAGATAATTCAATACTGTTTTAATAGGGTTGGGGTTTTCTAATTCCAAAGGAATGTCCTCAAAAATATTGTAAGAGAAGGTCGCGGTTTCCAAGATTACCTTTTGTTCATCCGTCAATTCCTCGTCGTTGAGGTATCTATTCAACGCAACTTTCAAACTATTTTCATCAAAATCAGATTGAACAAATATTAATGCCTTCCTTCCCCAGGTGATACTCATAACATAGATCAGGTCATCATCCTTTAATTTTGCTAATTCTTCCCTATAATTCATCATTCCTGTTTCTGCAATATCTAAATAGAGATCAAATAGAGGGATCTCATAAGCAATCAAAATATTGGATACTGGCATTTTATTATTTATGTCCAATCCAAACCATTTTCCCAAATCCATTTTTTGTCCAAAATTAGCATAGAGATCCTCTAGATTTCGAATCGGATAAAAGGAATAGCTAGCAATTCCTGAACTAGTTGGTGCTCCTTTTGCCTTCAATTCATCAGCTATTACCTGGTACATATTTTCCTTTGTCGGCACAATTTCGGGAAATTCGTATTTAAAGGTCGTGGATAGGAGAAAAATCTTCTCCTTGGTCTTGATATCCTTGAATTCATGTTTCTCCGTATTGATAGATTTTTTACTTAGGACGGCTCCTAAATAAAGTTGTTCAGGGTTTTTGCTGAATAAAGTCGCGGAAGATTTTGTTTCTTGTGCTGAAATGATTCCAAATGTCAAAATAAATAACAAAGTTGTTAATAGTACAGTTCTCATATTTATTTCTTTTCAGGGGTAAAAACATAATTCTTTATCAACCAGATCAATCTGGAATTATTTAAAGGATTTGCGTCAAGCAAATGCCTATTGTCTGGCATTTCATATTGTTGCCCGAAACTCAGATGGCTACTTTTGCTATTATTTGCGTTTTTCTTGTAAAAGCTCACTTTTAGGGTTAGGATTGAATCGGCGTTAATGCTTGCCCAATTCTTCCAGGTATTGTTTTTAGCTTCATGGATCTGAAGGATTTGCTCCGACCATTTTATTTGATAGGACCCCATGGGCATTTTTGATTTATAAACAAACATGGAATCCTCTTTAATCAAGATGGAATCAGGCCTGAAATAAGTAACTCGATTGCCGAAATGCAGTTTGATATCTGGTTCAGTAAGATTTTTTACAACAAAGCCTTTTAGGTACTCAATAAAATCCTCATTCTTTTCAGAAGTATATTTATATAATATGATTTTGGGCTTCTCAACAGGTTCGGGCTCGGGTTCTGGTTCCGGTTTTGGGGCTGGCTTCGGTTCCGGTTCCGGTTCGATTTCCTTAGGTCCGCAGGAATGGAGAATACAAAAAAGAAAAGAGAACGGTATTATTAAAAAATAAATAGGTAATCGCTTGGTTAATAGTGTCATATATTAGTTTTTAATAAAATGGTAGCAGCTAGTGAGTCCGTAAACTATAGTAAATATAAAAATTATTTCTAAATATTTAATAAAATAAATAAAGCAGTTGAAAAATGTGGATTTCAACTGCTTTATATCGGCTTTATATAAACTTATTGTTAAAAATATATTAATATCCTTGGCCCTTACTGTTCTCTGCTCACAAAGTAATCAATCCAAATTGGGGCAAAAGGAGAGGTGCAACCTTTTGAAACGGGATAATCCTTATAGACACCTAACTTATGTCCAATTGCTATGGCACGATCTCTATATTGAGGTTGTTTTATACCTATCTGAGCTAATGTGCTGTTCATGGTCCATTGAACCTCAGGCTTTGCTTCCAGCATGTGTTTTTCGATATAATCCAATAATTTTGGGGTATCTTCCAATTCAGGATTTCTGGCAATATTTCCGGAAATCAAACTCCAAGCTAACCGCTGCAACATCACATTGTCAGCTTTTTCCCATTGTAATCTCAAGGTCTGCTTGTCTAAACTATCTTTGATTAAATAACTATATAGCCAATCAATTACATTCGCAAAGTTCTCTGATGATACCATCGACGTCAATTGCTCATTACTTAATTTTTTAGGGTCCAGAATTAAGATGGCAACACATCTAGCTTCCATATTGTTGGTCTCCCATAGTTCAAGTCCCAGTTCCTGATCTTTTTTTATTTTGGCAGCTATCTTACGGACATCGCCCATCTTAACTCCAAATTGATTATCGCCGGCGCCTCTTTTTTTATTTTGTGCAACTAGTTTTTCTGAACCTAATGATTTTAATTCATCTAAAACCTCTTGTGTGGTTATTTTAGCCATGTCTTTATAGGAAGTTTAAAGTGGTTTACTTAGTGTATTTAGAAATAAAGGATAGGACCTAATATTCTACTCCTGTAAAAATAAGAATTATTGACTAAGATTGATTTCATTGCATAAAAAAACTCCTTAGGCGGGGAACCTAAGGAGTTTTAACTAACCAATTATTAACCTAAATTATGAAATTTGATTAGATATATTCAATGTCTGTGCCGAAATGGAAATTAACATTTCGTTTAACTATTTTTAACATTTTGTTGTTGACTAGCGATAAAATGCATTGATTATAGGGCTTAATTTCTTATGAATAACAAGACTGTCAGTCTGACATTCTATAAGCCTGTACATTTTGTCACCCAGTAAATTAACTTTTTGAAACGATCAATTCCCCTTTAAGTATATTTAAATCATCAACACATCTTTTACACGATTCAAAACGTCTTACAGGACTTGGTAATTCCTTTGCTTTTTCATTTGAACTAAACTCTACGATATAACCAATCTGATCCATGGTCGTGAAGTAAACGAGGTCGGCATTGTTTTTATCTGCTGCATTGTAAACCATGATTCTCTTATTGACCGAACGATTATCAATCCATTGGTCTATTTTTTTTGAAGTTAACCAGCCAGTTACCTTTGCGTTGAATTTCAAATACAAAGGGAACTCTAGATAATTCAAGAGATAACAATAATATTTGAAGTCAATTTCATAAGGAAATAGTAGTAAACAAGTATTGGGGTCGATTCGGACGAGTTTGATAATGACATGATATTCCATTTCATTGATCATTTCGCAGAAATCCATACATGCTTCCTTAACTTCACTATAAATAGGGCCTTCAATTAAAATGCCTTTATCATTATTTATTTCAGGATAATCGTTTTCAGAAAATTCGGGCCGGCTTGCAGTGGATTTACCCGTTATCCAACTCACAATAAGAACAATAATGACTATAGCAATAATGACTATACTGATAATTGTACTCATGGCATTTTAAATTAATATTGGTTTGAGAGACCTAAAATAATTAGGCCTCGCCTAAAAATATAAATAAAATGTTGATTATAAAATAATTACTGCTTTTTGTTAAAGAAGACGAAAAATGGTTATTGTTCCAAAATGATTTTCAATAGGTCGTATTTGGCTTGCCAAATATCCTGACATGATTTCAGGTAATCACTGCTGGCTTTATTAAAGTCTATCAATAAAATTCTGCCACTCTGATAGGCTGCCAATTTCTCCTCCTTGTTTTGGAATGCCAGATCTTTGATTTTCTCCAAAGCTTCAATCTTTTGTTTTGAAAATATTATTTTTCCCCGCTTTTGTTTTTGGTTGATTCCATCATTCAGTTGAAGGTCTTCCAGCTGCTGCAAAAAGACTTTTTCACTGAGTTGAGCTTTCCTGATTGCACTGCTATTGCTAAAATAGGCTGAAATAGGTATTCGAAGGCCCAGGTTTGCATAGCTATAGCCATACCAATTGCTTTTATCGACCAGGTTTAAGGAATTACTGAAGTATTGAGCACCGTAATAGGCATTAAAGCTAAGGCTCGGTAAGGCCTGACGCTTTATCCCATTCAATTGAATGATAGATAATTGCTGGTCTAATTCTATTAACTTCTGATCATAACCCTTTTTTTCATATCCTTCTAATTCCATTATTATTTCTTCCATATTATTGCTCAAAACGGTTATGGAATCTAATGAATAATATCTACCTAGCTCTAAATTCGCTTCCTGCAAAATGGACCATGATTCATGCATCAGGATTCTTTTTCGTTGTACTTCCTGTTGGGAAAGGCTATATTCTTCTGAACTCCCTCTTCCAGCCAAAAACCTTTCTTTATTGATGGCATTAATTTCTTCAAATAAGGCTGAATCTTTTAAGGCAAATTGATATTGCGCTGTCGCCAATACAATGGAAGCATAGGCAAGTGTAGCATTGGTCCTCCAATCTTGTTCAGCTAAAGATTCCTCAACCTTGGCTTTTTCTAAAGCGATTTGATCCTCCTGTTGTTGCGTTTCCCTGTTGGGATTAAATAAGTCCCATTCCAATTGTAGACCAGCCTTAGAATTCCATTTAGTGGAAAATTTTAATGGTAATATTGCTCCTTCTTCAGCATTGGGATCAAATGCTATTGCGGGTACTGGAGTAGTTGGAATTATTAAATTCCTTTGCAAGTTGGCATCGCCATAAATCACAGGAAATCGCTCTGATCTTCTAACATTCAATTGCTCTTCCTGAACTTCTTTATTCAGTTTCTTTTCCTTTAAACTCCTTCCTTGGTCTGCATAATTCCAAAGGTCCATTAGGCTAAGGCTCTGGGCATTTCCGGATATGGAATATCCTATTATGAGTAATATGGTAAAGATGGATTTCTTCATATTAAAAAACTGAGGCTGGTTCTAATTTAGAGATTTTTCTAACGGCAAATAAAGAGCCCCCAATGGATATTATCATGGTAACCAATAATAAGAACAAGGCAAAAGGTATACTCACATTTATATTTAAACCACTTTTTTCGACCCCAAACTTAAAACCATAGATCAGCATCATGGCTATCCCATAACCAATTGATGCATATAGAAAGGCTTGCGCAATGATCAACCGATTGACAAATTTGTTTTTGGCTCCAATTGCCTTTAATGTACCGTAATCCTTGATCCTGTCTAAAGCAGATGAATATAGAGTTAAGCCAATTATAAAAAAACCAGAAATCATGGCGAATACTACGAGAGTTCCAAAGCTCATCCCCATATTTGATGAAATCAAGATTTCCTTAACCGTTGATGATCTTAGCTTTTCAGCATCCCATGCCCTTAAATGAGGAAAATTCTGATTGATTACTTCAATCATCTCTTTTTTGTCCTGTCCATCAGTAAGCTTGGCAATGATTAAACTGACCTTATCTTTGGGGAAGTTTCCGAAATAAGTCGCATTTTCCAGCGTGGTATACATAAAACTGGCCCCAAATGCTTGCGCGTTTTTTGTGATGACCGCTAATTTGGCACTCTTACCATTGATCTCTATTGGTTTATTTAAATAAAGAGAAGTTTCCCAACTTCTTGCATTGAAATATTCAGCACTGACAGCATAAGGCTGTAAAAGATCCTGAACAGACCCGCTATCAATTTTATTAACTTCTGGACCCATCATAAATGCAGGGGCAGGGGCCCCAACTAAGGTTACGGCAGCAGTCTTGCCATCCAAAAAGGTAGCTTGGGCATTGGCAAGGATAATTGGCGTCGTTTTTTCAATGCCTTCCAAACTGCCTATTTCCTGGACAGCTCGTTGGTCTATGCTATTGATGGAATTCACATTCCTGCTTTGGGATTCTATAATCCATAAATCATTCTTTTCTACCGGCGCATTGTTTACCAAATTCCCCATTAATCCCATTAAAAAGAATAAGAGGCTTAATTGTTGGCCAATTAGAAATACACTGATTACGATGGCAGTAATTATTCCAAAGCTCTTTGCTCGATCAAAGCGAATGAATTTCCAAGCTAATCCCAACATACCTTATAATTTTACCTTACATTCTACTTTCGAATTGATCAATAAAGAAGGATTTTTCTCTGGTTCAATCCGTATCCTCCTTACTCTTCGATCTTCAGCTTCATTTGCTGTTTCAAATAAAATAGATTTATTCATCAAGGTAGGACTGACATAAACAATCTTTCCTTTACCAATGACAGTTGGTTTACCCACAAAATTGATGTCGACGGATTGTCCAATTTTCACGCTGTCTGCAAATAACTCATCAACCTCTGCTTCAATAATGATATTATCTTTGTCCACAATTTTACCCAATTCTTCAGTACCATTAATAGTTTGGCCCAATTGAACATTTAATTCAGCGATGACGCCTTTCTTGATAGCTGTAATCAGATAATCCTGTAAACTTTGCTTGTTCTTGGAAATTAAAATAGATTGCTCCTTTTCTGAAGCTTTATTGGCTTTTATCTGGCTCCTCAAACCTGAAATAAGTTCCTCCTGTTGTTTTAGGTTGGAAAGATCGTTTTCAACTTTTTCTTTAGTTTCCGCATTTTTGGCAAAAAGAGCCTTAGAAGTCTCATATTTAGATTTTAATTCTTGTAATATGATATCCTGCTTCGCCAGATCGCTGAGATTAGTTTGATGCGCTGCTTTCAAACTCTCTAATTGCGCTTGGGACTGAGCAACATCTAATTCTTCGCTATTCTCTTTTAAGCTCATTAAGACTTGTCCCTGTTCAACTTCATCGCCTTCCTTAACCCTTATTTCTTTGATTTCTGCACTGACTGGCGAACTGATCTGAACCCAACCGTCCTCTGGTATTACTTTGCCAATTGCTATCACAGAACCATAAATGGCTGAGACTTTCGCTTTCTCTTCTTCCTTTTGTTTCTTTTCATTCTTGCAGCTGACTACAGCTAGCAATAAGACCAAGAAACTCAAAATGCTTAGGCTATTTGTAATCTTCCTCATTTCGAATACTATTTGAAACATTTCCTTCTTCAACATATATAACTTCGTCTGCGAATTTTCTTAACCTTAAATCATGTGTGACAATAATCACTGCTTTTCCCTCTTGAGCTAGTTCTTTGAGTTCTTCCATAATGATGGACGCACTTTTTGCATCCAAGGAAGCAGTAGGCTCATCGCATAAAATCATGCTGGGGTTGGTAACTAAAGCTCTTGCGATGGCTACACGTTGTTTTTGCCCTCCACTTAATTTCTTTGGCAAATTGTGCAATCGGTCGGATAATCCCACTGCTTCCAAAGCTGAAATTGCCTTTTCTTTGGCTTCCTTTTTTTCAACGGATTGCAATAATAATGGCTGCATCACATTCTCCAATGCGGTTAGAGGCTCCAATAAATTGAATTGCTGGAAAACAAAGCCAATATCATGCAAACGTAAATCCGCAAGTTTGTTCTCCGATAAACTCGTTACCTCTTTATCTTTATAATAAACTTTTCCTGAACTTGGATAGATAATACATCCTATGATGGATAATAAAGTAGTTTTTCCAGAACCGGATGGCCCCATGATCAACGTTAATTTATTTGAATCAAAACTTAGGCTACTTTTAGCCAATGCAGTAATGCTAGTGTCTCCAGTTTGATATATTTTATCTACGTTTTCTAGGCGAACAATTTCTTCGGGCATGCTTTTCTAGCTTTGATTTTAAAAATAACCAAGAATTCATCTAAAGCCAAAAACAAAAGCTAATTTCTTTATATAAATGGGAAATGATTGTTAAAAAAACTTTAACTTCATAGTGAGTAATCACTTCGATCGATTCGTTTCGAATAAACCTAATGCCATGAATAAACAAATCAAATTGTCCTTTGCTGCATTTTTATTGACTTTTGCCAGCGCCCAAGTTCAAGCCCAACCCTATATTCAAAATAAGGCTCCTTTGATCCAAAAGCCTTATATGGAGTTGCCTTTAGGAGCGATTAAACCTCAAGGCTGGTTGGAAGAAATGCTAATTACCCAGAAAAATGGAGCTACAGGTCAATTAGATCAACTTTATCCACTGGTTATGGGAGATCGAAATGGCTGGTTAGGTGGTGATGGCGATCAATGGGAGCGTGGACCTTATTGGGTTGATGGCCTCTTACCTTTGGCCTATCAGTTAAATGATAAAGGTTTAAAAGCCAAAGCACAGCGTTGGGTGGAGTGGGCCCTGCAAAGCCAATCGGAAGATGGTTATTTTGGTCCAGCAAAAGATTATGATTATGAACCAGGTATCCAAAGGAATAATTCCCATGATTGGTGGCCCAAGATGGTCATGCTCAAAATATTGCAGCAATATTATTCGGCAACTGAAGATCAAAGGGTAGTCAACCTTTTTACAAAATATTTCCATTATCAACTAAAGACATTAGAAGAGAAGCCCCTTGGACATTGGACCTTTTGGGCTGAATATCGATCAGCGGATAATTTACAGGCAGTTTATTGGCTATACAATATTACCGAAGACCCAAAATTGCTGGAACTAGCCGATATCCTGCATGCGCAGGGTTTTGACTTTACCCAAAAATTTATCCAACGCAACATGCTTGCTACATTTAGGAGCATACATTGTGTCAACCTTGCTCAAGGACTCAAGGAGCCGGTTATTTTTTATCAACAAAGTAAAGATCCTAAACATCTGGCCGCAGTGAAACAAGGGCTTTCTGATATAAAATTATTTAATGGTCAGGCTCAAGGCATGTATGGCGGTGATGAAGCCTTGCATGGGAGCAATCCTACACAGGGTTCCGAACTCTGTTCTGCAGTGGAGTTGATGTTTTCCTTAGAAAAGATGCTAGAAATCACCGGCGATGTAGGATTTGCAGAGCATTTAGAAAAAGTGGCGTTCAATGCATTGCCAACACAGATTTCCGATGATTTTATGCGTCGGCAGTATTTCCAGCAGGCCAATCAGGTTCAGATCACTAGGCAGATGTACAATTTCGATGTCAACCATCAAGGAACAGATGTTGTTTTTGGGCTTTTGACTGGTTATCCGTGTTGTACATCCAATATGCATCAAGGCTGGCCGAAATTCACGCAAAACCTATATTATGCAACTGCAAATAAAGGAATTGCTTCCATGATCTATGCTCCATCATCCGCTGTGGTAAAAGTTGGAGAAGCAGGTAAAATGGTACAAGTCTCCCAAGAAACCTTCTATCCATTTGAAAGTAAAATCAACCTCAAATTCAATCACCGAGAAAATGCAGTTGAATTTCCATATCAGATCCGAATTCCTTCATGGACAAAAAATGCCAAAATCCTTATCAATGGGGAGGAGTTTAATGCCGATGCGAAACCAGGTTCTGTCATTGAAATCAAAAGGGCCTGGAAAAATAATGATGTCATGACTTTGGATTTTCCAATGGAATTTAACTTTGAGACTTACCATGAAGGCTCACGTGCCATAGAAAGAGGACCTCTGGTTTATGCTTTGGATATTCCTGGTGAAGAAAAAGAAGTGTTCTTGGATGACAAAGAAAAAGTAGCCTATGGAAATTCCTTTATTGAAGTCAGGCCTACTGCAGATTGGAATTATGGCTTGCCACTGTTCAACAAAAAGGAAATGGCCACGCTATTCCAAGTCTCTGAAAATCCAAATGCCAATAAGGAATATCCTTGGAACCGTGAAAATGCTCCTATTGAATTGAAAGTAAAAGCAAGGCAATTGCCTTTCTGGAAACTTTATAATGGCATGGCAGGCCCCATGCCGACCGCAGATATGTATGGTTTGAATATCAATGAATTAAAAGAAGTTGAAATCCGATTGATACCCTATGGTTGTACTACCTTAAGGATATCTCAATTTCCAATGCTTAGAAAATAAACCCAATTAACCATAAATTATGAAAGTTATTCCTTCACAACGATTAGAGTCTCTCGACATCCTTAGGGGCCTTGACCTGTTTCTGTTGGTTTTTTTACAACCTGTCTTGATGTCTATTGGACAGATCTGGGATAACCTTGCTTATCACAGCATGTTGACCCAATTTGAACATGAAGCATGGGAAGGCTTTAGGCTTTGGGACTTGATCATGCCTTTATTCCTATTTATGACAGGTATTACCATTCCTTTTTCCTTAGATCGGAAAATTGGAAACGATAGCCCTGAAGTATATAGGCACATCATAAGGCGATTTCTGATTTTATGGATTATTGGGATGATTGTGCAAGGTAATCTTTTAGCATTTGATTGGCACGTATTACGATTATATTCCAATACATTACAAGCAATCGCTACAGGATACCTCATTACCTCCTTGGCGTATCTTCATTTTAGCTTTAAAAAACTCATCGGATTAGGCTTGTCCTTATTGATCATTTATTCTATCCCAATGTCCACATGGGGTGGATACGAACCTAATTATAATTTTGCCATCTATCTAGACAAAATGTTTCTTCAAAATTTTATGGATGGAGTGAAATGGCAAGGCGATGAATGGATATTTTCCGAACATTATCAATATACCTGGATTTGGAGCAGCTTGACTTTTGTTGTTACGGTATTAATGGGCTGTCTTACCGGTAAAGTGATCAAGGATGGGAAGGATAAAGATCCCAATGGAACAACTATAAAATTGATCATCGCCGCTGCAATCTGTATCGTTGTAAGTTTGATCTGGCAATTTCAACAACCGATCATTAAGAAAATATGGACAGGTAGCATGACCTTGTTCTCTGGTGGTATATGCATCTTATTGATGGCTGTTTTTTACTATGTAATCGATGTCAAACAAATAAAAATGCCTTTCCGCTGGCTAAAAGTTTATGGTATGAATTCCATTGTAGCCTACGGACTGGCTGAAGTTATTGATTTCAGAAGTTTGGTTCATTCCTTGACTTTTGGTTTAGAAAAACATTTTGAAGAGTATTCTCATTTGATACTGACTATCGGAAATTACTCTATTGTTCTCCTAATACTTATCTTCTTATATAAAAGAGGGATTTTTGTCAAAATCTAGACTTAGTCAGCTTATTCCGTTTGTTATTCCTTAATTTTAGAAGGAAATAATCTTTTCAAAGGAAATCAAATGGAAGACAAAAATGTAATTCCTACACTTGATATGCATGGATTCCGTGAGGAGCAATTCGCTGGAAAAAAAGAATTGCTCTTCAATGAGATCCTGGGTGAAAAGATTATTGAGAAACCCCACAAGCATGACTTCTTTATTATTATCCTTTTTGATCATGCCTCTGGTGTCCATAGTATAGACTCTGTCGATTATTCCATTGCTGATCAGGAAGTGCATGTTCTTTTTCCAGAACAGATCCATAAGTGGCATATCGCTGCCGGATCTAAAGGATATCAGCTTATGATTGAAAAATCCTTCCTAGAGCAATTTGCTCCAGCTTTTCGATATTCTTTTACCAATTACCAGAACCATCCCGTTATTAAACTTAGCAAGGAGGCATTTGAAAAGTTGCTATATGAGTTCAATGCTATCCGCGATGAATTACTTGATCCCCAACCTGTAAATCAGCTGATTTCTGCACGTGCAGCTGTTATTGCAGCATTGGTCAGTAAAGAAGCTGAATTTGATATTGAGGAATTTAAGGTTTATCAAACCCAGCCACGTCTAGCCAAGTTCAATTGGCTTATTGATAAATTTTACAAGAGCCAGAAATCGATTTCTTTTTATGCTGAACAATTAAACATCAGTTCTAATTATCTGAATATCCTTTGCAAAAAGAATCTCAAAGTTTCTGCGAATAAGCTTATTCATCAGCGGATTACTCTTGAATCCAAAAGGCTTTTACAGACTTCTGATCGTAGCGTTAAGGAAATAGCGTTCGATCTGGGTTTCTCGGATCATGCCTATTTTTCTAACTTTTTCAAGAATCAAACAGGTCTAAGTCCTAGTCAATTCCGTTCGCAGTTATAAAATTTACAAGGATTTGGATATTATTTCCAAGAATTTCGATGGAGAGCATCTTACCTTTGTATTGTAAATCACACATTCAAAATTATTGGATATGAAACTTTCAAGAAAAGACTTCTTAAGGAATTCCGCCATGAGTGTTGCAGGCTTAGCAATAGGTTCAAATGTCCTAGCTGCAAATGAAGATATTAAATCTAGAGCAATGGACTCCATCAATTACAATAAAGACATGAAAAATCTAAAACTTAAAAATGTAAGACTAGAGACTGGCTTTGAATTTATGGAAGGTGAAGTGGCTTCAACCAAAACTGAACTGTTTTTGATTGAAATCGAGAATGGTAAAATCAAAAATATCAGTGCCAATTCCAATGATCCTGATGCCATTGACGCCAAGGGATTATTGATGTTGCCTTCCTTCAAGGATATGCATATTCACCTGGATAAAACATTTTATGCTGACAAATGGCAAGCTGTCAAGAGGAGAAAAGGCGGCGTGAAGGGAATGATCGCTCTTGAACAGGAAATCATGCCGGAATTGTTGAAGACATCAACCTTCAAGGCAGAGAAATTGATCGAATTATTGCAATCCCATGGATCAGGTTTTGCAAGGAGCCATGTCAATATTGAACCCACGTCGAAATTAGAATCCCTAAAAAACCTCCAAAAAGCATTAGACCATAAAAAGGACAGTTTTGGAGCTGAATTGGTAGCATTCCCTCAACACGGTGTATTCTATACAGACACTGTTCCTTATCTAAAGGAAGCTGCAAAAATGGATATTGATTTTATTGGTGGTCTGGATCCATTCAGTATTGATGGAGCTATTGAAAAGACCATGGACTTTACCGTTCAACTGGCTTTGGATAATCAAAAAGGAATTGATATACATCTCCATGAAACTGGAGATTCAGGGGTAAAAACCATAGAATATCTGATTGCTAAAGTTAATGAGAATCCAAGCCTCAAAGGCAAAACTTATTTGAGCCATTGTTTTGCTTTAGGCAAAATTGACCAAGCTAAACAAGAAGAGCTGGCTGAGAAATTAGCGGATGCTAGAATAGGTATTATATCCACGGTTCCATTTGGAGGATTGATCATGCCAATTCCTACCTTAATGAACAAAGGGGTAGAGGTAATGGTAGGTAATGATAGTATTGTAGATCATTGGAATACCTTTGGTTCTGGAAGTGTTTTGCAAAAGGCAAATTTGGCGGCGCAATTATATGGCTATTCAACGGAATTGGGATTGTCTAGGATGTTGAAATTAGCAACTGCAGGTCCTACACCTTTGGACGAAAAAGGTACTCAGCTTTGGCCAAAGGTTGGTGATACGGCAGACTTAGTTTTGGTAGATGCAAGTTGTTCAGCTGAAGCGGTATCAAGGGTTTCTGAAGTTAAATCTTTAATTTATAACGGAAAGGTAGTGTATTGATTATGAAGATAGTAACAATTTGTCTATGTCTGGTATTGGGATTTTCATCTTGCCAGGCTTCAACTAAAAAAGAACAGGAGATCGAAATCGTGGACCAACAAGGACTGGTTAAATTGGTAGAGAGCAAAAATATTAAAGCAGTGGAATCGGCTCTCAAAGCTGGACAAGATGTCAATACGGTTGATGCTAATAAACGGAACTTGCTATTGATCGCTACGATAAACCAAGATTTACCCATGGTAAAGTTGTTGGTTTCATTTAAAGCAGACGTTAACCAACAAGCTGATAATTTAGATAGCCCGTTTCTATATGCGGGAGCAACAGGCCAAACTGAAATGCTGAAGCTATTTTTAGAAAATGGGGCGAGGTTTGATGTCTTTAATCGTTATCATGGGTCGGCTTTGATTCCTGCCTGTGAACGCGGACATGTAGAAACTGTTAGGTTATTGGCCAATACAAAAGGGTATCCAATCGATCATGTGAATAGGTTAGGATGGACTGCTTTAATGGAAGCTATCGTATTAGGTGATGGGAGCAAGAAATACCAAGAAATCGTACAAATATTAAAAGATGTAGGTTCTAAAATGGATATTCCTGATAAGGATGGAATAAGTCCACTCCAACATGCAAAAAACCGAGGATTCAAAGAAATCGTCAAAATAATAGAGGGATAAATCAAAAGATTTATCCCTCTATTATTTTGGTATCACTTGACCTAAAGATTGCTTTCAATAGCACCTACTTCTTCAGAGAACAATTCAATTGGTTTTTCCAATAAGACTGCAATCACCGTTGTATTTTTATCCAATCTATCCTTAGGAATATCAATATATACAATTCCTGGCGTAGCACTCCAGTAAAGCTTGTTATAAATCTCATGGCCAATCATAGAACCTTCACCTACAATTCGAATCCTTGCGATATTGTTCTTTAATCCCTTGATGGCAATTGGACCTGTTGGTTGACCCTCTACAAATAGATATAATGTTTGTTTGTCAGGGGATAAGGCTGTTTTTCCGTTAAAGTGATTTGCTGGAATTCCTTTAGCAGCATCTTGGAGAACTTCAGCATGTTTTTTAACCCAATTTTTAGTTTCCTCGCTATGGAAGTTAAAGGATTTATCCAATTTGCTGCCATCTTCATTGATATAACCTTTAAATAGATTTGCACCAATTGAGGTCATATCCACAATTTTACGGATGGACTCTTTTGGGGTTTTTGCATATAGAAAGTCAGTAATTCCAACTGGTTCTGGTAGGATATGAGGATTAATAGATGGCTTTTTATTGAATTTTACTGCAACAACTGAGGCAACGGGGTCAAAATTAGCAGTTGGTATTTGCAGCTTTAGTTTACCAAATTGATACTCAAAAGGAACGTTTTCGTTTGTTCCTAGCATTTTTATTTCCAAGGGCTGATCATCAAAACCTTGCATCTCTACATAATCCTTAACCTGATCCAGGTAAATAAATATGGTTTTACCATCTTTAGAAAAACTGTTCTTTTCATTTAGTAAATCTTGCGATAAACCAGCTCTAGTGCCATAAATGGCTTCCGAATATTTCTTGGTCCATCGGGCTAACTCCTTGAGGATCGCAACCTGTTCTTCAGGAATTGTTCCATCAGCCTTTGGGCCAATGTCCAACAATAAGTTACCACCCATTGCCAAACATTCAATCAAGGTCCTCACAATCATATTTGGACTCTTGTAATGTTTGTCAAAATGCTGGTATCCCCAAGAATCATTCATGGTATAGCATAACTCCCAATACCGATGGTCAGGACGCCGAACAGGGATACCTTGTTCCGGTGTAGCATAGTCGCCATGATTGTTCAATCGGGAATTTATAATGATATTCTTGTTATACTTACGAAGTAAATCTAAAGTTTCCTTGGCTTTCCATTCTTCAGAAGAATGCTCCCAATCACCATCAAACCAAATCAGGTCGGGCTTATAGGCAACTGATAATTCTTTTAATTGTCCTTGATAATAATCTTGGAATTGAGTCCAACGGTTGGGGTCTTCCTTGATATCATACCTTTTTTGGGTCCTCGTGATGATATCGTAATTCGGATGGCTCCAATCGGGCAAAGAGAAGTAAAGACCAGTCTTTAAGCCAGAGGCTTTAAGTTCCTGCACAAAAGGAGTCAAAACATCTTTTTTCGCAGCCGCATCCTTAGCAATAGTTGTTGGTTGATCCATCTTACTATCCCATAAGGAAACCCCATCATGGTGTTTGGTGGTAATAACAGAATACTTCGCGCCAGAATCTTTGATCAATTGAACCCACTCCTTTGGATCGTACTTATCGGCAGTAAATCCTTGGAGCTGTTTCATATAGTTTTCATGGCTTAGATAATTATTGAAAAAAGCCCAAGATTCTGATATTCCATCTACGGAATAGATCCCCCAATGAATAAATATTCCCAATTTAGCATCATCGAACCATTCCATTTTTGGGCTTTCAACCTCTTTTCTGATTTCCTGCCCATTTGAATGAGTAAGCAATAGTCCCAATGCTAATGTGATTAGAGTACGGCGCATAAAGTTTATTAAAATGTTTAAGTTTCTGCTTAACTAATAATGATACAAATAAATTTTTTAATAGCTTAAATAAAGCTGAAAAATCCAATGATTTTTAGATTTCCCATTGATCTTATTCGAGGCATATTCGGAATTTTCCGAATATGCCTCGAATATGGGTAAAGCGAAGTTAAGAGAACAGTCCAAATGATTTTCCATTTTTTTTAATTAAAAATTTTTCCCGGATTATGGTTTATGGTTTTCTAAAAAAATTAAGGAATTCCAATATATTTGAAAGAATAGCGATAAAATATTATTCCCATAGCATGCAAGTAAAGAAAATAGCCATTAAGGATAAGCTTGAACCTCAGAAACTGATCAAGGTTGCTGTCTTTGATCGCGCAAAAAATCAGACGAAGCCGCATAAGCATAATGGCTACTTGGAATTGGTTTTCTTATCGGAAACTAGGGGCAGGCACTATATTGATGGGAGAGAGGCGGCAGTTAAGGTCCCTTGCATATTAATCATCCGAAAGGATAATGTTCACCATTGGGAATTGGAAAATCCTGTGGAAGGATTTGTCCTTTTGGTAAAGAAATTATTTGTGGAGCAAAGCTTAGATTTTGAAATCAATAGGCTTGTCGAAAGCATCATTCAATATGATCAGATTTTCCTAAAAGAGAGCCAAAGTATAGAGCAGATCTTTAGATTATTGGAAAAGGAAAATAATAAAATTGCTCAAGAAGGATTATTTAAAGCAATGTTGTCTAAGGTTTTGGAAAATACAGAGCAAAGTAGATCCTCGAAAGTGATACAGAATAACCTGTATGTGAATTTCTGCGAATTACTGAATAAAGAAGTAAAAGTAGTCAACCATGTTGCACATTATGCTGCCCAACTCAATACAAGTCCCCAGAATTTAAGTGCTGCCTGTAAAAAGCATGTCAACCTTACAGCATCGGAAGTATTGGCTGGATATATTATCAAAGAAGCCAAAAGACTATTGTATTACACAACAAACAGCATTTCGGAAGTTGCCTTCATTCTTGGCTTCTCTGATAAATCTAATTTTTCCAAGTATTTTAAGCGCTATACCGGAATTACGCCTAAGGATTTCAAGAAACAAGTGTCTTAAAACTCTTTTTCCCCGAATTCACTTTTCGGTAGCTTAATGATCTGATTTAATTTATGCAGGTTGAAATTCAGATTGATCAAAAAGACATTTTTCTCATAAATGTAATTCGTAGTGGTGTAGAAATCGTTGGAATTGGTCGTAATCCTTTGTTCATTAACGCCCCATTTCTTGTTTAATTCTATGAATTGCCAAAGCAATTGAGCGGTAATGGCTCCTTTTAAGAATCCCTTGCTCAGGTTGAAATGTGGGGTCAGGAACCTCGAATCCTTGCCTTGAACGGTTGGTCTTTCCGAAAGGTAATTGACCTGAAGACCAGTGCTCCAAGTAGGGGCAAAATCTGCTTGTACCCCAGCATTGATGGAATATACCCAATCTTGGTTTGACCTCGTTTCTTGATAGTCTAGTACTTGGCCAGAAATCTTATAGTTATAGATGTTTGCACCAGCATTAACTTTTAACCAGTTTAATGGTTTGCCTTCTCCACCGATTTCCATTCCATAGCGTGAAGCATAATCAGCATTGGTAAATACACGGTGCAAGATGGTATCAGCATAGACCGAGTTTACCCGTTGTATAGGATTCTTGGTATGTTGGTAGTAGGCATTGAGGAAAAGACTTCCTGTATTTAATTTTTTTACGAGTCCAGTTTCCGCATTGCTTGTAAACTCCGGTAATAATTCTGGATCACCTTGTTCTAAGGTTTCGGAGTGTTCACGTTCTGGGATTGGATTCAACTCAAAGTTGTTGTTCCTTTGGACCCTTCTTGCCGCTGCTAATTTCCAAGACCAGCCTGCACCTAAATCTTGCATGAGATTAAAGCTTGGGTAGAGTTGATGAATGGAATAAGGGTATTCCTGATTATTGTGCAATAATAGGAGGTCCCTTTGATAATATTCGTAACGTAGCCCTAAGGAAAGTTGGGTACTGTTGAATTTTCTGTCGTATTGGCTAAATATTGCATGTACTCTATTCGTTGCATTCAATCGACCAGTAAATTCTGGGATTAATTGAAGGTTTTGCGTTCCTTTTTCTGAGGCATAGTATTCAAAATTTCCCTTCTGGCGATCATTCCTTAATTGATAGCCTGAGGTCAATTCTGCATTGTTTAGTTTCCAGTTATGTTGTACAGAAAGTCTTAAACCATGCAGGGGATTGGTATAGGTATTATGGGTCCACTGTACCGTATCGATGTTATTTTCAATATTACCATTTTTAGTGGAACCATAAATATTGGCAAATTCATAGATGGCACCCAATTGAAGGGAGTGCGTTGGATTAATTTTATATTGATAAGAAAAATCCAACAGATAAAACTCACCTTGTTTGTTCTGAAGATTGCTATTGAAATAATCTAAGCTTGAGATCTGGTCCCCTGTTGAAGGCTGAATCGTTCTATTGTTATAGTGAATATCAGCTAACCTGTCTTGGAATCTTCTGGAAGCCAAAACTCCTAAGTTTAGGTTGTTTTTTTCTGATACTTCATAAGCGGCATTCAATCTTAAACCGTAATTGTATTTATCAAAACTGCGTTCCCCCTTGGAAGGGAAGAAGGTTTGACGATCTCCGATAATGGTATTGACATCTCCGTCCCTGAAGCCAGCATTATCATTACGAAGGTAGTTTGCAGAACCATTAAGTTCCAGCTTATCCTTTTTCAATTGGAAAGAAATATCTCCGCCAAAGCGTTTTTGACTTTCGATATTATCGTAATCATCAATACTGGGTAGACCTCCTTGTAAGTTTAAGATCCAAGCAAATCCGTTTGCAGCCGATTTCTTCGTTTTTAGGTTAATTATTCCGCCTTTGCCATCGGGATCATATTGTGCCGTAGGGCTAGTGATATATTCTACCTCTGAAACATCATTGGCAGCGATTTGCCCTAAGATCGTTGCGGGATCAAGGAATGAAGGTTTCCCATTGATCAGTACAATGACACCTGTATTTCCACGCATGCTGATATTTCCATTGACATCTATCGCTGCGGAGGGAAGGTTTTTTACGATATCTAAGGCCGTTCCACCAACGGCATTTTTATATTGGCTTGCTTGGTAGGTCTGTCTATCGCTGCTATGTCTCTGGCCAGCAATATTGGCCGTGACTGTTACTTGTTCTAAACTTTGGTTGGCTCCTGAAATCAGGATATTTCCCACATCAATTAACTTTTGCCCTTTAATCTCAATCGTGCTGTTCTTTTGATTATAGCCAATAAACTTAACCTGTAATATATACTGGCCGTTTTTAAGGTTAGAGAACTGAAATGCTCCGGTTGTGTCGGTAATCATTCCATCGATTACATTTTTATTGGCATCCAAAAGACCTACACTAGCGTATGCTATTGGGCTTGATGATAGTGAATCTTTTACTGTTCCTGAGATTTTTGATGTTTGAGCGATGCTTAATTGAACAGCGAAAATGAAGCAAAGTATGGTAATAATCCTTTTCAATGGTTTAAGTTTTTTTCAAAAATATAAAAGTAAAATCAGGAAAAAGGGGGGATTGATATTTTTACCATTGTTTTTTCAAATCGACCATTATTTAAATAAAAATCCCTAATACCTTTCGATATTAGGGATTTTTTTGATGATTTATTCTGGCTATTTTTTTAAGTATAAATCGAAGTATTTAGCAATTTTATCGTACATATGGATCCTGTCTTTGCCAAGTACATTATGTTCATGCGTTGGGTAAAGGAAGTAATCGACTTGTTTACCGGCTTCAATGCATTTTTGGATAAATTCCATACTATGTTGTTGAACCACAACAGGATCTTGGGCTCCATGGATAATTAATAAGTGACCGTTCAATCGATCTGCTTTATTGAGCATGGAGGTCTTTTCATAGCCTTCAGGATTTTCTTGAGGGGTATCCATATATCGTTCGCCATACATCACTTCATAATATTTCCAGTCGATTACTGGTCCTCCAGCAACCGCAGCCTTAAAGATATCATTGTGTTTGGTCATCAAGGAACTTGTCATAAAGCCACCAAAGCTCCAGCCAAATATGCCCATGTTCTCAGCATCTACGTAAGGTTTGGATTTTAAGTATTCAATACCTACCAGTTGATCAGCCATTTCTGCTTCACCAAGATTGCGATGGGTAACTCGGGTAAAGTCACGACCGCGGGCATCGGAACCTCTATTGTCCATGGTAAACACAAGATATCCATTTTGCGCCATGTACATATCGAAATAACCAACAGCTCCTAGCCATTTATCGGTTACCAATTGTGCATGGGACCCACCATATAGGTAAACCATAACTGGATATTTCTTGTTAGGGTCAAAATTGGCAGGGTAGGTGATCCTAGCATTTAGCGGAGTCTTACCATCTGCGGAAGTCAGGGTCTTGAATTCAATTTTAGGTAAATCTACTTTTCCATTGAACGGGTTAGCAGCTGTAACTAAATTCTGAGCCTTGTTGGATTTTATGTCAATAACCTGAACGATATTGGGTTGGTCCAAATTACTGAATTGATCCAGGATATATTTTCCTGAGCTACTCACAGAAGCATTATGGGTTCCTTTATTGGAAGTCAATTGGGTAGTTTTTCCAGATTTCAGGTCTACTTCAAATAAGTGGCGTTCCATTCCCTGATTACTTGCACCAATATAATATCCTTTGTTTCCTTTAGCATCGAAACCTTGGAAATCTGTTACAATCACATCTTTATAACCTAGATTTTTGACCAATTTCCCTTGGGTATTATAAAGATAAAGTTGATTGAATCCATCCTTATCGGTTTGATACAAAAATTGATCTGGCTTATTTGGTATGAATTCCAAGGCTACCTGTGGTTCTACCCAAGTAGAGGAAGATTCTTCAAATAAGGTCTGTACCAATTCGCCGTTCTTAGCATTATATTTATTCAGTTTTAAATGGTCCTGACCTCGGTTTAAAACCCCTACAAATACAAACTCGCTCGATGGGTCCCAAGTTACAATCGTTAAGTATTGTTCTTTTGGTTCACCTGTTTGCAGTTGAACATACTCGCCTGTTTCGGTATTGAAGAGATTCAAAGTGACTTCTTCACTTTTCATTCCAGCCATCGGATAGCGAATATCTTTAATGGTCGCTACACGAGTATCCCACTGCGGTAAGGGGTATTTGCTAACCATGCTTTCATCCTTACGATAATAAAGAAGTTTTTTATCGTCTGGGGACCACCACATTCCTTTGGATATGCCAAACTCATTTCTGTGAACCACTGAGCTACCATTGACGATACCGTCCACGGTATCTTTAGTGACCGTAATCTTACTGCCATCCGCTTTAATGATTTCGATATTGTTGCCGTTCAGATAAGCTGTATGCTTATTTGAATGACTGAATTCTTCAGCATCTCTATTGTTGGGCAGCGTAGCATTGAGTTTCGCTTTTTTGCTATACACATTGTAAGAGATGTTATAGCTGTTTTTCTCAGCCCTAATATTCAGTTTGATGTTTTCTTTATCTATCCAACTGTAATTGCTAGGAAAGGAGCGGAGGGAGAATTTATCATTTGCCGCTATTTCTTTAAGGGCATTGAGTATATCGTTGGTGCTAGCTAATTGAACAGGAGTCCAATTATTTTTTGCCTCACGAGCCAAAAGGTTTTGGGAGGTACTGTCCAGATTGGAGAATGCATCAGCATCTTTGATCCATTTTGCTGCGGTCAGTGTTTTAGGAGCAAACTTGCTGGGTCCATAAACTGTCTCATCGATAGTGAAACCTCGTTGACCGTAAGCGACTGAAGAGCTTAATAAGAGTAATACCAGTAGCTTTTTCATTGTTTAATCAAATTTTATGATGACGAAATTAAGGAATTGTTAGGAAAGGATGCGACAATTTGGTAAAAGTCAGGATAGTACAGGATACTTTATCGGAATGAGAGGTTTATCTTAGTTTTAACTTGAACTGAGACAACTATATATTGCTCAGATAATTAACCATATAACCTGTAAACACTAATTAAGAACGCACTCAAAAAATAAACAAGCACATATCATGTAATTTCCCGAGCAATTCTGGGATTTGAGTTGATTTCTTCTCGATGGGATTTAATTGCCTTTAAAAAAAGGCGAGGGTGGAGTGTATTGGGTTAAGGTTAAGAGTTTTAGCATGTTGGTTTTCCTTTTTATAAGAAAACAAATAACACAATATATAACCCTTTTAAACTTAAAACCATGATGAGAACTTACATCCGATGTGTTCCTTTATTGTTATTTTTCTTATTGGTAAAAATGACATATGCGCAGGAGCTCACGATTACTGGGCGAGTGACCTCGACAAACAACGAACCCCTGGCAGGCGTTTCGATCAAGAGTAGCTCTGGAAATGCCAGTACAAGCACCGATACCAATGGTGCTTATGAAATCAAAACCAATCCAAATGCCAACCTGACCTTTACCTATATCGGTTACAATACCCATAGCGAAGCGGTCAACAACCGGGCCGTCATCAATGTACAGATGAGCACTTCCTCAGAATCCATTGAAGAAGTAGTTGTAGCTGTAGGTTATGGTGTGGTGAAGAAAAGTGATTTGACCGGTGCTGTTGGTACCGTTCAGGGGGAGGCTTTACAAGAACGACCTGCTTCAAATTTAAACCAAGCTTTAGGTGGCAAAATTACCGGTGTGAATGTTTCCACCAGTTCTGGCCGACCGGGTGGTCGTGCCAATATTAGGATCCGTGGGTCGAGTTCCATTTCAACCACGAATAATCCCCTGTACGTTATTGATGGAGTGATCATGAGCAGGGATGGATTGCAGAATGGTAGTTCCCCAATTGATTATATCAATCCAAATGACATTGCTTCCGTTGAGGTATTGAAGGACGCTTCTTCAACAGCCATCTACGGTGCCCGTGGTGCCAATGGGGTTGTTATTGTTACGACCAAGCGCGGTACTTCTGGCGGAGGAAGGGCGACTTATGATGCGGAGGTTGGAGTTGGTTATGCTCCAAAATTATTGCCAGTATTGAGTTCAGAGGAATTCTTGGCAGTGGAAGAACTAGCCTATCAGAATGCCAAGAAATTTGATCCAGTTGGCTGGGCAACTGGGACAAAATACACCGACCCTAAAACAAAACGGACCAATCCTTTGCTTTTTGATTCCAATGGTAATCCGCTCTATAATACGGATTGGCAGAAGGAAGCTTTCCGGAATGCTATCACCCAAAATCATCAGTTATCTTTTACCAATGGAAATGAAAAAGGTTCTTATGGTGGTTTTGTCAACTACAGAAATGAACAAGGTGTAGCTTATGGTTCTTGGCAGAAGAGGTATTCGGCAAGATTTGTATTTGATACCGAGATCAAAGATTGGTTGAAAGTAGGTGGGGTATTGAGTTATACGGACCAAAAGGACAAGCAAGTTGATGAACTTGGAGGCGGCGGAATTACCATGATGCGTCAGGTATTGGAAGCATTGCCTTTGATTCCGGTGCGTTATGCAGATGGTAGGTGGGCCAGTAACCGCGATTATCCAGGCATGGAAGGTGGCGATAACCCCATCCGTGTTGCGGATGAAAGACTTTATTTTCTTTCTACCCAGCCTTTTATTGGAAATATGTATGCCAATATCAAGATATTGGATGGCTTAGAGTTCCGGACTTCCATCGGTACCAATATTATCAATCAAAGAAAGGATTATGCTGCAGCTGCTGGTTTACAATATATTTCTAGTGACGGTTCGGCGAATGTGGACAATAAGCGATTTAATTCTTGGCAATTCGAGAACTATTTTACCTATTTGAAAGATTTCGGAAATATCCATTCCATTAATGCCATGTTAGGTTTTTCTTGGCAGCATACGGATTATTTTGGATCCTATGCTAGCTCAAGCAAGTACACCGATTTCTATTATCAATTCAATAACCTAGGAGCAGGAGCAACCATGAATGCGCCATCTTCAGGCGCGAATGCCAATGGCTTGAACTCTTATTTCACGAGGATCAACTATACCTTGTTGAACAAGTACCTATTTACTTTTACAGGTCGTGTGGATGGATCCTCCAAATTTGGACAGGATAATCAGTATGCATTTTTCCCTTCTGCAGCGGTGGCATGGAAAATCAATGAAGAGAATTTCCTGAAAGAATCAGAAAGCATTTCCAACCTGAAGTTGAGGATGAGCTATGGTGCTACGGGTAATTCAGAAATTCCTGCATACCGAGCATTGGCTGGAATGGGGAACTATGAAATCATTCAAGGCGGCGATCGTCTGGTAGGAGTAGGAACTGGAAGGATTGCCAATCCGACCCTGAAATGGGAACGTACTGAACAAGTGGATTTGGGTCTTGAACTAGGTTTGTTCCAAAACAAGTTAAACTTTGAATTGGATGTGTATCACCGTCAGGTAAAAGATATGCTATTAGATGCGCCAGTTCCATTGTCCAGTGGATATAGTACCATTTTCAGAAATGTCGGAAGTATGAAAAATGATGGGATTGAATTTGGTGTCAATGTGGCAAATATTGGAAATGATGTATTCAGTTGGTCTGGTCTCTTCAATTTTTCCTACAACAGAAACCAAGTCTTGAAATTGATTGGTGGTGCTGATATCTATAGTGGAGCCACCATTATCCGTGAAGGTGAGCCGGTGGGATCATTCTGGGGTTTCCAACATTTAGGAACTTGGTCAACCGCTGAAGAGGCAGAAGCTATTAAATTCAATAGACTTCCAGGTGATGTTAAGTACCAAGATATCAATGGAGACGGTGTGATCAATGATAATGATAAAACCATTATTGGTCGTGGTATTCCTGATGGTTACGGTACATTCTCCAATACATTCAAGTATAAGAATCTTTCCCTATTGATTGATCTTCAATATATGTTTGGCAATGATGTGATCGATCGTAGTATTCACTCTGCGGAAGACAGACAAGGGATTGCAAATAGTTATAAAACTGTTTTAAATGCTTGGACAGAAAGTAACCAGAATACTCCGATCGCACAGGTACGTCCAATCAATGCGTATTACACCACAAATAACGATAGCCATAAAGTATCTGATGCTTCATTTATCAGAGGGAGAAACTTAATGCTTTCATATACTTTGAATCCAGATGTTGTTTCCAGAATGAAATTGGATCGATTGCGCTTCTTCGCTTCCGTACAGAACTTCTTCGTGATCACTAAATATTCAGGATATGATCCAGAAGTTTCTAACTCGGGGTCTGCATTTGATCAGGGTTTTGGATTATATGACTATCCAAGACCAAGAGTATTTACGTTAGGATTGAACATTGGATTATAATAAAACAGGAAAATCATGAAATACATAAAATATATCAAGAGAACGATTCAATTAACTACAGCGATGGCTTCATTCGTAGGCTTGGTTGGCTGTACTGGCTTTTTGGATGAATCGGATCCCAGTAACTTTACGGTAGAGAATTATTTCACCAAACCAGAGCATGCCCGTAGTTCGGTGAGTGCAATTTATGCCAATTTAAGGAATCCAATGGTCAGCGGATTTGGTGGAGGAACCTGGATGATGCTTGAGTTTGCAACGGGATTGGCAGGAACAGATCTAGGTCAGGCGGTAAATAGTTACTATGTAAAGGATTTAAGAAATACTTCAGATAATGGCTATGGATTAGATTATTGGACAACCTATTATAAGGGTATTGGGAATGCAAATCTTTCCATAACTTATATTCCGCAGATTACGATGGACGAAACTGAAAAGAAAAAAATATTGGGTGAGGCACATTTCCTAAGGGCATTTTTCTACTTTAATCTGGTTCAGATGTTCGGGGAAATTCCATTGGTGACGGAAGCGGTAAGTTTGACTTCTGAGCAACTTTATCCAGAGCAGTCTACGGTAGACAAGGTCTATGAATTAATCGTCAGTGATTTGAAAATTGCTGAGAATTCAGGTTTGCCATGGAATGATCAAAGTGGGAAAGTTAATATGGGCATTATCAAATCGTTGATGGCGAAAGTTTATTTGACCATGGCTGGATATCCATTGAATAAAGGGGCAGCTTATTTTGATCTGTCTGCAAAGGCTTCAGAGGAAGTAATCAATTCCAAGCAATATCAATTGTTTCCTGCTTATGCGGATCTGCATGATCCCAAGAAGAAAAATGGGGTAGAGAATATCTTTAGTATCCAATATAAAACCCAGGTAATCGCATCAAATTGGCAAGTTGCAATCATTCCATACAATAAGAACATCTCAGCATATTCAGATGAAACTGGAGGAATCTACGCGACTAAGGATTTTGTGGAATCTTATGAATCGAACGACCTTCGCCGTGCAGAGAAACAGTTTTTCTTTACCAAGTATACCCATGAGTCGGATCGGACAAAGGAAGTTAATCTAGGCGGATATTTCCTCTATAAGCATTTTGATGAGGCGGCACAGACTAGTACCACAAATAGTGATTTAAATTGGTCAATCCTTCGTTATGCTGATGTGCTGTTGATGTATGCTGAGGCTGCCAATGAAGTTTCAGGCCCTAACCAAAAGGTTTATGATGCGGTAAACGCAATCAGAAAAAGGGCTGAACTACCAAACTTGAGCGGATTGTCCAAGGATCAGCTTCGGGAAGCGATTTGGAAAGAGCGTTGGTATGAGCTGTGTTATGAAAATATCACTTGGTTTGATATGGTACGCTTAAGGAAAGCTTATAATGCAGGAACTAAGAAATTTGATAATTATGTAGGGCATAAATTCTCTTATGGTCCAGTTTTGACCGAGCGGGAATTGTTGTTCCCTAAACCTACATCAGAAATCAGGAACAATAATAAACTTGTGCAAAATAAGGGCTATTAAGTGTTATAGATGTTTTATTTAGAAAGCCGTCAATCGACGGCTTTCTTTATTTTTAAAACTTATACCGAGCGACCATTGCACCTCGATTTGAGGTTTTTGTGCCAGAAAAACCAGATTCAATCTCTATGATATCCTTATTGATCAATGGGATTTGGTAGCCTACAAACAAAGAACGGTATAAAGCAGGTTTGAATTCTCCGCCTTGCTTTTGTCCATTTGCTTTTTGAAGGGTGCTGGCTTCAAAGGCTAAACCTAATGATCCGGAAAGATATAGGTTCCTCAATAAATAATATCGAATACCTCCATTTAGGGAAAAGACTTCGTGTTTCCAGATTTCAGGCATGGTTAAAAGAACATTCTTGGATATATCCCGAACTGTGACCTCATAATTTAGAGTTGAAAAGAAACTTATTTTATTAATAGGTCTATATTCATAGATCATCCCTACACCATATGAAGCGCCGTGAATGGAAAAATCATAACCAAGCATCGGACCAATTCCGATTGAATGTGTTTTTGCTGATGAAGAGTCTTGGGCATAACTGAAATTCAGCGTTGTGCAGAAGATAAGCAGTGTTGAAAATAACGGATAATTCATGTGAAAATAATTTACAGTTAGACGATAAAATTTTCTATACAGTAAAACTATTACAAAGTATTTAAAAAAGAAATTTCTTTAACGTTTTTAACCTTTTAACCACTTATGTATTAAAAAGTTAGCATTTTTTAACAGATGATTTGTATGAAATTATTCAAATGTTTTTAGCTCAATCTTGGGTTTGTTCTACGCTTATTTTTATTTATAATGATAATTTATTGTTTTTTTTAGGTAAGCAATATATATTCTATTTCATTTTTATATATTTTTGCTTTCTGAAATTATAAGTCTTTAGTTATAAGATATTTCATAAGCAGTTTGAAAAATCAAAAAAGCCGTTCACTAATTATTTACTAGGCCTTACTCATTCATAGTTATATCCTACTCATTGCCATTTAAATTATTGCCATTAAGCATTAGATTTATTTCAAATTGCATCAATATTGGTTAATTGCCGGTTTTGATTTTACACGTTTCGCTAACTTTTAATACGCATCCGATGAATCTAACACAGGATACACAATCAAGCCAATATTATGACTTCAACAGTCATATTATTGATATGGTTGGCCAGATTCTGCAGCAGAAATTCCTAAAGGTGGAAATAGGTGATTTTGATGTAGGAAACTTAGTTGTTGAGAATCATAATGAGCCAACGAATTCCTTCTTTTATAAATGTAGAACAGATGGGATGAATCATGCTAATCCAGATACTGAGCAGATCTGGTTGGCTTATTTTGATTTCTTCTTTCCTCCTGAAGATCTTGTCCCATTAATGCCGGAGCTATTCCATGCTATTCGACAGAAGGAATTGAATAAGGTATATTTCTTTTTTCAGCGAGCGAGACCTCAGCATACCGGGGATTATAAATGGTATTTCGCAACCAGTAAGTTGTTTGCCCTTGGTGATGAAAGCCAACCTGGGATATTATTTCGCTATGCTTTTGAGTTGAATAAGGCTGAAAACAAACCATTATCACTAAATGATGAAAGTTATTTCCAAAAGTATTGTAATCGGGTCATGTTATTGAGTAAGCGGGAGAAGGAGGTCATAAAATTAATTGTGGAAGGAAAGAGCAGTCATGATATTTCGGAGTTATTGTTTATCTCCATCCATACCGTGAATAATCACCGAAAGAATATCACCAACAAGTTGGAGATTAATAACCTATGTCATTTGACCAAGTTTGCGATTTTGTTCAATATGGTTTAAAAAGGAAAGCTTGCAAGGCAATGTCCTCAAGTTTAGTTTTTTGTTTGTCATGCTGAGGGACGAAGCATCTCGGAACAATGCAGACATTCAAAATTAAAAACAACATGAATAGCATTGGCGAACAGGTCTTCAATCGAAGATTGAAGATGACATGAAATTGTAGTGAAGAATCTGTGCGGTTCTTAACCTGTAGATAATGTCATCCTTAACCGAAGGTTAAGGAACTGTAAGGCAGTGCAAAAAAATGATTTTTTTTTAATTTTGGATGTTTGCGTTTTCCCGAGATTCTTCCTTCGTCAGAATGACACAAACACCCTTAACTTAATTTCATTGCCCGTAGTGGGTTTTTCAAAAAATGAAGCAGGGATTGTTCCAAGACCCTTCGGGGAAATCTCAAGTTGCCATTTAGAAAATAAAGGAATGACACCTCCATACAATGAAATGACTATTGCTAGCTATTGTTGTAAAAGGGTTTTATGCAGAAATTTATTTGATAATTATTTCTAAGAAAAAGCACTCTAGCTTCCATTAATAACCAATCAGCATGATAGATCAAGCCCTTATATTGTTTAAGACTGAACTGCTGGCTTATCTGAGTTCTAAAGGCGATAACGCTGCAAGCGTTATTATTGACAATATTGGTCTGGGGGAAACTTCTGGGGGAAATGGTTTGCCTGATAATATAGTAATTAGTCTGGTGAATATTGAGGAAGAAAGTACATTGAAGAACCAGTCTCCCTTACGGCGGATGCCTGATGGTTCTGCCTTCTATGAAAACCCTGCTATCTATATTAACCTCTACGTATTGATTACATGCAACTATGCTGGGGAGGGTTATTTATTGGCCTTAAAAAGGTTGTCCATGGTGATTCGTTTTTTGCAAAGCAAAAGCAGCTTTTCATCTTCCAATCCTGTGAATATTAATCCTATAGATCCAGATCATACCGAACCGTTCCAATTTAATATGGAACTCTTCACCTTATCCTTTGAACAGATCAATTACCTATGGGGATCATTGGGCGGCAGGCAAGTGCCATTCGCGATGTACAAGCTCCGTCTGATTAGCCTATCGGAACATGTAAAAGTAAGGAATGCTCCGTTGATTGAAGAAATTGAAACTAAGCTCAGTAAAATAAATTGACACCATGAGAACGCTGTACAAACCGTTATTTGAGGTCAAACTCCTCCACGAATTCTATCTCACCGATAGGTCCGGAAATAACGTGTTTGAATTAAGCGCTCAAGCTGATCGTCTGGATTTTCTGTTCCATAAATTTGAATCTTTTGCAGATGAGATCAATTCGGACTTATCTTATGAAATCCCTGAAACCTGTAAGGATTTGCTGAAGAACTATGGACTAAAGCTATTACCAAGTTATTCGGGTTTAAAATTATTGATAGAGGCCAAACTCAAGAAATTAGCGAGTGGAGTGAGTACTTATGAACCTATCCATAAGTTAGAAGATGATCTGCATATTCCAATCTTGATCAAAAGAAGGACTTCGAGAATTGATTCCATTACTAACCAAAAATTGGAAAGAAATATCAATTCCTATTATCTTTTCAGCAATGATTCTACCTTAACAGGTACTCGCAGTTTTCCTTATTTAAATTCTGAAGTATCAAATCATGATGCGGCGAACGACTATGAGCAGGGGGAATTGGCGAAGTTTGCTGGAAATGATATTAAAGCGTTTTATTTTGATCAGGCAAATACCAAACAATGGCTAAGTAAAGCAGGGAAGTCATTTGCCAATGAAAATGATAGGGTTTTGTGTGGTAGCAATTTTAGCTATTCCTTCCTAAATGCAAATAATATCAGTAAAGCAGATTTTACCCTCAAAGACCATTTGGGGAATTTCGTACAGGAACTCCATTTTAAAGCTGCTACTCCATTTCCAAAGGTACATTTGGCTTTTGATCCTAAATTATTGAAAATGCTTCCCGGAGAAAAGATCTCGGAGGATTTGATCTATCAGTTGGATGTAAGCGGAACGGGTTCATTCAGTAAATCTCATAAGCTGGTGTTTTACTCAGATCAACAGGAGCTAAGTTCCAGTATTGGTTTGATTTTCATTAAGGTCAAGGGGAATATTAATGGTTATAAGTTATTTGATGCATCGGGAAAACTGATTACGCGGAAAAATCAATTCAATATCGTTGATCCGGCTGCACCGATTTTTGAGATCCATTTCCTCAGCAAACCTTCCTTCTGGCGATATATGAATAACAGGAACCATGCTTTACAAAGTGGTCTTTATTCTGACCTTATGCATAGCATCGATGGACTGTTAATCTCCAAAGAACCTAAGTCATTGACGGCTAACAGCACCTTATTTAAGTTACCGGATAGTAGTTTATTTTATCTTCCTAATCCCGTTGGGGCGGAGGAAATCCATATAGAAAACAAGAAGTTATACAGTGATATAATGGTTCCAGAATCAGATTTGTTACCACTGGCACCTTGACCATAATTAAAAGAATAATAAATCAAAATCTATTGTTATGCAAGAATATAAAACCCCCGGAGTGTATATAGAGGAGATACCACATCTTCCACCTTCGATTGCTTCGGTAGAAACCGCTATTCCAGCTTTTATTGGATATACTGAAATAGCAAAATGGAAAGAAATAGATGACCTTAGAAATAAACCTTGGCGGATTGAATCCATGCTTCAGTATGAGCAATATTTTGGATATCCCGATCCGGAGAAGGAAAGTTTATCGGTTGTCTTTGGTCCAAATGCAGATGTCAATGGGAAGATAGATGATACCAAAAGGTCTAAATTCCTGATGCATTACAGTATGCAGCTGTTTTTTGCGAATGGTGGTGGACCATGTTGGATTTGTTCGGTCGGGAACTATGTAGATAGTGGAGGTTCTATTGTTGCCAGTAATTTGATTGATGGCTTGAAAGAGATTGGAAAGATCAATGAGGTGACCTTATTGGTGTTCCCTGACTCTACTAATTTGAGCACAGCTTCTGATTATTACAATGTGCATACAGAGGCCATTAACCAATGTGTGGAGCTACAAGACCGGTTTACCGTTTTGGACGTCTACCATGACCCTGCAAATCTGACGCAATGGAGTTTGGATGTTGAATTATTGAGAAGTACGCTCTCAGGAACTACTGATTTTTATAAATATGCGGCTGTATATTTTCCGAAATTATATACCGGCGTGGATTATAATTATAAGGTTGCTGGAGATCCAAGCAAGGATAATGATGAGTTGGTCGCCATTAGCGGTGCTCCCGGTGCTGCGAACCTGAAGGAATTATTGGCGATCAATAATGAAAAGTATTTCCAGGCGAAGAGTGCCATTTCCAATATTCAGATGCTCATGCCCGTTTCAGCGGCCATGGTTGGGGTATATGCCCAAGTCGATAATGCAAGGGGAGTATGGAAAGCTCCTGCCAATGTAAATGTCGCCAATGCCATCCGTCCAGAATTCTTGATCAATCAAAAGGAACAGATGAACCTGAATGTGGATACCACGGCGGGTAAATCTATCAATGTTATCCGATCATTTCCTGGAAGAGGACCAGCAATAGTTTGGGGGGCTAGAACCTTGGCGGGAAATGATAATGAGTGGCGTTATGTTCCGGTAAGGCGATTTTTCTCGATGGTGGAAGAGTCTGTTAAAAATGCGACTGAACAATTTGTATTTGAGCCAAATGATAGAAATACCTGGGTTCGTGTGAAATCAATGATCGAGAACTACTTGACCCAACAATGGAAAGCAGGCGCATTAATGGGTGCTTCGACCAAAGAAGCCTTCTTTGTTCATATCGGACTGGGGGAGACCATGACGGAGCTGGATATTTGGGAAGGAAGGATGATCGTAGAAATAGGAATGGCAGTGGTTCGTCCGGCTGAGTTCATAATTCTTCGTTTCATGCATAAAATGCTTGCTGAGTCCTAAATCATGTTTATTGTAAATCTTAAAAAACCATTGTTATGACCATTGAAAGCTCAAATATGCGAAACCCGAAAAACGGGAATTGTAATGGTAATGAGGCAAAGACAATAACTCAGAAGAATCTCCATCAGATCAAAGAGGATTACTGCAATAGGCTGAAAGGAAAGTTAGGTGAGTTGAGTGAAAGCGAGGTGACCAGTGATGGGACCTTGATGATGTATGAAAAGAAGAAATGTGTTTTTGTCAAAACTGAAAAGAATTTCCAAATGCTCCGGAACCTTGAATTGAAGGTCGGAGTGGAATTGATACAAGCTTCAGAAGAAATAAAAAAGAATGTTGCAGCTAGCATAAGCCAGAATGATGCGTTAGTGGCAGGTTTGAAAGCTGTTTTGATGACCGCCAAGAATGCTAAAGTTGCTTTTGCTAACCTTCGGGAATCGGCAGCCAAATTGGATGCCGCCATGAATGATAGTTGTAATTCGGGCCAATTAAAAATATTGGGTTGTTCGAACGATAATTGTAATGAGGGGGAAAAACAACATGAAGCTAGCAACGCGCCGAATGAGTGCCAAGATGCCTGTAGGATATTGAACAAATTGGTGGAAAGGCCAATTGACCTAAGCCAGGAAATTGATATTATCTGTAATTCAGTTGCTGATATTATTGGGATCCAGTCTTTTTCAAATGTTAAATCATTAGAGAAATTCCAACAGGATTTTGCTAGCAATGCAAAAACCTTTGATGACCTGATCCAAACTCAGATCAATACGGCTACTGCGGGTTTAAAGAAATCACAAGATGATTTGACCCTAGCCATTAAATCCCATACCCAATCGAGTTATGCACTTTATGGCAAACGCAATGAATTGGAAACCTTGGTTGAGGTGAAGGATTACCTATGCTGCCATAAATGTAGCTGCATAGGAGACTGTGGTTGTAATGAGGGTGGTAATGAGGATAACAACAGGTTCAAGAAGTGTAAATGTGATATCTGTGATATCTGTAAGGAAGTCACTGAAATCTATTGCATCCGTGATAATGAAGGTGGCTCAAGCTGTGACTGATTGAGGGTCCATTTTCAATATGGTAAATTTTAAAATAGACAATTATGTTAAGCTATAATGAAATAAGCAATTCTGATAGGGATATTTTTGATTGTTGCGATCAAAAACCTAACAGTAATGAGCCAGGCGGAGATTGCTGCTATGATGCATGGATGGGGGATCTGGTACATGTAACCTCGGACTGGAAGGCGGCGAATGCCTATGCCAGCAATAAGGAACTGGAATATAACCTAAGTATCGAGGAAAGAGATCGCCTTAAGGCTTGGTTTGCCGACTGGGAAGCGACGGATGAAAATGCAGATGCACTATGCCGGCAACTGGAACTTTTTATCCTGCTGTTGCAAAAGGTTTGTATCGTCACTGATAAGACCAACAAAGCCATAGAGATTTTATTCTGTATGGTTGAAGACCTCTATATCCGTGTAGACAGGTTGAAAAACAATTACGACAAGTTAATCCTTTGCATCAATTGTTTGAAGCGGCCTGAACTGGCTCCAGGAATTGGTATCATGAAGGTTTTGGAGGATTATGGACAAAAATTGGATGCTGTGATCTTAACTCGGGATATCATGATTCCGCAAGTTGTTGCCGTGGTGGAACTAGCCTATGGTTTACATATCAATATCTGCGAAGAATACGGATTGAAAAGAACGATCCAATATTGGAAGGATAAATTCCATTGTAACCATGCGGGTTCAGAAAGTGCAGCGTATGCAGAACCGGCTAAAATTGAAAGCAGTTCGGATTCTCATGATTGCTGCTGTATTGAACCGCATATCCATCTTCCGATCGATTCTGATGAATATTATCATCAATTGGAATCAGATTATAATCAGACCAAGCAGCGGGTTGACGTGCTGAAAAAGGAACTGGATTCCGCAAAAGAGAAGAGGGATGCACTTTTTGCATGCAAGCAGAGCCTTGAGAATGCTATCAATGAAGTGAATCCTGCAAATAAGTGTAAATAATCAATACCATTAAATCATTTGTTATGTCAAACGATCCTAAAAAAAACTATCCACTACCGAAGTTCCATTTTCAATTGGATTGGGGTGGTACTAGAATTGGTTTTACAGAAGTTAGTGGACTTGACTTTGAAACTGAGGTTATTGAATACCGTGAAGGCAGTAGCCCCACCTATAACAAGACTAAGCAACCTGGATTGACCAAATACCCAAATGTGACCCTAAAACGGGGAACTTTCTTTGGTGATTTCGAATACTTTGAACAGTGGAAGAAAACTATGATGTTTCAAGAAGGTAAGGAGAAATTCAGACGGGATGTTACCATTCGCTTATTGGATGAAGAACATCAACCCATCATCTCATGGACTCTTTCTAGAGCATGGCCTTCAAAGGTGCAATCGACCAATTTGAAAGCAGATGCCAATGAGGTGGCGATCGAAACCATGGAATTGGTGCATGAGGGTTTATCTATTGTAGAAGCTAAAAAATAATTGATTAGTCATGGCTGACAGTTTATATCAAACGGTCAATTTTCATTTTTCAGTGAATTTTACGCTGAAAGGGAATAAAGCTGTGGATATTAAATTCCAGTCTGTTTTGGGTTTGGATTCTTCGATTGATATTGAAACCATCAAGGAAGGTGGTGAAAACAGGTTTGAACATGTTGTTCCAAGTCGCCATAAATATGGTCCATTGGTATTAAAAAGAGGTTTGATATCACCGGGTTCATCGGCCATAACGGATTGGCTGAAGAAGGCTTTCGACGATCAGGTTTATGAAACCTTGGAGACTGTGGTCATCAATTTATTGGATGAGGAGCATCAATCCATCATGCATTGGAAAATAAACAATGTATGGCCCAGAAGCTGGAAGCTTACAGAGCTGAATGCTGGTCGGGCAGAGATCCTGATTGAAACTCTGGAACTGAATTATAATCGGTTAATTTTTCAAAAATCATAGCTATGCCAGTTGAAGTTAGAGAGTTGGTAATTAAAGCGACTATTGTTCAAGACCTTGCTTCCTCGGAAGGAAATGGGGGCGGCCAAGATAATGGAGTATCTCCCTCAGAGGAGCTGGTTAAGGTTTGTGTCGATAATGTTTTGGAGATTATAAAGGGTAAAAATGAGCGCTAATTATAGTTCGGGGAAATTGGAGAAACTGTTGATCTATTCTTTTACAGATAGGCAGTTTCAGGTTAAGGGTGTTGAGCAGACCAATAAGCCAGCATTCGTAGCCCCAATCAATCCTGAGTCTTTTTCTAAGAACTATAAAATTGAACATGATGTGCAAAGGCCTCATGGAACAGGTTCAGCAGAGGTTAAATTTAAATCTACTGCGCCAGAGGAATTAAAACTTGATTTTATTCTGGATGGAACTGGAACCATGGAAGGCTATTGGGAGGAATATAAAACCAAGCCCGTTAATGAGCAATTGAAGATCTTTATGGACTGTGCTTATAATTATCAAGGGGACATCCATAGGCCAAATTTCTTGCTGATTATCTGGGGGTCGGAAATTCGATTCCGTTGCGTGTTAGCTAATCTGGATGTGAATTTCACCTTATTTAAGCCTGATGGCACTCCATTGCGAGCACGCCTCTCTGCAACCTTTCTAGACTATCAATCTCGTGAACAGCGGATGGCCGAAGACAATCCATCTTCACCAGATCTGACCCACCATCGGGTCATCAAACAAGGAGATCGATTGGATCTGATGACTTACGGTATCTATAATGATCCGAAATACTTTCTACAGGTTGCGAAAGCTAATGGGCTGACTTCCATAAGAAGATTGCAGCCTGGAAATGATATCTATTTTCCACCTTTTAATAAAAATGAAAACTAATGGAAGAGCTCATCATACCGAATCCGTCCCAGCATGATACCATTTCTTATGAAATATCATTGGGTGGGTCTAAAATGGATTCTTCTTACGAAATACTCAGTATATCCATTGACAAAGAGGTCAACCGGATACCTACTGCAAAGATTTTGCTAAAAGATGGGGATGCTTCATTGGGAAAATTTGAAATCAGTAATAAGCAGGATTTTGTTCCTGGAAAAGAAATTGTCATCAAATTGGGTTTTGATAGCGACAATAAACAAGCATTTAATGGCATCATTACCAAGCATCAGGTAAAGGTGAAAGAAAATGGGAATACACAATTACTGATAGAGTGCAAGGATGCAGCTGTACGAATGACGCTGGGCAGGAAAAGCAAATATTTTCTTGACCAAAAAGATAGTGAAGTGATGGACAGCATTATCAGCAGTTATGCTGATTTAACAGGAGATGTGGAAGCAACTAGCTTGAAACATAAAGAATTGATTCAACATCATCTAAGTGATTGGGATTTTATTGCCCTGAGGGCAGAAGCTAATGGCCAATTGCTTTTTGCAAATGATGGTAAGTTGAAAATTGAATCACCAAAAACAGGAACTGATCCTGTTTTACAAGTTACCTATGGATCATCGGTAATGGAGTTCGAGGCAGAGCTGGACCTCCGTAGCCAATTGACCAAAGTAGAGGCTAATTCTTGGGATTATAAGAACCAAGGCTTGTTTACTGCTGAGGTCGATGAAGCTTCAGGGTTTACTCAATTAGGAAATGTGAGCAGTTCTGATTTGGCTGCAGCTAATAAACTGGAAAAGTATGTGTTGCATCATAGTGGTCACTTATTGGAACAAGAGCTTAAAGCTTGGGCAGATGGGGCAATGTTGCGGAGTAGATTGGCGAAGGTAAGAGGTAGGGCACGTTTTACAGGGTTTGCTGATATAAAGCCTGGGGATATGGTCAAGGTTGCTGGAGTTGGGGATCGATTTAATGGGAATGCTTTTGTGACTGCCGTAAGGCAGGAGGTAGGGGATGGCAATTGGTATACCAATATACAGTTTGGGCTTGATCCAGCGAAGTATTCTTCTTTGTATAATGATATTGATGATTTTCCAGCTGCAGGGCTTTTAGGTTCAATACAAGGCTTGCAGATAGGGAAGGTCCTACAATTGGAAAATGACCCTGATGGTGAAGACCGGATTTTGGTCAAGATTCCAATTATTGAGAATGCATCTAACGGTACTTGGGTTCGGGTTGCCTGCTTGGATGCAGGAAGTGATCGCGGAACTTTTTTTAGGCCGGAGATTGATGATGAGATTATCGTGGGCTTCATCAATAACGATCCAAGACATGCTATCATGTTGGGGATGTTGAACAGTAGTGCAAAACCTGCTCCCCTTAAAGGAGCTGATGCCAATGATGAAAAAGGGGTTTTTACCCGGAGTAAAATGCGTGTGCATTTCAATGATGCAACGAAAACCATCATCATCGACACGCCCGCCGGCAATAGTGTAACACTAGATGAAGACGGGAAAAAAATAGAGATCAAAGATCAAAACAGTAATAAGATTACGATGGATAGCAATGGGATAATAATGGAAAGCCCAAAAAACATCGAAATAAAGGCTGGTGCAGAACTTAAGATCAGCGCCGGAACCAAATTGGAAATCATAGGAAAAACAATGACCCTAAAGTCAGATACAAACGTGAATATTAATGCAGCTTTGACGAAAATAAATTCTGATGGAGTAACTGAAATCAAAGGGTCTTTGGTAAAAATAAATTAGAAAAATAGAACACGTTATGCCTTCAGCAGCAAGAATAAACGATATGCACATCTGTCCGATGGTGAATCCTGGGCCAGTGCCGCACGTGGGTGGTCCTATTTTAGGTCCAGGAGCCCCAACGGTCCTTATCGGTGGTTTGCCTGCAGCTGTTGTTGGTGATTTGTTGCTCTGTACAGGTCCACCAGATAGCATTGTTCAAGGTTCGATGACCGTCTTGATCGGAGGAAAACCTGCTGCAAGACAAGGTGATATGACGGCCCATGGTGGCACCATTGTTATGGGATTAGCAACAGTACAAATAGGAGGATAAATATCAAAAGACATGGAAAATTCTTTCAATTCATTTTTAGGAACAGGCTGGTCATTTCCGCCTGAATTCAACAAGGTTAGCAATTCTGTGGAATTGGTTTCCGGAATTGAAGATATCGATCAAAGCTTGAATATTCTATTGTCAACAGCTTTGGGAGAACGGGTTATGCAACCGAAGTACGGCTGTGACCTGACGGATTATGTCTTTGAATCGCTGAACAGTTCGGTGATTGGTTATCTGAAGGATCGAGTGACCAACGCCATATTATTTTATGAACCCAGGATTCGGGTAGAACAGATAGAAATTACCAGTAGTGATTCCATGGATCTTATTGAGGGTCGCTTTACGATCAGTATACAATATTTTGTCCCTGGGACTAACTCCAGGTTTAACTATGTCTATGACTATTATTTGAATGAAGCATTAAAGTCAATTTAAGTTGGATAATACTAAAAGTCTGAAGCCATGCAATGTAAAGAGCTTATACATCCATTCCAAAATGATCCCGGTGTCAGCCAAAGACAGCGGGTTATGGATGATCTGTTGGCTGGAACTGCCCAAATCGATGCAAGGAACCTCGCAGATCTTTTAGATTACTTTGAAAAACTCTCTAGGCATATCAACTATTATGATGCCGACTTGAATGTTTCTGATTGGCAGTCCTTCTTCCAAAATAATCTGCCTTTTACTATAACATCCATCTTAAAATATGATGCCGATAAAATAAGAGAAAAACTTGCTTTCTATAACTTGCTGTTTGAAAAATCTCCTTCAAAAGCTAGCCTTCAATTGATCGTCAACTATGTTTATCGATCCATTATCTATAAAATATATGATTGGAATTCTAAGCTTGAAGCTTCAGGACTGCCAGTCATGTTGGCATTGAATAAAATCATTAAAGATAAATTATCAGATAGTTTAAAGGTTTTTATTGTTCAGGTGAATTCTGCCGTCAGGTATTTTAGGATCAAGCCTATTAACCTGATGTGTTTTTTGGGAAATGATGATTGGATTTTGGAATTGACCGACTTATATGCCGTAAAAAGCAATCAAGCTATTCAAGATTCGGGGAAAAATAAAAGACAAAGGATGATTGCCCTGAAGAATGAAATTCTGTCAATCGGCGAATCTTTCTTAACAGTGATTGATTCTCTTCACGCATCGGCTGAATCCAGCTTGGAACCTAGTTTCCATTCCTTAAATGATGAATTTAAGGAGAAACTAAGTCCGCATTTAGCCTTATTGTTTTCTTTTCTGAAACTATTCAAATATCTTCAACAGGATTTAAATTCCTTTACCAAGAAGCACCTTGATTTCTTCTATAAGGAGGTCTTGTTATTGAAGGCCAAGCCAGCTATTCCTGATCAAGTCCATCTGGTTTTTGAAATCCAAAAACATATACAAAAGTACCTGTTGAAAGAAGGAATCATAGTGAAGGACAGCAAGGATGCAAATAAAGTAGAAATTCAATTTGCTCTGGATGATCAAATCGTTGTCAATAAAACCAAGATTGTTGAACAACGCACGCTTTTCCTAAATAACAAAGTACATGCTGGCAATAGCTATTTAGAAGGCGTTTATATGGCTAGCAATGCTAAGATGGCAGATGCTGTTGAAAAACCATTTGAAGATATGCAAAACTCTAGCTGGCCTACATTAGGAGCAGCATTGAGCAAGTATGTTGATCCTGAGAGCAAGTTCTTGAAACCCTATCCTAATGCACGGTTGGGATTTGTCCTTGCTTCTCCCGTTCTCTTTTTGAGTGAAGGGACTCGGAAAATAGAAATTACCTTAGCCTGCAAACTGCATGCTAACATTTGTGAAAATGGCAATGATGCCTTTGCATTCTATGAAAGGGTGAGGACCGTAATCAATGATAAATTCTACCCGATAAACCGTGACCTTATTGCGCAAGCAGTCAAAAAAGGCATCAGTAAACCGCTAAAGGAAAAGCTGGAGGCGGTATTGTGGAAAGACAGCCCTATTGGAAAACAGATTTCCTGTTATTATCCATTGGAAGAAGCTCTCTACGAGAAAACCATATCTGATGTAGAATATCGAGAGCTGATATCTTCTCCCGAAGAAATAGCGTCAATTAAGGATATTTTTAAGCCTATAAAAGCATTAAATATTGCTTTGACCGGTAAGAAAGGCTGGCTAATTCCAGACCAATCTGTTGAAATCGTAATGTCGAACCTCAATGCTTCTGGTACTTTTGAAATTACCCTTGCTTTGACGCTTTCTGCAGACCAAGAAGGAATAGTAAACTATGATGAAGAACTATTTAAAGAAGGTTTTGAAACAGCATTACCATTGATAAAAATCAACCTGGATGATCGTGTAAAAATAGAACAAGATGTTAAATGGACCAGCAGAGAATCATGCTGTGAAAAGAAATCAGAAGATGAGATCCAATTAGTTTCTCTGTATCAATTCTTCAGGAGTGTCCAGATATCTCATACCAAGGGCACCAAGATCAAAGTGAATGTCTGTGGATTGAAAAACTTCGTGGTACAGAACAGCGAGAGCCTGCAGAATGTCAATAGTCCGATCTATCCATTTGGAACTCGCCCAGAAATCATAGATTATGATATAAAGAATCCACCAAATCTAAACAATCCAACAAGCTTAAACTTGTTGGGACCTGACTTCTATATTGGAAGTCAAGAAGTGTTCACCAAGAAATGGAACGAAATCCATATTAAGTTTGATTGGAAAGATAAACCAACCAGCTTCAGGGATTACTATAAAGGCTATTTGAAAGATGGTGGCTTGTTTGGGCTTGATGAAAATAAGTTCTTGATCAATTTAGCTGTTTTAGAAAACGGTAAATGGGTTAAGGAAAAATCGCATAGCTCACCATCAACAAAGACTGTCACCATTCAAGGGGAAACCTATAACGATAGGAAGCTATTTGAAAATAATAATAGCTCTACCTGTCCTGGCAGCAGTGAATTTGATCAAACCATATTTTTGAGGAATACCTTTTTTGAACTCAATCAGCAATTTTCTAAAAACACTTCTGCTATTGAGCAATATGAGGTTGGAACTTCAGCGGGATTTTTAAAAATCAATCTGCAAGGTCAAGATTTTTGCCATAAGAACTATTCATACGTCCTTGCAAGGCAGATGATGGCCTTAGGAAAATTGCCCGATAGCAAGCTAGAAGATGCCATCTACTATGATGAAAGTGGAAACCTTATCGTATTCAGTACCAATGCCATTGCACAGAGCATTGAAGATGCCAAAACCGTCTCCACTCGTGTGGAGGACGATGTCAATAATCCTTCAGAAGGTATAAAAGCTAAAATGGGAGGGATTGGAGCAGGTAAGATCAATGAAGCCGAAGCTGATTCAATACGTAGAACGGTTCTAACACCTTATCCAGGAGAATTTTATAATAAGAACTTAACTGGTGATGTAACTCTACTGAGGAACCAAATCCAACAGATTAAGAACATTATCAGCAATAATGATAGCTTTCAAGCGGTCATCCCAAATGAACCTTGGACTCCTATCATTAAAAAGATAGAAATTGATTATTCTGCTACCGCAAGTATAGAAGATATCGATCTTATCCATCTTTATCCTTTCCCAGGTACCTATAAGCTGGAACAAATTGAACAACAACCTACTTTATTGCCAACCTACTGCGATGAAGGAAACTTATTTCTCGCATTGAAGGATCTAGAGCCGGGAAGCACGGTGAATATTCTTTTCCAGATGGCAGAAGCTTCGGCCGATTCGGAATCAGAAAGAGAACCGGTTTCATGGGCTTATTTGGATAATAATGAATGGAAACCCTTGCGGAATGGTTTTGAAGTATTGCAAGATGATACTGATGGTCTGACCACCTCGGGTATCATAAAGTTTTCAATTCCGGCCAATATCAGCAATGAAAATACTGTACTTCCCAAAGGATTGCACTGGATAAAAGCTGGGATAGCAAAAAATAGCAAGTCAGTCAGTGAAACGATCGGTCTTTATACCCAAGCTATCAAGGCCACTTTCAGTAATGAACCATTGAATGATAAATTAAGGCTAGATAAAGGCTTGCCGGCAGGCTCTATCTCCAAGATGAAAGATGCCGATGTCGCCATCAAATCTGTTTCACAACCTTATGATTCTTTCGCAGGGAGGGTACCTGAGGCGGAAGGTCATTTCTATATCCGAGTTTCGGAACTCTTAAAGCATAAGAATAGGGCGATCCAAAAGTTTGATTATGAACGATTGGTGTTAGAAGCCTTTCCGCAGTTATTTAAGGTGAAATGTGTGAACCATAGCTTTGCTTTGGACGCACATAGATATGTCAACGATATCCCAATGGCACCTGGATACATCATCATGGCTGTCATTCCAGATATGAATAAATTAAAGGCTTCTCAGTTATTTGAACCGCGCGTTCCTGTCAGTCTATTGGAAAGCATCCAAGAGTATTTACAGGAAAGGAGTTCGCCATTTGTCAAGATCCGAATAATGAATCCACGATATGAGGGAGTCAACTTCTGTATCAAGGTTAAACTGTTGAAAGGAATGGATGAGGTGTTTTATAGAGAGAAATTGAAACAAGATCTGCGTGAGTTCCTGGCTCCATGGGCAATTGGTGAATTCGATAAACTGACCTTTGGACAGTGTATTTACGAATCGGATATCGTTGGCTTTTTGGAATCTAGGGATTACCTCGATTATATCGTGGAATTATGGATGAAACATGCTGATGAGCAAGGCGGCGTAATGGGTTCAATGACCAAGGTGGTCTGTCCGATCAGCCCTAGATCTATCCTGATTGCTGGAAATATCGATGTAAAGATCGAACAAGCAGATTGTGAAAGATGGGAGTCACGAAAATTGGCAGAGCCTTGTCGCAATCCAGCGGTTCCTATTGAAAATTATTGTAATAACTATTATGCATAGGTAAAATGCAAGATCATGGCAAGCCAAGGAGAAAATATAAAATCGATAAACAAGGACAATGCTGGTTTCCCTGCCTACTTAGATTTTGAAAAATTAAGGGCAGAAGGAATCGCTTACCTTGGTAAACTCTCTGGAAAAATCTGGACAGACCATAATGTCCATGATCCTGGGATTACCATATTGGAAGTCCTATGTTATTCTTTTCTTGATCTGGGCTATCGAACGAATTTACCAGCCATTGATCTGTTCAGCAGGGATCCTAAAGAATCCGGAGCAGATAATAACTTCTTTACAGCGGCACAAATCCTGAGCTGTAATCCATTGACTATTATGGATTATAGAAAGTTCTTGATCGATATTGAAGGGGTGAAGAACGCCTGGTTAGAAGTAGCAATCGATCAAACCGACTTTTGTAGACCTAGGTATGATCAGCAATCTACTAATAATCAAAACAGCGGCTGCGTTGAATACCTCAATGGCCTATATCATATTTTTATAGAGCCTGAGAAGGATGTAAACAAGGATTTTCCAGATGAATCTGCTGCGAATACCTATTTAGAAGATTTGAACAAAACCATCAAAAACAGATTGATGGCACACCGAAACTTCTGTGAAGACTTTGTGGATATTTCCATGCTCTGTAAGATAGATATTGGAGTATGCGCCGTAATAGAATTACAAAATGATGCCGATTTAGAAAAATCTTATCAAGAGATTGTCCAAAGGCTAAGGGATTTTATTTCACCAGTGCCCAAATTTTATACCTTGCAAGAGCTCTTGGACCGTCAAAAGCCAATAGAAGACATTTTTGCAGGCAGACCCTATAACCCTGCCGAAAGCCATGGTTTCATAGATACCGATGAACTATATGCCTTGAAGCTGAAAAAGGAAATCCATATTTCAGATTTGTATCAGGTGATTTTGGATTCGATAGGAGTGAAATCAGTCAATAAGCTGGCCATAAGGAACTGCGAATCTGGTCGCTTTACTGACATTAACGCATGGAAATTTAAAATTCCCGAAAATCATATTACTAATTTTTCGGTAGCCTGTTCTGGTATTCAATTTACTAAAAACGGAATCCCGATTGAATTTGATAGCAAAAAATTTCAAGGTCTATTTAATCTTAACTTTTCAAACTCTGGAAAGGTTCTGTATCAATTGCCTTCGCCTTATTTAGACCATTCTATCCCTTCTGGAACATACCATGAGAATTTAGATGAGTATTTCCTATTACAGGATGATTTTCCTCGGGTTTATGGTATTGCAGAAGGCGGATTGCCGGATGATGTTTCCAACCAAAGAAAAGCGCAGGCTTTACAGCTAAAGGGTTATCTGTTGTTTTTTGACCAACTGTTATCTGGCTATTTAGCACAACTGAAGAACATTCGTTCATTATTTTCAATGAACTCACCCGATGATAGCCAACAAAGAAGAACCTATTTCCTCAATCAATTGACTGAGAAACCCGAGTTAAGCAAATTATTACGGTTTGCAGTCGGTACTGATCAGAATGAAATCTTAGGAGCAGAAGGGGATAGCTTAATTCGAGTGATTAAGAAAAGTCAATTGGATCAATTGATAGAAAATAATAGCAAGGATATAGATGCACTAGAACAGTTTCAATTTAGTTCATTGATCAAACAGCAGATTGCTATCAATCAATTAATCGAGGATTTCAGTAACAATAACTTCGAATATGGCTTTATCTATGATCCTGAAGGAAAGATCTTCTACTACCTGATTGGCACATCAGCGGAATTTGCCCTCATCAGTAAAATCAGTTTTCCTTCTCTATCTGCTGCTAATCTGCATTTGAGTTCAGTAGCCTATGTGGGCTCTTTTGAGGAAAACTATAGGAGCTATATTATTGATGAAAATCACGTATCCTTCGATATTGAATTAAATATAGCATCGTTTAAGTCTTATCTGGCCTTGATATTGGAAGATGAAGATCTGTATGCTGAACGAAGGAATTCTTTCTTGAATCATCTCTTATCTCGATTTGCAGAAAGGTTTACCGATGATGTCCTAATGCAATTCAATCAGCAATCTAATTTGTTGATTCAGGCTAAAGAAGATTTACTTAGCCATTATGATGAGATCAGTGCCAATCGAGGCAGAGCCTATGACTATCTAAAGGATGAGTGGAACAACAATAATATTTCTGGGTTTGAAAAGGAAGCCAAATATTTAGCAGGAATCTCCAATAAGACCTTGCATAGCCTGTGCAACTTTGTTGTAGAACAGTTGGATGAATATTACCTTGTCGAATTGAGCATAGCCGAGGAGGCATATTTCAAGTTGACTGAAAAGTTTGATTCTCCTAAAGAAGCCGAAGAAGCTGCTCAAATGGCATTTGATTCACTTGCCCAACCCGAAAGGTTAAAAACTCGGTATGTCGCTCATGAAAAGATGTACAGCATCGTGCTGCAATATGATGACCGATCTTCGGTTCCATTCTATAAGCAATATGCGACTTCTCAAGAGGCAGATGAGGTGCGGGCCAAATTGAACCGCATGTTTTCTAAACAACCTGTTGAAGATGTCTATATCAGCAGTTATGCGCATAAGGTCCAATTGGTAGACCATAAAGGAAATATCCTTCGGAACTCCGTAGAAGCTTATGATTCTGATTTGAGTGCTTTAGAGGCTGGTCGGAAAAACATGAGTAAGTTAAACGACAGTACCCTATGGCAAGAAGAGGATTCAAAGGATAGTAAAATTACCCAGCTTACCTTCAATGACCTGGAGGTAGATGATCCTAATTATATAGATGTTAAAGCTTTCAAGATCACAATCAACAATTCCATTGTAGGAAAACCAGATAAGTTTACTTACGATCTTTTGGATCATGCAAATTCCTTTAAATTTTATGCTGCCAAAGAATTTTCAAGTAATAAAGAAGCAAAGGCCAATGCTTATTTGGTATTGAAATTAGCAGGAAATTCTAAAAACTATTCCATAGTAAGGACATCTATTGATTCCAAATGGCGACTTCAAATTGTCTACAAAGAACAGGTCGAAGCCATCTGTTATACAGAATTTGATACTGAGGAGGAAGCCATAAATCTAAGGGATCAAATCATCACTTCCTTTCAACATGCATCATACAGGTTGACCAGCAATTCATTTCCAAAAGGATGGAAGTTTAATTATGAATTAGGATATGATCAAGACTCTAATTTTAAGTTCAGCAGCAGCAAGGAATATCGATATAAAGAAGAAGCAATTAAAGCTTCCCATGCATTCCAACAGGCTATTCCATCTTTAAGGTTAGGGAAAGGTAAGAACGGAATTATCTTAACCCAGCAAAATAGAGGAAGTAAACTTCCCACTGTTAATTTGGATGCTGTAGATTTTAATGAAGAAAGCATCAATAAGGCACTGGATTCGCAAAAAAGCATTTCCCAGTTTGCCAGCAGCAATAAAACACAGAATTTTAGGACTTCCATTCGCAAGGAATCAACAGACAATTCAGCCCGATATATTTACCGCTTGGTCGATAAAGACCGTGTTTTGGCCTATTATCAGGACCAATTCTTATCCAAAGAAGAAGCGGTATTAGCCAAAATGAAAATTTCTAGGTTGTTGAAAAGAAACCTAAATTATCTGCAATTATGTTTAGGAACCGCTGTCATCAAGGAAGTTTCTGGAAATAAAAACAAAAAAGCAAAATCCTATTCCTATCAGATTAGGGCACATAATATTCAATACAAACATGCCGGACCGATTAATGAGGAACTGGTTATTTTCGAAAGCTTTGAATCATTTCCGACTAAAGAACAGGCACTTGAAGCCTTTGAAAATAACCTGTTCAATATTCTAGAATTAGCGGCTATAGAAGAGAACTATGGCAGTTTGATCAGTTTTGAAAAAACAAAGAGCGAAAATTCTGCTGCTGTTGTATTTGTTCCCTTGGCAACCCAGGAGGAGATAAAAGCTTTTGATGAAGGCAGCATTCCGCAAATGCTGATGCAATTGCTAAGGACCTACCCAATTAAAAGAAATAATGATTTGTATTATTTCGAGACCTTTCATTCATCTAAAGATACCCGAGGCTGGCACAGCGTCAAAGAATATCCTACGGCGGATGCAGCCATGCAGGATTTCTTATTTTTCTTGATGCTCTTAAAGTATGCTGGCAATCTATATGTCGATTGTGATTTTAATGATGACGGTAAAGGTAACTATAGGATCTATATCCGTGAGGTGTTGGCAGAAAGTAGCCAACGCTTTTACACGGAAGAAGAAGCATGGGGATTGGAAGGTGTAGAAAAGCTGATCTGTGCCATTCAATCTGACTTAGGTTTCCAAAAATATCAGCGGAAAGAAGATTGCTGTTATTCATTCTATATCAATTGTGGAGCAGACTTCCTAATTCATCCATGTACTTACGATACAGCCAAAAAGAGAAATCAGGTAGTACTAGAGCTCTATGATCAATTCAAACGCTATGAGGATAGGAAAGCATATACTTTATCAACTGAGAATAATTCTTTGATTTTTCATGATGAGGGAGGAAAGCCTTTTGCAATAAGAAGGTTTAACGAAAATGAGAACCAAGAATTTTGTGACCTGCTTTTTGATTATTTGGACGAACTTCAAGGGGAAGGAAATCGTTATGTTATAGAAAAGGAATTTGTCTTTGTTAAAAATAAAAGCGGTCAGGTTATTCTCGAATCTTATAGCCAAGGTTGGACCGAGGAATCGTTTAAAGAGCAGTTAGAACTCTTTTTATGCTTTTTCCCAGTTATACGAAGTAAAAATGAAAAATCCGAAGGCTATCAATATCATATAGAAATAAAGCTTCCAGGCTTCAATACCTGTAATGAGGAAAATACCGCGGGTTGCGGTTGTTCTGACCCAATAGCAGAGGAGCCAACCTGTTTTGTGGCTTGGAAAACTTCCTGTCCAATCCAAAACTGCTATACGGCTATGCGATTGTACGGCTTGACCACTTATTTGCTGAGCAATTTTGAAAACTATCAATCCATTTTGGATTGTAGTTGCAATTCATTTGGCATTGCCATGGACTTCAATCTACCAGAATATAGGGAGCAATTTTTTATCAATGGCAAACAGATTGCATTTAATCCACAGTGCTATGAGACTTCCCAAGAAATGTGCAAAGCCGTTGATCGGGCAAATGAACTCATTAACGCCGAAGGCTTGCAGGTGGTAGAGCATATCCTGCTCAGACCTCGATGTGAAGAAGACTGTGAAGTTAGGCAAGGTTTATATTGCAATGAAACTTACCAATATTGTGGATACACTTGGAAAGCCGATCAAGAAGATCCTTGTTCAAATCAATCTGATATCTGCTTTGTGCCTGCCATTGATCCTTATTCCTTTATTGCAACCGTAGCCCTACCGGCTTGGCCAAAAAGATTCCGGTCTGAAACAGGCCGAATGTTAATGGAGGATATTTTATATCGACTGGCACCAGCGCATGTCATGTTGAGGATTCTTTGGTTAGCTCCACACGATTACTGCTGTTTCGAATCGAAATACAAAAACTGGAGACAATGGCTAGCAAAGAGAAAAACTTGTAATACCGATTTCACCGTTGATGATTTCTTGAATTTTCTATTCCATCGGAATTATGAGGAACTGGTTGATTGCGAGACCTGCAAGCCTTGTGCTGATCAAGTAGTAATCAATAATCCTTGTACATATCGTGATCTTAATCAAGATGGCAATTATATGATGAAACAAAGCTTCCTGGACCAAGTAAATGCCTCATTTTGTTGGCGAGTATCTTATCCAGGCGAATATCAATTTATCAGTTGCGATCGAGATAATCAACCAAACTATGATTATGTACGTAAGATCCAAAAGGAGGAAAAAGAAGAAGAGTTAAAGCCAATCGCTCCTGTTGCCAGTGCTGTAAAGAGGGGAAATAGTAAAGAATTGAAGTTGTTGAAAGAAAGACGCATAATACATTATCGTTCAACAATCGAACAAATAGCCGAAAAGCTAAAGAAAAATCTTGTCATTCAAAGTGTCCAGAATTACATGAGCGAACCTAATTTGGCAATAAACCAATTGGAAGCTATCGTAACCCAAATAATTGAAAACAAAAAAACTACCGCAAAAAACTATGTGGTCCTGAATAAACCTCAAATGCAACGTGTGCTTGAATCTGTGGTATGCTATGCATTGGATCAGGTTAACCACAAGAAAAAGAACAAAACTGACTTGACCCTCATCAATGCTGCCTTCGAAAAAATGCGGAAAGCCAAAATTGATGTAGCCTCCATATACAATCATTGGGATGGTACCGAACTAAAGAAGCATCAACCCGTCATTAATGTAGTCGAGATCAAGAACCTGATTTTGGGAACTAAAAAGTGAGACCATGCTGCATATTATCAAAAGACAGCGTATTGAGCTCCAATTACCACAAGGAGAAGACAGTTTTAGCATTCAGCAAAAACTGAGTGATCAATATTGGGAGTTTTTTGTGCCCTTAATGGATGAAATCCTGAATGGATTATCTGAAGAGAATAAAGTCTTAAGCCTGGAATCATTGACCATTGATCTAGGAAAATTGAAGCTCAGCGATCTGGATGGAATGAAATCCAATAGCCAATTAATAGAAAATATTAGACAACAATTTGAAGAACAGATCTGGAAAGAAAAATCAACAAAGAATGTGTTGAATTTTCAGGATAAAGCTCACGCTAACTTTAATAAATGGTTCTCTTATTTACGCGAAGGATTTTTAGATTGGAATGTGGAATTTCCAATTGATGATTGGTATGAACATGTATTAGAAGCCCTTTCTAGTAATTTGGAAACTCTAAATCATTTTATTCTGGAAGTAGATCGCAGTCCGAATTTCCGGATCCGATTGGTTAGGCAACATCCTGATAGTTTTTTGAACAGATTGATTAAGGTAATTGCTCCTAAATACGAGAATTTAATAGAAAAAAAAGCGACTGAACTCTACACATTTGAGTCATTGAATAAGGATCTCGCATCAGATAGATTGAAGGAGAGGAGAGAGCAGTTTTGGCTTGAATTGCTTCTAGCTGTTTCAACTGATTTCTTCAATCCCAATCAAGCTGATTCCCAAAGCCATATTGAACTTATTAAGCCAGAAAACTATTCCAATTCCAGTACTGTTGACAATCCGGTCAGAAGTTTTGATGAGTTTAAGGATTCAAGCGATATTAAAGAAGCTATTTTTCTTGATTATGTCGGTTTAGTATTACTGCATCCCTTCTTAAGCTCATTATTCAAACGCTTAGATTTGCTACAGGATAAAGACTTCAAAAACGTAGAAGCTAAAGAAAAAGCCATCCATCTATTGCATTTTGCAGCAACTGGAACTGATCAACCTAAGGAATATGAATTAGTCATTCCTAAGATATTTTGTGCCTATCCCATTAAAGCCGCGATACCTATAACTATGGAATTGAGCAATGCTGAAAAGGAAGAAGTCAATGCTATGCTGGAAGCCTGTATTGCCAATTGGGAAATATTAAAGAAGACCTCCATTGATGGGTTACGGGAAAGCTTTTTACAACGAAAGGGGAAAGTAGAGCTCGGTATGGAAAAGATAACTGTACAGGTTGAAAAAGGGTCTGTCGATATGCTCCTGGACTACCTACCCTGGAGTTTGAATATGATTAAGTTTCCGTGGCTAAAACAGCTTATCCATGTAGAATGGAGGTAAATTGTTGAAGCTGGATTACAGATTGTTGGATGAATTTATTGTAAAATATCATGTCAGAAAAACCGCTAGTGTTAAAATGGAATCAACTTATTCTTGAGGCCATCAAGTTGACCAAAACTTCGGCTCCCTTGGCCGCTAGAGCCTTGGCAATGATGCATACTGCAATGTACGACGCATGGTCTGTTTATGATACCTGTGCCTTCAGCAGCAGCACCGCAAAATATATCAAAATATCAAAATCGCAATGCGCCAAAGACAATATCCGAAAGTCCTTCAGTTATGCCGCTTATAGGGTGCTGATGGAACTTTTTTGGTTAAGATTGCCAGCAGATGAAAAGAATATTTTCCGTGATTTTATGTGCCAATTAGATTATGACCCTGATAATAGAAGTTTAGATATCACGAAGCCAGAAGGAATTGGCAACCTCATGGCAAAACTGACCATCGAACAGCGATATGGCGATGGAAGTAATCCGTATGGAACTTTGCACATGCCTAGATTTTCGGACTATACTGGTTTTAAACCCATCAATCCGCCTGGACAATTGATCAATCTGAGTTATTGGCAACCCTTACAGAAAATCAAAGAGGGATCTAAAACCAGGTTTCAACGATTCCACGTACCTCATTGGGGCTTGGCGAAAGCCTTCGCACTACCATTCAATTGGCAATTCAGACCCGATGCGCCATTTACAAAAGAACAACCAGAATTTAAGCAACAGGCCAGGGAAATATTGGATATCAATGCAGCCCTGACAGATGAACAGAAGGTGATTGCTAGCTATTGGGAGGATGCCCGCGGAACCTATACCACAGCAGGACATTGGTGTGAAATCGCACAGTTCGTTGCCCAAAAGGAATTCTACAGAAATTCGCAATGCATCAAACTGTTCTTTGTGCTCAGCAATGCCTTGTTAGATGCCTCTATTGCTACTTGGGAATGCAAACATCATTATAATTCAGTCAGACCGATTACGGCCATCCGTAATTTATTCAATGGGCTGCATGTGCATGCTTGGGGTGGCGCCTGTAAAGGGACTGAAACCATTAAAGGGGACCAATGGAATCCTTATCTGAAGACTCCTTCGACCCCCGAATACATTTCTTCCCATAGCTGTTTGAGTAGGGCTGCTGCGGTGATCCTTAAGAACTTTACTGGAAATGATGCCTTCGGTGGTAGAACGACCATCAAGATGGGGTCTTCCAAGATTGAACCAGCTGTAACGCCTTGTATGGATATGGTCTTGGAATGGCCAACCTATTCCTTCGCAGCAGAACAGGCCGGACAATCCTGCATATATGCTGGAACCCATTTTCAAAAAGCCACTGCAGAAGGCCATAAATTAGGTTTAAAAGTAGCAATGTGCGTTTGGGAAAAAGCAAAAGTCTATTTCAATGAAAAGTAAAAAGGAACATAAGGAATCGAGCATCAGCTTTCTTGATATCAATGCACCAGAAGAATTAAAATACCTGGAGCAGCTGATCCTATTTCGATTGAGTATTTGGTTCCCAGCCGAACATGAAATGGATAAACCAAAACCGAATTATCGAACTTGGTCCAAAAAACTACAGGAATTTATCAAACTACATAAACTTAATGAAGAAGAAGCTTGCCTATTGCTGATTGCTATGGCGCCGCATATCCAACCTGATCTTTTTGATAATGCCATCAATTATAAACTACAGCGAACTGGTGATTTCCAAAAAATTGGAGGCGTACGTGGAAAGGATTTTAGAGGTTTTATCCCAACAGGGGAAACTGCTGTTTTTCTTTTAGGGGATGATGATTTTGTAAAGAAGATGGAAATCCAAAAACTGTTTTGGGCTGATCATTTGTTTGATAGCAAGAAAATCCTTTGGCTAGATGAAGTACCCGCAGGAGAGCCGGAAATGAGCGGAAAGATTCTGATCTCAAAGGAATACCTAGACAGCTTTATCTTTGGCGAGGCTACCCAACCCAAGTTCAGTGTCAATTTTCCGGCAAAAATAATCCGCACCAAATTGGAATGGAAAGACTTGGTGATCAATGATGAACTGAAAGAACAAATCCATGAATTAAAGAGCTGGTTAAAATACAACAGCATTTTGATCAATGAATGGGGGATGGCAGGAAGGATCAACAATGGCTATAAAGCCTTACTCTATGGTCCCTCAGGAACAGGTAAAACCCTGACCGTAGGTTTGTTGGGAAAAGAGGTAGGCAAAGATGTCTACAAGATCGATCTATCGATGGTCATGTCGAAATACATCGGTGAAACCGAGAAGAACCTGGAACAGATCTTTGCAAAAGCGGAAGATAAAGGCTGGATCCTGTTTTTTGACGAGGCCGATTCATTATTTGGAAAAAGGACTAATGTACGCGATGCCCATGATAAATATGCCAATCAGGAGGTTTCCTATCTGTTGCAACGTATTGAAGAATACAATGGCATGGTCATCCTGGCCACCAATATGAAAAACAATATCGATGATGCCTTTATGCGCAGGTTCAATGCGATATTGAAATTTACTGTTCCAGAAGCCGCAGACCGAGCAAAAATATGGAAACTCAGTTTTCCTGAAGATGCTGTATTCCTCAATGAAAAGCATGAAACCGTAGATATTCCAGATCTGGTGAAAAATTATGTGATCTCCGGTGGATCCATTGTAAATGCTGTTCATTATTCTTGTATAAAAGCCTTGGAAAGAGATTCCACCTCAAAAAATAAAAAATCCATATATCTCTCCGATGTATTGGATGGCATTCGTAAAGAGTTATTGAAGGAAGGCAAACCTTTCCATTAACAGAATAATAATTCTTTTGTGGACAGGGGCCACTCTAGATCCGAGAACTATTAAATATTTATTTTTCAAATCCCTCTCTTATTCGCCTAGGTATTACTATTTTAGGGATAACAATTGCCTAAAGCTTTCTCTGTGAAAGCTTCCTAACCTTCAATATAAACTAAATGGTATTTACAATCGTACTTCTTAGCCTATTGTTGCTAATCATTTTCATTACCTACTTTAAAATCAATACATTTTTGGCTTTCTTGATCGTTTCGATCTTAGCTGCCATTGTTCTTGGCATTCCTTTGGCAAAGATTCCAGGGACGGTTGAAAAGGGGATAGGTTCTATCATGGGTGGGCTCACCTTGATCATTGTATTGGGAGCCATGCTCGGAAAATTAATCGCCCATAGTGGCGCTGCAGAAAATATTGCCACCGTTATGGTTCGCCTGTTCGGGGTCAAGCATTTGCAATGGGGAATGGCATTTACCGGTTTTATCGTCGGTATTCCCTTGTTCTATGGCGTAGGCTTTGTATTGTTGGTACCCCTTATTTTTTCCATCGTCTATAAGTACAAATTACCCTTGGTCTATATCGGTTTGCCTATGCTGGCGGCCCTGTCGGTTACCCATGGCTTTATTCCGCCACACCCTTCTCCGGTAGCTCTGGTGGTCTTGTTCAATGCCAATATGGGGTTGACCTTGATCTATGGATTGCTCATCGCTATCCCAGCCATTATCATTGGTGGTCCCTTATTCAGTAAGACCCTCAAGAATATCAAAGCAGGAAAATCTGAAATCTTTCAACCGGCAGAACCAAAACCTGAAGACGAGAATTACCAAAAACCAGGTGCTTTCAATAGCTTTTTTACTGCATTATTACCGGTTGTCATGATCGTTCTGTTTACCGTCTTGCCCTATGTGGTGCCGAAAGAAGCAACCTTTATGCATGAAATCATAGCGTTTTTAGGTTCGGCAAACATCGTGATGCTCATTGCCGTGATCTACGCCATGTTTTCACTGGGTATCTTCCAAGGTAGACCCATTAAAGAGGTGATGTCGGTGTATGCAGATGCGGTCAAGGATATTGCCATGATCTTATTGATTATTGCCGGCTCTGGGGTATTCAAGGAGGTTATGGAGGCTAGCGGTGTCAGCTTGAAATTGGCTGAGGCACTACAAGGCTTACCTATACATCCTTTGATCTTGGCCTGGATGATCACCGCCATTATCCGTGGATGTATTGGATCCGCAACCGTCGCCGCCCTTACTGCAGCAAGTGTACTGTTGCCACTATTGCAGGCGACTAATATTAACCCTAACCTTATGGTCCTTTCCATTGGAGCAGGCAGTCTCATGTTTTCACATGTAAATGACTCAGGTTTTTGGATGTTTAAAGAATATTTAGGAATATCGGTAAAAGATACGTTCCGGTCTTGGTCGATGATGGAGGCCATTGTCTCCACCGTTGGTTTGATCGGGGTCATGATCTTATCTCTATTTATATAAAAATTACTAATCAAAAAAATAATAAATCATGTGGAATGCAGATGAACAATTTGAAAAATTAGGTTTAACATTACCTCCAGCTCCAAAACCTCTTGGCGTGTACAAACCATGTTTGGTCGATGGAAAATATCTTTACTTATCGGGTCATGGTACGGTTCAAAATGATGGAACCTTGATCATTGGCCGTGTTGGCGAGGATATGGATATGGAAGCTGGTAAATTAGCCGCTAGACAGGTCGGACTGGCTATGCTGGCTACTATAAAAGCCAATTTAGGTTCGCTGAACAAAGTAAAACGTGTCATCAAAGTTTTGGGGATGGTCAATGCCACGCCTGATTTTGAAAGACATCCTTATGTCATCAATGGCTGCAGCGAATTGTTTGCATCCGTTTGGGGCGAAGAAAATGGAGTAGGCGTTAGATCTGCTGTAGGTTTTGGTTCCCTTCCGGACAATATCCCCGTGGAGATTGAAGCCATGTTTGAATTACATCAAGATTAAGAAATGGAAAATTGGTTCGAAGTAAAAAATTCAGATTGTATCGCTTCGCCGGCTCTCTTGCTCTATCCTGATCGGATTACCCGAAATATCCGTTTGCTCAAAAAGATGGTGGCAAATGATACCTCGAGATTGCGTCCCCATGCCAAGACCCATAAAATGCTTGAGGTCAGCAAAATGATGATTGATGAGGGTATCGAGCAATTCAAATGTTCCACCATTGCTGAAGCAGAAATGCTGGCACTGAGCAATGCAAAGGATGTGCTCTTGGCTTACCAACCTGTAGGCCCTAATATGAAGCGATTCCTTAAACTAGTCCAAGAATATCCGAACACCCATTTTTCCTGCTTGTTGGATAATATCGATTCCATCCAAAACCTCAATGAACTGGCTAAGGAGCTTGGTTTAAAAGTCAGTTTTTACCTAGATTTAGATGTAGGCATGGGCAGGACTGGAGCATCCATTAAGAATATAGAAAACCTTTGGGATTGCATTGCTGCGCAAGATCATTTGGTTCTTGAGGGCATACATGGATATGATGGACAGATTAATAATGTTGATTCTGCCATTCGTGAGAAAGAAGCAGATTCTGGATATGATATACTCAAAGAGGCATTCGATTATTTACAGGAGAAATGCGCATATCCGCTTAAAATTGTCGTGGGTGGATCGCCTTCATTTACTCGGCATGCAGAACGCCCGAATGTGGCCTGTAGCCCTGGAACCTTTGTATTTTGGGATTGGGGCTATTCCCAGAAGATTCCGGAACAAGCTTTTGACGTAGCTGCCGTATTATTGACCCGGGTCATATCCGTGATCAATGAGCACCGCGTATGCATAGACTTGGGCTATAAAGCCGTAGCTTCCGAATCACCATTGCCGAGAGTCAAATTTTTGAATGCAGACGATGCTGTACCAGTCTTACAAAGCGAAGAGCACATGGTACTGAATGTCAATGATAGCCAGGAGTATCCTGTAGGGACTGAGCTGTATGCCATTCCGCTACATATCTGTCCAACCGTTGCCTTATATGATAAGGTATCAGTCATTGAAGACCATCGAAAAGTAAAGAATTGGCAAGTCATAGCCAGAAACAGAATGTTGAATATTTAAGCATTATTATGCAAGAACAGCCTTTTTTGATTGATGGACACCTAGATCTGAGTATGAATGCCATGGAATGGAACAGGGATTTACGGATCCCCATTTCCGAACTGAACAGGAGGGAAGAAGGTATGCATGATAAACCCGACAGGGCTAAAGCGACTGTAACCTTCGACGAACTCCGGAAAGGTAATATTGGTCTTGTCGTCGCTACCCAGATTGCTCGATATGTGGAACATGGAAGTTTCCTGCCGGGTTGGTTATCTCCTGAACAGGCATGGGCACAAACTCAAGGGCAATTGGCTTGGTATAAAGCGATGGAGGCGGATGGGCAGCTGAAAATGATCCGGACAAAATCAGAACTGGATGCACATGTTGCGTCTTGGAATAATACTAAAGAAGATGAAAAAAAGCCTATCGGTTATATCCTGAGCCTTGAAGGAGCCGATAGCATAGTCAACCTTTCTTATCTGGAGCGTGCTTACGAATATGGCCTTCGTGCTCTAGGGCCAGCTCATTATGGTCCAGGTCGATATGCCAATGGCACCGATTCCAGTGGTAAGTTAAATCAGGACGGGATTTCCTTACTCAAGGAAATGGACAGTCTGCATATGATCCTGGATGCGACGCATCTCAATGACGATGCATTTTGGGATGCTTTAAATCGATATAAAGGGCCTGTATGGGCCAGCCATAACAATTGTCGCACTTTTGTGGATCACAACCGGCAATTCTCGGATGACATGATAAAGGCTTTGATCGATCGGGATGCCGTTATTGGTGTAGCATTGGATGCCTGGATGATGGTCCCGAATTGGATTCGAGGAACATCTACTCCAAAAGGAACAGGCTGCAATATGGAAATCATGGCCAACAATATCGATCATATCTGTCAGCTTGCCGGAAACACTAACCATGTAGCAGTAGGCAGTGATTTGGATGGCGCCTTTGGAAAAGAACAATGTCCCTATGATCTAGAAACTATTGCCGATATTCAAAAGGTCTTCCCGATCTTAAGAAATAGAGGCTATGCAGAGGAAGATATTCAGAAGATTGCAAATGGCAATTGGCTGAGGTTTATGAGGGGGAGTTTGAATTTATCTTAGGTGGGGCGTATTGTAGACGCGCGTTGGTTTGAACCAGGATGGAAGGGATGAGAGGATAGACCAAGATTATTGGCGGCATTTCCTTTAGCTAAATTTATCCAGGTTTGTAGGGGCGTATTGCATACGCCCGTTGGTTTGAACCAGGATTAAAGGGATTGGAGGATAGACCAAGATTATTGACGGTATTTTCTTTAGCTAAAATTATCCAGGTTTGTAGGGGCGAATTGCATACGCCCGCCGCATACATTTGAACCAGGATTAAAGGGATGTGAGGATAGACCAAGATTATTGGCGGCATTTCCTTTAGCTAAATTTAACCAGGTTTGCACGGGCATATCTCGTACTCTCGCTGATATAAATTCTTATGATTTCCAACCGAATTCTACCCCTCAACTTTATTTATATATTTCACTAACTCCTTCCTTTTTTAATCTCCCTAATCAAATTCTTTATTCTTTCTCAATAAATCTCCAATCTCTCCAATTTATCGACTATCAAGCGATATCATTTTGACCTTATTCGTACCACGTTCGGAATTTTCCGAATATGCCTCGAATGATTCTCGAATATGGTCCGAATGGACGACCGAAAATTTTTTCATGCTCATGCTCTTGTTAGACATAATAAAGTTTTGTAACAAAAATGTTATTAACACAGGGGTAATATTAGTTTATGTGCTATTTAATGGTTTTAGCACCGATTAAATGGCATTTTGTATTATTATTAATTTAAATTTTTAACAAAAAACCACGAAATCAATGAAAATTTACGCAAACGATTGCTGTTTTTTTTCTTTTAATTATCTCTTATCATTACCTCAATAATCAATTTTACTAACCGCTAACTATGAACATGAAAAAGGGGAAACCTATTAAAAAACCTATGTCCAATGTTTTCAAGCTTGTCCCAAAATGGGGTCAGGTTTCAGTAGCAACCTTATTGATTTCATCAATGTGTCCAATTGATGTTTTAGGTGCCACAAACATTTCGGAATTATTTCCAAACGTATCCATGATTGCTCAACAGCAGACCGTTTTCACAGGAACGGTTAAGGATGCCAATGGCAATCTGTTGCAAGGGGTAACCATCTCCGTAAAGGGACAAACCAAAGCGCTGACTTCTACCGATGCAAATGGTAGATTCGTCGCCGAAGTACCATCAAATGCTACACTTGTTTTCAAGTTGGTAGGATTTGAATTTCTGGAAGTGCCACTTTCAGAGAATGAAAAGGACATCACCGTAACTTTAAATGAGGATCTGGCAGGAATCGACGAAGTTGTGGTTGTCGGATTCGGTACGCAGAAGAAAGAAAGTAATGTGGGTTCGCAAGCGACCATCAAGAGAGAAGAGCTTAAGGTTCCAGTTGCTAACTTGACTACTGCAATCGCCGGTCGTTTGGCTGGGGTAGTAGCCACGCAGCGTAGTGGAGGTCCAGGTTCTGGTGGAGCAAACCTTTTTGTTCGTGGGGTATCGACCTTTGCGAGTTCTCCGCAATCGCCATTATTGATCGTGGATGGAGTTCCTGATCGTGATATCAACAATATCGATCCAGAGGACATCGAAAGCTTCACGATCCTGAAGGATGCAACCGCGACTGCCGTTTACGGTACGAGAGGTGCGAATGGTGTAATTATCATCAATACCCGTAAAGGTAAGGCTGGTAAACCAACCATTTCAGCCGAACTTCAACAGGGTATCACAGGCTTTACCTATCTACCTGAATTTGTGGATGGACCAACCTTTATGGAATTGTTCAACGAAGGTTTGACCATGCGTGGCAAGCAGCCATTCTACACACCTGAAAGAATAGAATTGCACAGAACAGGTGCCGATCCGGATCTATATCCTAATGTGAATTGGTATGATGTGCTTTTCAAAAACAATGCTACCAATAACAGAGCCAACGTAAATATTACCGGTGGTGCAGATATTGCCCAGTATTATTTGTCGCTAGGCTATTACAATGAAACTGGTCAGTTTAAAACTGAAGATATCGATACCTATAATTCAGCATTGAAAGAAGATCGATTTAATTTCACCAGTAATTTGACCGTCAATGTAACCCCAAATACCAAGATTGACTTTGGTATCAATGGTTTCTTGAAAAACTATAATGAACCGGCAAGGGGTAGGGACTATATTTTCGCTTTGGCGACACAGACCTCTCCACATGTTATTCCAGTTCAATACTCGGATGGTTCATGGCCATTTGTGAAGGGAGCTACAGAAAACCCTTACAAGGCTTTGACGCAATCAGGTATCAATAACAGATATGACAACGTAGTTCGTTCCAACCTGAGATTGACTCAACAATTAGGCTTCTTGACCGAAGGATTGAGTGCAAATGGATTATTCGCATTTGATGCTACGGTTCAATCCGTACTTTCCAGGGTTAGAAATCTACCTGCTTATTTTGCAGAAGGCAGAGATGATGAAGGAAACCTAATTTTGAACTTGACGGATGCAGGATCTCCAGACCTAAACTTTGGATTGGGAAGATCGTCTTCCCGTCGTCTATATGCAGAAGCATCATTGAACTATAACCGTGCATTTGGAGACCATGAGGTTGGCGGTTTATTATTGTTCAACCAAACGGATTTCTCAGATGCAGCATCCAATGTTGGTTCGTACCAAGCAGCTATTCCTTACAGAAATAGAAATTTAGTGGGAAGAGCAACTTATGCGTACAATAGAAAATACCTTTTTGAATCCAACTTCTCCTATTCAGGATCGGACAACTTTACGCCAAATAACCGATTTGGATTGTTCTCATCTGTAGGTTTAGGATGGGTGATCTCAAATGAGGCCTTCTTCGAGCCATTGAAAGATCATATCGATCACTTGAAATTACGTTATTCATATGGTTCATCAGGAAACTCGAATACTGGAAACCGCTTCTTGTACCTAACCAGATTTGGACAAAGTGGAGGTTCTTATAATTTCGGTATTCCAGGATCGCAAAGAGGCTTTACAGGTTATGTAGAATCCTTGATGCGTGGTGATGTAACTTGGGAAACTTCCTACAGACATAATATCGGTTTCGAGATCAACCTATTCAATAGCGAATTGCAATTTATAGCTGAATTATTCAAGGAAGATAGAGAGGGCATCTTGATGCAAGGTTTGGATATTCCTTATGTATCGGGATATAACTCAGGAAACGTTCCTTACAAAAATATTGGCGAGACTGCCAACAAGGGTATTGACTTAACCTTGGAGTACAACAAGCAAATGACCAATGGTTTCTTTATGGCTAGAGGTACGATGAACTACAACTCTAACCGTGCTGTAAAAGATAACTTACCGCCATGGGCTTTCCCATACCTGAACAGAGAAGGGCACCGCATTTCACAACGTTTCGGATACATTGACCAAGGCTTGTTCAAGACAGACGAGGAGATAGCAAACTCTGCATCTCAAGCTGGTGATGTGCGTGTGGGTGATATCAGATACAAGGATTTGAATGGTGATGGTATCATTAACTCCAATGACCAAACGGCTATTGGTTATGGTTCGACTCCATTATTGACTTACGGTATTACCCTAGGTGGAGGATTTAAGGGATTTGATATGAGCTTATTCTTCCAAGGTGCTGGTATGGTCGATCTAAACTATGCAAGTGGATTTGCTGTAACACCGTTCTCACAAGGTGCTACTTATGGAAACATGTATACCAACCTATTAGACCGTTGGGATCCAAATAACCCTGATAAAGAAACTTTGTACCCAAGATTATCGACGAATGAAACCGTTACGACCAACTACTATGGAAGTACATATTGGTTGCATCGCTCAGATTTCCTTCGCTTGAAGCAAGCAGAATTTGGTTACAACTTTACAGAAAGATCATGGTTGGATAGAATTGGTGTTTCTAAGTTCAGGATCTATGTGAATGGAACCAACTTGTTCACGGTTTCAAAATGGGATTTCTGGGATCCAGAAATGGGTGATGGTAGAGGAACAGCTTACCCTATTACACGAGTTTACAATATGGGGATAAGACTAAATTTTAAATAAGAACAGCAATGAAAATCAATTATAAAAAAATATCGATCATGTTGTTGCTTGCCGCGACAACGATGTCCATGAACAGTTGCAACGATAAGTTCTTCGATGCACAACCGGACAACCTATTGAATATTGAAACCATATTTTCCAACCGTGCACAAACGGAAAACTATTGGGGAGGTTTGTATTCTCCGATCCAGGATGTTTGGGATCAGCCATATAATTACTTTTGGTCAGCGATCACCGACGAAATGGACGTATCCAATTGGCAGGAATTCCCAGCGAATTCAGGCGCATTGTCCGCTGATAATGTGAATACCATGTATGTCAATTATTACAATAAAATCAGACAGGCTCAGATTTTCATTGATAATGTAGACCGTTGTACTGAGTTATTGACTGCGGAGAATGGTGCTACCTTGGTCAAGGAATATAAGGCGGAAGCAAAATTCTTAAGGGCCTTCTATTACTGGTCAGTAATGAAAATGCACGGTCCAGCGGTTATCCTTCCTTTAGTAAGTGATGATGCAGCGGGTGAGAATTACCAGATTCCAAGAAGTTCTTGGGATGAGTCAGTGGCTTTTGTCATTGCACAGATAGACGAGGCGATCAAAGACCTTCCGGTAGAGCATTTCCAAATGGGAACCACGACAGTTGATGGAACGCAATTAGGTCGTATCAACCGCATGGTTGCGGAAGCAGTAAAATCTGAAATCCTATTGTTCCATGCTAGTCCATTATACAATGGTAATACGGCTATGTCCAACTGGAGAAATTTGGATGGCAAGCAATTGATCAATCCAACTTATGATGCCTCACGTTGGCAAAAAGCTGCTACCCAAGCTAAAGCAGCCATTGACCTAGCAGAAAGAAATGGAAAAGCATTATTTGTAAAAACGGGTGCCAATGATTTTGAAACGGCATACCTTTCAACAAGAGATGTATTCTGGGATGGATACCAAAAAGAAGGTATCTGGTTAAGGCCAGCTACCAACCGCTACCAATGGGAAATCCATGCTTCGCCAAGAGCGATCTCGGGTACAGCTTACAATGGATTGGCAGTTGTTCAAGAGTTGGTGGATGATTTCAGAATGCAAAATGGACAAACCATCCAACAAAGCAGTACTTATAATGAAAATACCTATTCAAGTGTTGAAACTAGGTACTATGCAGAAGGAACCAATAAAATGTATATGGACCGCGAACCAAGGTTCTATTCTTATATCACTTTCAACGGATCATTGATTCCGGGTGCTCCAAAAACAGGGATGAAATGGGTTGAATTTTTCGCAACAGGTAACTCAGGTAAAAATGGTGCTCCTAGGGATTGGCCTAAAACAGGTTATACCGCTAGAAAAAATATTCATCCTTCATTTTCTGTGAACCCATCGAATGCAACTAACCGTGCAGCCATGTTGATCAGGTTATCAGAGCTTTATCTAAACTATGCAGAGGCATTGAATGAAGCACAACCAAACCACCCAGATGTATTGGTTTACTTGAATAAGGTAAGAACCAGAGCAGGGCTTCCGGCATTGGCATCAGGTTTATCACAAGCACGTGTAAGACAAGAGATCCGTACAGAGCGTCGAGTAGAGTTATGTTTTGAAGGAAAGCGCTTTTTTGATGTAAGAAGATGGAAAGTTGCTGACCAAGAAGGTTATAGACAAGGTGGAAATTATGAAGGTATGGATATGACAAAAGGTACGGCTATCAATAGTCCTGATTTCTATAAACGTGTGCCTGCTGTATTGAGAGCACCATGGGAGGACAAAAATTACTTTATGCCTTGGCATCAAATGGAAATTGACCGTAATAAACAATTGGTACAGATTCCAGGCTATTAATCATGAATTTTATGAAAAAGAATAATAAATCATTTATTGCAATCTGCTTAGGATTATTGGCCATGGTTTCCTGTAAGGAAGATGTGCCAACCTATGAAGAATTGAACGATACCCGAGAAGAAGCAAAGTTAAATGTACAGAAGGCAACTGATGGCAGGCAAGACCTTGTGATTTTTCCTCAGATCGATGAAAGAAAAGACCAGTTTAGAGTTAATTATGGTGGTGTTGGTTATCCAGCAGAAGATCTGCGGATAAGCTTTGCGCAAGACCAAAAAGCATTGGACAGCGTCAATAAGATCCGTGAGATCAATGGACAAGAATTGCTATTGCCATTTCCAGCAGGAAGTTTCAATATCGATAAGGAGTCAGTCGTGATCCCTAAGGGAAAGACTAGTTCTGAATATTTGACACTGACTTACAATCCTAAGAAATTTGATCTGAGCAAGGAATATATGTTAGCACTAACCGCTACCAATGATCAGGGATACTCCTTTTTCCCAACTGGAAAAACTATCCTTTATTATGCAGCGGTCGTGGAGAAGGTTCAACCAAAAACAAACTGGGAAGCTAAGGCAGACTCAGAAGAGTTGACAGGAGAGGGCGAGTCTAACGGAAAAGTGAAATTTGTAATCGATAACAGCATCAATACCTTCTGGCATACGCAGTGGCAAGGGAACCAGCCAAACTTCCCACATTGGGTTGAAGTGGATTTCAAAGCCGATGTATATGTGACGAAGATTGGACTGACCAGAAGACAGAATAATACCAATGGCTTTAAAACCTTTGATATTTTAGGAAGTACCGATGGTACCACTTGGAAAACCTTAGCGGTTGATCAGGTGATGGACAGGACAGAGATTGAGATGCAGAAATTTGAAGTTCCAGCACAGTTCCTGAAAAAGATCAAGATCAATATTAAAGATAATTTCAATGGACAGGCATCTACCCACCTAGCTGAAATTGATGTATTGGGGTATTAAGGAAAAGCGTTAGTTAAGTTTGGATAATTATTAGATTAATTAGGTTATGGCCGTTTAGAAATAAGCGGCCATTTTTTATTCAATAAAATAATTAGAATAGTAATCTTCGGACATAACCGTTACCTTCCATAAGTTGATTTTCTGGAAGCTTGAATTTTTCGATTTTGTTGTCAATACTCGGATAATGGTTGAATTTCGTTTATATAGCTGTACCATTTTGTCGCCTAAGAAGAAGTGGTCAAAAATAGAATATTTGTTGTTTTTTAATCCTGATTTGAATTTCTTGAAGATTTGTGGATTAAAGATTTCTAAGGAAATACTCTTGACAACATTTTGAGATGAGGAAAATAGCTGTATCCTTGACTCTTCATTTCTTCTTATATATTGATTTTTGGAAACACTAACTGTTTTATTTGCCAAATATTCATAATTCGTTTCAGGCTTATGGTTCAATACAATAAAAATATTTCCTTTTTCATTTGTCAGACTTGATATTTTCCAGGCCTTTTTCTTAAGATAATTGATGGTTTTATTTGAATCCATGCTATGGAGCATAAGAAACTGTTCTAACGTTAGATTCTGAGCGAAGGATAAAAAAGGAATTAAAATTAAAGTAATGGTGAGTAGAATTTTCATTATTTAAATTTGATGCAAAATAACGCAATTATTTCCTAATAGTTATAAAAATATTTAACAAAGTTGTTTTATTGTTGTATTGGTTAGTGAAAGGAGGGTAGCACCCCAGTTCTTGGTCCATCCTCCCATCCTTTGTGGGTTAGCCCGTCTAACCCATCCTGGTTCATTCCCAGTTCTTGGTTTATCCTCCCATCCCATCCATCCTGGTTCAAATATCCATTAGGTGATCGTCATCTCGGTACCGCTGATGATCGTCTCAACCTTTGGGGCTGATCCCCGAGCGGCATCTCGGCTTCGCTCGATAACCGTCGAGGGGGAGTTGAGGGGGAATGGAACTCAATCCTGGTTCTCCATTAATATTTACTTAAAATCCAAAAAATTGAATAGAAATAGTTATTTTATGCTTGAAAACATTTTTTATTTACACACTAGCTAATTCAGCATGGAAAACAGATTGGAAAAAGAAGTCTTTGAATTAATTAAAACACTTCAATTACCTGAATTGGTGTTGGAGATCTTCAATGGGAATATCTCAGACCCTGAAATAGTTGAGTTGATGAAATATAATTATTCCAAGCCTGAGTCGATTTTGGAATTAACTGATGAAGAACGCAAAACTTATCAAGTGGATCAATATAAGCCGATATTAAATTTTAATAGTTATCAAATTTTGGCTTATGATGTTACAAATAAAGGATTTTTCCTTTACGATTTGGAAAAAGACATAGATGAACCAAAATTGTTCACCTGGGATGGTGTTTGGTTGGATGAGGTTTCTTTTTGGTGGGAAAACGAATGGTCTGATGATGAAATTCGGAAAGTGGCAAAGGCATTAAACTTGAAACACGTTGATGAAATAATTAAAAGTTTGGAGGAAAATGATGAGGAAGGAACGCTTTCAACTTTTGAGGAAAAAGACGCTTGGTTGAACAAAATGATTAATAAATATGAAATGAGGGTGCGGTAAAGGTTTTATTGGAAAACTAAAAGGATGGATCTCAATAGACTTTAAAGTATATCGAGATCCATTTTTTGTATTCGATTAAATATCTTCATGTGATTTGGGTTTTGGGAATTACATCCATAGGTACATAATCAGCAATAAGACGATTCCAAAAGCCCAGACCCATAGGAAGGCATATTTGATATATTTTCCTAATTCTACATTGGCTAATCCCACAGCTAACCATACTGCCGGAGCAAATGGACAGATAAATGTGCCTACTATATTTCCTACCATCATAAATTGGATGGCCCGGCTGCTGTCGACACCATATTCGGAAACAATCTGTTCGATAACGGGGAACAGTGCAAAATAGGTGGCGTCTGTACTGAGCAAGAGTTCTATTGGGACACCTAGGAAGGCGATAATATAATGAAGATTGGGGACTGCCTGCTTAGGCAATACCATGACAAGATCGTTGGCAATAGATTCCAGCATGCCACTTTCACTCAGAATACCCATAAAGGACCCTGCAACAATAATGATGGATGCCATAAGCAGTGCATTTGGCGCATGGACTTTTATGCGTCGCATCTGTTGCTCCTTTTTGGGAAAATTAATAAAGAGAATGATACTGCATCCTAACATGAAAATCAGCCCTGGTGGAAGAATCCCTGAGAATAGTAAAACAAAAATAAAAAGGGCAATCAAGCTGTTTAACCAAAGTGGTTTAATGTGCTCTTTGTCAATGGTTTCAGTTTGGCTGTGCATTCCAGGTGTCAGTTCTTGATTTTCTAGTTCAACTAATTTACCATTGGTTTTCATTTTCTCTCGCCATCCAAAATAAAAGGCCATTATCAAGACAAGCAGAAAACCCATGATCTGGATAGGAATCAAAGGTTTCCATAATTCGAAGGGATCCATTTCCATTATAATACCGGCCCTGCCCATTGGACCAGCCCATGGAATCAGGTTCATGACTCCAGCACTCAGTCCGACCAACAATAGCAGCAGATGCGGACTCATTTTTAGCCTTTGGTATATGGGAAGCAAGGGTGGAATCGTTAATAGAAAAGTGGATGCACCCGAACCGTCAATATGGGCAATGGCAGCTATAATAACGGTGCCACAGGTTATAGCGATTTGGTTTGATCCCGTTTTCTTCAGGACAAAGTTTATCAGTGGATCGAAAAAACCGATATCCTGCAAGATGCCGAAAAATAGGATCGCAAAAATAAACATAACGGCAATCCCCGTTACCTTATTGATCCCTTCGGTGTAGAATGTTGCTATTTCACTTTGTGAAAAACCTGCAATCAATGCAGCTACCAAAGGTACTATACTTAGAACCACAATGGGTGAAAAACGCTTGCCCATCAAGAGGATAACAATGATCAAGATTGTTATCAAGCCAATAATACTTAGCATATAAGATTTATTTTAATTGATTATCTAGGGAGATATATTTTAAGCAACAAAAACTTAATCGTTGATAAAATATTTATCTTTACAATTATTTCGCAAATTAGTAATATGTAAAAGAAATAGGCTGTGATTATGCATTCGGAAATGATTCTAAAGGTCCATTTTGGTTTCCGAAAGGTTTTCGAAAGTGGGTAAGTGCTTAATATTTAATATTATATGGTTATTATTTCAAATAAGGAAGATTTGATTGAATTAATGGAACGGGTATTTGAAAAGTACGAAAAAGAGTCCGGCGATATATTAATCAGAAATACCAATCGGGAGAATTACGGCAAATTGGCTAGGGTATTGAGTGAAATCAGTAGGCAATTGCCTTATACTTCTGCAGACCTAGCTCATGATCCTTATGAAGAGGATGCACAACCTAATCTGAACTACCCCAATCGGAAATACGATATCACAGGTGGGCAATTAAAGGATGCTTATTTTGGCATTGTCAGCAATCCGCGTCCCTATCTCATCGATGCCTGCTTAATTTATTTGACTGGCAAAGGTTCCAGGGCAAATCAGGATAAAGAATTTGCCACACCACTTAGGAGGAAATCCTTGTTGTATGGCAATTTGGTTCTGAAACCTAAAGTATTATTATTGCTTCTGCTAACCAGTCTAATCGTTATTCTTTTGTTAGGTTTAATAATACTCCGGTTGAATCGTAAAGAAAAGGGTATTGAAGTCTCATACAGCCCCTTGGCATCGGAAATTAAAGCTTTATCGGGGATCTGGTTATATTATACAGGTGCCCCTCAGGCAAGGTCTAATGAACCAAACCGTTTTCGTCAATTCGTTAACAACATCGTTGAAATTAAATACCATAAAGGGAAGTTTGAATTCATCCGTCATGGCGCCAATATCAATCATTATGGCTATATGGTCTATAATTCGCCTGCTATTGTATCCATCCATAGTTATGTGAGTCGGAAGAAGAATGGGGAGGTCCTTTCGCCAAGCCACTCCTTAGGAAGGTTGGATACCTTGAAAAAGAGGATGGTCGCTTTGTCTACAACATGGAGCTTCGAATCAGATAATCGGGATGGGATCATCGCTATCCGCAATTTATACCATAAAGTAGCAGATGCTGGAAGTTTGAACCAAATCATAAATACCCAAGAAAATGCTGCCTGTAATTGTAAGATAATAGAATGGCGACATGGAAATAGCAGTAAACAGTATAAACTGCAATACAAGAATTTGGACAAGGATGAAAATGAGGAACTGAAGTCTCATTTGAATGAGGAAAGCATCTTATTGCTGAATCCAAGAAAGGATGTTGTTTTATTGGAGTAAAATCATGTTTCTTTTCTTGAGTATTTCTAGGTTTTTCTTCTTGATTATGAATAACTTATTTTAGGTAAACTGTTGTTTTTCAGACAATTGTAAGGTTCGCTAAGTATATTGCTCACTTCACTCATTAAAGTTTGGTATTCACTCAAAACCAGGCTATTACTCTTGTTTAACTAGTAGTTTTAAGGTTCCATTTTTATCAACAGATAATTAGGTTCGAATTACTATTTAAACAAAAATATCATGGAAAACTTGTTTTCATTTAAGGTTAAGGAAGGTCAGATACTTCCTGATACCGGCACGCTCAAGAATTTGAATTGGAAGACGGAGGGAAATGTAGCCATGGAAGAGACGGCGATGAAGCTATCTGATTCGCATGTTGACATTGAACTAGACATCCCCGATGATCAGTTAACTGAATTTACCCTGACTTTGGAGTTAACTCCAGACCAGGTTAATGGAAATAAACAGATGATTTTTGAGAGTGAGGGCAAACCGATCTCTCTTTATTTGGATCCTAATGGAAATTTGGTCTCAGAGATCGATAGTGATCAAGGTATGAAAACCTTAATGAGTTCCGAACCAATGCCTGAAGGTAAGCCTAGTACCATCCGAATATTAAAATATGCAAATGGATTGGCAGAGTTGGAAGTTAACGGAAAAGTTATGGCCTCTGATGCCAAAATGGGTAAGATCAATAATTGGGGAAAACAGCAATTCCGATTAGGTGGATCATTTAATGGTTCTGCTAGTTCTTTCCAAGGAAGTATCGCTAAAGTAGAAATGGAGAATGAAGCGATTAGCTCGAGCTTGATGCAGGAGAAGGCAAAAGAGGTCAAAATCCTTTCCGAAAAGATAAAATCAGTATTAGATATTCAAAATGTCCGGATCTATATAGATTTTAATGAAGGAAGAAGTCATTTAAAAAGGATCAAACAGGTGATGCAGTCCTTGGGAATCAAGTCAATCGATGATTTGGGCACCTTGAAGCTGGAAGGTAATAAAAGCATTAAACCTGGTGATGTTTTGATTGGCAAGAAGAAGTATAATATGGAAGATGTATGGCATAATTGGGCAGTTACATTTAATTCGGCATCCATTACCTCTAAAGTGGATATTCTGAATAATAACCTGGGGAATGCGAAGAGTTTCAACCATTTTGAAATCAAGAAAACTCGAGTACCCTCTATCCCTGATATATTGAATCGAGGTGGGACCAGAAGGCGAGGTTTGAATCTAGGTAGTACTAACCCAAGATCAACAGGGATAAATTTGAAGGATCTATTCAAGGAAACCGATGGGAAAGTGGAATTAGCCAACAAGACCGATTTCAAGAAATCATTTGAAGCGATAAACCCAGCACTTTGGCCAACTTTGACTGAGGGATTTCATGTCATGGGAGGACCTGCGGTAATTGGACAAAGGGAGACCGTTATCATTGCCAAAAAGATTGATTTAACGAATGTGCATTTGGAGGTATCTGCTGACGTAGAGACTTTAACGATATATGCGGAAGAGTTGATTTGTGGTCCTGATGCATGGATTATTTGGAAAAGACCAGGTGGATTTACGCCAGCTCGCACGGATGATCCTTATTTGAATGGTTTGCCGAATTATGACCGTTCGAAACGGAGTCGGGACCATAATAACCATACAGGTCGACAAGGAGGTCGAGGAAATGATGGCATAGCTGGCCAAAATGGTGCCGCAGGCAGAAATGCACCCAATTTAAAATTATGGGTAAAGGATTTAAAGAATCTTCCCAATATTGATTTAAATGGAGAAAACGGAATTCAGGGTGGCCAAGGACAACGAGGTGGCAATGGTGGCAATGGAGAGGGTGGACGATATGGATTAGTCTGGTTTTGGGGTTCTTGTCATGTTGAAGGTGGCAATGGAGGTCGTGGTGGAGATGGCGGCAACGGTGGAAATGGTGGAATGGGTGGAGTAGGAGGCAATGCTGGAAATATCTCGATTGGCGTGCTTACTGGAACTTTGGAACAATCGGTTACCAACCAACGATTCAAATGGAAAAATCAAGGTGGACAGGCTGGTTTTGGTGGCCCCGGAGCCGATGGCGGTGATGGTGGCATAGGCGGTATTGCGGGAAACGGAGAGGATTGCAAAGGAGCCAGAAATGGAGATACAGGAGCGAAAGGGCAGCGTGGTTATGATGGTCCATTGGGGCAATATAACGGACAAGATGGGGAAAATGAGTTTTTCCAATTCACGCAAGCGGATTGGGATGAACAGATGACTTTGCCATTTATTACCTCAGCAAGTACTTATGAGGTGTTTCCAGGAGATAAGATCATCCTCAAAGGAAATATCTTTACTAACGCTGATACCTTTATTTATGATGGCAATGTAAGCTTGGAGAAGAAACTGTTGCCTGATGGCACAATGGAGGTCACCATGCCTGCTGATGCGAAAGGTGGATCCAAGCTGATATATTTTAAGCGGGCATCGGATAATGTGGAGAGTAATCGCATTATTATTCGGATTAAACCCCAATTGGATGAGTTTGCTAATGGATTGATCCCAGGTTCTGTGGTGGAGGTAACTGGAAAGGCATTTTTGGATGGAGCAGCGATATTGATCAATGGTCAGAGTCTGCCCACGACGGTTTCGAACGGAGGAACAAAGCTGAGTTTTACCATGGTTGGAGTGGATGCGGGAATGCAAGTGGGAGTTGAAAAATCTCTGCAGGTGCAGAACCCGGATGGTATGCTCAGTAATACCCGTGTGGCAAAGGTGAAAGGTGTATTGGAAATTCGCTTTAAATATGGTCACAACAATTTAGGTTTTCATAATCCTGACATCGGTAAGCCAAGTTGGGATACCTTTAAGGCTACCTTTGGCAGTTCAGAGGTCTGGCATGAATCGATAGATCCAATTTTTGGACATCCCATCCTGACAGCTGCATTTTATGCCTTTTATCATTACTTCCTGAAAGGAAAGGGAGATGGTGGATTAGCGACCGGATTTTGCACATCAATGTCCGCAAAGGTGGCTGATAACTTGTTTAATGAGAACAAGAATATCTCGACCATCCAGGAAGCAGACATCATCACCGAACTTACAGGTATCCATGGGAAACTATTGAGCAAAGAATCCCTGCTTTACTTTCATGATTGTGGAAAAAGGGCGGGCAAGAATATTGAAACAACCATAAGGCAGATTGAGACCACTTTCTTGAAAGGATGCGACCGGAACAATTCGCCATTGCTGTTTTTTATTCCTTCGGGTGAGGTTTGGGATAGTGGCTATTATGACAAGCTGAGTGATTCGCATTGTATTTTCCCTTATAAATTTATTTATCCTGACAACCATCCAGGAGCCCAGCTTTCCGCAGATGGGAAGACAACGGTAAATAGTTTGGATGGGGTGCAACTCAAAGTATGGGATTGTAACCACCATGATGAAGATGATTGTTTCTTGAGTTTTTATCTTGAAAGCGGAGAATTACGTTATAAATATGACAAGAAACCAGGTTTTACGCTAAGTAACGGTATTACATTAGCTATGATGAGCAATGGTGCCTATAACCTAGCGGATCATGATATGCCATTTTCAGGTCCATTAGGCTTAAGTACATTTGTTTTGGACTTTTTGTTGAGCCCAGCTGATATAGAAATTACAGATGCTGAAGGTAGAAAGACCGGTAATTTTGACGGAAAGCTGTATAGTGATATTCCAAACAGTCATCCTTGTTACCTGATCCCTGGAGCTTATCTATTGCCGTTTGGACAAAGTTTGACTCGCAATATCAAAGGCACTGCAAATGGCATCTATACTTACAACAGCATTATGCCGGATGGGGCGATGATAAAGCTGGAAAACATAGAAACCAAGAAGGATGAACGGGATATCTTGATGGTCAATGCAGATGCTACCCAGATTCGGTTAAAGAGCCAAAGGAATAAACCATTAGGCCTGACATTTTCTAGGGTCATTGAAAATGAAATCCGAAGTATCAGTATAAAAGGTCTGCAATTGCATGAAACCGAGGATGTGGATATGACATTGGCACCTGATTTAAGTTTCTGTCGGTTTGCTAATCCAAAGATGGTCTCTGAGGTATCGGTAGAGGCGACTGTAATGGATGAGTCAAAGGCAATTAAATCGAAACTTATGAAAAGCATACAGGTCCAAGCTAATGCAGACTTGGTATTTGCCATGAGCAATTGGAAGGATATGAATTTTCAATTGGATTCGATAGTTTATTAGCATAAGCTGAACTTTAATAAGATTGCCTATGGAGCTATGGAATTAAGAATATTTGATATATGCTGGTTTATGAGTTGAATAATTATAGTTGTATTAAAAAATCCCTGATTTCAGCTATAGGTCTGCACTTGATTTCGGAATAAATTTGTAATAACAATTTGAAGCTAAGTTTCAATATTGGAATTGAAAACAAGTAAAAAATAAAAAAGCATATTATGATAAGAAAATCTTTTGCATGCCTAGCCGTATTAGGCGCATTGACCCTAGGAAGTTGTGGATCTAGCTCGAAGAATGCAGCGGAATACAACAATTCAATCATTACAGTGATCAATGAGAATGAATCACATATTGCCAATATGAACTCAGCATTGACCTCTGCGGATTATGCCAAAGCAGAAACCGTACGTGCAGAATGGGAAAAAGCTTTAAATGCTGATATCAAGAAAGTAGAAGACCTTGGTGATTTCAACGGAGATGCTGAATTCCAAACAGCTGTTGTGGATGGCTTAAAAGGATACCAGAAAATCGTAACTGATGCTTATCCTAAATTGATCGAAATCCGTAAGAACAATGTTGAAGATCCGGCTACGGAAACCAAATTGTTAGATGATATCAATAAAGCATTTGAAGATGCTGCGAACAATGTGAACAAGGCTTCAGATGCCTTCGAAGCAAAATACAATAAGTAGGTTATTATTAAGTGAAATAAAATGGCCCCGACCTGAAGGTTGGGGCTATTTTTATATAGGCTTAATGATATTTACTCGAATTCTAAGAGCATTAATATTTCTTTTGTCCCAAAATGAAATCCCTAATCGTATATGGAATAAATTATATTTCTTATCTTGAACAAGGTAATCCAAAAAGCATCTATTCCTTTTATATCTAATATATGAATCAACTTTTCAAATCACGTTTCTATTATTTCACATTACTTTTTGTTCTTGTTTCCATTAAAACCAGTTTTTCACAGATGAAATTTCAGATTAACGGAAAAATTGATAATTCGGTTTTTCGTCAGGCTGGATATACTATTGAAAATGGGGATTTAATTACCTTGGATTTTATTAATCTAGAAAGGATTGATTCTGCGATTGTCTCCAATGAACAGTTTCAATTTACCGGACAGGTAGATATTCCCTCTGTCGCCATGGTGAATTTTAAAGGTGGTGGTTTTCTTCTCTTAATTGATGAAAGCGAATATCAAGTCGTTGTAGCCGTTAGTGAACAAGGAAATGGGAGATACGCATATGATGATATCAGGATTGAAACACAGTCTCCATTCTTCAATCTTTGGAAAAATCTAGGTATGAGAAAAGGTGATTTAAATGATCAAAAGCTAGAGGTTCAAGATTTACTAAAGGGAGAAATTACGGATGCTGAGCGGAATTCTTATGAAGATGAACTGCAACAATTAAATGAAAAGTTGGCTGCATTGTATTACGATGCTTCAAAGGAGCATCCAGATACTTATGAAATGACTTATTTGCTGCCAGCGGCTCCAGATTTTTCCTATTCCAGGTACATTGATTATTATAATAAGTTATCTGCTGATATTAAAAATAGTTTTTATGGCGTAAATCTCTATAAAAGATTGCTCTTGACTAAACCAAATTAAATGAAGTTTCACAAAATAGTTCTTAGCAGCATTTGCTTTTTGATTTTTATTAATCACTGCTATTCTCAAGAAATAAATGAGAAAACCGTTCAACTTAAGGTGAATATCCAAGAATTAAAGGATTTCAATGATAATGTAAAGTTGATCTTTAATAGAACCGATACTATAGACTTAATAAATAAATCAAAAACCTGCTACGAAGGAGAGTTGAAAAGGAATTTTGATTTTGAACAACCAAAATCCGCTAGATTAATGGTTAATGCCGATGGAGTAGGGCAGGACGATAAAATTATTCAATCGCCATACTTCCTTATTGACAGCAGTAATATTGTAGTGAATTGGGATTTAGGCCAAGTTATTTCAGTCGAAGGAGGTCCTGAAAATCACATGCTCCAATTGTTCCATAAAGTGGAGCAGGAAGCTGCTAGTGAAATAAAAAACTATTCTATTGGACTCGACAGGGATATTATTGATTCTATCAATCAAGTGAAGAACATAAAGCTTTTGAAGATTATTGAAGAGAGTGTTGATTCCCATACCGCCTATACAAAACTGCTTACCCTCTTTAGGCCTTCCTCTTTTGATCTGAGAGCAGAGATTGAAAAAACTGTTTCTTCCTTTAGTAAAAGTTCCTTTAGCGATGAAGAATTAAGATTGCTAAAAAACAGATATGAAGAATATGTCCAAAGAGTAGAAATCCAGAATGACCCAAGTAACTTTCCGGTATTCTCCACTTTGCCTTTTCAAGAAACTATTTCCTTTGAATCATTGAAATCAAAACACGATTATCTGTTAATTGATGTATGGGCGACTTGGTGTGGACCTTGTTTGGCTCAGCATCCTACAATTGATTCACTCTATTCTGCAAACAAAGACACTAAAGATTTTACCATTGTGGGGCTTGCCATTTCATCCAGTAAAGACCATTGGCTTAATTATTTGAAAAAAGAAGTTGTAAAATATCCGAACTACTATTTGGATTCGGACAATTCGGAAATCTTCAAAAAAGCCTTAAATATTATGGAAATTCCGAGATATGTCTTGTTAAGAACCAAGGACTTAAAATTAGTGGAGCAGCAAATAGAATTTAATAACATAGAAAGGGTACTCAGGAAATATAAATTGATTGAATAAAGTGTTGTTGGAGAAATGACGAACACGATACCAAAGGCTATGGATTCCATTGCCCTGATACATGGGTTAATATTTCATAAGATTTCCCTTACTGTTCAATTGGTTGGTTAGGAAACATTAATTTAATGATTGTTCCTTCCCCAATTTTACTTTTGATTGTAATATCTATCCCTAACTTATCCGTAATTCTCTTTACGATTGCCATCCCTACACCAGATCCCTCAAACCCTTTGGCATTGGACATTCTCTTGAACATTTCATAGATGGTTTTCAATTCTTCTTCTGCAATGCCTATCCCATTGTCCTTAATCGTATAGATCACGCCATTGTCTGTTTGAAGGGAGTCTATCATTACCAAAGCCGATTGAGATTTGGAAGAGTACTTGATGGCATTTCCAATTAAGTTTAGGAACAATTGGTAAAGCAAAGTCTTTTCTGCAGAAACTGGTAATAATTGCTTGACCTCGACCTGTACGTTATTGGAACCAAATCGTTGTTTGCTGACATCTATGATTTCCTGAACAAAAGATTCTGGGTCAATGGTCTCTCTTGTAAACTTAAAGGAACTTGCCTTTGAAAATTGATGGATTTTATCGAGCATATTGAGGATAATGTCCACTGAATCTAAAATATTAGTGGTCATTTTCTTCAACATATCTGGTTTGACATCCTGCCTATATTGTAAAAATTCCGTTGACACCTTAATGGCTGAAAGTGGATTTTTTAAGTCATGACTGATGGTATAGGCATAGGTATCTAATGCATTATTCATTTCAATAAGCTGTTTATTGAGCGATTCTATTTCACCGGATTTTTGAAGGATGGAGTCACGCAGTAGCTCCCTTATCCTTGAAATAAAATGTATATCCTTAGAACTCCATTTTTTAGAAGTCCCTCTGACCTGATCTTTCCATACATCAAAGGATGTTCTAGGAGAAGGTTTTAGAATATGGGTATCGTTATCATGTTCAAAATGTTTTTCGGGTTTTCCGGCCCACGATCTTTCAACCACGATTTCTTTTCTTAACCAAATGATAAAAAAATCCTTTTGCATATCTACTTCGGCAAATGCAATGCCTACAATGTCCTTTTCGAATGCCTCGAATATTTCTGGATAGTCAGATAGGGAATGGGTAAGAAATACATGGTCTTGAGCTAAGCTTGTAATTTGGGATAGTTGAGACCGGAACACTTCCTTGTTGGGGTGAAATCCTTCCAGATAAATGGAACCTTCATAACCAATAGCAATTCCATCAGATTCTAAGAATTCCAGTAAGGTATTGGCGAAATTCTTTAATTCAGGAAAGACTCTTTTCTTTAGCAAGATCTTTTCCTTCATTATTAATTCTATCTGCTGTACTTCCTTTAAATATTCCGTCTTTGCCTTTTCCTCTAATCGCTGAAATTTATTTGCAGCAAAATTAGTAGCCAATAAGGCAAAGTCACGTACGGTTAAGTCGATATGAGCAGGATTTTCGTTTTGACAGCATACCAAGCCCCAGAGCTCTTCTTGGATGATAATGGAAAAGCTAATGCTGGAACGAAACCCTGCATTTTTTAGATATTGAAGATGGATAGGGGACAGTTTTCGTATAGAAACCCCACTGAGGTCTATTTCTCCTGGATTTTCAGAAAGGATAGTAGAACCTGGATCTTCGGTGTCGACGATAAATCTGCAATGTTTTATCTTGTAGAGTTCCCGAGCTTGCCTAGGGATATCAAATTCAGGATAGTTTAATCCTAAGTACGATTCCAGCTTGGTATTACCTAAGGATTCGGCAACTACAACACCACTTTTATCTTCATTAAACCGGTATACCATTACTCGGTCAAAGTGGAGTTGATCAGATATCACTTTGGTCAGAGTGGCCCAAACCTGTTCGTCCTCTTCTTGGATTTCAATCATTTTATTGTTTAAAATCCAGTTAATATTGTGAGCTCTATTTCGACATATTTCAAATTCTAAATAAAGAGAATCCTCAAATTTGAATAAGCTTAAATAGTAATGCTTGTTTCCAATTTCAACAAGACTGGTATTTCTTTTTGAAACAGAACCATGGTTTAATTCTTTTAATTCATCATGAATGTTTGCTTTACAAATTGGGTCAGACAGGAAGAAGTCTTTACAGAGGGAGTCAATGGTTTTATTAAAGGCTATATCCGGAAATATTTGGCTGCTATTTTCACTATACGCCATTACCGTACCATCCTTATTGAGTACTATAAAAAATCCTACATCCTGGATTGTACCAAGAAATTGTATTTTTTCATCTTCACACCTCATTACATTCATTTATTAATAGCTTACTCAATCTTGGGAAATCTAATAGGAATTTACTGGTCAAATAAAGACCAATATGTTGCAAAGTAATAAGAAAATATTTAATCTAACTAAGGATTCAATTTTATTAATGAAATATGTTTTTGTTGATGACAGAATAGACTTCAAAAAAGTGTTTTCAGAAGCAAGTCTTTTTTTTGAGGAAGGAGAAAATACCTTGAATGAAGGGGGATTCAGCGGAGAGCGGAAGATTTTAATTCTAGGTAGAATTGATCGAAAAAATTGAGCCAAGGATTATTCTTGGCTCCATGGATTTAAATATTGAGATCTCCCTCTTTACCGATGCTTTCGTTGTTTCCGGATATTGAGTTTCTTACCATTTTAACTAGGGTAGCAATCATATTGGTATCAGAATCCCAATAGTGTGCATCGTCAGGTAGAACCTTTATTAATCGAATATTTGGATCTTCTTTTCCCTTTTCAAACCATCCCTCCATCATTTTGTTCCAATATCTATCTATTCTTTGTTGATCTCTCGTAAGAATTACCTTTCCATTGATACTTAAGAAAGTAAAGTTTTTGGGATCTGAATACAGTACAGATACTAGAGGAGATTTATCCAGATTTTTATAGGTATCACTTTCTGCTGAACAGATATACCAAATATTTCCTTCCTTATCGACTTCCTGCCTACTCATCGGAACTGCATGCGGATAATCAGAATTTTCGTTGAAAGAACATAATATGCCAATATCTATTTGATCGACGATGGATTTCAACTTTTCTATCGCTTCTTGATTATTTAAGTTTTCTTGTGCCATAATTATTCGTTTTAATATTCAACAGCTAACCACGCTTATTGTTGCGAATTAAGTTGTATTTCAAAAGTTGTATGTTTATTTTACTAAAAATATTAGTAAATTTGTTTCTAAGAAAGGGTAAAGCGTATGTTTGGATTTGATGATAAGCTGAATATTTTAGCTGATGCAGCGAAATACGATGTAAGTTGTAGTTCGAGTGGCGGCAAGAGACGAAATACAGGAGGGATTGGAGATTCTTCAGCAAGTGGGATCTGCCATACTTATACGGAAGATGGCCGTTGTGTCTCACTTTTAAAAATCCTGATGACTAACTATTGTATCTATGATTGTTCATTCTGTGTGAGCAGGCGTAGCAATGATATTCAGCGAGCTTCTTTTTCGGTAAAAGAGGTTGTAGATCTTACCATGAACTTTTATCGTAGAAATTACATTGAAGGGTTGTTCCTGAGCTCAGGAATCTTTAAGTCTGCAGATTACACCATGGAGAGGTTGATGTTGGTTGTTAAAAAACTGAGAACAGAAGAACGTTTTCATGGTTACATCCATTTAAAGGCAATACCAGGAGCGAGTGAATCACTACTGAAAGAAGCTGGGCTTTATGTGGACCGGATGAGTGTCAATCTGGAGATCCCAACGGAGGATGGCCTTAAATTGGTAGCTCCAGAAAAAGACCATCAGTCCGTAAAAGAACCATTGGCAATTGTGAAGGATGAAATAAAAACTATAGAACGGGATAAAAAATCATTCAAAAAAGTTCCATTATTTGTACCTGCCGGTCAAAGCACACAAATGGTTATTGGTGCAACAGAAGAGAGTGACCTACAGATCATGCAAACAGCAAATGAATTTTATAAGGATTACAACTTAAAAAGGGTTTATTATTCTGGGTATATCCCAATTAATTCTACGAATAGCATGCTGCCTCAGGTCGGAACAGCACCACCATTGCAGCGTGAAAACAGGCTGTACCAGACTGATTGGCTATTGCGCTTTTATGGTTTTTCATTAAATGAAATACTCAACAGCAAACATCAGAACCTTGAATTGGGAATTGATCCCAAATTAGCCTGGGCATTAAGGAATCCACAGTTTTTTCCGGTGGATATTAATTCTGCATCCTACAATTGGATTATTCGAATTCCAGGAGTGGGTAGGCAATCTGCAGCAAAGATCATTCAGGCCAGGAAATATGGAAAACTAAAAGAATATCAATTGAAGAAAATGGGTGTTGCATTTAATCGAGCAAAATATTTTATGCAATGCCAAGACACATTGGTCCCTCAAGGATTTATTTATCCAGATGCTATTAGAAAGGCAATCCAGGGGCCCGAAAGCCAAAATATAGAATTCAGTTCTATGTCCCAATTAAGTTTATTTTAATGCATTATATTTTTGATGGTAGCTATACCGGCTATCTCTGCTGTGTTTTTGAAGCTTTTGAAAGAAAAGAATTTCATGCTGTTCCCATCACGGAATCCTTGATGGAAAGTACATTGTTTCCTGAATACAGGACTATTGATACAGACCCCTTAAAGTATAATAGGGTTCTCTCTGCTATGGAAAAGGTCGTGGAAAGAAAAAATCTAAACTTGTTTTATCATAACTTCTTGTCTGATTCGCCTGTAGAATGGCTCAATGCTTTCCAGCTTATTATCGAACTCTTTAAAATGAAGAAACTAGATCTTCGGAATTTTGGCGACCCTAGTATACTTCGGCTTCATCAAACCCTAAAAAAAGTGAGCAGCGAAAGACATCGAATGAAAGCTTTTATTCGTTTCGTGAAATCAGATGATGGTTTATATACAGCCGTGGTTGAACCAGATTTTAATGTACTCCCATTGATTGTCGAATTTTTTAAAAACAGATTTGCCGACCAAGATTGGTTAATATATGATATAAAAAGGAATTATGGTTTTCATTATTCAGCCAATGAAATCAATGAAGTTTCCGGTAATATTAAGGATACCATCCCTAATCCATATGAACTCGAATTGAACATTGATCCTAAAGAATTGGAATATCAACATCTTTGGAGTACCTATTTCAAAAGTACCAATATAGAAGCACGCAAAAACCTAAAACTTCACCTCAGGCATGTACCCAAAAGATATTGGAAGTACTTAGTGGAAAAAAAGGTTTAAGATCTGGTAATACTATGGTAAAATAAAAATCTGGTAATGAGTGATTTTTAGCTATTATTATTAGGTGCTTACTTCCCGAAAGACCATTAAAATCTTTGTTGCATTAATAATCAATAGATGTAAATATATTGGCATTGAGTTTGCCTATTTCCTGACAATCCCCCTGAATGTGAATTGAATTTTTTAGTTTTGGGTATCACACTTTAAGGGGAGAAGATAAATCATTATTATTTCCATTAGGAAAGAATGTTTGGGAATGCTATGAAATACGGACGAACAATGATACTTAAACAGAAGATTCGCAATAATTACTTAAAATATATACTTACCGGAACCTTTTCCGTTATGCTGGTCGCTGGGTATGCGCAAGAAGAGAAAAAAGAACAGGTACCTACTAAACCATTAGAGAGAACCAAACCTCAAGACATGGATTCCATTGAGGTGGTTAGGGATTATCGTCCAATGTTGGCCGATGCGGTAAAGATCCGTCGGAGTCCGGAGATGAATATCGACCGGAAAGCTCTAGAGGTTGAGCTGCGCCAGATTGCCGCAGGTATGTATTTTGGCAAGAATGGCTTCAAAGAACCTTATCACTTTCCTCTTCCTCAAAAGTATCCTAACTCAAAAGGTAGCAATATTGATAATAACAGGATTGGTATCATTGCCTATAGGGGCAAGGAATACGAAAGAGCAACTTCCATTCTGCAGAAAGTAGAACCTGGAGATGCTTTTTATCAAAGTTCCGTTATCGCTTTAGGCTATATGGCCCAAGATACCGGAAATAAACAAGCCGCTCGCGATGCCTTCTATAAAGCATCCAGGCTTAATTATGATGCAGACCTGAAAGCAGATGCTATGTACAACTACGCGAAGATCCTCTATGATTTAGACTCTGTACAAGCATCTTTAGTGCCCCTGCAGCAATATATTGGCATGGTTTACAACAACCTTGACAAAGAAGATAAAGGCTCTGAGACCACTGAAATGCGTATGGCTAAGGTCTTATCGGGTTCCAGTAACTTTCAGGTTGCTGTATACTTGTTGGAATCCTTCAACAATAGGGAAGAGGTTGCCGATAGGGTCTATCAAAAGATAACTTACTACCGCGGATTGGAATTCTATAATGAGAGAGCTTTTGAAAACAGTATTTCCATGTTCATGCGTTCCGAGAAATTTCCCTTTGATCCCGAAATGGCAGCTTTGGCAACTTATTGGAAGGCAGAGGCTATGTATGAAGTACGTAAATATGGTGAGGCCGTTGATAACTTCTCCAAGTTCCTACAACTACCCGTTGCCAAACAAACTACTGTATACAATTATGCGAACTATGCCTTGGCATACGCTGCATTCAGGATCAACAGGTATAGTGTAGCAGCCCAATACTTTGAACGCTTTCTGGCGTATGAAGGAAGTTCATTGGACAAAGATACCAGGTATGATGTGATGGCTCGTTTAGGAGATTCCTACCTGTCCATGCGTAACTATGGAAAGGCCAATGAATATTATGATCAATTGATTGCGGAAAAGGCACCAAATCAGGATTATGCCTTATTCCAGCATGGTATTATCCAAGGATTGCAGGGAGATAATGAATCCAAACTAAAGACCCTTCAGTCTGTCGTTGAAAAATTTCCAAAATCAAACTATGCAGATGATGTAGCCTTTGAGATCCCTTATATCTATTTTGTGAAAGGCGATTATGATGTTGCCATCGAAGGTCTGCAAAAGATGATCGAACAATATCCTCGCAGTAGCTACGTGCCAAGAGCGTTGATGACCATTGGACTTGTACAATACAACAAAGATGATTCTGAAGCTGCAATGGCCACTTTCCAGAAGATTGTAAAGGATTACTCCAAAACCAGTGAGGCTTCACAGGCATTGCTTTCAATTGAGAACATCTATTTGGATCAAGGTGATGCAACCAGCTATATTCAATATGCTACCAGCACCAATATCACTGACCTAAGTCCAGCAGAACAGGATAACCTAGCTTTTCAAGCTGGTAACACCTTGTTTTCAAGAGGACAGTATGGGCCAGCAGTAGAGGCCATCAATGCCTATTTTGATAAATTCCCAAAACCAAGGCAAGAGAAACATGCCCGATTTATCAGAGGAGTGAGTTTATACCATACAAATCGTCCAGAGGAAGCTTTGCACGATTTGAACATTATCTTGAACGATTGGACCAGTCAGTATACCGAGAAAACCCTGATGACAGTGGCTGCACTGTACCTGAAATTGAAGGAATACAACGAAGCTATTGTGCACCTCAAAAAGTTAGAGCTTAATTCAGATTATAAGGATAACTATGGCTATGCCATTACGAACCTGATGATCTGTTATTACGAAATTGGTGACTATGAGCAGATGCAGAAATATGTTGAATTGATCAAGAATTACAATAAGGCAACCGAAGCAGAAATTGCTACCGCCCATCTTTACAGCGCCAAAGCGTATGAACAGGAGGGGAATGCTGAATCAGCATTGAAAGAGCTGAACCTGGCTGCACTGAAAAGTAAAGCGACCGCAAGTGCAGAAGCTAGGTACCGCGTAGCTGAATTGCAATATGCTAAAAAACAATATACAAAAGCACAGGAGTCAGCCTTTGATGTAATCAATAACATGGATAACAATGATTATTGGGTAGCAAAGAGCTTTATTCTACTTGCTGACACCTATGCCCGCAAAGGTGATGCGGTTCAGGCAAGAAGTACTTTGGAGAGTGTAATCGAAAATTATGAAGGTGATGATGATATCATCCCTGAAGCAAAAGATCGTTTGCAGAAATTGAAAAAGAAATAACAGTTAGAGACTTAGTTAAGGACCTTTACTATTCCTAGCTAATGGTCAATAATAGAGAAAGCCGTTCAGGATAATGAACGGCTTTCTCTATTTTAAGGCTTCAATACATGAAGTTATTTCAATACATTGTCCTCAAATTTTTATTAAAGGATTAATGTAACGGAATAAAAAAGAGTATAATACGCATTGCTGTCTTTTACCCATTGAACCTGAACAGGAAGCACATTTTTTATGTCCTTGATATTATTTTCCTCAATGTAGGCTTTTATCTTTGCCTCTATTTTTATTCCGCCAGTATATTTTTCATTGCTATGAACATCAACGCTGCCTGTTATTACCTTTATTTCCATATAAATATTATTGCTGTTAAGATTTTAGATTGGGATGTGTTGATTTGAATCTTAAATTCCCATCACCACAACCTAGCATTCCAACTACCTAAATATAGAGATTAATTCATCCACCGTCACCTTGCCAAAATACGCCGTAAGATCAACAGAATTTAGCAAAGTCCGGATATCTTCTTCATTGTGATTGATGCCGACTAACTTAGCTTCAAGCTCTTCAATAGGCTTAGACGCAAAGAAATCTCCAAAGATCTTTACTGCATTGATCACTCCACCCTGTAATACATCCATGTGTAGCTCTATAAAACCAGAAGGGACTTTGATCGCATTCTTGAAATTATACATGGGTGAAAAACCAAAGTTCCAATCCCATGTGCCATATTTTTCTGCGATTAACTTTTCCACCGCTTTCACATCCTCATCCGTCAACTCATAAATGCTCGCCTGCGGATCATCAATCATCATCTGATTGATTAAGGCTTGCTTTATATGGTCTATGCTCACATGATCGGGCAAATATTCTTTCAAGTTTATCACCCTTGAGCGATTGGATTTTACAGCCTTATCCTGAAACTTTAATGGATTTATCTTCAAAGCATCGGCCAAAATACTCATCTCCGAATTGAACAATATGGTGCCATGTTGGATCATTTTCCCAGCCTTGGCAAGTTTCGCATTACCACTGAACTTCTTGCCATCCACCAATAGATCATTCCGCCCTTCCAGTCGCCCAGGTATCCCGAATTGATGTAATACGTTGAGTACCGGCTGAGTGAAATTAGCAAAGTCCATAAACTCTTCCTCAATTAACTTCGTATGGAAAGAAAAATTCAGGTTGCCCAAATCATGGTATACCGCACCACCACCAGACATCCTCCGAACCACTTTAATACCATTCTCCTGAACATATTCTAGATTGATCTCTGCCAAAGTGTTCTGGAACTTTCCTACAATAATTGCAGGAGCATTGATGTATAAAAGGAAAATTGGCTCAGTAGGGTATTTGTAAATTAAATATTCTTCTAGCGCTATATTGAAATAAGCATCATTAGAAGTAGAATCGATAATTAACATATTTTTTATAGGATAAAACCAAAGCTAATGAAAATTTTAAGGATTGGTGATTTGCCTGACGGCAAGCTCCCAATTATTTATGAAATGATTGAGGAGATAGAAGCTTGTATAGAAAACCCCTGGAAGGGGTGAAATATTTATAGAGAAATTTGATTGTTAAGACGTATAACCCCTAGCGGGGGTGAAATATTTTTCTATAGCATTTTTTTTGTGTCACCCTGAGGGCAGCACCGAAGGGTCTCGGTACTATCCTTTCTTTATTTTAAATGGTTTGCTTTAATGATTACCAATGCTTGAATATCAACTAATTCTCTTCGTTACTTTTGAAGGGCAAAAGTACCAAACCAGTCTCATTGTTACTTTTGAAGCCCAAAAGTAACCAAAAGGCTTCGGCCCATTTAAGGTGGCTTTTCGCAAGGCCTCCCGCACATGGATAGAATGCCTTGTTGTCGGGAATATCTTCCAAAAGATCATCCCTTTTAATGGGATGATCTTTTGAAAGCATTCCAAGGCCAATCCCATCGCACAGGTCGACGGCATTCTATCCATTTTTCCGCCACTGGAAATGAGCCGGAGGCTAAAGAACTTCCTTCGGAAGAATGGTGTTTGCATGAAACCCCTGCAAGGGGTGAAATATTTATAGAAAGGTGAATTATTCAAGGGATAACACCTAGCGGGGGTGAAATATTTTTCTATAACCCTTTTTGGGTCACACAGAGGGCAGCACCAAAGGGTCTTGGAAAATCCACAATCAATAGAAATAGTTTGTTCATCTTACGATTCACAATGACAACGATCCTTAAAAAAACAAAAATAGATTCTTCGCTGTGCTCTGAACCCCTCTCAGGAAACCTTCAATTCTGAACAAATTTGAAGAATCTGTACGTATGTCTCCACTCTGATCTTGTCATTCTTCATCGAAGATGGAGAACCTGTACGCCAATACAGACGATTTGTATAGATATGAACCTTTCGTAATTAACAATGAAAAGTTTGTTAGAAATTTGAACCCTTCAACAACCAACCGCCAGCTGTGGTTACGTCTTTATAGGAAATGTACGTTTGTTATGGCCAACCCACAGCGTGGGTGAAATCTTTATAGAAAGGTGAAGCATTCAAGGGATAACCCCTAGCGGGGGTGAAATATTTTTCTACCCCTTTTTTGTGTCACCCTGAGGGCAGCACCGAAGGGTCTCGGAACTATCCCTAAGTCATTTGAAATAGATTGTTCATCTTACGATTCACAATGACAACGATCTTTAAAAAAAATATAAATAGATTCTTCGCTGTGCTCTGAATCCCTCCTTGGAAACATCCAATTCTGAACAAATAGTGAAGAATCTGTACGATTTCCCGTCAACCACCTTGTCATTATCCATCGAAGATGGATGACCTGTTCGTCATTTCAATCATTTTTGTATAATTCGATACCCTTCGTGCTTCTATCAGTTCGTTTTTACATCAATTCGAACCCAACGCCTTATGTAAATAACTGATTGTCAGAAAACTCTAAAACTTGTGTTAATGTTCTTTGCCACAAAGGTCCTTTAATGCCTCTGTTTTCATTTTATCCTTAATATGTTGTTTTATATCCCTTATATGTTATCAATGGATTTTCAAATGTAATATTTTTGCCTCTTATTTATATTTAATCTAAATAAGTTATATCTATGCTTAAAAATCATACTCAACATTTTCTAAAGATTACATTAACGATCTCCATCTTAATTTTAATCCCGATTATTTTATTAGCCCAACAGACGGGCCTAATTCAAGGTGAGGTTTATACCATCGACGGTAAACCTCTTTCTTATGCTTCCATTCGCTTAAAAGACACTCGCTATAATACTGCGGTGGACGAAACTGGGCATTTTTCATTAAGCGCTCCAGTAGGCAAATATGTTTTACAGGTAACTTATGCTAACTATACCGTTGAAGAAGTTGCTGTGACTATTGAATCCGGACAAACTACACAAGTGGACCGTATTACCGTACAATCCAATTCTACGCAATTGAGAGAAGTCATCGTATCGGATATCCAAAGGAATAAATACGCTAGGAAAGAAACCCAGGATATTGCCAGAATGCCATTGGCCAATCTTGAGAATCCTCAAGCATATAGCGTAATTACCAAAGAATTGATGCTGGAAACCGCGGCAACAGATTATGTTTCCGCTTTAGGTCAAGTTCCTTCAGCTGTAGTTTCCAATGGGGTAAACGACAGTGGGAATGGAATTCTATTGCGTGGTTTTACCACCTTTAATTCAGGAATGGTTAGAAATGGCCTTCCAGTAAATACTAGAGCAGTATCTGAAATCTTCAACCTAGAAAAGGTTGAGGTATTGAAGGGACCGTCTGCTACGCTTTTTGGCGCCCAAGTAACTTCCTATGGCGGTGTGGTTAATAATGTTACCAAAAAGCCATTTGAATCATTCAGGGGAGAGGTAAGCTATATTACCGGAAGCTTCGGCATGAACAGATTGACTGCCGATGTTAATGCACCCTTAAATAAAGACAGAACAGCATTAGGACGGTTCAATGTGATGGGAATGACTAATGATGGTTTTCAAAATGAAGGTAAGAGCAAGGCTTTCGGATTTGCTACCAGCTTATTGTTTAAAGCAGGAGCTAAGACCACGGTAAGGTTAGACGCTGATCTATACAATTCTACAAAACCTTTGGTAGCCTATCTAAGAAATACCAATAAATTAACCATGTCAAATATGAAGGAATGGGATCTGCCTTATGATCGATCTCTTACTTCAAATGATATCGCTACCAATAGGACCAACATTAACATCGGTGCTGAACTTGAGCATCAGATTTCAGAAAATTGGACTTCAAGAACTTCTTACCTATACAATAACGCAGGCGACAAGGGTTCCGTATTTATGGTTCCCATGATTGTTGACGACAACAGGATCGAGCGACGCTATAGAATATTTGATGATTACAGTCTGAACTTTTCCGTAATCCAGCAAAATTTCAATGGTTCTTATAAAGTTGGTTCCGTAGAAAACAAGATTTTATTAGGTCTTGATGCAACATTCTACACCAACAAAAACCTCTATATGGTTCCATTTTTTGCTATCTACGACACGGTATCCGTGAAGGATCAGGTATGGAAACCATTGACTCGTTCTGAAGTTGATCTTTCTAGAGGGGATAGGAGTTTTGGTGATGGAATTGATGATAGCAAGTATAATGTATCCAGCGCGTACCTTTCCAATGTTACTAATATCTCCGATCGATTTTTCGTGATGCTGAGCGCTAGGGTTAATAGATTCCAGCAAGGAACCATTAAATCCTATAGTCCAGGGCAACCCGAGATAAAAGACGAAAACGGTAAGGTAGAACAAAGGGCGACCCCCGAAACATATACCGAGACCGAAGGTTATACGCAAGTCAATGTTTCCCCTAAAATAGGTTTAGTATATCAACCTATAAAAGACAAGGTTTCGATTTTTGCGAATTACATGAACAGTTTCACGAACATTGCCGCATCCAGAGGTATTGCGAATATAAATGATGATCCTGAACAAGCAGATATCATTAAGTGGAAACCTGAGCAAGCAAACCAAATAGAAGCCGGGGCAAAATTCGAACTGATGGATGGTCTAATCAATGCAACAGTTAGTTATTACAATATCAAGGTCACCAATAGGTTGATGGAAGTAACTACTGGAGTTAATATTCAAGACGGTGAGCAGAAAAGTGAAGGATTTGAAGTTGACTTAATTGCAAATCCTGTCAGAGGTTGGAATATTATTGCAGGCTACGGTTTCAACGAAAATAAATATGTGAAGAGTGAAGAAGGTATTCTTGGAAAGACACCAGCTTGGACTCCAAAACATGTTGCCAATTTATGGACTTCTTACAAATTCCTGGACAATGGAGTGAAAGGATTGGGATTCGGAGCTGGATTTAATTATGTAGACAAAGTATTGATGAATATCGCTGATGATTTCTACATCCCTTCTTATGCCGTAATGAATGGTACTGTATTTTATGACCAACCCAAATACCGCGTTGGTGTAAAATTAAACAACATTGCCAATATTAAATACTGGGATATGTATGGCAAACCACAAAGACCATTTGAATTCCTAGCTAATTTATCGTTCAAATTCTAATTTGATTTTTCTAATGCCAAACTACTGCGGGGAAAGACCCTCGCGGTAGTTTATTGCTAACAACCTATCAAAACATGCAAAATTTCGAAGTGAAAAAAAATCCCAAGCCTGTCAGTAAAGCTGCCCCACCTAAAAAGAAGGGTAAAAATTGGTTCAGCAGATTAAACGCTTGGCTACACCTTTGGCCATCCATTGTTTCAGGATTGATTGTAGTCTTTGTATGTCTTACAGGGACTTTAATCGTTTATTGCGATGAAATATTGGAACTATCAGCTGCGGATGCCAAATATGTGGAAGTGGCAGGTCCTAAAGCCACTGCGGTGCAACTGCTGGAATCTGTCAAGGAGACGAATCCCAATCTTGAAATCTCTCAATTGGTGTTTTTCAATGATCCTGAAAGATCGGTTAGGGCAAGAGCTTTCAATAAAGAATCCAAAAAATTAAATCTGATCTATATCAATCCCTATACAGCTGAAGTAATGAAGGTCGATTATACCATACATTTCTTCTTTGTTACCGCGCATCTTCATGCTAGCCTTTTGGCCCATAGCATAGGAGGTTGGGTTGTCTTAATTTCTACCGTAATTTTTCTGATTAGCTGCATCACTGGATTAATCCTATGGTGGCCAAAAAGATGGACTAAAAAGACAAAACAGGATAGTTTCACGATCAAATGGAAAGCGAGGTTCAAAAGATTGAATTACGACCTTCACAATGTTTATGGTTTCTATTCGCTATTGTTGTGTTTTATCCTAAGTGCCACAGGCATCATTATCTTCTTTCACGCCTCCTTGGGATCAGCGATCATCAGGTCTTTTGGCGGTTCTGATGAACATCTTGAGGCTGCACTTCCAGCAGTAGATGAATCAAGGACATCATTGGATTTTGCCCAATTTGCTTACCGTGCTTTAGAAAAAAATCCAGATAAGAAGAATGCATCTATTTGGCTTTATAACCTCGATAAAGTAGGTGCTTATACCTTTCAGATGGGCGTATCAGGTCTAAAAAGTACCGAAAACCTAGGCTTGGAAGTCTTTGACAAATATAACGGTCAACATATTGCGGTTGAAAGACCATTTGTACTCCATGAAAAGGTTGAAAATTATGTTTGGCAATTGCATATGGGCCAATGGTGGGGACAATTCGGGAAATTGTCTACTTTCTTGGCAGGGATTATTGCTACCTCATTGCCAATTACAGGGTTCTTAATCTGGTGGGGTAGAAGGAAAAAGAAAAAGACGGTCCGTCGCTAAATTGTTGAGGTAAGCGCCATGTAAGGTTGTCACTGAGAAAGTCAAGGGTGATAATCTTGTATGGCTTTTACCTTTTTTGGATTTGAGTATTTCATTTAGCTGATCAAGTTAGGATAAAAAAAAGCTGCTGAAAGTTTTAAGGAATGGGGATTTGCCTGATGGAAAGCGCACGATTATTTATGAAATGAATGAGGAGATAGAAGCTAGTTTAGAACACCTGGATGGGGTGAAATATTTATAGAAAATTGAAGCATTCAAGGGATAACCCCTAGCGGGGGTGAAATATTTTTCTATAACCTTTTTTGTAACACAGAGGACAGCACCGAAGGGTCTCGGAAAATCCTTTCTTTATTTGAAATGGTTTTCTTTAATGATTACCAATGCTTGAACATCAACAAATTCTCTTCGTTACTTTTGGAGCCCAAAAGTAACCAAAAACCTTCGGCCCATTTAAGGTGGCTTTTCGCACAATCCAACGCGCATGAAAAGAATGCCTTGTTGTCGGGAATATCTTTCAATAGATCATCCCTTTTAATGGGATGATCTATTGAAAGCATTCCAAGGCCAATCCCATCGCGCAAGTCAACGGCATTCTATCCATTTTTCCGCCACTGGAAATGAGCCGGATGCTAAAGAACTTCCTTCGGAAGAATGGTGTTTGCATGAAACCCCTGGAAGGGGTGAAATCTTTATAGAAATTTGAAGCACTCAAGGGATAACCCCTAGCGGGGGTGAAATATTTTTCTGCCCCTTTTTTGTGTCACACTGAGAAGTAAAAATTTGGACTAAATTTATTGGAAGGTGATGACAGGAAAGCGGAAGGGAAAATTTTTTTAATTTTAGAGATACAACCCCTTTTGGGGTTCCATTATTTTAGCTGGCATGGCACGTTAGCCTGGAAGTCGCGCAAAAACGATGTTCGATTAATCGAACATCGTTTTTGCATTAACCCTATATTGTTCGATATCATTGCTAAAATAATACTGCCCT
>NZ_JBIXGO010000015.1:0-147856 GCF_046161205.1 Sphingobacterium sp. BS-2
GACTAACATCCTCCGGGGTCTTTATGACCAATGACAAGTTAAAGTCTTGTTCCCTCTCTCGGCTGGATCATCAAATAGACCAACAAAATAATATTCTGTCGATTGATCTCCAATTATACTTTCTCAAACTTACGATGACAAGCATGTTTTGGGACATTTTCGTACAGATTCTTCACTCATCGTTCAGAATTGGAAGTGTCCCAGAGAGGGATTCAGAGCGCAGCGAAGAATCTATTTTTTTTAAGATCCTTGTCATCCCGAAATCGTAAGATGAGGGAACTATTTTTTATAGCGTTAAAGAAGATTTTTGGAAAAATATTACACCCCCGCTAGGGGTTATCCTTTAAGCGATTCAATTTTCTATAAAGATGTCACCCTCTCTGGGGGTTGCCTACCTAAGCAAACATCTATCCTTCCGCGGGAAGCCCTTTAGCCCCCGGCTCATTTCCTTGGCGGAAAAATGGAAAGAATGCCGATGCCCTGTGCGATAGGATTGGCCTTGGAATGCTTTCAAAAGATCATCCCATCAAAAGGGATGATCTTTTGAAAGATATTCCCGACAACAAGGCATTCTTTTCATGTGCGGATGACTGTGCGAAAAGCCACCTTAAATGGGCCAAAGCGTTTTGGTTACTTTTGCGCTTCAAAAGTAACAATGAGATCGGTAATCCTTAAATGAGCCAAAGCCGTTACGGACTCGAGTTGTTTTTGGTATCCGTGAGCTCCTTCGTCGGTTTGGTTACTTTTGGGCTCCAAAAGTAACGAACAAGTTTTATAGGGAAATATTCCACTCCGCTGGAGGCTTTCCAAATATGGAGTCTACCTATTTAGCTCCAATACCCTTCTGGAAACCACCACGCTTACCCAAAAAAATCTACTCATGGCACAAAAAAAAGCCACAATCTTTGTGGCTCTCCAAAATAATATTTTCGAATATTAAACTGTTGTATCGTCAATACTTGCGTCAGGAGCGTTTTCTTGAATTGATTTGATGCCATTGCTACGGCCAGCTTCACTTTCGTACATTTCGCTTGTTCCGATGATCTGACCATTACCAGCTTTTAGGTTGAAGTAAAACTTACCGTTCTTGGCTGTTAACTTATCAAATTTTGAACTGTCTTGTGAATTTTTCTTAACGGACTGCACGCCATTTTCACAAGCTGCTTTTGTGGTATAACCTTCACTGCTCAGAATGACCTGTCCATTTGCAGCTTTTAGGTTGAACTGGAACTCCCCATTCTTCCTAGTTGAAATTACAAACTTTCCCATAGTTTAAATATTTAGTTATTTACTAATTTACTAATTTTCAATAAAATCCAAACCCTCCATATTCAGAATATTGCTCAGGCAATTATCTTGCCATCTAAATAATACCAAGTTCCTTGGAGTTTTTGGAACCTGGATTTCTCATGGTGGACCTGTTTTTCAGCAAATGGATCTGTGAAAAATGCCTTGAATTCTACCGTGTTTTCGGTCGCTTTTATGATTTCCAAACCTTCCCATTTGTTCTCTTTGCTCCATTGTTCGATCTCGGTTTTTTTCTGGAAGCGCCTGCTGTTGGGATGGAAGGAATGGTACAGGAAATCGACCAAGGATAGACAGAAAGCCGTATATCTTGCACGCATCAGCTGCTCGGCGGATCCAGCAGTTTTTAGGTCATGATGTACTTTTTCGCAACAATCTTCGTAATTCTTTCCAGAACCGCAATAACAATTCTTGTTCATAGTCAAGGGATTAAGCATTTCTTGTTTTTTGGGTGCCAATGTTGGTCTAAAACTTGTTTACCGAATATACAGATGTTTCATTTGTCACGGAAATATCTATATAAAGAATGTTACAAACTATAAATGAAGAATCGCCGTTATAATGGCAAACAATAACCCCTAAATGACAACATTGAAGAATGAATTAGTAGGCACATGGCAACTACTATCTTATATAGAAGTACCGATTAAAGGTGCAGATTCAATATTCCCGATGGGCCAATCTCCAAAGGGATTATTAATGTATGGAGCTGATGGATTTATGTCAGTTCAGATTTCAAGTTCAGAACGCAGTCAATATGCATCTGAGGATCGCTATTTGGCAAATGAAAAAGAAATCCAAGAGCAGGTCAAAGGCTTTATAGCTTTTGCTGGTTCCTATAAGATCGACAACAATAATGCAATCGTACAGTATTCCATTACGACCTCATCGTTCCCGAATTGGGAAGGTCAGTATCAGGAGCGCAAGATTGATTTTGAAGGTGATATCCTGTACCTGAAGTCCGTAGAACCGATCCTTTCGGACGGCATCATGGTCAATAGCTATATGACTTGGCAGCGGATAGAAAAGGCAGAGTTTGTTTCTAGACGTGAAAAGTTTATCGAATACACGACAGCAAAAGTCGTTAATCCTTAATGGCAGAGCCACAGTGCTGAAGATCTTGTATGGTTGGGCATATCTAATACTCCCAACCATACAAAATTCTTTTTCCATTAGATTATTGAATAGAAGTACCTCCACTTTATTTTGGCATTGATTTCCCATATTTCAGGTCTTGTGTCTTATGTCTATTGTCTAATGTCTTTCTTATAGCTAAATATTTTTTACATTAAGATGTATCTGATATTTTTTCAAAATTCCGTACCTTTGTGCCATCAATTCAAGATATGAGTGACGCTATAAAACACGAGTGCGGTATCGCACTAATCCGACTACTAAAACCCCTATCTTATTATCAAGAAAAATACGGTACGCCCTATTACGGCATCAACAAATTGTACCTGCTTATGGAAAAGCAGCACAATAGAGGCCAAGATGGTGCGGGGATTGCGACGATTAAATTCGATGTCAAGCCTGGTAACCGCTATATCTCCCGATACAGAGCTATGGGGTCTTCGGCAGTTGCCGAAATCTTCGAATACGTTCAGAAGAAGTTCGCTGCGGTTAACAAGGCTTACCCAGAGGAATCCAAGGATACCCAATGGTTGAAAGACAATGTTAGCTTCACGGGCGAAGTGTTATTAGGCCATTTGCGTTACGGCACACATGGTAAAAACAGTATTGAAAGCTGTCATCCATTCCTTAGACAGAACAACTGGATGTCCAGAAACCTCGTAGTAGCAGGGAACTTCAACATGACCAATGTTGATGAGCTTTTGCAACAATTGTACGACCTAGGACAGCACCCTAAGGAACAAGCGGATACAGTTACGGTACTGGAAAAAATCGGTCACTTCCTAGATGAAGAAAACCAAAAACTTTTCGACAAATTCAAACAGGATGGTTATTCCAATATTGAGATCTCTGCGCAGATCGGGAAAAACCTGGATGTTGCCAAAATATTGACCCGCTCCGCGAAAACTTGGGATGGTGGTTATACCATCGCCGGTATTTTCGGTCATGGGGATGCATTCGTAATGCGTGACCCAGCAGGTATCCGTCCGGCATTCTACTACCAAGATGATGAAGTATTGGTGGTAGCATCGGAAAGACCGGTAATCCAAACGGCTTTCAATATCCCATTGACTGCAGTAAAAGAGATCAAACCAGGCCATGCCTTGATCGCTAAGAAGGACGGTACGGTTTCCGAAGAAATGTTCAGACAGCCGGTAGAACAAATGTCCTGTTCTTTCGAAAGAATCTATTTCTCTAGAGGTTCAGACGCAGATATCTACCAAGAACGTAAATCACTAGGTAAATTGTTGATCCCTCAGGTATTGAAGAGCATCGACAACGACATCAAGAATACTGTATTCTCTTTCATCCCGAATACTGCCGAAGTATCTTACTATGGTATGATGGAAGGAATCAACCAGCACGTGAGAAATTGCCAAAAAGAGGCGCTTTTGAACCGTACTGATAAAATCTCTGATGAGGAGTTGAATGAAGTATTGGATCTGAAACCACGTTTCGAGAAATTGAACGTGAAAGATGCTAAGCTTCGTACCTTCATCACCCAAGATGCAGATCGCCAAGATATGGTACAACATGTCTATGATACAACTTACGGTATCGTAAATGACCATGAAGATACCATCGTTGCCATCGATGACTCCATCGTGAGGGGAACGACTTTAAAACAAAGTATCCTGACTATCCTCGATCGTCTACACCCTAAGAAAATCGTAATCGTATCCTCAGCCCCTCAGATTCGTTATCCGGACTGTTATGGTATCGATATGTCCAGGATGTCCGAGTTCGTGGCATTTGAGGCCGCTATCGCTTTATTGCGCAAGAATGGGTTGGCCCACATCATCGATGAGGTCTACCAGAAATGTTTGGCTTCCACAACGATGCCGAAGGATCAGGTTGAAAACTACGTAAAAGCAATCTATGAGCCGTTTACCGATGAACAGATCTCCCAAGAGATTTCCAGGATCGTAAAACCTCATAACCTGAACGCGGAGTTGGAAGTTGTATTCCAAACTCTGGATAATTTACATATCGCTTGTCCAAACCACAAAGGCGACTGGTACTTCTCGGGTAACTACCCAACACCTGGAGGTAACAAGGTTGTAAACCGTGCCTTTATGAACTGGATGGAAGGTAAGAATGTTAGAGCATACTTCAGCAGCTAGTCTGGATTATAGAAATATTAAGATTTTAAGGTCATGATTTTATCATGGCCTTTTTCGTAGATATTAGTCGGGTCTCACTTTGACCATATTCGAGACACATTCGGAAATTTGAAAATGTGTCTGGGATCAATTCCCTATTCAATCCAGTAAATTCCCGAATGATTCTCGAATATGTCTCGAATATGCCTCGAATAAGGTGGGTATTTTAGCTATAATTCTATCCAGGAATAATGACCTTCTGATTTCTTTATTTGAATCCAAATAATAATTGAAATTCATTGTTGCTGGAAGAATTTTTTCTTTGCAAAAAAAGAATGAATATTTTCTATTCGAATGTAGAGAATTTTCTCAGTACTTCTATAAGTCTAGATACCTAGACAAAAAAAAGATCATGGACCCAGTTGCAATAACCAGATCCATGATCTTTATTTTTTATCGGAACCTCCGTCTAAATACTAAATACTTTATACTAAATTCTTAGTTCAAAACAGTTTTAGACTTTCCAGTTTCTTCATCATGTTGCGTAGCAATCAATGTAGAAGTTGGTTCCAAAGGATGTTTCTTTACAAATTTAGTAGACGCTAGATAATCTTTGTTTCCAGCGTATATGTACATCAGACTTCCACCTTTGATCGTATTGATGATTGGTTTGGTCAATTCGCGAGGTAGGGCAGGGCAGCCGTAGCTTCTTCCTAATCTTCCCGTTGATTTAATGATATCTGTACTGCAATAATCTGCACCATGAACCACGATGGCTCTAGGTCTTGCTTGATCATTGATTCCTTTTTCAAGTCCGTCCAAGCGTAGAGAGAATCCATTTCCACCGTAATAGGTTTCTTCAGCATAGTAGAACCCTAGTGAACTTTGGAAAGATCCGTGTTTGTTAGAAAAAGATGTTGCAAATTTTTCACCGCTGTTTCTGCCATGGGATACGATATTGTGGTATAAAAGCTTTTTGGCTTTCATGTCCAGAACATACATTCTTTTATCGGTTGAAGGCAAGGTGAAATCAATGATGGTCATGATGTTCCTGTTCTTGGGGTTCAATTGCTGGTAGCCTTGCATAGCTTGTTCGAAGGCGTCCCATTTAATGATCCCTTGCAGTTTCATTTCATCATATAATTCTTTAACTGGATCTTTTACTACTTCTACTTTTGTCTGTGTGATTTCTTTAGGAGCATTTACTTGCGGAGTGATGTTTAGGTCTCCTGTTATTGTGGAGGTCGCAATAGCCCATAATGAAATAAGCAATAGTTTATTCATAAGCACATTTTCCTAGTCTCTTTTTACAAAGCTAGGAAAAATATGACAATCAAAGTGTTAAATAAGGTTTTAGTCAATCACAACCACCAGTGATTTAAAGGGTTTTGACGTGTCGTAAACAAACTTGGCATGAGATGACGCATTTCTGACACACATATGTGACCTTGGTGTCGTACCCAATGACCATGAATACTCCACTATCTTACCTTTTGGATTATTCACCGGAACACCGTGAATATAGCCTCCATTGGTGAATCGGGACGCATATGGCGCAAATCCTTCAATGGTCGTCGTTCCATCCCCATAATAGAACATTTTTGGTTTTTGTTCCTGCACCATAAAGATTCCAACCGGTGTTTCCATCTGGTGTGGAGGATTGTGCTGACCCGATGTTGCGGGGTTCATACTGCGGATTTTCCATTCATTTTCACCCGTTCTCTCCACCGTCATAATATTTTGGTTTGTAACATCGACGATGTTGACATGGGTGATTTTTAACGAATCGCCAATAGATTTAACATATCTTTTAGGCACAAACCAGGTTCCTTCGAAGGAGATCCCATTGACTTTGACCATCTTTAGGGTGTCTGGGCTTTCTAAGCTTACCAAAGATCCATCGCGACCATAAATGGACGGCTTTTTACTGTCTTCAGCTTGGTATAACGGAGCAGATTGATATTTTTCAGTACCTAAGGTATCCGATACACGTTTATAGGCATTGCGGACGAAGTTTTCCACCACAGCAGCTTCGCCATTGCGGTTCTTATAGTTTTGAAGGACACCATATTGATGGGGAGCCCTTTGGAAATTTTCGATGAAGGCCAATTTCTCCTTGATCTTTTCGATCTGGAATTGGCGGGTAGTATCCTTGTATGGATAGGTTTCCTCTAAAGAGTGTTTGTCGTATTGTAGATCTTTTTCCAGTTTGATGTCAGCTGCAGTTCGAGGTCTTTCCCTTTCTGCTCTTTCGGCTTCTTCTTGAGCTTTTTTAACTCTTTCTATGGAATCTTGCTTTCTTTTCTCAGCAGCACTAGTGGTTTTTGACGAGTTCTTACAGGATGCGACGATTAATAAAGCAAAAAGTAAGGACCAGAAAAAGTAATTTTTCATTCGCTAGTTTGGTGTTTTTTAGTGGATTGTAATCTAGTTTTGATGCAAAAATAGAATTAACTTCAATATCAACCTATTGAATACTAAAAATCATTCCATTATTTCGGAAATTTGGAAATTAATTCTCAAATTCATCAAATGAAGCCAAATAACTACATCACCATCGCCGTTGGAGTCGTCATTAATAAACAGGACGAGTTATTGGCCGTTCAAAAGAATGGTTCCAGCTATTATCAGCTTCCGGGGGGTAAGATTGAAGGAGAAGAGCGACCTGTGGATAGTTTGATCCGAGAACTGAACGAAGAATTGCATATCCTCCTGAAGGAACAGCATTGTAAGCTCCTAGGTGTGCATGAAGCCCAAGCCGTCAATGAAGCGGGAAAAACGGTCCGGGGCTATGTTTTTCAATGTGAATTTGTGGATCAATTCGAACAGATCGAACCACATGCCGAACTGCGGGAAATCCGTTGGGTGAAGAAAACCGAAATTGAAGAAGTAAAATTGGCCAATCTATTGAAACAATTTGCCTTGCCCATCTGAATGGAAAACTAGCACATTTGGAGAAAAGCAGGTAAAAAATAAAGGGATTGCCCATTTAGGCAATCCCTTTATTTATGATAATTATTATCGATTAAAAGTGAAAAGTAACACCAACAGTTGGAGCTAATGAATTTACGTTCAATCCGTAAGAATTAACTGTAGTTTTTGCATCAGTAGCTTCATTAGTAGTAGAACCGTTGTTGTAGAACAAACCTCTTACTTTAAACTCAATACCTAAGTTTGAAGTAGGGAAGTAAGCCACACCTGGAGCTAATTCAACACCGTAGTTTGCAGTTGTAGCAGTTTTATCACCATTTACTTCTTGAGTACCCCATGCCATAGGAACAGTTAACTGACCGAAGAATTTAACAGGACCTTCATTGTTACTGTACATTCTACCGAAAGGCGCAAGAACAAAAGAAGAGTTGGTGTTTTTAGTATTGGCAGCATCTTTGTTTTCAGCCCAAGAGTAACCAATACCAGTACCTACTGCAATATTATCTGCTACAAAGTAACCCACATTAGGGATAATGCTGAACTCATTTGATTTTGCATCTGAATCTTTAATAGATTGACCTTGGTAGCTAACTTGGCCACCTAACATAAATTTACCTTTTTCAGTTTGTGCATTTGCTGCTAATCCTAATACTGCTACAGCAGATAATGTAAGTAATAATTTTTTCATGATTTCAATATTAATTGTTTGACTTTATTGTCATATATGGTCAAATAGTCAATCTCTGTACCAACTTGTTAAATGGCATAGGTGTTTAAGCAACTATTTTTTCCAAGAATCCAATAATGCATTGAAATACAGTGAGTTTAAATTATTACACTCTTTTTTTAATGACAATTAACAAACAATCATCAAAACATAGCTTATTTCTTTAGCTGAAAAAAGTTAAAATAATAGCCAATTTGTCATGGATTTCGGGAAATCCATGCTGTCAAAATATCATTTTGCTTGTCAGGTAGGAAGGATTAGGTGTAAGCGAAGATCCTTTTATGGATTCTGCTGAGCGCTTGAGGCGTTACAGCAATATAAGAAGATTCACAAATTATAAGTTTTAAATCCAAACCAAGTATAGAATCTTTAGATTTACGATATTAATAAAATCTATGGAAATAAGCGGACATCCCAAGCTTTCAAAATCGATGTTATGGCTCATGACGGTTGTATCAGGGGTAGTGGTGGCGAATAATTATTATAATCAACCCTTATTGGCAGAGATGGCTTCGGAATTTGAAGTTTCTGAATCAGCCATTAGTAAGATTACAGTGCTTACCCAGTTGGGATATGCTTTTGGTTTGTTGATGATCATCCCATTGGGTGATAAACTTTTTAGGAAAAAGCTGATACTGTTTGATTTGATATTGGTGTTCCTCGCCTTGCTGTGGATGGCATTATCCAGAGAGTTATGGATGATCTCCATGGCTAGTTTCCTGATCGGATGTACCTCGGTAATTCCACAGCTCTTTGTGCCCATGGTTGCCGATCTATCCGATTCAGAAAATAGATCCCAGAATATCGGTATGGTTATGTCAGGATTGTTGATGGGGATCTTGTTGTCCCGGTTTATAGGAGGGATAGTCGGGGATATATGGGGCTGGCGAAGTATTTATTTTGGGGCAGCAGGTCTCATGTTGGTTTCTTGGGTATTTATCTATCGCATGTTACCAGAAATGAAACCTAACTTCAAAGGGAATTACGCTTCCTTAATGAAGTCGGTTTGGGATTTGGCAAAATCGCAACCTATATTACAACTGGCCTCCTTCAGGGGTGCAGTAAGTTTTGCTTCTCTATGTGCCGTATTTACAACCTTAGCCTTTCATTTAAACGAGCCCCCATTTGAGGTTGGGCCATCCGTTGCAGGTACCTTTGGTTTGATTGGTGCAGCAGGAGCTTTAGGTGCCGCATTTGTTGGAAAATTAAATAAAGTATGGTCTCGCCATAAAATAATTACCGTTTCATTGGTTATTCTTTTTTTGAGTTGGTTCTTTATCTATTTTATGGGAAATACCTATCTAGGACTGGTAATCGGGATTATCTTGATTGATCTGGGTTTGCAATCCTCCCATATTATGAACCAATCCGATTATTTTGCCATCAAGACGCCTGCTACAAGCAGATTGAATACGGTTTATATGGTGACCTATTTTATTGGAGGGTCTTTTGGTTCCTGGCTGGCAGCCCAGGCATGGGGAATTGCAGGCTGGACAGGGGTATGTGTGGTTGGGGTTAGTTTTGCAATGATGGGATTGGGATCGCATCTGTTGCTGGCGAAGAAAGTGAATGAAATGAGGGGAAGGGATTGAACCAGGATTAATGGGATAGGAGGATGGACCAAGAATTGGGTATGAACCAGGATTAATGGGATGGGAGGATGAACCAAGAACTGGTTTTGAACCAGGATTTATGGGATAGGAGGATGGACCAAGATCATTTACTTCTTGAGCTATGCGTCAGGATGACCCCGAAAAAGAAAGTCATTTTTAGCGACATTCTGCCCTGGAAGGGCAGAATTATTTTAGCAATGGTATTGAACAAAATAGGACTAATGCAAAAACGCTGTTCGATTAATCGAACAGCGTTTTTGCGCGACTTCCAGGCTAACGTGCCATGTCAGCTAAAATAAAGGAACCCCGATAGGGGTTATTCGGTTTACAATCTGACAAACAAATCCTCTTTCTCCTTAATCCAATTTTACTGCATTTAATCGTAATGAATTGACAATTACGGATACTGAACTTAAACTCATGGCTGCTGCGGCGATCATTGGTGACATTAAAATCCCAAAAGATGGATATAAAATACCTGCTGCTATCGGAATGCCGATGACATTGTATAAAAAGGCAAACAATAGGTTTTGCTTGATGTTCCTCAGCATAGATTTACTTAGCTTAAAGGCTTTGTGCACTCCGATTAGGTCTCCTTTGATTAAGGTGATCTCTGAACTTTGGATGGCAACATCTGTTCCGGTGCCCATCGCGATACCAACATCGGCTTGTGTCAATGCTGGGGCATCATTGATACCGTCGCCAACCATAATAACTTTTTTGCCTGCCTGTTGTAATTCTTTGATGCCGTTTAATTTGTCCTCTGGTAATAAACTTCCTTTGGCATGTTCGATACCTGCTTCCTTAGCAACGATATCGGCTGTGTTCTGGTTGTCACCGGTGAACATATAGACCTCAACACCTTCTTCCTTGAATCTTTTGATTACATCAATACTGCTCTTTTTCAAGGCATCAAATGCGGCAACCAAACCTGCGACTTTACCGTCTATGGCAAGTACTGAAACAGAATTTCCTTTTTTCTGTAATACCTCAATCTTTTGGAGTTGGTCTTTGCTGACTTCGATTTTCTGTTCTTCCATTAATCTTGGCGTGCCAAGAAGGGCAGTCATGTGGAAGATATGTCCTTTGACTCCTTTACCGGAGATGTTTTCAAATTGGGCAACATCTAAAAGCTGCAAACCATTTTCTTTGGCTTTATCTGTCATCGCCTGCGCTAAAGGATGGGTGCTGTTTTTGTTGACCGATGCGGCGATCTGTAAAATGTCATTCACTGAGAACTTATCGTTTTCAGAAGTCACCTCTGAAACGGAAGGTTTTCCTTCTGTAATGGTACCGGTTTTGTCCACGACCAATACATTCGCTTTTTCAAGCTTTTCCAGTGCTTCCGAATTCTTGATCAGGATTCCATTTTTTGCTCCTTTTCCAATACCGACCATAACTGACATGGGCGTTGCAAGACCCAATGCACATGGACAGGCAACGATCAATACTGCCAGCATGTTTGAGAATGCCATGGCAGTACTGTTTGGAACTGCTGAAATATTCCAAAGAATAAAGGTCAGGATCGCGATGGCAATAACAGCTGGTACAAATATCTTAGAAACCTTATCGGTCAGTTTTTGAATAGGTGGTTGGCTACGGCTGGCATTATTCACCAGTTGGATGATTTGAGCCAGCAAGGTCTCTGAACCTACCTTCTCAGCTTTGATCAAGATTTCATGGTTTCCGTTTATTGTTCCTCCGATAACCTGATCATCCTTTGATTTTTCAACAGGTATTGGTTCTCCAGTGATCATGGCTTCGTCAATCGAGGTGTTACCTTCTGTAACAACCCCATCAACAGGTACTTTGTCTCCTGCTCTTACCCTTAGGATATTACCAACTTTAACATCATGGATAGAAATTTTTCTTTCTTTGCCATTTTCAACAAGGATGGCCTCAGCGGGACTAAGTTTGATCAGTTCCTTGATAGCGGTATTTGTTTTGGAATGGGCTTTCGCTTCCATCACCTGTCCTAGAAGAACCAATGTGAGGATAACCACAACAGATTCAAAATAAAGATGAACCTCGCCATGGTGGCCCTTTAATTCTTCTGGGAAGATTTGCGGGAAAAAGAAAGCCAATAAACTAAAAATAAATGCCGCTGCTGCTCCTAAACCAATCAAGCTGAACATATTTAAGTTCCAAGTCTTGAAAGAGGTCCAAGCACGTTGGAAGAACATCCAGCAGGTATAGAAAACGACAGGTAATGTCAAAATCAATTGCAGCCAAGCATTGACCTTATAGGGAATAACCTGACTGATGGGTTGTCCGGGTAGCATATCACCCATAGATAGAATAAAAACGGGCACTGTACAAGCTACAGAAATCCAGAATTTCTTCAATAGATCACGATAATGTTGGTCGTCTTCTTCTGTCACCTGATTCGGGACAAGCTCCATTCCACAGATGGGGCAATCGCCAGGATGATCTTGGACGATTTCAGGGTGCATGGGACAAGTATATTCCACTTTCAATGTGGTATCAGGAATTTTTTCCAAATTCATTCCACAAACAGGACAAGAACCAAATTTATCATAGACTTTGTCTCCTTCGCACATCATTGGACAATAGTATTTCCCTGCATTACTGGCATTGACCGTAGGTTGCGCCTGATGCTGGTGAGAAGGAGCATTGAAATCAACTTTTTCTATTGGACGAAGGTGCATATTACAAACCGGGCATCTTCCTGGTTCATGATAAATCTTGTCCTTTCCTTCACAGAACATCGGACAGATATATTGGCCGCTTTCTGATAGCTCGGGTTCATGTGCATGATGATGTTTATGCTCATGAGCACCCTTCTCATGGATCTGATAATGTCCGCCTAACTCATCCAATTTATTCTGTAATTCTTCTGTAGGAATAGGGCTGTCTGATAATATCTGTGCTTCGCCTTTTTCTAAATTAACAGAAGCTTTTACAGTAGGTATCTCATTCAGTTTCTTTTCCACATTCGTTCTGCAACCATTACAGGTCATCCCCGTTACGGTAAAAGTTTTATCAGTAGGACCTACATTTTCAGATTCATTATTATGGATCTGGTAATGACCGCCCAATTCATTGAGTTTTTCCTGAAGGTTGGAAATATGGACCGGTTCATCTGTTTGCAAATGAGCCTCTGCTTTTTCCAGACTTACCTGAGCATTGACACCGGGAATCTCATTTAATTTCTTCTCGACATTTGTCCTACATCCATTGCAGGTCATTCCAGTTACTTTATAGGTGTGATTCTTCATAGTGCTATTAACCATTATTATTTAATACAAATTTCCAGAGAATTGGGTTTAGAATTGTTACATAATTTCCATTAATAGTTATAAAATTATGTACAATTTGCAATAAGATCCGTACATTAATAGAAACCTAAAACGAATGAGCATTTCAAGAAGAGATTTTATATATAAGTCAGCTATGTTATTTCCTGCCTTGCACTTAACATCATTGTATGGTAGGACAAATAAACAATCTACCCTACGCGTTGGAGCTATCGGCATCAAGGGGATGGGTTGGTCAGATTTGAGTTCCATCCTCAAAGTTTCCAATGTAAGTTGTACTGCGATATGTGATGTTGATGATGCGGTGATTCAAGAAAGGCAAAAACAGCTGCAAGGCTTGGGTCAAAAACCTAAAGTCTATAAAGACTATAAAGAATTGTTGAAGGATCCTGAAGTGGATGCTGTTATTATCGGCACTCCAGATCATTGGCACTGCCTGATGTTAGTGGATGCTTGTAAAGCTGGTAAGGCAGTCTATGTTGAAAAACCAATTGGAAATTCCATTGTGGAATGCAATGCTATGTTAGCTGCAAAAGACAAGTATAATAGCATCGTTCAAGTGGGCCAATGGCAAAGATCGCAGAAGCATTTTAAAGATGCCATTGAATTTGTGCATTCAGGGAAATTAGGAAAGGTGCGTTTAGTAAAAGCTTGGGCTTATTTGGGTTGGAAAAAACGCGTTCCGGTAGAGCCTGATGGACCGGTACCAGCAGGTGTAGACTATAAAGCTTGGTTGGGTCCAGCGAAAACAAGACCCTTCAACCCCAATCGTTTTCACTATAATTTTAGGTGGTATTGGGATTATGCAGGTGGTTTGATGACAGACTGGGGAGTGCATCTATTGGATTATGCTTTATTGGGGATGAAAGTTTCAGATCCGAATTCAATAATGGCTGCCGGCGGGAAGTTTGCATATCCGGATGATGCAGGAGACACCCCCGATACCTTGACTACGGTTTATGAATTTGATGGTTTCAATATACAGTGGGAGCATGCAACCAGTATTTCTGGAGGGCCATACAGCCGTGAACATGGAATTGCCTTTATCGGCAACAATGGTACCCTGGTATTGGATAGAAATGGATGGGAAGTGATTCCTGAGATGGATAGGATGGAGGCTGTGCCTTATCAGAAGAAAGTTGATAATGGACTGGATCTGCATATGCAGAATTTTGTCGAGGCAATTCGGACTAAAAATGGCAATATCCTAAATGCGCCATTGGAGGTGGGTAGCCATATCGCAAAATTCTCCCAAATGGGTAACATTGCTTATAGAACAGGTGAAAAAATCTATTGGGAAAAAGATAAACAACGATTTAAAGAAGCAGAAGCTAACAAATTACTGGCAGCAGGCTACCATAATGGCTATAAGTTGCCCCAAGCTTAAATAATGGGGTAAAGGGAAGATTTAGGGCTGATGGCATAGTTTTCTTTCATGGTTTTGAAGAAACGTGTATTCATCTGATTATCTTCCAATATAAAGGGTACAAAAACTTGGTTATTATGAACGCTGAGTTCATAATAACCAAATAATATCTGATTGTTCTTTTGAACAGATTTAACCGCTCGCACCTGTTGGACATCTCGCAACAGATTAAAAGAAACCTTATTTCCACTCAGCCACTCGATCAAGACATCATTGGTATTTGGATTGAACCAAATGCGCTGATCCTTGGCATATTTCAATTGGTTATTCAAGAGAAATAATTGGCTCATAAGATAAAGACTGATCGGCAGCATGAAGAGGATAATCTTCACCTTCATGGCCAATACAATCGTAATAATGAATAATACGACCCCAATCCCTACACTGAACAAGGTATTCTTGATTGTCCGTTGGATAATGGGAGCTCCACTTTCCACTAGAAAATAACCTTGCTTATTGCTTTTTTGAACTGCAGTAGATTTGCCCTTCATCATCACTCTCCGTGATAAGAAGTAAATCAATATGCCGACAAGGATAACAATAAGTAGGATTTTGTTCATGATTAGTATTGTTCAGATTCGTTAGGGTATGTTGAAGATTTTACGTCAGCAACATATTGCTTAACTGCATTATTGATTTCTTCATTCAGGTTCAAGTATTGTCTCAAGAATTTAGGTTTAAACTCTTGGGTAATACCTAACATATCATTCACGACCAATACCTGTCCATCGCAAAGGTTTCCGGCTCCAATTCCAATGGTCGGGATATCTAACATCTTAGAAACTTCACCTGCTAATGCTGCTGGAATTTTTTCCAAAACTACCGCAAAACATCCTGCTTCTTGAAGTGCTAAGGCATCTTCTTTTAATTTTGCTGCTTCAGCATCTTCTTTTGCACGGACACCAAAATCACCAAACTTATAGATGGATTGCGGGGTCAGGCCTAAGTGTCCACATACTGGGATTCCAGATTGGACAATCTTCTTGATGTTGTCAATGATTTCCGTTCCACCTTCCAATTTGATGGCATGTACTCCAGATTCTTTCATCATCCTCACTGCTGCTTTATAAGCATCCTCGGTAGAACCTTGGTATTCACCAAAAGGAAGATCGGCGATGACCATGGAACGCTTAGCTGCTCGAGCTACAGCGGAGGCATGGTAGATCATATTGTCAAGCGTAATAGGCAAGGTGGTTTCAAAGCCCGCGAAAACATTGGCTGCTGAATCGCCAACCAAAAGGATATCAACACCGGCATCATCTAGGATTCTTGCGGTTGAATAATCATAAGAAGTAAGCATACTGATTTTCTCACCTCTGTTTTTCATATCGCGAATAATAGATGTTGTAATTCGCTTGATAACTTTATTTACTGACATGTTAGATTGCTTTTATTGCAAAAGTAGGCATTTTTGTAGGAGTATCAACCTGAATGTTAACCTATTGCTTAAACTACGCTGAATTATAGAAAATTAGCAATAATTCTTATTTTTGCGGTTATGGCTCAACAAGAGAAAAATCTATTTAAATACCCGAAATTCAACGAACTGATCATACACGAGGATGACAACCTCATTGTTATCAATAAACCGCCCTTTGTGGCATCATTAGATGCACGTGGTGGGGACGAGGTCAATATCCTTCGCTTAGCGAAAAACTATTTTCCCGATGCACAGGTCTGTCACCGTTTGGATAAAGATACATCCGGCGTTCTTTTGATCGCAAAAAATCCGGAAACCTATAGGCTGATGTCGATAGAATTCGAAAAACGTAGGGTGGATAAAACTTATCATGCCGTGATTGGAGGGACACATGTTTTCGAGAATTTGGTGGTAGACTTACCGATTTTGAACCAAGGCAACAAGAATGTGACCATTGATCGCTATAATGGAAAACCGGCAGAGACTATTTTCAATAGTATCAAGTATTTTAAGCATTATACCTTGGTGGAATGTAAACCTATTACCGGTAGAATGCACCAGATCCGTATCCATCTAGCTACCCAGCATGCTGCCATTGTAGGTGATGCGATGTACCGTGGAAAACCAGTTTTTCTTTCTCAAATCAAGAAGAGAGGATTTACACTTTCTAAGGATCAGGAGGAATTGCCGATCATGAAACGTTTTGCTCTTCATTCTAAAGCAGTAAAGTTCACATTGGATGGTAAAGAGTATGCTTTTGAGGCAGAATATCCGAAAGATTTCGCTACTTTGGTGAAACAACTTGAAAAATTTGATTCATAATCATGGCCGAAAAGAAAAACAACACAAAAAATATTTTATCCTGGGTTCTTATTATTATTTTGGCAATTTTGGTATTAACACCAACGACCAGAACAGCTATACAAAGGGGGCTAATGAAAATTGGTCTCTTCAATCCTTCAGTTCCAAAACAAACCGCTGGAGAGCCTTCTGCTACTCCTATGGTGATGACGGAAACAGCTACCCTTTCCGATGAATCTGGAAAGAGGATCCAAACCCATGAATTACAAGGGAAAGTCGTATTTATCAATTTCTGGGCGACTTGGTGTGGTCCATGCCGTGCAGAAATGCCGTCTATTCAAAAATTATATGACAAGTATAAGGATAATGATAAGGTGGTATTTATGTTGGTAGAGATTGAGCACAATGCGGAAGGGGCAAAGGCTTTTATGGAAAAGGAAAAGCTAAATATGCCTATTTATTATCCTGAGAGTGAGATTCCAAGTACTTGGTTAAGTGGATCCATTCCATCTACAGTAGTTTTGAATAAGCAAGGAGCGCTTGCTTTTGACCATAAAGGTATGGCCGACTATTCCACAAAAGAATTTGAGGACTTCATCGTCTCATTAATAAATCAATAATAATGACCAAGCAAGAGCTAATAGATAATATTAAAAGAAAGAAAAGCTTTCTATGTGTTGGATTGGATACGGATATCACAAAAATTCCGGAGCATCTTTTGGATGATGAAGATCCTATTTTTTCCTTCAATAAAGCGATTGTAGAAGCCACTGCAGATCTTTGTGTTGCCTATAAACCAAATATTGCTTTCTATGAGAGTTACGGTGTGAAAGGTTGGGAATCTTTGCGTAAGACTTGTGAAATCCTTCCAAAAGATTGCTTCAGTATTGCCGATGCAAAAAGAGGCGATATCGGTAATACCTCAAAGATGTATGCCCAAGCCTTTTTTAATCCAAAGTCATCCGGATTGAATTTTGATTCCATTACAATTGCACCTTATATGGGGGAGGATTCTGTAACTCCTTTCCTTGATTTCGAGGGTAAATGGGCGATTGTACTGGCTTTGACTTCCAACCAAGGGAGTTTGGACTTTCAGAATTTCCAGAATGCTGAAGGAAAGCAATTATTTGAAGAAGTAATCGATAAGGTAAATACTTGGGGGAGCTCTGAGAATTTGATGTATGTAGTAGGTGCTACCCGAGGTGAAGCTTTCACTAAGATTAGGGAGCATGCGCCAGATCATTTCTTGTTGGTTCCTGGGGTTGGTGCCCAAGGTGGTTCATTGGCGGACGTATGCCAATACGGAATGAACAAAGACTGTGGTCTTTTGGTCAATAGCACCCGTGGGATCATCTATTCTTCAAAGGGAAGGGACTTTGCAGAGAAAGCACGTGAAGAAGCAGTGATATTGCAAAAAGAAATGCAAGAGCAGCTTGAAATCCATGGGGTTATCTAAGCTTATCTGAATAATAAAATAATATTTAACAATTTCAGCTTTCCTTGGGAAGGCGATAAAAACTTTCATGTTCGTTGTTATTTCGACGAAAACATGAAAGTTTTTTTAAATTCTGAATCTTTGGCATAATAATTTGTGGAGATGCAGGGATAATGAGTTTTATGAATAAAGTAAAATCATCCCTATTATTGGGTTTGCTTGCAGGGGTCACCTGTTTGAGCAGTTGTAGTTCAGTTTATTTGCCGAATGTTCCAGCGACACCTATGTTCAACAACAAAGGTGAGGGCTATGTTGCTGCCCATGTAAATGCAAAAGGAAACCTAAGTGGGAACCTTGGTGTTGCATTTACAGACCATCTTGCCGTTATTGGAAATGGTTCCTATATCAATTACCATTCAGACAACAACGATTTCAAGCAATACCTGTATGAAGGAGGCTTGGGCTATTACACCGTGGTTGGAAAAGCTAAGCGGAGTGTATTGGAGTTCTATGGAGGATATGGCGTCGGAGCGACCACCGATATCGATAAAAGAGCCAGCACAACGGGTACCAATCCGGTAGAAACTCGGGACCTGGACTTCAATAAAATCTTTGTTCAGGCGAATTTTTCATCGACAAGAAAAAACAAGATTAATCTTTTTGGTAAGAAGAGGACTCTAAACTATGGAACAGCGATTCGATTGAGCCGAATTAAGATGGATCGATTTGAATTGAATGGCGTTGATGCACAGCTGGAAGAGAATGTATATATAGAACCTGTTTTCTTCACGAGGTTGGAATTGAATAAAGGTTTTCAAATCCAATATACCAATGGTTGGAATATTGGATTGATGGATAATCAGTACCTCAAACCTGGAAATGCTGTTTTTACCCTTGGGTTGATTTATAATTTTGGAAGAAAGTAAAAGAATATGAGAAAATTAATTGGAATAATATCCGTTTTGGCAATCTTGATGCTGTCGGGATGTCAAGTGAATAAAAAAGCACAGATTAAGGCTTTGGCAGACTGTGAATATGATGTTGAGTCGGTGGATCAAGTGAAGTTCAATGGTAAAAATTTGGAATCCTTTAAGGGAGCTGATGGAAACTACAATATGTCCTCAATTGCGGGACTTGCAGTTGCATTGTTCAGCAAAGAACTTCCATTAGAAGGAAAAGTGAACTTGAAAGTAACGAATCCGGAAGCGCAGAAAGCTGCCTTTAATTCGTTCAAATATGTTATCGAGATTCAAAATTCGCCTCTATTTGAAGGGACAGTAGATCAGAATGTGAATTTGACCCAAGGCCAGAGCACCATCGTTCCGATGACCTTCAAAGCCAATATCTTTAATAAAGCGAAAGAAAATGGTTTTGAAAAATTCTTCGATGAACTTTTGAACAAGAAATCTGAAGGCTTTATGGTCCTAAAAATCAAACCTTCTATTCGAATCGCAGGACAGAATATTTATTATCCTTCCTATATCACTGTCGATAAGAATTTTGGGAGTAAGATATTTAAGTTGTTTAAGTAAGCAAAGAGGGGCAAATGAAAATTGCCCCTCTTTGCTTACTTGGATATGAGATGTGAGATATGAGATTTGAGATATAGGCAATTCCCACCAGGGGTGGGATGTTTGTAGAAGGATGAAACGTCCAAGGGATAACCCCTAGCGGGGGTGAAATCTTTTTCTGTAAATCTTCTTTACTGGTATAAAAAAAAATAGTTTTCTCATCTTACGAGAGCGGGAGGACAACCATCTCTAAATAAGATAAAAAAATAGATTCTTCGCTGTGCTCTGAATCCCTCTCTGAGACATATCCAATTCTGAACGTTGAGTGAAGAATCTGTACGGTATTCCTCCAAATGTCCTGTCATCCTTGACCGAAGGGCAAGGAACTGTACGCCAATGCATTCCTTTTACTTTATTAAAACATAATGTGTGTAATGTTCCGAGATGTTTCGTGCCTACGATGACAGCAACACTTAACTTTCAATTGTATGGATAGCTTAACTACGCCAAGGAATTCTTTAAATTCTCTTTGTACATATCGTAGGTGTATACATTGTATGGTAGGAGTTTGTAAGCCAAATATTTAGATACCAAACAACAAACGATCAATGGGATGATTAGGCTGTATCCGTTAGGGACGATGTTGCAAATCAAGAAAATGGATGTAAAGGGTGCATAAATTGCGGCCGATAGGGCTGAACCTGCACCAATCAACGCGAAATTGATTGGGCTAACTTCCATGTGAAGGAAGGTTTGGCAAAAAATAGCCACTAAAAGACCTAGGAATGCTCCCATGATAATGCTTGGGGCAAAAACACCGCCATCTCCTCCAGCACCTAAGGTAAGGGAGGAAGCCAATGGTTTCAATAATACAAGCAGAAACAGGTAACCCATGGAATTTGTCTCTGCATGAAGGACTTCATTTAAACCATGGTAGCTATCTCCAAATAGGACCGGAAAGAAAAAGATTATCAGTCCGACCGTAATTGCGCCTAAATTAACCCGAATAAAGTTGTTATTGATATTTCCAAAGAAGGTCTTGATCCTGATCATCAATAAGGTGAATCCAACGGCGATCAAGGCTCCAAGAAGGCTTAAGAGTAAAAAGAATGGAGTTGCCTGCCATTTCCATTCCACGATCTGGGTAGGAATGATTCTTTCATTTCCTAAACCATAGATAAATAATGCTGCAACCAGGGTTGAGGCCAGACAGCTGATCAAAATGGTTGGTTTGTATTTTCTGCTGATAGCTTCTATACCAAATAGCAAACCCGCTATGGGGCTAGAAAACAAAATCGCCACACCTGCCGCAGAAGCCGCACAGATGAGTTCTCTTTTATAGAGTTTTGCAGAGAAATTTTTCTTGTATACTTCATTCCCAATGGTAGCTGTGGATACCACGGTTGAAACTTCGATTCCAGTAGAACCACCAAAAATAACCGTCAGGAATCCGTTGATAAAGTGGGAAGGGATTTTGAAAAGCGGTAAATGATCTTTCCGAAGGTCTAAAGTTTTATAGATTTCAGTCATTCCTTTATTCTTTCTTCCTTGGAAAACATATTTTCTCAGAAAATAGATAATGGTAATACCAATGGAAGGAAGGATGATAAATAGGTAGGGATTGGTTTCAGAGACAAAATTGAATACATGATGCTCGGTCTTTTCCGTAATGAAGCGCAGTGATATCGCTAGTATCGAACTCAATAAACCAACGATCAGAGAAATGGCAAAGAGCTTGAAATAGTTTTGATGAATGACTTTTTTTCTATTCATTTTAGATAGTGAATTTAAACTTGACTCCGGGAATATGCTTAAAAGTACCTAGATCGAGGGGTCAAGTGGAGGAAAGCGACAAATTTAAGTTATTTGAAGAAAAAATGAGTTTATGTAACAAGTATTGTTACAGTAATTAAATTATTTTTCCAGTGTTAAGGCTTTTCCTTTATGGGCAGCGATATGGTCGGTCTTACTGCTCTTGATTTCATATTGCGGATCTTGAGGGCTTGCTCGATGGGTATAGCCTTTATAGTCGAAATCGCTAGTATGGATTTTGATAATGGTTCCAGAAACCCGACCTGCTTCAGAATTCCAACTGACGAGGTCACCAATTTTGAACTTTGTATCCATGATAACTTGATTTTATTTATTCTGAATAATTTAATTTGCCATCTAAGATTCGAGCAGCAGAGGTATACGGATGTTCTTGGGCTTTTGCAATGGACATAATATGCCACACCTGCCATCCCCGCACCTTGAGGTAATCTGACACTAAGGAGCGATGGCATCTCCACCAAACAGCCTCTGAACACATAAAGACAGTTTTTTGTTCGGTTGCCAAAGCTTCTAATTCATTGATACCCTGTTTAAAGTCCTCCGTTTCCATATAATCGGCATAGCCTCGAAAGGAAAGGTTTCTCCAGGCATTATTATGGCTGTCCTTATGAGTAGGCCTACGACCTGCCAACGAGGTCAGATGTAGATATTTGATTCCATTGTTTTCTAGGGATTCTTTTAGCGAATCCTGGTTGAATTGCGGGAATTTCCGAGAACCTGGTAGTCTTCTGATGTCAACCAGGAGTTCAATATCAAAGGAGTTCAGCATATCCAAGAATTCTTGGATGGGATGGGTCGAATGCCCGATGCTGTATATAATCTTAGAACGTTCCATGATTTTGATTGAATGCAACTAAGTATTTATCTATATAGAGTTGTTTTTCTTTGGATTTGTATTGCTGGATAAAGCGAGGGTGTTCGAGGACAGTCAATTTTTTGAATAGATTGGCTTCCTGATTGAGTTTTTGGATGAACTGGGCATTCTTTTTCCCTAGGATGAAGACCTCATCTTGGTCAAGACCTAATTCGATATGGTTTTTTAGGGATTCGATCATGAAATCTTTAACCGCCAGGAAGAGTTTCGGGTCATCATAGTAATTGGCATTCAGGAATTGTCCTGGTTTGACCTCTCTGATGATTGCCAATGGGAAAGGGGAGTTGATATAGAATTCTCTGTAAAACTCGGCTGCTCCGCCAAATTCTTCAATCATATCGTACATAAAGACCGAAGATATTTCATGCGTGCGCGCAGAAGTCATTTTGATCCCACATGCAGATTCTAGCCTTTTGGTGTCGGTAAAAGGAACTCCGGTTACACCGGCACCATGTCTGCTGGGATTGATTCCGATCAGGAATTTTCGAGGATTTTTGTCTGCGTAGTATTGGTTGTAGAATTTCCGCATGACCTCCAGGGTTTCTGGATTGTCCATAAAAGGGTTCATCACAAAAAATCCTTCGGGTAATTTGCCTGTATATTGAAGCCTTTGGTTGAAGTCAATTACTTTGTCTGCAAAATTCATTTGACAAATGGATTTGGTTCCTATTGCTTCAATAAAGGTACGAAAAAGCTAGCTTTAATTTCCTTTATCTCTGTTGAAGGTATAGCCTACGGTCCATTCAATGAAGTCAGCTTTACCCATGTGCGCTTTGATGGAAACACCTGCATTGATGTTTTTATACACATAATAACGTGCTCCCGCTCTCAAGAATACGCGCCTGATTTCGCCATTGAAGCGTTGGTTATGCAGATAATATCCCACATTGCCATTGAGGACCAACCTCTCGTTGAGAATATGCGCGATATAGAATGATGGACCACCGGATAATTTAGAGCTTAACTTTCCAGATTTGTCGCCTGCAATTTCAGCATCATTACCTGATGAGGAATAGAATAGGTCAAATCCTCCTCCTAATCTCCATTTATAGGAAACATGTCTACTGGCATAGGCACTTAATGTGGACTTAAAGAAGCGTTCATCCGATTCGTCCTTTAATTGTTTAAATCCTACGCCATAATTAATATGGTAAAGGATTTTTTTGGAAAAGGGTTTAAGGACAGAATCCCTATTGATCTTGATATCGGGATTAATCTGGTAGTTCACTGAGACCGTCAAAGGAACCAGGTTCACTCCTTTGTTGGGTAATCGAAGCGCTCCATTGGAGAAATGATGGAATGCCAAACCAACTCCAGCTTTCCAATGCGGGTTGATCTTGTATTGGGTTCTGATCCCTAAATCAATAAAGACATTGTTCTTGGAGCCAATGACTAAATTCAAGGGGTTTTCATTTTCATTATAAGGTTTGAAGTTTCCGGAAAGACCAAGGCCAATGCGGTAATCATAGCTCCATCGGCTATCTTCCTTTGGTGCAATTGGGGTTTGGACAAATCCATAAATAGCGAAAGGGCTACCTAATATATCAGTGTTAAAGGTGCTGGAATAGAGTCCGATACCATATATAGGGTAATTGTAGATTTGATAATATTGATCCTTTTTTGCCCGTTGTTTCCAACCGATCTTAAAGTTTAATCCATTGTAATAAGCGCCTTCATAGGTAGATGATTTCAATCCTTTTTGGGCTAGTATACCACCGTTTTCGGTTTCAAGTTCAAGGATCAAAGGACTCTTTTTAATTTCCTCTTTGATTTGAGAGATTTGGCTGATCGCCAAAAAGGGTAAAAGCGTAAGTAAGAATAAGGTAGCGGATCTAATCACAGAATAATAATTATGGATTATACATAAGTCGACAAAAATAGTAATAACTTTGTGCCTTAAAACGAGTTCAGTGTCATTTTTGTTTCAAATGATATGCTGAAAAAAATTAGCTAACGTGTCAAACTTTATCCTCATTATTTTTTGCCTAGCCGCTGGGATAATAAGTAGAAGATTTAATTGGGTTGCGAAAGACGGGTATAAAGCCTTGAATGCATGGGTTTTGTATTTTGGTCTCCCTGCCATTTCGTTTAATTATCTTCCAAAGTTGAGCTGGGACAATGATTTGTTGTTCACGATGTTAGGACCGGTCTTGGTTTTAACTGGTTCCTTGATTTTCTTTTATATCTTGGAAAAAGTAACCAATATTTCCAAACGGACTTCCCATACCTTGATGTTAATTGCAGGATTGAGTAACACCTCATTTGTCGGATTTCCTTTGATAACTGCATATTTCGGAACGAAAGCCTTGCCAATTGGGATTGTAAGTGATCAAATGACCTTCTTTCTCTTGTCAACGGTAGGGGTAGTGGTGGCCATGAAAGGGAGTTTAAAGAAGAAAAACAATGTCGATATTAGATTTATCCTAAAGAGGGTATTTACTTTTCCACCGCTAATTGGTGCTTTATTGGCATTGACAATAGGGAGATTAGTCGATTTAAGCGGTTTGGATGAATTCTTTAAGATCTTGGGTTCAACGGTTTCACCAATTGCTTTATTTTCTATTGGGTTACAGTTGCATTTTGGGATAGTGAAGAGTGAAATTCCAAATATTACTTATGCTTTAGTGTATAAACTAATTTTGGCACCTGCCATTGTCGTTCTTGTCGCCCTGATGATGGGCTTGAAGGGGGAGATTGTACAGGTTTCTATTTTTGAGATGGCAATGCCTAGTTTAGTGGCTACCAGCATAATATTAAGTCAATTTAAACTGAATTCGAAGGTCGGGAATAGTGTGATCGGGATGAGTATTCCCTTAGGTCTTTTGAGCACATATTTGTGGTATCAAGTCCTTATTACATTCCTAATGTAACCTAAATGTTATTGAAATATTTCTAGAATTGCTTATCTTTATTGAAATAAATTCAAAAAAATTCTAATTGATTTTAGGTTTTAACATACAGTAACTATTTATGAAGAGAGTTTTATTCTTTGCTTTATTAGCAGGGATACAAATGTCTAATGCGCAGGAAAAACACGAGCGTTATACACAAAAGATAGAAGGGACAAGTTTAGAATTCACAATGGAAGCCATTCCAGGAGGTGAGTTTAACATGGGAAGTGCGAAATCGTCCAATTCGGATGAAAAACCAGTTCATAAAGTTAAATTAGATCCATTTTGGATGGGAACTTATGAAGTTACCTGGAATATTTTCGAACCATTTTTATATAAGGATTACGAGATCACCAAGTCTACAGATGGCAAAGTGCCAACTGAAGTTGATGCAGTGACCAGGCCAACGAAGCCGTACTTGGACATGACATTTGGCTTTGGCAAGGATGGTCAGCCTGCTTTAGCCATGACCCATTACAATGCTATTCAGTTTTGTAAATGGTTGTATGTAAGGACCGGTGTATTTTATAGATTACCAACAGAAGCGGAATGGGAATATGCTGCAAGAGCAGGTTCTGAGACTGAATACTTCTTTGCTGATGATGCAGCACAGATAGCTGAATATGCTGTTTTCAAAGATAACGCAGGCGGTAAAACTGCTAAAGTTGGAACAAAAAAAGCGAACCCTTGGGGTTTATATGATATTTTAGGGAATGTTTCTGAGTGGACTTATGATCAGTATGATGCTGATTTTTATAAGACCTTGGAAGGTAAGGTATCAGAGAATCCAGTTAATGTTCCGACCAAATTATATCCTCATGTAGTTCGAGGCGGTTCATTTGAGAGTGAAGTTGCAGATTTGCGTTCTGCTGCTAGGGGTGCGTCAGACCCGATTTGGAAGCAATTAGACCCACAGATTCCAAAATCAAACTGGTGGTTTCCGGAAGCTCCTTTCGTAGGGATGCGTTTAGTACGTCCGGTTAAACAACCTAGTCATGAGGAGATTATGGCGTATTATGATAAAGCGCCGCTTAAGGATTTTTAATTAACTTAAACCGTATAATACTCAATTTAAATCTAATTTCATGGAAAGTTTAAAACGTAGGGATTTTATAAAATCTTCTTCTGCCCTTGTGGGTGCTGCTGCCTTAACTGGTAGTTCAGTAAGCAGCGTATTCGCTGCAGGTTCTGACGTTATAAAAATTGCATTAATTGGATGTGGTGGTCGTGGAACTGGAGCAACCTTTGATGCTTTTGCTTCGGGACAAAATATCAAATTAGTGGCAATGGCCGACGCATTTAAAGATAACCTAGATTCTACTTATGATACCCTTAAGGAGAAATTTGGGGATAAAATAGATGTGCCAGATAGCCGTAAATATGTAGGTTTTGATGCTTACAAAGCTGCAATTAAAGATGCTGATGTGGTTTTGTTGACCACTCCGCCGGGATTCAGACCGATCCATTTTGAAGAAGCTGTGAAGCAAGGGAAACACGTTTTCATGGAGAAAGCAGTGGCTGCTGATATTCCAGGAGTGCGTAAGGTCTTGGAAGTGGCAGAAATTGCAAAGCAAAAGAAATTAAACGTTGTGGTAGGTTTGCAAAGACGCTACCAAACTAACTATAGAGAAGCAATCAAGCGTATCCACGATGGTGCTATCGGTGATGTGGTTTCAGGTCAAGTGTATTGGAACAGTGGTGGTGTTTGGGTGAGACCTCGTAAACCAAATCAAACTGAGATGGAATACCAAATGCGTAACTGGTACTATTTTAACTGGTTATGTGGTGACCATATCGTAGAGCAGCACGTGCATAACATTGATATTGCAAACTGGGTAAAGCAAAAATATCCGGTTTCTATCCAAGGTACAGGAAGTAGAGCCCATAGAACTGGAAAGGAATATGGAGAGATCTATGATAACTTCGCCCTTGAGTTGACTTATGATGATGGATCAGTGGTTTATAGCCAGTGTCGTCACTTTGAGGGAATCTCCAATAGGGTAGACGAAACCTTCCAAGCTACTAAAGGTAGAGTTTATTTATCTGCTGGAAACCAAGCGGTTTTATACGGACCTGATGGTAAAGAAATTTATCGTCATGATCCAAAAGGTAATCCAAATCCGTACCAACAAGAGCACAAAGAATTGTTTGAGGCGATTGCTAAAGGAGAATACAAATTCAATGATGCAGAATATGGTGCATACAGTTCATTGACAGGTATTATCGGAAGGATTGCTTGTTATACTGGAAAGGTAATCAAATGGGATGAGGCAATAAAGTCTAACATCAGCTTGATGCCTGATCAATACACTTGGGATGCAAAACCAAAGGTATTGCCTAATGCAGATGGATTCTATCCAGTTGCTGTTCCAGGACACGATGTAGAGAAATACATTTAATAGTGATAAAATTCTGTAATTTTATCATTATGATATTAATTGGTTGCTGTGCTTACGGACAGCAACCAATTTCTGCTTTACAGAAACACGAACTTTTTGGGCGTGCGCAAGGCACCACCTATACCATTAGCTATTACGCTTCTACTGCATCAATTTCAAAGACTTCCATCGACAGTATATTTTCTGTCATCGATCAGTCCATGTCGCTTTATAAAAAGGATTCCCATATTTCAAGGTTCAATGAGCCCAAAACGGGAAGGATGAAATTGGATCCCCATATGTTGAAAGTGATGAAGGAATCTTTCAGGGTATATAAAGACTCAAAGGGTTTATTTGATGTCACTGTGATGCCTTTGGTTTCTCTTTGGGGATTTGGACCGCAGGAAGTGGTCAATATTCCAGATTCGGCAACGATCAGGGAAACAATGGAACATGTTGGGATGGATAAGCTCCGTTTATCAGGAAAGACATTGAAAAAGAAGGTGGCTGAAGTTGAGATTGATCTGAACGGTATAGCGCAAGGCTACACTGTCGATGTATTACACGACTTTTTGTTAAAAAGGAAAATAGAAAGTTTTATTGTAGAAGTTGGTGGGGAAATCAGAGCCCATGGCTTGAAGCCAGATCAGAGCACTTTCAAGGTATTGGTTCAAAGGCCGGAGCAAGCAACGGGAGGTGCGGACCATATTTTAGAAATAAAAGACAAAGCTGTCACCACTTCAGGAAGTTACGAGAAGTTTCGTAAAGTAAAAGATTACAAGTTTTCACATCATATGGACCCAAAAACTGGGTTTCCAATTCAATCACAGATTATATCAGTAACAGTGGTTGCGAATACGGCAATGGAGGCGGATGCATATGATAATGTGTTCATTGCGATGAAACCAGAGGACGCAATTTCATTTGCGAATTCCAAAAATATAATTGATATTTATTTAATGTATTTGGAGGAAGGGAAAGTGAAAGAGGCCCAATCTGCTGGATTCAAAAAGTATTTGCTAACCGATTAAATACTTAAAATTTAAACTTATACCTAAATGAAACGTTCGGATTTTTTAAAAAACAGTTCCCTTTTGGTTGGAGCTTCATTATTTTCTAATGGACTTTCTGCCAATGATCAATCTCAAAAACCTATGGAATCGAAATCAGCCAATCAACCATTCAAATTAAACTATGGTCCACATCAAGGAATGTTCAGTGCAACAGCAGGAAAGAACTTTCTTGATGAAATTCAGTACATGTATGACTTAGGCTTCAGAGGAATTGAAGACAATGGCATGCCAGGTCGCTCCGTTGATGAACAGAAGAAAATCGGCGATCTGCTGGCAAAACTGGGCATGACGATGGGAGTATTTGTAGTTCCAAAAGGTGGGAATGGTGCTAATTCATTAGCTGCTGGAAAACAGGAGTTTGTGGATGTGTTCTTAAAGGGTTGTAGAGAGTCTGTTGAAATCGCGAAACGTTGTCATGCCAAGCATGTGACTGTTGTACCTGGGGACTATGTTAGAAATCTTCCTATTGGAGTACAAACAGCCAATGTGGTTGAAGGTTTGAGAAAAGGAGCTGAGATATTCGAACCACATGGTATTACCATGGTATTGGAACCATTGAGTGATACACCTGATCTATTCTTACGATTTACAGATCAAACTTATGAAATCTGTAAGGCTGTAAACAGCCCGTCTTGTAAGATTCTTTATGATGTATATCACCAGCAAAAAAATGAAGGAAACTTAATTCCAATGATGGATTTATGTTGGAGTGAAATCGGATATATCCAGGTGGGAGACAACCCCGGAAGAAGGGAGCCAACAACTGGAGAGATCAATTATAAGAACCTATTTAAATGGTTGTATGAGAAGGGGTATAAAGGCGTGGTTGGAATGGAGCACGGGATGTCCAAGTCGGGTAAAGAAGGTGAAGAAACCTTGGTTAAAGCCTATAGAGAGGTGGATTCCTTCTAATGCTAAAGGGATTTAGTATTGAAACAAATTCGTGATTAAATTTTGTAATTAGCATATTATCTCTATCTTTAAATTCAAGATTTTAGTAAACCTTTTAGAATGTCTTCATCAATTAAATTTAAACTCTCTTTCATGATGTTCCTCGAATTTTTTATTTGGGGGGCATGGTTCGTTACGCTCGGTACATTTTTAGGAAACAATTTAAAAGCGTCAGGCTTGGAGATCGCAAATGTGTTCTCTACGCAGTCATGGGGAGCTATTATTGCTCCATTTATCATCGGTATGATTGCAGACCGATATTTCAATGCAGAAAGAATCCTTGGTATTCTTCATTTGGTTGGGGCATTCTTAATGTACCAACTTTATCAGAGTGATTCTATTGGGTCTTTCTTTCCTTATGTCCTAGGCTATATGATCCTGTATATGCCAACACTTTCATTAGTGAATTCCGTATCATTTAGACAGATGAAGAATCCTGAAAAGGAATTCTCATTTATTCGTATTTGGGGTACTATTGGATGGATTATCGCTGGATTGTCTATCAGTTACTTGTTTAAATGGGATAGCCCAGAAGGCTTGCAAGAAGGCTTATTGAAAAACACCTTTATGATGTCAGCAATCGCTTCTTTAGTATTGGGTGTGTTTTCCTTTACCTTACCTAAAACTCCTCCTGTAAAGGCTGGAAACACAGGTGAGAAAGAAAGCATTTCTAAGATCTTAGGATTGGATGCCATTAAGTTATTGAAAGACCGTAACTTCTTGGTTTTCTTTATCTGTTCGATCTTGATCTGTATTCCATTAGCGTTTTATTATCAGTATGCCAATCCTTTCTTAACAGAGATTGGATTAGCCAATGCAACTGGTAAAATGACGATAGGGCAGATTTCAGAAGCGCTATGTCTGTTGTTATTACCTGTATTCTTTACAAGATTTGGTTTTAAGAACACCATTTTATTAGGGATGTTGGCATGGGTGATCCGTTATGTATTATTTGCTTACGGAAATGCAGGCGAGATGACCTTCATGCTGTTGATCGGTATTGCATTGCACGGTATCTGTTATGACTTTTTCTTTGTTTCAGGACAGATCTATACAGATTCAAAAGCTGGTAAAGACAATAAGAGTGCCGCTCAAGGATTGATTACATTGGCAACCTATGGAGTAGGTCAATTAATCGGATTCTGGGTAGCAGGATATGTGAGTGACATGTATGTTAATATCAAAGCTTCGGATTTAGCTTTGTTCTGGAATAAATTATGGATAGTTCCTGCAGGAATTGCATTTGTAGTAATGATCATTTTCATGCTATTCTTCAAGAAAGAAACTATTCAAACACAAGTAGAAAACTAATTAAAATTTAAAAGATAATGGTGGAAAATAATGTATATGATGCTATTGTTATCGGATCTGGAATCAGTGGGGGCTGGGCAGCCAAAGAACTTACTGAGAAAGGCCTGAAAACAATCATGCTAGAGCGTGGCCGCAATGTGGAGCACGTGAAAGATTATCATGCCAACAAAGACACATGGGAATACCCTCACCGTGGTGGTAGAACAGTGCAGATGGAGAAGGATTACCCGGTTTTAAAACGTGATTACCCATTGAACGAGAAAAACTTGGATTTCTGGGTTAATGAGAAAGAAAGTCCTTACACGGAAGTAAAACGCTTTGACTGGTTTAGGGGATATCATGTTGGAGGTCGTTCGTTGATGTGGGGCCGTCAAAGTTACCGTTTAGGTGATTTGGACTTTGAAGCAAACTTGAAAGATGGCCATGGAGTAGATTGGCCGATCCGTTATAAAGATATCGCTCCTTGGTATAGCTATGCTGAGAAATGGGCAGGTATTTCCGGTAACCGTGATGGTCTGGATGTACTTCCTGATGGTGATTTCATGCCAGCGATGGATTTTAACATCGTTGAAAAAGATCTTGCTGAGCGATTGAAAAAAGAATATGGTGGAAATCGTCACTTCATTATGGGACGTACTGCCAATATCACTCAACCGCATACTGGCCGTATCAACTGTCAGTACCAAAACCAATGTTGGTTGGGTTGTAACTTTGGAGGTTACTTCAGTACGCAGTCTTCAACATTGCCTCCGGCAATGAAGACGGGTAATTTGACGTTGAGACCATTCTCTATCGTTACGAAGATCATCTATGATAAAGACACTAAAAAAGCAAAAGGTGTTGAAATTGTTGATGCTGAAACAAATAAAACGTACGAATTCTTTGCAAAAGTAATCTTTGTATGTGCTTCTGCATTCAACTCGACTTGGGTCTTGATGAACTCAGCTACTGATGTTTGGGAAGGTGGATTAGGAAGTAGCAGTGGTGAATTAGGTCACAATGCTATGGATCACCATTTCCGTTTAGGTGCTGGTGGTAGAGTAGAAGGTTATGAGGATAAGTACTTCTTCGGAAGACGTCCAACCGGGCTTTATGTTCCTCGATTTGTAAATATTCCTAGTGATACCAAGAAACGTGATTATGTGCGTGGATTTGGATATCAAGGTTCTGGTAGCCGTGGTCGTTGGTCTGGTGAGATTGCAGAGATGCAGGTAGGTGGTGCATGGAAAGATGCATTATGCGAGCCAGGAAACTGGAGTGTTGGTTTTACAGCCTTCGGTGAAATTCTTCCTTACCACGAAAATAAAATCTCATTGGATAAGAGTGTCAAAGATAAATGGGGCTTACCTGTATTGTCGATGGACATGGAAATCAAAGACAATGAGCAAAAAATGCGTAAAGACATGACCGAAGAGATGAAGGAAATGTTGGAGAAGATCGGAGTTAAAGATGTAAACACTTATGATGGTGGTTATAATTTCGGTATGGGTATCCACGAAATGGGAACAGCTAGAATGGGTAGAGATCCTAAAACTTCGGTATTGAATGGAAACAACCAAGTTTGGGATGCATTGAACGTATTCGTTACTGACGGTGCTGCAATGACTTCTGCTGGTTGTGTGAATCCTTCATTGACGTATATGGCCTTGACTGCAAGAGCTGTAGATTTTGCTGTGAGTGAGCTGAAAAAAGGAAATTTATAACAATCTAAACCCAATAACATGAGTAAGAATAATTCAAGAAGAGATTTTATTAAGAATTCTGCGATAGCAGCAGCTGGTATCAGCATCGTGCCTAGACACGTATTAGGTGGTACTGGATTTACTGCTCCAAGTGATAAGTTGGTGGTTGCGGGTATCGGTGTTGGTGGTAAAGGTGAGAGCGATATTAAATCATTCCATGACTCAGGAAAAGCTGACATTGCTTTCCTTTGTGATGTGGATGACCGCAGAGCTGCTAACTCAAGAAAGCGCTTTCCAAAAGCTAAATATTATAAAGATTATCGTGAGATGTTGGACAAAGAGCACAAGAACATTGATGCTGTTTCTGTTTCAACTCCTGACCATAACCACGCTATCCAAGCATTGGCAGCAATGCAGTTAGGTAAACACGTGTATGTACAGAAACCTTTGGCTCACGATGTTTGGGAAGCTAGGGTTCTGACTGAAGCTGCTAAAAAATATAAAGTCGTAACACAAATGGGTAACCAAGGTGCATCAAATGATGGTCCTAGACAAGCCCGTGAGTGGTATGAAGCAGGTTTGATCGGAAATGTTCATACAGTTTACTGTTGGACTGACCGTCCAGTATGGCCTCAAGGTATTTCATGGCCAACGCAAAAGGCTAATGTACCGGCTGAATTGAACTGGGATCTTTGGTTAGGAACTGCTCCTCAAAAGGATTTCGTAGATAAATTGGTTCCATTCAACTGGAGAGGTTGGTGGGATTATGGTACTGGTGCACTAGGAGATATGGGATGTCACTTATTAGAAGTTCCATTTAGCGTGCTAGGACTAACTTATGTACAAGATGTTCAAGCATCAGTAGGTTCAGTATATGTTGATGAATTCAAACGTGGATACTTCCCAGAAAGCTGTCCTCCGTCTTCACATGCAACCATGACTTTCCCTAAAGCAGCAAGAACAACTGGACCAGTTACCTTGCACTGGATGGATGGTGGTATTCAACCTGCACGTCCAGAAGAATTAGGACCTAACGAAATCTTTGGTGATGGCGGTAATGGTATCCTATTGATCGGTGACAAAGGAAAAATCCTTGCTGATACCTATGGTGAGAACGCGCGTTTACTTCCTACTTCAAGAAAAGAGAATGTAGCATTGAAATATGAGCGTGTACCGGGTGCTGCTGGTGGTCACTATGCACAATGGGTAGAAGCTTGTATCGCAGGTTACGGAAAGAAAGAAGTGAGTGCTCCATTCGAAATCTCAGGACCATTGACAGAAGCATTACTAATGGCTAACTTAGCTATCCGCGGTGCTGATTTACGTGTTGATGGCAGATATCCAGGACGTAGCTTGAAGCTATTATGGGATAACGAAAATATGAAAGTAACTAACTTTGACATAGTGAACCAGTTTGTAAAACGTAACTATCGCCAAGGTTGGGATGTTAAATACACACTTTAATTAAAGAACAATGAATAGAAGAGAGGCATTAAAAAACGTTGCATTCATCGTTGGGGGTTCTGTAATCGGTGCGAACTTGTTCTTACAAGGTTGTACTAGACCTGCTTCGAAAGAAGTTGCATCCTTATTCGAAGGTGATACACCTGATTTTTTGGGTGAATTAGCCGAAGCTATTCTTCCTAAAACCTCAACTCCTGGCGCTAAAGAAGCTGGTGTTGGTCAGTTTATCCCAGTGATGATCCGTGATTGCTACGAAGAGAAAGACCAAAAAGCCTTTATGGATGGTCTGAACGGTGTAGATGAGCGTGCTCAAAAAGAATTCAAAAAAGGATTCGCAGAGCTGTCAGCTGAAGAGAAACTACAATTTGTAAATAATTACGATAAAGAAGCAAAAGACTATCAAAGCAATAAGAAAGAAGGCGATGCAAATCACTTCTTCACAATGTTGAAACAATTGACTTTGACTGGGTTCTTTACTTCCGAAGTTGGAATGAAGCAAGCATTGCGCTATGTGAAGATCCCTGGGAAATTTGATGGTAATTATCCATACAAAAAAGGAGAAAAAGCATGGGCAATATAGTCTCAGCTTAAGCATAAAAAAATCCCCAGAAGTACATTCTGGGGATTTTTTTATGTTCTATCTATTTGGTCAATCGCATCAAGAAATGTATCCTGCCATCCTTTTGAATACTGAATACCTTATCCTCATGTTCCTTGATTTCAATGTCATCAGCATAGTTTAATTCCTTTAGGAAATTCATTTCCAAGCGGCTAAATGAGCCTTTTAAGATGGTCTTTGGATCCATGGCATCAAAGCACCATTCCATGTATTTCACGTTATTGGCGTGGTTAACAATGTCCAAATCCGATAATTTAACCTTATAGTCACTCAATAGTTGGAAGTCCACATTGCCATCAATTTTTTCGACAGCATTTTTTGTAGGGATTTTATCCCTGAAAAACTCCATATGGTCAGTGCTGAGCGCAAAATTATCAGCTCTGCGGGTTCTGATGTTAAAGACTACCCATAAGCTACTGGCACTAATCAATACCTCATCTCCAAGCCATAGTTCAAAATTACGGATAGAACGGCTCCCGGTGAAATCCTGGATCCATGTCCGGATCTTGACTGTCTGTGTGTACTTTGGTAATCTATCTATTTCGATCAGCATCCTACTCAAGACCCATGACTGCCTGACATCGAACATCGCTTTATACCCAAAGCCTAAGTTCTCAGCATGTTCACTCGCCGTAATCTGTAAAATGTTGTTTAATTCACTATATTTCAACTGCCCGTTAGGATAACATTGAGTGAAATTCAATGTCCATTCCTTTTCAAATATGCCCATTTATGTGTGTTCTGAAATCTAATGCAAATGTAACTAATTTAATATTCTGCCCTAAAATCTTGCTGAAATATATATTAATTTATAAATTAACGTTAACCTTTTAAACCTCTTAATTAGATTGACGAATGACTGGAACATTAATTGAAAAAGAAGACGTAGATAAATTTAGAATTATCCCCGCCGAAACTGACAAAACAACCCAATTTTCTAACAAACTACAAGGTGCCGTGCGTTTGGGTAATGAATTCAAATCCAAGACTACAATCGTTTTCAATACCGAAGACGGTCCGAAACGCATCGAAACAACCGTGTGGTCCTTAACAGATAGGTATATCCAGATAAAACATGGAATTCTTATTCCATTGAAAGCATTAATAGAAATAGAATATTAGCAAAATAACCCGATTTAGAATCTCGGTTATTTAATTATTTAGAATTGAAACAACAAAAAAGAGCTGTCTATAAGACAGCTCTTTTTGCATTTAGATTGAAAGAGATGCGTTGTTAGGAAAAATCAACGCACTCTGTTCAACTCTTGATGTTACTTAATAAATTATTTTAAATATTTTGATGCTATGGATTGAAAATGAGGATCACAAAGACTGCAAACAAGACCAAATGCATAATTCCTACAATTGGAGCAGTCCTTCTGCCTGAAAAGGAAAGCATGCTCAGGATCAATGTAATCACAAACAGAATCGTTTCTGTCGTAGTCATCCCAAATAAGACTGTTTTGCTTGCGATCAGTCCAATAATCAAGACCGAGGGTACTGTAAGGCCTACTGTGGAAACAAATGCTCCATGACATAGATTGATAGCCCTTTGGAATTCATTGTTCATGGCTGCTTTAACAGCCGTCATGGATTCCGGAGTGAAAACTATGATTGCAATCAAGACCCCACCTAACAAAGGAGGCAAGTTCATTTCCTTGATGCCATAATCTACCAAAGTCGCAAGGTTATGGGATAGGAGAACAATCGGAAGGATCATTCCCAACAATATAATTGTGCGTAATAGAACTTCCTTTTTGCTCACTTTTTCCTGTCCATGTTCCTCAGATTGTTGGATTTCGTTCCTTTGAGCAAATAGGATTTCCATCTGACCAGGCTTAGGCTGGATATATAAGTGCCTATATCCTTTCATCTGATAGGCAAGAAAGAACCCATATAATAAAATGATCAATCCAGATATACTGGCTGCCTGAATGCTTGTGAATTCCCCATTCCCTTTCCCTTCAATAAAATTGGGGATCATCATAGAGATTCCTCCCAGCATAATGATCATGGATAAATAGGTAATCGTCCCTTGCGCATTATATTCCTGCTCACCATGTCTCAAGCCTCCTAGAAGGATACATAGCCCTAATACCAAGTTCATGATGATCATCATTACAGAAAAAATTGAGTCCTTTCCGATGGTTGGATTATCTTCAGGACCAAACATCATGGCTACAATCAAAATGACTTCTATGGATACAATGGATAGGGTAAGGATCAAGGTTCCGTAGGGTTCACCTAGTTTATGAGCCAATTCATCAGCTTCTTTTACCACTCCAAAAGCGGCACCGATAATGGTAGCCAGTACCAGTAAGAAAATACCTATTGCCAGTCCGTTATTGCTGTATAGGCCTTCAATACTTTTACCTAAAAACATAAATATGAATACCATTAACCAGATTAAGATCAGTCTGATGATTGTGTTTTTTGTTAAAATATTGTTCATTTTTTCATCTCCTTTTTAGTTCAATAAGATTTGATTTTTTTTACCTCTGCAAATCTCTACAATAATAATCCTATTATTTTTTACAAAAGTTAAAAAAATATTAAGTTTCTGTTGACAAACCAATGTCATTGAATGTTATACTTTTGAGAAAATCAATGTTTATATCATGGAAAATTCAAGTATTATTAAAATTCTATTATCCCAATACCGAGCAGCCCTAGGCATGCTACGTGATGTCACGGAAAAGGTGCCAGAGTCGGAATGGGATTCTAAAGAGTATAACAATCCTAATTGGCAATTGATTTATCACACGATATGGAGTGCCAAATTGTACCTTTCTGCGAGTTATGAAACTTTTGAACCATTTGAAGGGGCCATCGAAGGCGCTGAAAGTTTAGGGGGTGATAAGGATTGGGAAAATGCAGAAGTCGAAATAATAGGCCTGAATTCAAAGCAGGAGCTATTGGAATTTATCCAAGAAGTGGAACAGAACTTAGAATCTTCCTTAAAGCAATTGCCATTGGAGGCTGATTCTGGTTTTGAATGGTATCCTTATAGCCGATTAGAACTGCATTTAAATACCATCAGGCATATTCAGCATCATACTGCTCAGGTGATTGAGCGGTTGAAATCGAAGGGAATAAAGGGCTTTCCTTGGTGGATCGATCAGAACAAACCCGGAGAATGGGTCTAATGGACAGATAAAATCTAAAAATATGTTTGCAGTAAAAGTAGAATATGAAGTATTCCCGGATTATGAAGGGGAGAATAAAAATAGGATTCAGGATTTTTTGAAAGCATTTGAGGAATTAGATAAAACTAGGTTCAGATATACTGTATATCAAGATCGAGAAAGCAAAAGATTTATCCATCTTTCCGAATATCAAGATGAGGAGATCCAAAAGGAGTTATTATCCAACCCGGTTTTCTTAAAGTTTCAGGAAGAGCGGGACAAGAATTTGAAGGCTTCTCCTTCAATAACATGGTTAGATTGTTTGCAATAGGAAACCTGGAGTTAGCGAATTCTGGTACATTCTATAACAATCAATTGATTGCTACTATCCGTTGTAAAGAAAAGATAGGTTTTACCACCATCTTTGATTTTATGTTTTTTGCGGATCACTTCGACTTTCTCTGGGAAATTCCTTGTGGCAATATTAGCCTGAAGAAAAGGATTGTTCTTTTTTAGGCTTGAGTAGGGTAAAACCTGCTTTATTTCAAAGACTCTTCCGGGAAATTCAGGCTGAAAAACCTCAGAAGTATATAAATGGGAATGCTGATGGAGTTTTCCAAGACCAAAATACTTCCCAACACTCTTGAAGGCTCCTGCTTTACTGATGGCAACATCGGAATCGTAAAGGAAATGCTGGGGTTCTGTATAGCGATTCATTGTTGCCCGTTCAATATCGTAGGTGAATTCAAAGGTTTGGAGCTGATCGGCAAATAAACGGATGGCTCGAATCTTGGTCTCACCCTCAAAACTTCGCTCTTGAATAAATAACAACTCCTTACAATCATTATCCAAGCTGATGACATATACATATTTCACATGCTTCAGGCTTGTCAATGCTGTACTGATATCGAGCAGGGGAGAAAGTTTACTGATGACATATTTCCCCTTGCTAAAGAAAAGATCCTGGTTAGCGACAATATTCGGTTCACAATCTTCCAACAGGAATACCTTTCCTTGGTTTACTCTTCTAGAAGGGTCTACATAGATATAATCAAAGGAATGGTCTTCACTCTGTCTGAGTAATTCGATCCCATCAGTGGCCTTGCAAATCAAGTTATTGACCCGGAGGATCTTGGCATTATAGGCCACGATCTCAGATAGCTTCTCATTTAGTTCGCAATGAATGACTTCTTCGGCCTCTTGTGCTAAATAACAGCTATCCACCGAGAATCCCCCTGTCAAATCAATGACACGGCTTCCTTTGGCAATCAAAGTTTGCTTGATCAGAGCGGTATGTTCGGATGAACATTGCTCTAGGTTAATCTTATCAGGATAATAAATGCCTTCGCTGAATGCCCAGGTAGGTAATTTCTTGACACTACGTTGCCAACCATCGATTTGGGAAGCCAATTCTGCTGAGCTCACATGAGGAAAAGGACTTTTCTTCAAGGCTATTTCTGTGGGTGATTTTTCCCTGTTAGCCTTAATGAATTGTTGTACATCCTTCTCTAAAATGTGTTTATTCATCTTTGTTTTTCACAAGCATTTGGCAAGTGTAACTATCTTTAAGTTCGCGAAAAATTTCCTTATTTACCAAAACTCGATCTATTGTTTGTTGATTGTAGTATCGAATGGTGATTAATTCTAAACCTGTTGCCACAGATACCTTATATCTCTTTTTCAACTGCTCCAAAAGATTCAACACATTCTCACCGGTATCATCCACGCTAACCGAGAAACTGATTGCAGAGTTATGCATCATATTGATCTTGATCCTATTCTGATGGAAGGTGTCAAAGATATGGCTCAAGTTATCCTCTACGATAAAGGAGAAATCTCGCGGTTGGATGTTGATAAAGACCTGGTTGACCTTAAAGATAAAAGAAGGGACAGGTAGGGTCTGGTTCGTTGTTTTTATCTGAGTGCCAGGTTCTTCTGGGTTTACAAAGGAACGTACATTTAAGGTGATCTTTTTATTTTGAAGCGGTTTGATGGTTTTTGGGTGAATAACCGTTGCTCCATAATAAGTTAATTCAATCGCATCAGTATAAGAAAGTTCCGGGATCAATTCTGTTTGGTCGAACCATTTCGGATCAGCATTCAAAACTCCAGGAACATCTTTCCATATCGTTATGTTTTCCGCATTTAAGCTTGCAGCAAAGATGGCTGCTGAATAATCTGAACCCTCGCGACCCAATGTTGTCGTAAAGTTTTCAGAAGTGGATCCGATAAAACCTTGCGTAACAACAATATATTCATCTAATATGCTAGGAAGATCTTTGCGGATCTTTTCTTCCGTCTTTTCCCAATCTACTTTCCCTTCACGGTAAGTATTATCGGTCATGATAAAATCCCTTGCATCCACCCATTGTGTTGCTAGACCTTGATAAGAAGAATAAGCAGCCACTATTTTGGTAGAAAGCAATTCACCTACCGAAACGATCTGGTCATAAAGGTAGTCGTAATCATCCTGCGGTTCCTCTTCCAGGATCCACTCAATTTCTACGAAAGTATTGGCGATATCATCATAAACCGGATGGTTATGATCAGGAAATAATTCATGCAGGATGTCAAAATGTTCTTTTTTCAAACTTTCAAGGTGTTCAAAACAAGCACCATCACGTTTGATGTAACTTTCCGTAACTTTCACTAATTTATCTGTCGTTTTACCAATTGCCGAAACTACGATCAACAGAGAAGAATCCCTATAACGTTCAACAATGGAAACAACATTTTTTATATTCTCTGCATTTTTAACGGAGGCTCCGCCAAATTTAAATACCTGCATTTACGCTACTGAATTGAATTGTAATACTCTTTGATGTTTTTTATATAATTCTTTCCGGTTTGGGTCATACAATCCTGAATTTCTTCATAAGGAATGGTGAGAAAAGTAGTGCCTCCGGAATATGGCTTGATTTCGTAAGAATTATAAAAAAATATTATACCTTCTTTTGAAACACCATAATTTGCAGCTAAGCTAAAAGTGTCATTTTCGAAGAAATAATCCTCTTTATAGCTGCTGGTATCCGATAGCCCTTCCTCTTTTCGAAAGAATCTTTCTGCAATTTTAGTAAATTCTTTCATCTTATTCTCAGAAATAAACGTATTCAGCTCTAATTTTTCTTTCGTCTGCACATCATAAACATTCCATAAGGTATAACTATTCCCATGTGCACCTCCTGAAAATTCATAAGTATTATTGTCCATCATGATCAGGTAAGGGTTATTCATCATCACGCCAATAAAAGTTTCCTTTTGCCATGCTAGTGGATGTCTTACCTCATTCTCCTCAACAAAATTGGCATAGCCTTCCAAGAAATTGTTTACATATTGATCCAATGTTTGTTCTTTGCCCAAAAGGATGTTTTCCTTCACATATCGGTTCATGGTACTATCCTTAAAGATTGGATAGGTCAAACCAATATAGGTCGTATCTATTTTGTCGCCATCGGCAGCAAAATAAGGACTGAACTCCTTAATGGTCGAATCATGGTACACTAGAGTGTCTTTAGAACCAGTGACTACATGTTTATGTGCTTTTGATCCATCGGCTTTATTGCTCTGGCAAGAACTCGCTGATGCCAATAACATGACAGACGCTAGAATAGGGTATAGGCTTGGTTTAAAAATTGATGTTAACATTGATCCACTCTTCATCGAATTTCGTGTTATACTTTTTATAAAAATCTATTGCTGGGGTATTCCAATCCAATACCTGCCACATCATTCCAGAATATCCCAGTTCTTTGGCATAAGCAATGGTATGATCTAAAAGATCCTTACCAAATCCTTTTCCACGCATGCTTTCCGTAATGATGATGTCCTCCAGGTACAATCTTCTGCCTTTCCAGGTCGAATACCTTATATAATATAAGGACATCCCTATGATTTTACCTTCATATTCACCCACAAATGCCCACCAGACCGGATTTTCGCCAAATCCTGAATCCTCAAATTCCTGCATGCTGACTGTCACTTCCTCAGGTGCATTTTCAAACAAGGCCAATTCCTTGATCAGTTCCAATAATCGGGGGCAATCTGCTTTTACTGCATTGCGAATGGTTAAACTCATTATTGTGCTTTATAGTGTTTGATAATTCTCTTTCCAAATATGGTACTTCCTAACCTCACCATATTGCTACCTTGCTCGATAGCAACCTTATAGTCAGAACTCATACCCATGGACAAGATATCAAAACTTTCTTCCTTGCGGAAATAAGTGGTCTTGATTCCATCAAAAAGCATTTTAAGCTCATAGAATTCTTCTTTGACGATTTTTTCGTTTTCAGTGTTGCTGGCGATCCCCATCAATCCACGGATACGGATGTTTTTGAAGCCTCCAAATTCCTCAGAACGCAATAATTCAATGGCCTCTGCATGGTCCAAGCCAAACTTGGTATCCTCATCAGCAATATAGATCTGCAGTAAGCAATCAATGATGCGGACATTCTTGAGAGCATGTTTATTGATCTCAGCTAAAACCTTCAAAGAATCAACAGAATGGATCAAACTTACAAAAGGAGCAATGTATTTTACTTTATTGGTCTGTAGATGGCCAACCAAGTGCCATTCAATATCCTTAGGCAAACTTTCATACTTGGCAACCAAGTCTTGGACTTGGTTCTCACCAAAAATCCGCTGACCAGCCTCATAGGCCTCCATAATATCTTCATTAGGTTTCGTTTTCGAAATCGCAACTAATGTAACACCGATAGGGGACAATTCTTTTTGTAATTCTGTAATATTCTTTGCTATACTCATGATGAAAAAGGGTTCGCATTGATGAAATTTGGAAAGCTTATTGCAAGCTTTTCCGTAAATTTGTACAAATTTACAAAATGCATCGCTTAATACTGAGTTTACTTCCTTTGTTTTTTATCGTTATTGCCTGCAAAAAGCAGGTTCCTGAAGGTATTTTGCCTCAAGAGGACATGGTTGAGCTCATGACCGAGGTACATATCCTGGACGGATATATTTCAAATATCCCTGTGGATAGTGCCAAAAAGGTCATTGACCCACTTTATGAGCAGCTTTTTGCCAAATTTGGAATAGATTCTACAGCTTTCAACAAGAACGTGAATTATTATTTCGGGAATCCGGCATTAACCATGAAGACCTACGATCAGGTCGTTAAAACCTTGGAGAAAAGAGAACGCAGTTATTACAGCCAAGATTCCCTGAAGAATCTTATTATGCAAGATAGCATGAGCAGAGTGACCCGCATGCAGGTCAAATTACAGACGCTCAATAATATGATCCTCAATGCCAAAGCTGATTCTGCAGAACTTAGTATCGCCGATAGAACCAGAAGGTTTTACGAACCTGTAGGATTGATGCGCTTTTGGGAAAGAAACATTTTTGAAAAGAAAGCTCCTTTGGGGACTGAAGTACCAGATATATCTACATTGCCTGTGCCGGAAAATACAACGCCTGAAACTACACCTGAAGAGCAAAAACCAACGGAATTGAAACCCCAGGAAAATGTAGATACAATTCCTTTTAGACCTCGAAACGAAAGACTCAAACCGGTCACTAGGCCGCGAGAAAGACCTATTGTACAATAGAAAATGATATATCCACAGAACGCAGTAGAAAAGTTAGGATTTACGGAAATAAAGGGACTCATTAAGGCAAAATGCCTTAGTGAAGCAGGGAAAGAATTGGTAGATAAGATCCAACCTCAAGTGAAACTGGATTTAATCGATCGTTTCTTGCGACAGGCAAACGAGTTCAAAGAGCTTCTTGTCCATGATGCACCCCTACCTGTAGACCACTTTTACCCGATAAAAGCTATTATAGAAAAAGCAAAAGTAGAAGGCTCTTTCCTATTGGAAGATGAGTTCCACCGTGTTTTGCTTTCTCTCCGGACGGTTTATGCCGTCATACGTTATTTCAATGATCGCGCTCAGCAATACCCAAACCTAGAATTGCTTTTCGAGCATCTGCCGATCGAAAAAAATATCCTTCGTCAGATCGAACAGATCATTGATGATAGGGGAAAGATCAAGGATAATGCCTCCAAATTATTACTGGAAATCACCTCCCAGATCAGCAAAGCTGAACAGGAAGCCAGAAAGCGTCTGGATACGGTCTATAAACAGGCCCAGCAGAATGGTTGGACCGCCGATGGTAATCTGACCATTCGAGATGGTAGACTTTGTATCCCTATACTCGCAGAAAATAAACGAAAACTGAAAGGTCTGATCCATGATGAATCAGCTACTGGACAAACTGCTTACATAGAACCTGAAGAGGTTTTCCACCTCAATAATAAGGTTAGAGATCTTGAATTTGAAAGAAGAAGGGAAATCGTTAGGATCTTGACCAGCTTAACCACTGAACTGAGACCACATGTTCCGCTGTTGTTCGCCTACCATGGCTTGTTGACCAAATTGGATTTTGTAAGGGCAAAAGCTCTGTTTGCATTGGATATTGATGCGCAGATGCCTGAACTATCCAAGGAGGCAGAAGTGTTTTTGGTGAATGCCAAACACCCACTCCTTTATTTGGCATCAAAGCAAGAAGGTCACCATTCTGTTGTGCCCCTGAACCTTAGGATCGATGAAACTGATCGAGTTTTATTGGTCTCAGGACCTAATGCTGGTGGTAAATCAGTCTGTATGAAGACCGTTGGTCTCTTGCAATTGATGTTCCAATCCGGATTACTGATTCCTTGTGACACCAATTCCAAGCTAGGGGTGTTCAAGCAGTTCTTCGCAGATATCGGAGACGATCAATCCATAGACAGTGATTTAAGTACATATTCCGCACATCTTTCAAAGATGAAGCACTTTACCCAATTCTCCAATGCGAGGACAATGGTCCTGATCGATGAATTTGGGACAGGTACAGATCCTCTATTTGGAGGTCCTATCGCAGAAGCCGTTCTGGAAGTGTTGAACAAAAAGCAGATCCGCGGTGTCATCACGACCCACTATTCGAATCTGAAGGTCTTTGCAAGCAATTCTGAAGGTATAGAAAATGCTTCCATGCTTTTTGATAATGAGGCAATGAAACCTCTATATATATTGCAAACTGGTAAACCAGGAAGTTCTTACGCTTTTGAAATCGCACAGAATATCGGCTTGCCTAAAGAAGTCCTTCATCTAGCTAAACAGAAAATCGGTGTTCAGCAAAAGAAAGTCGATACTCTATTGGTCGACCTAGAACGCGAGAAGAAGGAGGTCTATGATACCAAGGTGGCCATCAATCTTCGTGAAAAAGAAATCGTTGGTCAACAAGCAGAATTGAATGAGCTAAAAAGCTATTTGGAAGAAAACAAGCGACAACTGCTTAAAGATGCCAAAGAGGAAGCTAGGCAGATCATCAAGAATGCCAATAAACTGGTTGAAAATACCATTGCAGAGATCAAAACCAAACAAGCTGATAAGGAAGAAACCAAAAAGCTGAGGGCTGGCTTGCAACATGCTTCTGATAACCTGAAAGAAAAACAGGTCAAGGAAAGCAAAAAGCCAGAGCTTGTCAATGAATCTGCGGAAGCGGTTGAAGTAGGGGATTGGGTGAGGATCATTGATACAGGTAATGAGGCGCAAGTGATTGAGATAGCGAAGAATAACCTGATCTTAGCGCTTGGAGATTTGCGCACGGTAGTAAAAAAGAATAAAGTGGAAAGACTGAGAGGCAAGGAAAAAGCTAAAGCCGCCAAGCGGTTTAGATCTGTTGCTTCAGAAAGCGTGGCAGACTTTAGCCCTGAGGTTGATGTCCGTGGAATGCGAACCGAAGATGCTTTAGGCAAGATTGAACAAGTCTTGGACCGCGCAGTCATGATCGGCTATCCTTCCTTGAAGATAGTGCATGGAAAAGGAGATGGTATCTTGCGCAGGTTTATCCGTGATTATCTAAGGAAATATAACCAAGTCAGCCGTTTTGAAGATGAACATGCTGATCGAGGCGGAGATGGAATTACCTACGCCTATTTGGACTAAGAAAATTATAGCATTTGAAAGGGAACTAAGATTTTGGTTCCCTTTTTTTTGTTCCAAAAGATTAACAAAACCTTTTGAAGGTCTATATGGTTATCGAATCACAGAAAATTAGACCCTTTATTTTCCTTCTTATCCGCAATGTTAAACTCCTGATTTTTGTCCGTTTATAAAAATAGTTGTTGCTATAACTGCTAAATCATTAGAAATAGGAAAAAACTTTTCAACAATTTCAAGAATGTTAAAATTTGTTAAAATATCAAATTCCAATCGGTTTCATTGCCAAAATTTCAACCAAAATGAACAGTTGTTTAAAAAACTAATTAAGTTTTAAATTTTTGCTTACTCGAATAAGTCAAATAAATGCAAAAACGTGGTTGTGAGTATATTAAGTTTATGTTAATCCAGTCTGAAAATCAATATGTCTTTATACTTTTGCACTACTTATTTTAATAAAATAGAAGTATGAAAAAAATCTCTACTCAATTAGTAACATTATTTTCAATGTTGTTGCTTTGCAACGTCGCTTGGGCACAGACAGTCCTGAGAGGTGTTGTAACTGATGGCACCAACCCGGTTGCGGGGGCATCTGTATTAGTACAGGGCACATCGGCTGGTACATCGACTGATGCAAATGGAGCTTTTACATTAAACTCTCCAAAATCATCAGGTGTTTTAATTTTCCGCGTTCTAGGATTCAACACAAGCGAAATCAAATTCGCAGAAGGACAATCTGACTTAGGAACAATTGTTTTACAAGCTCAAGAAGATGGTGAAGCAATTGGTGAAGTAGTGGTAATTGGTAAAGGTATTATTGATATCGCCGATAGAAAGACTCCTATCGCTGTATCAACTATCTCACCTTTAGAAATTCAAGAGAAAAGTGGTGCTAACGTTGAATTCCCTGAATTAATGAAGAACACACCTTCAATCTACGTTGCTGACCAAGCAAGTGGTTTCGGTGATTCTAAAATGTTCGTTCGTGGTTTCGACCAATCCAACACCGCATTCTTATTAAATGGTCAGCCTATCAATGGTATGGAAGATGGTAACATGTACTGGTCTAACTGGTCAGCAATGTCTGATGTTGCGAACTTGATCCAGATTCAAAGAGGTCTTGGTTCTTCTAAATTGGCTATCTCTTCAGTAGGTGGTACAGTGAACATTGTAACCAAAGCTACTGACATGGTGAGAAGAGGTTCCGTAGGTATGTCAACTGGTAATGATGGATTAGCTAAAGCTATGATTTCTTACAGTACTGGTATGCAAGGAAAATGGGGCGTGTCATTTATGTTGAATGGATGGAGAGCTGATAAAAAATATGCATTAGGAACTGCAGGTGCTGGACAAAACTATTTTGTTTCTGTGGGTTACAAACCAAACGATAACAACACCTTCAACTTTTTGATCTTTGGTGCTCCTCAATGGCACGATCAAAACTTCTCTAAACCTTTAGAAACTAGCTACAGAGAAGTAGGTCCTACTGGAAACAAAACTAAAGTTATTGGAACTCCAGGATATGATATTACAGGTGAAAGAGGTAACTCTAACTACGGTTGGTATAATGGTGAAGGTCTTTCTCAAAGAACAAACTTCTACCACAAACCAGTTACCAACTTAAACTGGGACTTGAAAATCGATGATAGATCATCTCTTTCTACCGTTCTTTACGCATCAATGGGTAAAGGTGGTGGTACTGGTATCTTAGGTAATGGTCCAGGTTATACCGTTAATGGTTTTAACTCTAATGGTACTACAAACTGGGATGCTTTAGCTGCTATTAATGCTGCTCAGCCTAACAAAATCTCTAACGGAAACAATGGTTCTGCTTTAAGAGCTTCTGTAAACAACCACTTCTGGTACGGTTTGGTTTCTAACTATAACTTCGAAGCTAACGAAAACTTCTCTTTCAACTTAGGTGCTGATTTACGTTTCTACAAAGGTGATCACTTCCAACAACTGATTAACCTTTTAGGTTCTGAAGGTCGTATCGCAGAAAATAAAACTCGTGAAAAAGGATATGTAGTTTCTGAAACTTTCTCTACTAACCCATGGTCTTCATTATTCAATAGTGCTGATGTAGATCAAAGAGTAGGTTATGACAACTCGGAGAAAATCAATTACCAAGGTGTTTTTGGTCAAGTAGAATATAGTTTAGATGGATTCACTGCTTTCGTTCAGGGTTCCCTTTCTAACCAATCTTACCAAAAAATCGACCGTTGGAACTATGCTGAAGGCGAAAAGAAATCTAAATTCGACAAGAAATTCGGTTACAATATTAAAGGAGGTGCATCATATACTTTCGAAGATGCACACACAATCTTCGCTAATATTGGACAATACTCTCGTCAACCTTTCTTAGATAACGTATTTGTTTCTAATACAGTAAATTTTGTAGATCCTTCAGTGGATAATGAAAAAATCTTCGGTGTTGAAGCTGGATATAAATATTCAAACCCGATCGTTGCTGTTAGCTTCAACGCTTACTACACCAAATGGGATAACAGATTCACTGATTATACAGCTAGAGATTATACAGTAGGTGGAACAACTTACCCTGATGTAACTTATTTGTTCACTGGTGTTGGTCAGCTTCACAAAGGTTTAGAATTAGAATTTGACGTAAATGTTCTTTCTAACCTTAAATTAAGAGGTTACGGATCAATCGGTGACTGGAAATATGATGGTACTTCTCCTTACCGTGTAAGAGATAACAACTCTTTCGATATCGTTTTCGAAGATAAAGAAGGTCAGGATTTAACAGGTGTTAAAGTAGGTAATGCTGCACAAACCACTTTCGGTTTAGGTGTGAAATACTATATCCTTCCTCAATTCTCAATCGATGCTGATTACAACCACTATGCAAGATTGTATGGAAACGTGAATGTAGATGACGTAATCAAATCATCATTGAACAACCAAGTTTACCAACCTGAAGAATTAAAAGCTTACAACGTAGTTGATGCTGGTTTAAGCTATACTTTCAACTTGAAAAACGGTAAGAACGTAAAATTCAGAGGTAATGTGAAAAACCTTTTCAACGAGAACTACTTCTCTAGAAAAGATGCTTTCGGTTATTTCTACGGTTTAGGTACAACTTGGAACACAGGTTTGACTTACAACTTCTAAGCAAAAGATTAATTCCAATAATAAAAGAAGTCCCTCGATATTTCGAGGGACTTCTTTTTATATCTTTTTTAGATCCAGACTGAGCGGATTTAGATGTCGGCTAGCGGAGTCGAAGCCACATCCTGGTTCATTCCCCGATCTTGGTCCATCCTCTTATCCCATTCATCCTGGTTCAAATTCAGCGGGCTTATGCAATAAGCCCCTACCGTCGAACATATCATGATTAGATGCCGGCTGAGCGGATTTAGATGTCGGCTGAGCGGAGTTGAAGCCACATCCTGGTTCATTCCCCGATCTTGGTCCATCCTCTCATCCCTTTAATCCTGGTTCAAATTCTACGGGCTTATGCAATAAGCCCCTACCGTCGAACATATCATGATTTGATGCCGGCTGAGCGGGTTTAGATGTCGGCTAGCGGAGTCGAAGCCACATCCTGGTTCATTCCCCGATCTTGGTCCATCCTCTTATCCCTTTCATCCTGGTTCAAATTCAGCGGGCTTATGCAATAAGCCCCTACCGTCGAACATATCATGATTAGATGCAGGCTGAGCGGAGTCGAAGCCAAATCCATAGCCAAATCCTAAATCAACCCCTAAAAATTCGGTTTCAATAGATACTTATCATAGAACCTAAAGATATGTTCTGTAGCTTCTTCAGCAGTATCCACCATTCTATATAGATTCAGATCCTCCTCGCTGATATATTTATTACCTAGCATGGTATTCTTGATCCAGTCAAACAAACCATTCCAGTATTCGGTACCGACCAATACAATCGGGAATCTTGCAATCTTACCAGTCTGAATCAATGTAACAGCTTCAAACAATTCATCCATGGTTCCAAATCCTCCAGGCAATACAATATAACCTTGGGAGTATTTCATGAACATGACCTTGCGGACGAAGAAGTAATTAAACTCCAATAATTTATCGCGGTCAATATATTTATTGTGGAATTGCTCATGGGGAAGCTCAATGTTCAGTCCCACAGACTTTCCTCCGGCCGTATAGGCACCTTTATTGGCAGCTTCCATAATACCTGGACCTCCACCTGAAATAACACCGTACCCGCGGTCAGCCAACAGCCTCGCGATCTCTACGGTCATTTGATAGTATTTATGCTCATCCGGTGTTCTTGCCGATCCGAAGATCGAAACACATGGTCCAATCTTCGCTAATTTTTCAAACCCATCCACAAACTCCGACATGATCTTAAAGATTTGCCATGAGTCTTTTACTTTTATTTCTTGCCAAGTTTTGTTGGCAAACGAATTCCTGATTTTGTCGTCTTTAACCATTTGGTCTTTTAGTTTTTGTGCACGAAAGGCCTTTTTTTGCCCTTTTCGATGTAATATAAGATTTTATATCATATTTTTCTAAAGCTTGGTAATTGTTATTATTATCATAAAAAATCACAAAAAAATCAATTAAATTTTGAATTAATAAACTGATTTAATACATTTATCAAACGTAAACCTATTCACGACTGAAAAAATCTTAAACCTATAATGAATAGACGGGACTTTATTAGTAAAACTGCTTTGGGCGCAGCTGCAATTACCATATTACCTAGACATGTCTTGGGTGGTAATGGCTTCTTGGCACCTAGCGATCGTCTCAATCTAGGATTTATCGGGGTAGGCAAGCAGATGTACGGTCTTTTGAACCAGTTCATGAAATTGCCGGAGACCATGGTCATCGCCGCTGCTGATGTAGATAGCAGTAAACTCAATAATTTTATTGGTGAAGCGAATAAGTTGAATGCCAGTAAGGCAGCTCATCAGGTACAAGGTTTTGGACAGTACAGAGATTTGCTGGCCATTAAAGATATAGATGCCGTAATTATTGCGTCTCCAGACCATTGGCATGCCATGCATGTGGTAGATGCTGCTAAAGCAGGAAAAGATATCTATTGCGAAAAGCCTTTGGCACTGACCATCGATGAAGGGCGTGCAATGGTGAATGCAGTCAGAAAATATAAGAGAGTATTGCAGACGGGAAGTATGCAGCGTTCGCAATATAATTTTAGACAAGCAGCGGATTTGATCCGCAATGGCTATATCGGAGATATCAAAGAGGTCAATGTATCGGTAGGCGAGCCTGTTAAGGAATGTGATTTACCTTCATTGCCAGCTCCAGCCCACCTTGATTGGGATTCTTGGATTGGACCATCACTTTACCGTGGTTTTAATCCAATCTTAAGCCCCGCTCTAGGTGCACCTGAATGGTCGCTGTGGCGTCTGTATCATGGATTCGGTGGTGGATATGTGACCGATTGGGGTGCCCATATGTTTGATATTGTGCAGTGGGCTTTAGGAATGGACCATACTGGCCCAGTATCTTTTACCCCTCCAGATATTCCAATGGCTAAGGAAGGACTTTATTTCACCTACAAAAACGGTATTAATGTCCATCATAAATCTTGGGGCAGCTTCAATGCCATTCAGTTTTTGGGTACCGAAGGTAAGATTGAGGTCTCCAGGGAATTCCTGAGGTCCGATAAAGCTGAGCTCCCAAAATTACAGATCGCTGAAAAAGATCGTAAGGTATACTATTCTGAGAATCATTATCAGGATTTCGTCGACGCGATCAAAAAGCGTTCAAAACCGATCTGTGATGTAGAAATTGGACATCGAACAGCCACCGTATGTAATGCGGTAAACATTGCTTATCAAATACAAAAACCGATCAAATGGAATCCGAATAAAGAGGTATTCGATAGTCCATTTGCCAACAATCTAAAGGGTAGAGCTTACAGAGGGAAGTGGGATTATTTAGATTTTTAAATTAGAGCACACATAGATTTGTTTCATAAACCGACGCGCCAGATATTCGAAAGAATTCTGGCGTGTTTTTTTGCTCTTTATTTTCGTAATTTTGAAAAATGAACTTTTCGTCAAAACTATTGGAGCAGGCTGTGGAAGAATTTGGAAAACTTCCTGGCGTCGGTAAAAAAACAGCCTTACGATTGGTGTTGCATCTCCTGAAGCAATCGGATGCCGAGGTGAGCCGTTTTACCGAATCCTTGGACCGACTGAAACAAGATATTAAATATTGCCGTACCTGCTTTAACATCTCCGATTCTGAACAATGTGAGATCTGTGCTTCACTAAAACGTGATAAGGGCCTGATCTGTGTTGTTGAAGATACCCGGGATGTGATGGCTATTGAAAACACCAACCAATACAGTGGCGTTTACCATGTACTTGGCGGCTTGATCTCACCCATGGAGGGGATAGGGCCTGCTGACCTGAAGATTGAAGGATTAATTGAGCGTGTACGTTCCGGTCATGTCCAAGAAGTTATCCTTGCTTTGAGTGCAACCATGGAAGGCGACACCACCATATTCTATCTGTATCGTAAGTTAAAGGAATTCAATGTGCAGATCAGTACCATTGCCAGAGGTATTGCCTTTGGTGGTGAACTGGAATATGTGGATGAAATTACTTTAGGAAGGTCCATCGCGACCAGGGTCCCTTATGAACGGAATGTTGGTTAATGTTCGGTTTTCATCTTGCTGATGATCCAATAAAATCCAATCCCACAGAATATCAATATCAATCCTGCCGAAGTCCACAACGTAGAATAGCCAAAATGTTCTGCCGTATAGGTCCCCAAGAAAGGGGAGAAGATATTGGCGGCCGCAAAGGCCAGCGAGTTAAATCCCATATATGCACCTTGATTGCTCCGACTGGCTCTGTTGATGGCCACGGTTGCCGTAAATGGTAATGTTAACATCTCACCAGTAGACAAGAAAAACATCGCCAAATATAACCAGGAAATCCCGAAATCAGCTGTCAACATCAAATAGGACATCCCAGAAATAGCCGTTCCCCAGAGCATAATTTGCCGGACCGAAAAACGATGTTCGACGATATGTACCAGCACCATCTCAAATAACACGATGACAAAGCCACTAAAGCCTAATAATAATCCGATTTCATCGGAATGCAGATTATGAGCTTCTTTATAGAAAAGGGGTAGGGTACTTAATAATTGGAAGAATGCCATCGAAAACAGACAGCATAGGATATTGAACACAATAAATAAGCTGTCCTTATAAGCGTTCCGAACAGGTTTATCTTCCTCTATTTCTTTTTGACCAATACTTTGCCCAACCTCAGTCCTTGCCTTTCTGTTCCTGAAGAAATATATAAACACGATGGCAGCACAAGCAGCGGCAATGGCGTTTCCATAAAAAATCCAGTTGTAAGAAAACTTAGCTAAGAAACCACCCAATGCAGGGCCAATGGAAAACCCTAGGTTCACCGCCATCCGGTTTAAGGAATAGGCGCGGGTAATGTTTTCGGGTTTAGCATACCTAGCTACCGAAACCGAGTTAGCAGGTCGGAAAATATCAGCAACCAAGGTCAGGATAAAGATCATGATGGCCAGACCTTCAAAGGTTCTGAACATCGGTAACAACAGGAATAGCGGTATTACGGAGATCAAACTCCAGGTCTGTACCTTAAAGTTCCCGAATTTATCAGTTAGCCATCCTCCTAACCAAGAACCACAGACCGAGCCCAATCCAAAACAACCCAATACCAAACCAATCTGCGTTTTGCTGAATCCCAACTCCGAAGACATATAGATCCCCAAGAATGGAATTACCATGGATCCCGCACGGTTGATTAACATAACCAGAGCCAATAGCCATGCAGCAGGCGATAGGCCTTTATAAGAGTTGATATAAAGTCGAATTAATGCTCTCAATATGAATGTTTTCTAAGCAATCCTGCTTGCTAGGTTGTCTAATCTTTTGTCTATGCTATAGGTGGTCGCTATACTTCTTTTAGTTCCCTTCTTTTTGTCCAGGATAAAATCTATCCTTCCTAGGTTAACCCCAGAAAAGCCAGTTTGGTTTACCAAAGTAATTTGATTGTCCAAGTTTTTTACCTCCGTAGGTTTATCCAAGAAGGTATGGGTATGGCCGCCGATAATCAGGTCTATATGCCTTGAATTCTTCGCCAATAGTAAATCCGAAACTTTATCCGTATCATAATTGTAGCCAATATGGGATAGACAGATGATCAGATCGCATTTCAGCTCATTCTTTAACTTATGAGTATACTTCGCAGCGACTTCAATAGGGTCAGAAATCTTTACACCGGCATAACTGCGTGGATCAACCATGCCTTTCAGGTCAACACCCACTCCAAAAACACCGATTTTTACACCTTCTCTTTCAAAAACAAGGTAATCCTTGGTTTTGCCTTCCATAATGGTTCCTGTAAAATCATAATTGGAAGTGACGAAAGGGAAGTTTGCTTTGTCAAAATGCTTAAGTAATCCCGGTAATCCATTGTCAAACTCATGGTTTCCAAAAGTTCCGGCATCATAACCGAGCTTTGACATCAGTTCAAGTTCCACCTTGCCATCAAAAACATTGAAATAGGGTGTGCCTTGGAACATATCCCCAGCATCGAACAAAAGGACGTTCTTTTCTTCAGAACGGATCTTTTGGATCAGGGTGCTTCTTCGAGCCACACCACCTAGACCTTGCAGTCTTGAACCATCCATAGGGTAGGGTTCAATTCGGCTATGTACATCATTGGTATGCAAAAAGGTGATCTTAACTTCTTTGGATTTGCTATATCCTGCAAATGGAATGGAACTCAAGGATGCAGTTGCTCCTAAAGCCATCACGCTTTTAATAAAGCTCCTTCTATTCAATGATTTTAACTCTTCCATCTAACTTTGCTTCTACTTTTTTACCTTCTTTTGTTAACTCCTGCACAAAGCTGATCAAGCCTTCACGAACTCTTTCGCTTGTGACATTCTTACTGATCGGATTGCTTAGACCTCGGACTAGATCACCACCATTGGCAATAAAGTCATAGGTAACCAACTTATATGTTTTATTCGGGTTGATTTCTTCACCTGCGATCTTGAAACTTTGGATTTTCTTATCTTTAATAATCAATTCCACATTCCCTAAAGGCTGTCCGTTGGTTTCTGCAATAAAATCTGCCAAAACTTGGACATCAGTTCCTTTGAGCTCTAAAATGGTAATGTAATTTTCAAATGGCATGACCTCAAAGATAGATCCTACCGTAACATTGCCCTGTTTGATTCCTGAGCGGATACCATCTTTGGTGGCCATCGAAAATACCACCTCGGGGTCAACTTTCTTGCCGATGGACAATAGCGCATCGGAGAAGAAATTGCTCAATTCTGATTCTGGAAGGTTGCGGTTTTTTATCAGTGCCTCTGGAGCATATCCCAATACCTCGTTCATCTTATCCTCAAGTTGGCTCTTATAGGGTAAAATGTAATTTGTAATCGCTGTATCTTCTGCAATCTGATTGTTGATTGCCAACATTTGTTTGTTTGATACAGCTGCTTGGTAAAATGTGGTCTTACAGGAGCTGAAGACCAGAAGTACAGAAACCCAGAATAGGATGCTGTACTTGGATAGCTGTGTACTCATATTTTGAAATTATACGCAAAGGTATTAAGATTGCCCTGAATCCAAAAGGTTTTGGATATAAAAGAATGGGCAGATGCTAAAGATTAATCTTCAGCTAACTTTTCCTTAATTCTTGTTAATGCGCTCCTCAAAATAGCAATTCACAAAATGTCTCGCCAAGGCATAAGACAGGCCATTGTCGCCCAGGGTAGAAACCTGTAGACTGCATCCTGTTGCAATCTTGCTCATGGAATAGGTTTGTATCTGTTGTTGTATGGGTGTGATCATCAGCATGGAGGTCCTTGCAAAACTACCAGAAAGCACAATGGTTTCCGGGTTGAATACCTGCATGAACAAGGAGATTGCCCTTCCTAATTTGCTGCCTAATTCCGAGATCAATTGAATGGCATATTGATCGCCATCCATTGCAGCTTGGATGATATGTTCGGGAGTTAAGGGCATGTTCTCGTATTTGGATACGATTAGGGTAGGGATGCCCTCTTCTATATCTCGAGTCGCCTTATTTACCAAGGCGGTTCCAGAGACTAATGTCTCCAAACAGCCTCGTTTGCCACAGTAGCATAGCTCGCCTTCATTAGCAAAGCTGATATGGCCCATCTCGCCTGAAAAACCATCTTTGCCTAAATAGATTTCACCATTGGAGACTATTCCCAATGATATTCCCCAATCCAATCGAATTACCAAGGCGTCTTTTTTTCGCTTCAGCTTACCATAGAACTTCTCTGCCAGCGTAGCGACTTTTGCGTCATTGATGACCTTTGTCCTTTTATTGAACTCATGTTCTAAATGGTTCTCAAGATTAAAACCAGGTTCATAGAAATAGGTGAAGTTCTCACCAGTATATCGATCAATTAAACCGGGCATGGAGATGGAAATCCCAGATACCTGCTCCATATCTAGTTTTTGGTCCTTTATATATTTTTTAACAATGATCAAAAAGGCAGGGAGTTCCCTGAGGTCCGTTGAGATCTCAAATTGAAATAGCTGCGCTGTATTGAGGATATTGCAGTTGTTGTCTACTAAAGCAATACGAACTGACCTACGGTTGATTTCAATGGTTAAGACACGAAACAGACTATCGCTTAATTGGTATAAATTAGGTTTTCTTCCCCCTAGGGATTCACCACGTTCGTGCTGATTCAGGTATTTTTTCTCCACTAACTCAACCATCAAGGTGTTCAAGGTCGGAAAACTTAAGGTCAAACTCTTCATCAAATCATTTACCGAAGCATTGTCAAGTTCATAAACGGCTTTCAATAACCTAAGTTTTTTCTTTGCAGATTTGGCGGTTTTTTTAGATAAGCCCGAAGGACTCACTAATAGCTTTTCAATAAATTTCATGTTTGTTTGAGTTAATAAAATCTCATCGTTAATTTTTGAGGCTTAAATCAAAGTTCAATCAAAAGAATTAACTCAATTAAATTAAACTAATGAATAAATATTTAAATTTTAATCTAAAATAAATAAAAAAATTAATATTCAAATTAAAAAATGCTTACCAAAGACCTAATATGTTAATTTTATTCATAAGATTTATGTTTTAATGTAAAAATTTACAAAACAATTGTTAATAATTTTAACCTAGCATTCGTTTAACTAAAATTAGAAGAAGAGATAATAAGGCGTATGCAGGAGGAAAAAACGCATGGACATCGTTTTTGCATTAGCCCTGTTTTGTGCAAAACCATTTCTAAAATAATATCGCCACTATGGGCTATGTCATTAAGTTAGGGTTTTTAGAGTCACTTTGAGAAGTAAAAATTTGGGCTAAATTTATCGGAAGGTGATGACAGCATGTTGGCAATGAAAATCTATTAGCTCTTTTGTTTTTTAAATATATAACCCCTTTTGGGGTTCCATTATTTTAGCTGGCATGGTACGTTAGCCTGGAAGTCGCGCAAAAACGATGTTCGATTAATCGAACATCGTTTTTGCATTACTCCTTTATTGTTTACCATCCATGCTAAAATAATTCATCCCCGCTGGGGATTGCCTACCTAAGCCAACACCATTCTTCCGTAGGAATTCCTTTCAAGAAATTCCTGTGCCGGGTCTCGATGGATATAGCGAAGCCGAGATGTCGCTCGATGATCCTTTAGGATAAAGTCGATAGTTATTTCGATAAGCTGTTTAATGAAGGAGACCTTTGTACATTTCCAATTCTGAACGATCAGTGAAGAATCTGTACGTAAATGTCCCCAACGTCCTTGTCATCATCCATCGAAGATGGATGACCTGTTCGTTATTTCAATCATTGTTTGTATTGTTCCGAGAAACTTCGTACCTCAGTTTGACACTGGAAAGGAAGATTTTATTGCGTTAAGCTGCCCTAGAAGGGCTGTATCTTTAAGTTTAGTTTTTTTGTGTCATGTTGAGGAACGAAACATCTCGGAGAAATGCAAACGTTCAAAAAATTAATGTATCATTTACTAAATCTTGAAAGGGGTGAAATGTCATTAAATTAAGGTTTTTGGTGTCATCTCGACGGTTATCGAGCGGCGCCGAGATGCCGCTCGACCATCGGAATGATCTTGGTCTATCCTCGGATCCTTTTAATCCTGGTTCACCTCCAGATCTTGGTCCATCCTCGGATCCCTTTAATCCTGGTTCAAAAAAATGGGCGCCCTAAAGCGCCCATTTTCATTATCCTTAAAAATACCTTTATCAAGGCATTCTCAAATTATCTTACTTTTTGTCGACCTTATATAATTTACCGCCATCAGTAACACTGTACAATGCTCCATTTTTACCTTGGATAACATCCCTAAAGCGTTCACCTTTATCAGATAATAATCTTTCCTCGCCAACAACTTTGTTGTCTTTGATGACCAAACGTGCGATATGCGTACTGCTCAATCCACCTATGAATAGGTTGTTTTGCCACTCTGGTACATTTGTGCCTGTGTAGAAGGTCATACCACTTGGTGACAATACTGGATCCCAATAGTAAACAGGTTGCTCTAGGCCATCTTTTTGTTGGATAGGTGGGTTGCCGATTTGATCTCCCTTGTATTCGATACCATAGGTAATCGTAGGCCAACCATAGTTGTTTCCTGCTTTGACTAAGTTGATCTCATCACCACCTCGAGGACCGAATTCAGAGTCCCAAAGATCTCCGGTTACAGGATTGAAAGCCAAACCTTGAACATTTCTATGTCCATAGCTATAGATCTCTGGTTTAGCATCCCCTTTACCAGCAAATGGATTGCCTGCTGCCGGTTTACCATCGGTCGTGATTCTTAAGATCTTACCTAATGCTGAATTTAATTGCTGTGCTTGCGGACGAGTTTCAAGATCTGAGCGCTCTCCAGTAGACACAAATAGGTTACCTTCTTTATCAAATAAGATACGGCCACCATAGTGCAGCTTACCATTATAGGTAGGTAACGCTTGGTAGATTACTTTTGCACCTTCAATGCTTTTTTCGTCCTGTGATAGTTTACCTTTTGCCACTGCCGTATGGTTACCACCAGATACCGGTTCAGCAAATGTCCAATAAACCATTCTATTGTTTGCAAAGTCTGGATCTAGGGTGATGCCCAGTAATCCACCTTGACCTTGTGCATCCACTTTAGGGATACCGGAAATTGCTTCGCCAATGGTTTTTGCATTTGGGTCTACGATACGCATGGTACCTTCTTTTTCGGTGATCAAAAGTCGGCCATCAGGAAGTTCTGCAATTCCCCATGGACTTTTTAATCCTTCAACAACCACTGCAGCTTCAAAAGGAGAAGTGGTTTTTACGCCTGCGATCCGGGTTTGTCCCTCAAATGCCGGCTTGTAATCTGTATTTCCTGGTTTTGTTTCAACAGGTGGGTATTTCGTTGTGTCTTGTACGACTGCGGTTGAATCCTGTGGTTCTGTACCATTTGAATTTGCTCCCGAACAAGCCACGAACGCTGTAGTTGCTGCCAAAAACAATGCGTTTGAGAAGTGTTTCTTCATGTTGGTTGATTTATGTTTATTTGTTGTTTATCAATTGAATTCTGGTCTTTTTGGGAAATTTGCCACATGTGCATATTTCGGACCCATGCTGATCAAAGCTTCTTTCCACAGGTTTTCCCCATCAGTAATAAAAGCTAAATCAATATTAAATGAATTGTGTACAGCCCAAGAGTTCTGTTTGATCTCTCCATCCAGTTGACCTGGGCTCCATCCTGAGTATCCTAAGAAAATCTTGACTTCTTCACTGCTGATCAAATTTTCGTTGATCAGGTATTTCAAACGGTCAAAATCCCCACCCCAATAGAGATCATCTACGATATGGGTGCCTCCCTCGATTTTCTCATTGGCTTTGTGGACAAAGAAAAGCGCATTTCCTTCCACTGGTCCGCCAAAATATAAAGGGATTTCAGAATTATCAACGTCTTCCAGGACATCCGATAGCATAAGCATGGAGCGATGGTTAAGGATCAATCCGACGGTGCCATCGTTTTCATCATGCTCGCACAACAAGATCACTGAGCGTTCAAAATTCTGATCCAGCATGAAGGGCTCAGATAAAATTAGACTGCCGCGTTTTGGGATATATTCGTTGAACATAACAGAATAGATGTGTTTATACCAAATTTATAGAATATCATTATTAATCCACTGTAAAATAGCAATAATTTTTCATTTCATTTTCTATAAAAAATGGATATTATGTTAAGTTTGTAGGAAATATCCTTTGCCATGTCCATTGAACATAAAGAAATTGCCGCCATTCGGGAAGACTATGTGAAAAGCAGTTTGAGCGAATCGGACGTGCAGAAAAATCCAATCGAACAGTTTCAAAAATGGTTTGATGAAGCCATGTCCTCGCAGGTTACTGAACCTACGGCCATGGTCCTTTCTACCGTTGCTGAAAATGGTTGCCCTTCTTCTAGGGTCGTCCTTTTGAAGGATATTAAAGCCGAAGGACTCAGCTTCTTTACCAATTACAACAGTAGGAAAGGGCAGGAGATCATCCAGAACCCGCGTGTTTCAGCGCTATTTTTCTGGCCTGAACTGCAAAGACAGGTCCGTTTTGAAGCTGAAGTGGAAAAATTACCTAAAGCAGATTCTGACGAGTATTTTTCCATTCGCCCTAGAGGCAGCCAAATCGGCGCCATTGCCTCGCCACAAAGTGCCATTATCCCTGACCGGGAAACCCTAGAAAAAAGGGTGGCTGAAGTGGAAAAGGAAATGGAAAATGTTACTGATGTCCCAAGACCTGAATTCTGGGGAGGATTCCTTTTAAAGCCTGTTCGTGTTGAGTTTTGGCAGGGTAGAGGCAGTAGGCTCCATGATCGTATTGTTTATATTAAAGATCATGCTGACTGGACCATCAACCGTTTAGCCCCTTAACAATGATTCAAGAAATAAAGAAACATCTAGAAGAATACGTACATATAGATGCGGTTCAGGATCTGCAAGAGCATGGTCTTCAACCCGCTCTATATATTGCTCCAGAACATCTGAAGGCCGTCTGTTTTTTTCTACGTGATAATGAAAACTATTATTTTGACTTCCTGGCCAATATTACTGCAGTAGATTATTTCCCCCAAGAATATTTTGAGATAGTCTATAATCTCACATCCATTCCATTCCAAAAGCAGCTCACCTTGAAGGTAAAACTTAATGCTGTGCGGGATTTGAATGAATTACCTGAAGTTCCCTCTGTTTCTGAGGTATGGAGAACGGCGGATTGGCATGAGCGCGAAGCTTATGACCTGATGGGCATTTTCTTTGCAGACCATCCCGATTTGCGTCGAATCCTGATGCCTGAAGATTGGGTGGGTTATCCACTTCGAAAAGATTATCAAGATCCTGAAACTTATCATAATATCCCGATCAAATAGTTATGAACGAAAGATACCTACAAGCTAATAAAAACTATCAGGATAAGATTAATACAGTTTCCTCTCAAGAAATGGTTATCAACCTCGGTCCTCAACATCCATCTACGCATGGTGTTTTGAGACTGGAGCTGATCACCGATGGCGAGATCGTCAAGGAAATCATCCCTCACATGGGCTACCTGCACCGTTGCTTTGATAAACACGCAGAGTCCATGAATTACGGAAAGACCATTCCCTTTACGGATCGTTTGGATTACCTCGCCTCAATGAACAATGCCCATGCCTTTGTAATGGGCGTAGAGCGCATGTTAGGTATTCAAGATAGAATCCCAAAACGGATTGAATACATCCGTGTACTAGTGACTGAACTGAACCGTATTGCTTCCCATTTGATTGCCATAGGGACCTATGGTATCGATATTGGGGCGTTTACTCCATTTATGTGGTGTTTCCGAGATCGGGAGCATATCATGAATATGTTGGAATGGGCTTCAGGTTCTAGGATGCTCTATAATTATATCTGGGTAGGTGGATTGTTCTATGATATTCCCGTCAACTTTGAAGAACGTTGCCTGGAGTTTATCAATTACTTTAAACCAAAATTGGTTGAATTGGATGATCTGTTGTCCAATAACCAGATTTTTATCCAGCGTACTGCCAATATCGGTGTTTTACCAGCTGATGTGGCCATCAATTATGGCTGTTCTGGCCCTATGTTAAGAGGTTCAGGTATCAAATGGGACCTTAGACGGGTGGATGGTTACTCGGTTTATCCTGAATTAGATTTTGAGATACCTGTAGGAAAGGGTGAGATGGGCGCTGTTGGAGACTGCTGGGATCGATATAAGGTCAGGGTAGATGAGGTCAAAGAATCTGTCAAGATTATTGAACAATGTTTGCCAAGATTGATGAGTGATTTCAAGAGAACACCTGATTTTGACCCTCGAGGAATGGTTCCAAAGAAAGTCAATCTAAAAGCTCAAGAATATTATGTGCGAGCTGAGAATCCAAAAGGAGAATTAGGCTTCTATTTCGTCACTCAGGAAAAAACGGATATCCCGAAGCGAGTGAAAGCGAGAGGGCCAAGTTTCAATAATCTCTCGGTATTGCCCGAGCTTGGAAAGGGAGTCCTTATCGCCGATTTGATCGCCATTTTAGGTTCAATCGATATTGTGCTTGGTGAAGTCGACCGCTAAAATAAAACCGCATAAAAACGCAAATTGTATTAGGAATAATCTTTTTAATAACTATATTTGCTATCTCATAATTTAAGTTTATAATTGGTTAATAGTTAGGGGAGCAATTGCCAGATTGCTTCCCTTTCTTTTTGGTCTAACGCTAATTAAACACTGTTTTCTTATTTATTTTTTGATATATAATGTGGAACAAAAAAGGCCTTGGCAAATTTTGTCCCGGATTGGGGATTCTTTTGGTCTTATTCGAGACATATTCGGGAAGCTTTGCGAGATTTCAAAATATGCCTCGAATGAGGTAGCATTAAAATTGTTAAAAGCTCATGGATCTAGAAAAACGCAAACATGCATAAAATGGAAAAAGGGGGGAGGTGAAACCCCAGCGGGGGTGAAATGTTTTTCAATACACTTTTTGTGTCATCCAGCAGGGGCACCCGAAGGGTCTCGGAAATATCCACTCTTTAATTAAAATAGGTCCCTCATCTTATGATTTCGGAATGAACCTATTTTCCTAAAAAAAACAAAAATAGATTCTTCACTTTATTCTGAATCCCTCTCAGGAATCTCCAATTCTGAACGAATAGTGAAGAATCTGTACGTAAATGTCCCTGACGTTCCTGTCATCATCCATCGAAGATGGATGACCTGTTAACTTGCTCAAATAATTGGTAGTCAATTATTTGTTTTGTATTGTTCCGAGATCCTTCCTGCGTACCGATGACACGTTTGTTAAATCTGTGTTTCTAGGTTTTTTGAACTATATTTCCTCTTCAGAAGAATATTTTTTATCCACCATACATCCCCAGCGGGGATGAATTATTTTAGCATGGACGGTAAACAATAAAGGGGTAATGCAAAAACGATGTTCGATTAATCGAACATCGTTTTTGCGCGACTTCCAGGCTAACGTGCCATGTCTGCTAAAATAATGGAACCCCAAAAGGGGTTCTATATTTAAAAAAAACAAAAGAGCTAATAGATTTTCATAGACAATATGCTGTCATCACCTTCCGATAAATTTAGCTCAAATTTTTCCTTCTCAGGATGACGCTGGAAAATGGAAAAAAAATATATGAGATATGCATTCCGCCAATGATCTTGGTCCATCCTCCAATCCCGAACATCCTGGTTCAAAACGGTTGTCCAATGATCTTGGTCCTTCCTCCAATCCCGAACATCCTGGTTCAAAACGGTTGTTCAATGATCTTGGTCCTTCCTCGAATCCCGAACCTCCTTGTTCAAACCTTTCAGAATAAAAATAATTTACAATTCATTGAATTTTGGGAACCTTGGGGAAACCAATTCTTTCCATTCTGGGTTTTTCTTGATATAGGCGAACACATAGGGACAATATGGAGATACGGTCTTTCCTGAATCCTTGATGTAGTGTAATGTTTTTTCTACTATGGCAGCTGAGGCACCGCTTCCTGCTAATTCAGAAGGTGCTTCGGTATGGATCAAGGCAACAGTACTGCTTGTTTCCTTGTAATCAATGAAAGCTATATGGCCATCGACATCTAATTCAAATCTGCTTTTTTCTTCGTTTTTCTTTAGGGGGAGGTTGATAAATTTATCTTTCATACCGAATCAACAAAAATTTAAATGTATAGTTTTTATTCTTTGGCAAAATTAAACCTATACATTTAAATCTTGATTGATATATGTTAAGAAATAGTAATCATTTCATTAATCAGCCAGGTGGTACAGCTCTTCGAATTCTTTTTTGTATTTCTCAAGGATTACCTTTCGCTTCATTTTAAGGGTAGGGGTCAGCTCACCGTTTTCAATCGTGAACTCATCAGAAAGAATGATCGGTTTTTTGATCTGTTCCCAGTTTCCAAAATGTTGGTTTGCCAACTGAACTTCCTTGTTGATTTTGCGTAGTACTTTCGATTCGGTCAAGAACTGGTCCTTTGGCATTCCTTTAAGTTCTGGAGCTTCATTTTTAGACCAATCTTGTAGATGGGCATAGTTCGGGACAATAAAGGCTGAGGCAAACTTCTGCCCATCGCCAATTACCATGGCTTGCTCTATATAATTAGATTCCAATAATTTCTTTTCGATAGGTTGTGGCACTACATACTTACCGCCGGAAATCTTGAACATTTCTTTTTTACGGTCTATGATCTTCAAGAATACTTCATCCTCCCACACGCCGATGTCGCCAGTATGTAACCAACCATCAATAATGGTTTTGTCAGTCTCTTCCTTGTTCTTGTAATAGCCTTGCATAACATTGGGGCCTTTGACCAAGATCTCGCCATCATCAGCCAATTTAATCTCCACATATTTCACGGCTAATCCCACAGTTCCGATACGGATCCCTTTCAGGTAATGGTTTACCGAAATCAATGGTGAGGCTTCGGTCATTCCATACCCTTCATAAAGAGGAATGCCTGCTGCTAGAAATACTCGGGCAAGTTTGGCCTGTAAGGAGGCACTCCCTGAGGCTACAGTTTGCAGATGTCCACCTAAAGCTTGGTACCACTTGTCTAGGACCAGCTTCTTGGCCAATTTCAGCTTGATGTTATAGCCAAAACTTCTTTTTTCCGGATTAGGATCGAATTGTTCTGCTACTTCAACAGCCCAGTCGAAAATCTTACGTTTCATACCGGTCAATTCCATGCCGGTTTTCATGATTTTCTCGTAGACCTTCTCCAAGATCCTAGGTACGGCCGTCATGATATGAGGTTTTACCTCATTGATATTCTGTCCAATTTTGTCCAAGGATTCTGCGATATGGATGGTAATACCAATGTACATATAGGTATAGATTACCATTCGTTCGTAGGCATGGCAAGGCGGTAAGAATGTCAATGCACGATCGTAGGCTTTACAAGGAGTGATCTCTCGTGCAGCTTCCACATTGGAAATAATATTATGATGGGTCAACATCACACCCTTTGGTTTTCCGGTCGTTCCAGAAGTATAGATGAGGGTGGCTAAATCGGTATGTTGGATGTTGGCTCTCAGTTCTTCGATTTTTGAATCTGGAATATGGGCTCCAACGGTTCTCAATTCATCCCAGTTGCGCACATTTTCGTTCTTCTCGATACAGAAAATATACTTTAGGGTATAGATTGAATCATTTAATTGGGTCAATCTATGGTATAAGCTCTTGTTACTAACGATGCAAAGTTTTATTTCAGCATCATTAAAAATAAATTGGTAATCTGTATCACTGATATTAGGATAGATGGCGACCACTACAGCGCCAATCTGCTGTATAGCGAAATCGACGATATGCCATTCAATGCTACTATCTGCAATTAATCCAACTTTGTCGTTTGGTTTAACACCAAGTTCAATCAATCCTTTGGAGATAGCGTTTACTTGTTCCAAGAATTCTACAGAAGTCAAGGTTTTCCATTCCCCTTCTTTTTTATGCGCAAACATATTGAGGTCTGGAAACAGGTTTACTTGCCTCAAGGCAAGATCAAAAAGTCTAAGATTTTCAATCATAACATACAAAAGCCTGTCTTTCAAGTTTATCGACAGGTGGCTTAACCAAGATAACAGTAATCTGGGATAAGAAGTTTTGCAAAAGTATGAAATTGTTGCGTTTAGCCTTAATAAATTTGTTTTTCGGTAGTGACCATGACTTATTTATCCCCCTGCATTGCGAAATAATTTATAGGAATTATTGTAAATTGCCTATCCAAAGGAACCAATGTAAACAGTAAAATAAACGTCAGATTTGAAGGCTTTTCAAGGAATTGACCTTAAAGTCTTTTGTTTGTATAGTTAAATTTTTTAATTTCGTTTAAACTTAATTATGATGAATAGCTACGATAATCCCGTCTTAGAGCAATTGCCCAAACATCTTCAAAGATACGTCGTCGAGCAAAATTATGAGCGTTATTCTGCCTTAGATCAGGCCATTTGGCGTTACGTAATGCGCCAGAATTATGCTTATCTGAAGGACATTGCCTATTATCCCTATATTCCTGGATTGACCAAGGCCGGACTAACCATTGAGCGGATCCCGAATTTACAATCGATGAACGATAGTCTCAAAAAGATAGGTTGGGGTGCCGTGACAGTGGATGGCTTTATTCCTCCTGCAGCCTTTATGGAATTCCAGGCACATTGTGTGTTGGTAATTGCAGCAGATATTCGACAGATTGAACATATTACCTATACACCGGCTCCAGATATCATCCATGAATCATCCGGCCATGCACCCATCATTGGGGAACCTGAATACGCAGCCTATTTGCAGCATTTTGGGGAAGTAGGTTCTAAAGCGATGAGTTCAGGTAAGGATTTTGAGTTGTATGAGGCTATTCGGGCTTTATCCATTGTTAAAGAAAGGGAAGATGCCACTGTAGAAGAAATCCAAGCAGCAACAGATCACTTTAATGCTATATCAAGTAATATGGGTGAACCATCAGAAATGGCCTTATTGAGCAGGTTGCATTGGTGGACGGTGGAATATGGATTGATCGGAAGCGTTGAAGACCATAAGATTTATGGTGCGGGATTATTATCATCTATCGGTGAAAGTGCCACTTGTATGCAACCTGAGGTCAAAAAATTACCTTACAATATGGATACCCTTCAGTTTTCATACGATATCACTAAGCCGCAACCGCAATTGTTCGTCACGCCTGATTTTAAACATGCCTACAATGTGTTGGAGGAGTTTTCAAAAACGATGGCTTTTCGGGTTGGGGGTAAGGAAGCGATGGAGAAAGCCATTGACAGCAATAATATTTGTACCGTTGAATTAAGTTCTGGTTTGCAGGTGTCCGGTGTATTTACCTCTATGTTTTTGGGAGAAGATTTAATTGCAATCAAAACCAAAGGTCCTACTGCCTTGGCTTATCAGAATAAGGAATTGAAAGGGCATGATAAACATTATCATAAGGATGGATTTAGCTCTCCAATCGGATTGCTATTGGGTAAGCGATTGCCTTTGGAAGAATGTAAGGAATCTGATCTGGAAGGTTTGGGTTTAATTGTAGGGATGCCAGGTTCACTATATTTCAAATCGGGAATACTTGTTTCAGGTCAGGTAAAGTCCTTTGTATTCAATACGGATGGTTTATTGCTGATGGTCAGTTTTGAGGATTGTACCGTTGTGCATGAACCAACAGGTCAGGTGCTGTTCCAGCCTGAATGGGGTACCTACGATATGGCGGTTGGGACAGAAATAAAATCCGTCTATGCGGGGGCTGCTGATAAATTTGCCTTTGATCCTGAGATCAATATTTCAGAAATTAAAACGGTTAAACAGCATTGCACTGAAAATCAAAAAGAACTTCATGGGATCTATGGTGAAATTAGGATTTTAAGGGAAGGAAATGGAGGCATTCATAAGCTATCTACGTTCATTGATGAATTATTGGAGCAATTTCCCAATGATTGGTTAGCGATTGTGGAACTTTATGAATTAGCTATCCATGAGGGCGAAAACGAATTGGAGGAAAGATTGGAAGTCATATTAAAAGAAAAGGCCAAGAAAAATCCTGACCTTGAAAAATTAATATCAGATGGAATAAGGCTTGCACAAACTCAACCAATCAATTTGGAATTAATGTACCAATAAGACTTGCCAAGCTTTTTCTATTTGTTCTTCATCCAATAATTTAGCGGCATAGCGCTGTAACTCATTATTCAATTGGATTTGATCATTTTCCCACATACTTTTTAAGTTATGGATCTGTTCGTCTTCCATTATGCTTTCTTCAAATGTAGGGATGGCTTCAATATTTGCCAAGAGGCCTAATTGGTTTCCCGTCAATATAGATGAATTGCGGATATGTTCAGGTAATTGATCCACTCCAATACCCAGTTTTCGAAGGGGTTTTGGAACTTCAAAAAGATTGTCTTTTGTAACTCGGCAATACCAATCGCCACCCAATCTTGCGACCAGATCAAGGGCTGCTTGATCCATGTTATCATTTTCATCCAGTAAGTAACTTTTGATATGCATGTTGACCACTTCGGCGATGACCAAATTTCCGGTTCCTCCGCCTTCTTGGATCGTGATAATTTCCCTTACCTTACATTCCAACTGAACTGGAGATTCAGCTACCCGAGGGGGGCTGATCAGCTCCGAGGGAATAGGCGTAAATCCGGATTTGTCAAATTCGTTAATCTCCTTCGCATATTCGGTACTCGCTAAGGACTGCTGCTGTACCATATCGTAATTTACAATATTGATGACTACTTCGGGTACTTCACGGATATTATCCAAAGTATGTTTATCCTTTCCATCGCGAACCCGAGTAAGTGGTGAAAAGACACAGATCGGAGGGTTCTGGGACATGAAATTGAAATAGCTGAAAGGGCTAAGATTCACATTTCCTGCTTTATCTATGGTTGAGGCAAAGCAAATCGGCCTTGGAGCCACTGCGTACTTTATTAAAGTGTCGAATACTGAACCATGTGTATCTTGGTTGAATGTCTTTGTTTCGTTGAACTGCATATAAATCTTTTTATTGATTGATTATTCAGATAGATCTTCTTGGTAGATGGTGTTTTCAAGTTTCCCAAGAGCCGTTACCTCCATGCTGATCCTATCATTGGGTTGGATCCAGATTTCTTGATAAGCGGGGTCCCTTCGTTTTCCGGTTCCATTAATTTCTAATAGACATCCAGTTCCAACTGTTCCAGAGCCGATAATATCTCCTGGGTAGAGGGTAACGCCATAAGACGCCCTTTCAATAATCTCGGCAAAGGTCCAGTTCATGCTGGCCAGGCTTCCTTCAGAAACCAGATTATCATTGATCCAACATTTCATTTTCAGGTCATAGGCATTTCCGGTATGTCCAGGCAATGGTTCTGTTCTATAATTCTCCAATTCGTCTAGGGTGACTAGAAAGGGTCCAAAGCTGCTTGCGAAATCTTTTCCTTTGGCCGGACCTAGATTAAGCTTCATTTCTTGCATTTGCAGATTTCTGGCACTTAAATCATTAAGGATCATAAAGCCGGCAATATATTGATCAGCTTCAGCAGCTTTGATATTTCTTCCTTTTTTATGGATGACGATCGCCACTTCCAATTCGAAGTCCATTTTTTCAAAGTGCTTGGGCATGCAATACACTGGCCCGGGACCTTGTATGGCCTGATGGTTGGAGAAGTAGAAAACAGGGAATTGGTCAAATTCAGGAATCATTTCCAATCCGCGATTCAAGCGTGAGGTTTCTACATGTTGTCTAAATGCGTAAGCGTCACGGAATGAAGTAGGATTGGGTACTGGAGCAAGCAGGGTAATTTCAGAAAAGCTATTGCCTTGATTTTGAAAATCTTCGATTTTTTTAAATTCTTGTAGCTCTTTTTTCGCCATATCAAGTCCTTCTTGGCCAAGCTGAAGTAATGCTAGGCTGGAATTGGGGAGCTGATTGGATATTATATGGCTGGGAAAGACCAAGTTATCAATGACAAAACCTAGTTGTTCGTTGCCATTTTCCAAGTATGTTACGATTTTCATAATGAAATTTTGAATTCTCCGCTTATTTAATTGTCAAGGTTATAATTTTTCTATGCCGGGAAATTAAATTTCATAATACCATATTTATTTTCCCAATATTTATGTAAATATAAAATTATAAAGGGTATATTTGAAATAATACATACCATTATGAACATTACCAACATAAAGCCAAAGAACCTTCCAAAAGGTTTAATGCCTTATATCAAGGCATTGATAGCTGATGTTGTTTTCGCTCAATACTAATACCAAAATTAATTCTTTTTCAAAGTGATATCTAGCCATAGGCTATGTAATTCAATCATATTATAATCATTTTTTAAACTTAGTATTATGCCACTTTATCATCAGTTGGGTAAAATTCCCCCAAAAAGACATACAGTTTTCAGAAAGGACAATGGAGAATTGTTTTCTGAGGAATTGGTATCGACCCATGGGTTTTCGAGTGTTTATTCCTTGGTGTATCATTGCTATCCACCAACCATCGTAAAGGAAATCCGAGAACCTTATGATGTGAACCCTAAAATCGCTAGGGAAAAACATTTGAAGCATACCAGTTTACGAGGTTTCCAGGTGAAACCTAAAGCAGATTTTTTAGAGAGTAGGACCCCAGTCTTGGTCAACTCCGATCTACATATATCCTTAGCGGCACCACAAAAATCCATGGACAGCTATTTCTATAAGAATAGCCAAGCGGATGAGGTGATATTTGTCCATGAGGGTTCCGGAACCTTAAGGACAGGCTATGGAGAACTCCCATTTGCTTATGGCGATTATCTGGTAATTCCTAGAGGAGTTATCTATCAGATTGATTTTGACACGGATAAAAACCGATTGTTCATTGTGGAGTCCTTTGAACCGATCCGAACTCCTAAAAGATATAGGAATGAATTCGGGCAATTGATGGAACATTCTCCGTTTTGTGAGCGAGATATCCGTAGGCCTCAGAATTTGAAAACCTTTGATGAAAAAGGAGATTTTGAAATCAAGATCAAGAAACAGGGATTAATTTATCCTTATGTCTATGGAACCCATCCATTTGATTTTGTTGGTTGGGATGGATACCATTATCCTTGGGCATTCTCCATTCATGATTTCATGCCGATAACCGGTAAGTTGCACCAGCCACCTCCAGTACATCAAACCTTTGAAACAAACTCCTTTGTTTTATGCAGTTTCTGTCCTAGGATGTATGATTATCATCCTGATTCCATTCCTGCTCCTTACAACCATAGCAATGTAGACTCCGATGAGGTTCTCTATTATGTGGATGGGGATTTTATGAGCAGAAAGTCTGTGGAAAGAGGACAGATTACCTTACATCCAGGCGGTATTCCACATGGACCACATCCAGGCACCGTGGAGAAAAGCATAGGACAGACCAAAACGGAAGAACTGGCAGTCATGATCGATCCGTTTAGGCCATTGATGCTTACCGAAGAGGCATTGCAGATTGAAGATCAGGACTATTATAAATCATGGTTAAACTAACCTATCAATAAAAATATTATGACACAAACATTCGCAGAGAAGATAGCAAAGGCTCAAGATTTTTTGCCTATCAATGGAACGGATTATATTGAATTTTATGTGGGGAATGCTAAGCAGGCCGCCCATTTCTATAAAACAGCCTTCGGTTTTCAATCGGAAGCTTATGCAGGACCTGAAACCGGAATCAGGGATAGAGCATCTTATGTCCTTAAACAGAACAAAATCAGGATTATTCTGACTACCGCCTTGAAATCGGATAGCCCTATATCTGAGCATGTCAAGAAACATGGAGACGGTGTTAAGATATTGGCATTATGGGTTGACGATGCTGAAAAATCCCTACAAGAAACGGTAAAACGTGGGGCAAAGGTTTATCAGGAATTGGAGGTAAAGGAAGATGAATTCGGGGAAGTACGCACCGCAGGAATTTATACCTATGGGGAAACCGTGCACATGTTTGTGGAACGTAAGAATTATACCGGACCATTTATGCCTGGTTATGTTAAATGGGAGAGTGACTATAATCCTGAGGAAACCGGATTGTTATATGTAGACCATTGCGTTGGCAATGTGGGTTGGGATCGCATGAACGAAACGGTGGAATGGTACCAAGATGTTATGGGATTTGTCAATATCCTTTCCTTTGATGACAAACAGATCAATACAGAATATTCTGCCTTGATGAGTAAGGTGATGAGCAATGGGAATGGCTACGTGAAATTCCCGATCAATGAACCTGCTGAAGGCAAAAAGAAATCGCAGATCGAAGAATACTTAGAGTTTTATGAGGGTGAGGGAGTTCAACATGCTGCCTTGGCAACCCATGATATCTTAAAGACAGTAAAGGCATTGAAAGAAAGAGGAGCAGAGTTTTTAGGAGCTCCTCCGGAGGCCTATTATGATATGCTTTCCGAAAGGGTTGGCGAAATTGATGAAGAGATCAAGGCCATCCAAGATTTAGGAATCTTGGTAGATCGTGACGAAGAGGGTTATTTATTGCAGATTTTCACCAAGCCAATTGAGGACCGTCCGACTTTATTCTTTGAAATCATCCAACGTAAAGGTGCTCAAAGTTTCGGAGCTGGAAACTTTAAGGCCTTGTTTGAAGCTATAGAAAGAGAACAAGAGAAAAGAGGGAACCTATAAGATATCATATAAATGAACCTATTGATTATGAAAGAGTTATTGCAGGAGTTTGAGCAGAAACAACCGGAGATTGTTTTTGAGTGGAAAGATACGGAAACTGAAGCTGAAGGTTGGGTTGTGATCAATTCCTTGCGTGGGGGAGCTGCCGGAGGAGGTACAAGGATGCGTTCGGGATTGGACAGGAATGAAGTCGAGTCCTTGGCAAAGACCATGGAAGTGAAGTTTACGGTGTCAGGTCCTGCAATTGGAGGGGCGAAATCAGGGATTAACTTTGATCCAGCTGACCCCAGAAAACACGGCGTATTGGAACGCTGGTTTAAAGTGGTAACTCCTTTATTAAAGAATTATTATGGAACGGGAGGTGATTTGAACGTGGATGAAATCCATGATGTCATTCCATTAACCGAGCAATTTGGCTTGTGGCATCCACAAGAGGGTGTTTTGAATGGTCATTTTGATATCCGCGAAAATGGGCGTATCCACCAGATTGGGCAGTTGAGATATGGTGTTTCCAAAGTTTTGGAAGATTCACATTATAGTCCAGATCTGAAAAGGAAATTCAAGGTTGCTGATATGATCACTGGTTTTGGAGTAGCAGAATCCGTTGGCCATTATTATGATCTATTTGATGGCCAAGTATCCGGGAAAAGAGCTATTATTCAAGGCTGGGGGAATGTAGCAGCTTCGGCAGCATTTTATCTGAGCAAAAAAGGAGTGAAGGTCGTTGGGATCATCGATCGGGTAGGAGGATTGATAAAAGAAGAGGGCTTTTCTGAAGAGGAAATCCAATCCTTGTTGCTAACCCGAAATGGAAACTCGCTCTATTCTGATGAAATGGTTCCATTTGAGGAAATCAATACCAAGATTTGGGGTATTCCTGCAGAAATCTTTATTCCTGCAGCTGCTTCGAGGCTAGTTTCTAAAGAACAGATCCAACAGATGATCGATAATGGGTTAGAAGTGATTGCTTCTGGAGCAAATGTTCCATTTGCAGACCGTGAGATTTTTTATGGTCCTGTAATGGAATATGCAGATCAACATGTTGCGGTGATTCCAGATTTTGTTGCCAATTGTGGCATGGCGAGGGTTTTTGCCTATTTGATGCAGCCTAACATTGAAATCTCTGATGATTCTTTGTTTCAGGATGTATCGGATGTTATCCGCAAAGCTTTGGAACAGATCCATAGCTATAACCCCGAAACCAAAACAAATATCTCTTCAAGAGCTTATGAATTAGCATTGAGACAATTATTATAGTTGATGATTAATAGTTGAGGCCAGCAAAATATTTTTGCTGGCTTTTTTTTTGTTTTTTGATTGGTATTCGTCCTCCGCATATTTTCTAAAAATAATATCAGCTCACAAGCTGAATTATTTCCATTTATTCCTGAAGAATTTAATAAAAAAATAGTTTGCTCATCTTACGATTCGCAAATTCTGCAAAAAAAAAACAAAAAAATAGATTCTTCGCTGCGCTCTGAATCCCTCCCTGGGAATTTCAAATTCTGAACGATTAGTGAAGAATCTGTTCGTAAATGTCATAAAACGAGCTGTCATCCTCGATCTTCGATCGAGGAACTGTACAGCAATACAAATCATCATGCTGGTCAAAAATGATATAGCGGGCTTATGCAATAAGCCCCTACAAAATGGGATATTAACTCTTACTGATGAAAAATGATATAGCGGGCCTATGCAATAGGCCCCGACAAAATGCGATATTAACTAGTTGGATTTTTTGTCTTTGGAATTTATACCTCTTCCCGGCGGGTTCTGATATATTCTTCAATAATGGGGAGGTCAGCATTTGCCCAATCAAAACGGAACAATTCGGTTCTATCTACCCAGATAACTTGCTCATGTTCGTTGGCTTTCAACTTGCCACTTTTAATGGAACAAATAAAAGGATATAAGGTCAATGAGAAATCAGGGTAATGGTATTCAACTTTACTGAGGGGTTCATTGATTTGAATGTTGAGATTAATTTCTTCCAAAACTTCTCTCATTAAACATTCTTCCAGGGTTTCACCGTCTTCCAATTTTCCTCCTGGAAACTCCCATTTTAAAGGCAATTTCATTTTAGCGGATCGCTGACAGATCAATATTTGTTGATCTTTTTCTATTAAGGCACAAGCAACATGTATCATCAGAGTAAATATACTAAATTGAGACGGAAAGCTTACAAATTTTAGGGAAAGTCCATTAAGGAATTTTAAAGAAAAGATTTGTTTATAATTAGATTATAAAATATTAACTAATTGTAAATATCAGCTAATTAGCTTTATGGAAATTATTGTTTTATTTTTTATAATATGCCAAAAAGAATAGCTGTACATCTTAAGAAAATAAGTCCTTTGCGCTACTGGAAGGAACTTTTAGGTATACTAATTATTTTATTGGCTTTTGTTTTCTTCCGCGACCAGAAGAAGGAAATAGAACAGATCATGCCGCTTTTACAAAGCGCTAATGTTTATTGGCTCATTGCTGGAGTACTTTTGACTTTGTTTTTTATCCTCATGGAAGCCTATATGTATGTAGCCAGCTTTAGAGCGATGAGTCTGAGGATCAGTTTAAAAGTAGCCTTGGAGCTGTTCCTGAAACGGAACTTTTTAAGTGTTTTTTTGCCAGCGGGAGGGATCTCTTCTTTGGCTTATAATACGACGCAGTTGAGGCGAATGAACCTCAATAAAACGCAGATCCATCAAACCAGCATTCTTTATGGTTACCTAGCGCTGTTTTCAGTATTTCTGCTGGCTATTCCAATTATGCTCTACAGCTTGTGGAAGAGTGGGCAGGTTGGTAACCTATTGATCCCCTTCCTTATCTTGGCTTTGATTTTAGCGGTTTCATTCTATATTGTTTATTGTTTCAGGTATAAAACCAAGATTTATCAACTCTTAGAAAAAAAGTTCCCTATAACCGTTATCCAAATATCAAATCTGTTTACAAGTGAGGTGGATAAAGGATATCTGTTGTTATCCTTGTTTTTTTCGGTACTGGTAGAGTTTTGTGGCATCTTCCATATTTTGATTGCCATGAAAGCCTTAGGATTGCCTCTATCGCTTGAGGCTGCGATTTTGGGTTATATAATTTCTACCTTATTGATGATCGTGTCTCCATTTCTGCGTGGCTTGGGTGCTGTAGAGCTTTCCATGTTTCTGATTTTCAAGAACTTTGGTTATAGCCATGAGGCGGGCATTGGAATAACCTTATTGTACAGGGTTTTTGAATTTTGGTTGCCTTTGGTATTTGGATTTATTTCTTTTTCCATGAAAGGGGCACAATTGATTACTCGAATAGGACCTTCGGTGATGATTTTCCTATTAGGCATTATCAATATTATTTCGGTAATACTACCTCCCATTGCAGATAGGCTGCATCTTGAGAAGTTTTATTTCCCAGCCGAGACCTTATCGATTTCTAAGCTCCTGGTCCTGATTATTGGCATTGGTTTATTGGTCAGTTCAACTTACTTATTGAGAGGTTATAGGACTGCCTATTGGTTTGCTACTATATTTTGTGTTTTGTCGCTTTTTGGCCATTTGATGAAAGGGATAGACTATGAGGAATCCATAGTCGCTGCCATGACTCTGCTGTTTTTGATCTATAATAGGAAAGAATACAGGATACAGGCGAATATCTATTGGGTCCGGATAGGGATATTATCTTTTTTGGTTTCTTTTTTCGCCATTTTGGTTTTTGAGACCATCAGCTTCTACATTATTGACAAGAGGCATTTTGGAATAGATTTCACTTGGAAAGAATCTTTTCTATATGCTTTGCGTGGATTTTTATTGTTTTCGGATGCGGGATTGGAACCTAAAACAAATTTTGGGAGGGAGTTTCTCCATATTACCCATGTCTTGGGTTTTGCATGTTGGATCTTGTTTTTTTATACGATCCTTCAATCGAAGAAATATATTGCAATAGACCATGGGCATGATGAGAAGGCCATGGCGAAAATGCTCTTAGATAAATTTGGGAATTCATCCTTGGATTATTTTAAGATCTCCAAAGAGAAGGAACTGTATTTTTCAGATTCTGCCTTAGGATTTGTTTCCTATCGGGTAGCCAATAAATATGCAGTGGTTTTGGATGAACCAGTCTGCCATTGGACAGATAAAGAAGATATCATTCAGGAATTTGACCAATTTTGTCACAAGCAAGGCTTAAAGAGCATTTACTTCCGTGTTTCAGAAGATAATTTATTTAATTTCCAGAATCTACGAAAGAAGAAATTGCTAATCGGGATTGAAGGGATTATGGAGATATCTCAATTTTCCTTGAACGGAAAGGCTAGAAAATCCCTTCGGAATGGGATGAATTTTTTGGAGAAGAACGGCTACCATGCCTTGATTCACAATGCACCACATGGAGAGAAGTTCTTAAAGGAGTTAAAAGCCGTTTCTGATGAATGGTTAATCGGCAATAATCGGTCTGAAGTAATATTTTCTCAAGGGTTATTTGATACGGAAAGTCTCCGTGCCTTGGATATCATTTGCATCCATGATAAAGATGGAAATGTGGTTTCCTTTTTAAATATTGTTCCTGATTATGCCATGGACGAATGCACTTATGATCTTTTCAGGAAAAAAATGGAGGCTCCTAGTGCCTGTATGGACGGACTAATCGTCAAGCTGGTCGAATATGCCAAGTCGCATGACTATCGGTACATTAATTTAGGAATGGTTCCTTTGGTTGGGATTGAACAGCCTGATAATGCTGCAGAACAAATCATGAATTTTGTTTCCAATAACTTTCCGAAGTACAAGAAGTATAAGAACCAAAAAGATTTTAAGGACAAGTATTCCAATAAATGGGAAAAAAGATACTTGCTCTTTGATCATGACTTTGATTTATTGCAATTGCCAGCCGTGATGAAGAAGGTGATGAGCATAAAACAATGTTCCTGATCTCTTGAAAATGGAATTTTAATTAAATGTCCAAACATCTAATTAAAATTTTAAAAATACCATCTATTTGTATAGAAGACACAGCATAATTGGTAAAAAAAATTATATTTACGTAAATGCCCGAATAGTTACCATTGTTCTTCGTAAATAAATTAATTCAAGGCATCTATATCTATGATTATTTAACTGAGGTTCAGTGCATGAGAAAGAAATTTTCAATATTTTATTGGATAGTTTTGGTAAACTTAATGTTTCAGGGTTTTGTTACAAATGCCCAAGACAAAACAGATAGTTTAAGTAAGTTTTCTCATGATGAATTACTGGATAAGGCCTATATAACCCGCTCGACTGTTTATCTAGAATATTTAGAGAAAAAGAAATTAAGCCCTGAACAACAAAAGGAGGTCTTTACTTGGTTCTATTATTTATTGGCAGGAAAAGGTGATTTGGATGGGACCCTAAAATATTTGAATAAGCTTGATTCCATTTCTATTGAGACTAAAGATCCCATCAACCAATTTGTTGCCAAAATGGGGGCTGCAGAAGTTTATTATAAAAAATCTGATTACGCCAAGAGCAAAGAGGCCTTTCTTGGGGCTCAAAAGTTTATCGAGGACTATCCTCCTGGGATCGATCGCGTCCTAGCCAATGCTGAATACAATTATTTTTACTACTTAAGCGGAAACTTTGATGTTTACAACCATGAATTGGAGAAGCTGATCGGGGAATTGCAAGGCCTAAAAAACGATCGTCTACCCGTTGAGGAAAGGAGTTTTCATCTAAATGCGATCGCAACCCTTGCCGTGAATCTTGCTTGTGGATATATCCTCCAAGAGGACTTCCACAATGCTGAAAAGAACCTGAAGATGGTAGAGGATATCTATACCGAAAACTTTAAGGGAGATACCACCACCACTTTTGTGCATGAGATTTTGGTGAAAGGCAAGTTTCATTTCTTTAAAAAGGAATTTGATCAGGCAATTCCTTTTTTTAAAGAGGTTATTGATATCAATGCAAGAAAGGACTTTATGGAATATGCCTATATGTCGAAGGTCTTTTTAGGCATGATCTATTATCAATTGGAAGATTATCAATTATCCCTTGATTATTTAGAAGATGCCATCCAAAACCAAATGCTGGTTGCCGACTACATCAAGTATGAAATGGAATCTTATCGATATGCCTATTTGGCAAGTAAGCAACTAGGGGATACCGAGAAGTCGATGAGGTATTCAGGCCTGTTTATGGAGGAGGACCTAGCATTGAATGATAATAAAAGGTCTAATTTCATCAATACCTTTATCAATAATCTGGAGGTTGGTAAGTTGCAGAAGGATATATCTGCAAAGGATAACACTAATTTCATGTTGAGGTATATCCTATTTGGTTTTGCTATTCTAATCGCTGGGTTAGCCATTGTCTTGGTCTATCAAATGAAGGAAAACAAAAAGAATAAGCAAAAGATTTCCGATTACCTGGAGCAACTGAATAAGGATAAAAAGAGTAAAGTTGTTGCTGCCGACCTTAACAAGGAAGCAGTAGTAGAGGAGTCTAGTGCCATTCCGCAAACCAAGGAGATTGATGAGAAGACCAGCAGAATCTTGGATAAGTTAGAGGATTTTGAAGATGGTGATCTGTTTGTTGATAGTAAAATGAGCTTAGCATTATTAGCGAGTTATTTGGAAACCAATACCATTACACTTTCTAAAATCATCAATACCTATAAGGAGATGAATTTCAATGATTATATCAACGGTCTTCGGGTTCGATATATCATTGAAAGGATAAAGAACGAGCCTAAGTTTGAACAGTATAAAATATCTTATCTCGCTGAGGTGAGTGGCTTTTCATCGCATAGTATATTTAGTAAAGCCTTCAAAAAGAGTACTGGAGTTACCCCATCTCAATTTTTGGATTATTTGAAGGAAGAAAACAGTAAATAGCCTTTTCAAGCGATTTCTATCTGTTTCATTTATATAAATTCGACAACCCTTCGTTCGGACAAGTAAAAGATGGAACTTACATTTGGGTAATTCAACCAAGAATGTTTTATCTAATTGGAAAGCATGTTCAAATCACTATTCAAGAAAAAGATCAGAATACCTCGTCATGATGAAAACTGGCAGGTTTATTTTTCTAGGATCAATAACCAGGTTACCTCGGTTATTGTTGATATCAATATTGCTGAGATTGCGCCGATAAAATCTTTGTCCGAGGTCTTTTATTTGATCATCCCTTTTGATTATGCCAATGAGGAAGGTTTACCAAGCATTGAAAGTTATAAGCTCATCAATGAAGTTGAGGATAAGATTTCGGAGTTGATCGTACGATTTGGGGAGAACCTGTTGCATGTCTCCACCTTGATCATGAATTCAGAACGATTGCAGATGTATTATTGTTATAAGGTAGAGAACACAAAAGTTTTCCTTGCCCAAATTGAAAAGGTTTTTGGACAGAAATTAACTTATCAAATCGATCATAGGCATGACCCCAATTGGAGTGATTATTTCAATCTGGCCTATCCATTGCCCTTTCAGATGGAGATGATCAAGAATCGCATTTTGCTACGGCAATTGACGGATGCAGGGGATGATCTGAAAGAATCCCGTAATGTACATCATTTTCTAGACTTCAAGGAAGAAAAGGATGTAGAACAGTTTCTGCAATTTGCCGAAAGCGAACGCTTTGTCCTGTTCTTGAAAGAAAGGCGTGATGAATTATGGAAGTTGGGCATATCTAGACAGGATTATGTAAACTATGAGCAGATTGATGATTTATGTCTTCCGATATGGGAAAAAGCTAAGGTTTTCAACGGGATTTATAGTGGTTGGGAATCAGAAGTAATCAGAACAAAGAATCGATAAAATTTTGAGTCAAGATATATGTTTATTTATATAAAGAAAATTGAAGAGGCGAGTTTTGCTGCGGATCATTTGCAAAACCCTGTTAATTCGGGAAATCAAATGATTTTGGTGTTTTATAGGTCTTATTTTTCTACGGCAATCTATACCGGATATTATAAGAATGCTGCTCCTAGTTATTATGATCGTGTAACAGATAAGTTTATACCAAAGCGGAAATGGTCCGAAGAAATGAAGCGTTATGTGCAGGAATGTGAGAACCAAGTGCCTAAAGCTCCTTTTCGATTGAAACCTACTATTTTTGGTTATATCTTCATACTGGCATTTATTGGATTTTTTGCATATTTAGTATATGATACGGTCAAGCCGAATCCATACCAGCAAGAACGTGTGTCAAAACTTTCGGAAACCATGAATGGAGGCGATTTGTACTTTGGTCGATTTACGGAAAAAGACCCGAGCACAGGGGCTCCTAAAGGTTCTGGATTTCGCTGGTTTAAGATCATGGATGCTGGTCAAGAAAGTTTATTGATTTCTAAAGCTAGAGAACATAGTACAACCGCCAAAACTTCCATGGAAATGAACAGTTCAGATTTTGAACAAGAAACCATTCCGATGAAAATAAAAGGTCAGGAGAGCTATCAAATTGATCTGGTTTCAGAGGATGGCAGTTTGGAAGTTACATTGACCGAGAAAAAATAATCTATGGGAATAAAAGAAGGAATAACAGCAAAGAAGGTGATCAAGATTTTTATTATTTGCCTAATAGTTGGCTTTATTCTGTTTGTATTTGCAATCATTCAGACCGTTAAGACGAAGTCTACCAATATCAGTAAGAAGGCGCCGTATAAGGAGGTTTTGGGAAAAGAGCTGGTAACCAAAAGACCAATCCGTCTTTTTATGGAACAAACTCCTACGAAAAAGGAATACCCGTATGCCATGTCGGATACGAATCAGACCTTTTGGAAATCATATACAGCCATGTTGCAGGCGGATGAACCTGTGATAAAATTGAGTGATTCGGTTGAAGCCAATGCGAAAGTGGTTTTTGATAAAGCCGTCATGTATACCAATGGGGTTTCTGGATCTTCTAATCCTAGATTATTCGGGACGTTGACCAGTGCCGATGGCAAAACCTATAAGGTTGAATTTCTATGGGGAACATACGATTATAACTATCCTTGGAAAGTCAGTCAAAGGGGGTATTTGTTTGAATTGGCACCTTGGCAAACTGTAAAGGATACAACGCATTATTATTTGCCCAATGCCGAATGGTGGTAGAAAGAGACAATAGACAACAGAACTTTCTGATGGCTATATGTTGAGAAAACTTGGGAACTAGATTTAAAGTTTGACAATAAAAAGAACGGTTCTAAAATCTCTGATTGTAGAACCGTTCTTTTTATTGAGGATATAGATTTTTTATATCTCATTCTGATTTGGATTGAGCATAGTAGGAGTTATGCAGTGTCTTATGTCTACTGTCTTACTAACATCTGTTTTATCCGAGGAAATATCAATTTAAACCAAAAGGTATAATCTTGAGGGTTTTCTTTAAGGTCATTTTCAACTTTTTCTACACTGATGTATTTTAGGTTTTGAACTTCGTCTGGGTTTGGGTTTGGGATGTTTTCGCTGAACTTTCCAATGAAAATATGGTCGAATTCATTTTCCCAAAGTCCATTTTCTAGATGTTCTTCATAGCTCAATTGGAATACCTCTTGGATATCGATATGGATTCCTAATTCCTCGAAGGTCCTTCTTTTGGCGGCATCAATGGTTGATTCATGAGGCCTAGGGTGTCCACAGCAGGCATTGGTCCAGAGACCGGGGCTATGGTATTTTGAATCGGCACGTTGTTGTAATATCAGATTTCCTTGTTCGTCTAATAGAAATACGGAGAAAGCACGATGTTTTTTGTTTTGAAGATGGGCCTCTTGTTTTTCCATCTGGCCAATTTCATTATCCTGTTGATCTACCAATATCACAAATTCTTCTACAGTCATAGTCTAGATTTAGGGGTGTTTTCCTAAAATAAGGAATTCAGGTTATTTAACCTAAAATGCTTGCGGAAGATCTGCGATAAACTGATCAATTGTTGTCTCTGGAGTAGCCCAAGAAGTCACAAGGCGTACTATTGCCTTATCTTGATCTAACTTCTGCCATACATAGAATTCATATTTTTTATGGAGTTCTTTGATAATAGGGTAAGGGAGAATCGGGAAGATCTGGTTGCTGACCGGGTTACTAGAGAATTCATAGCCTTTGGATTGGAAAGCATTTGCTAATTTTGCCGCCATTTGATTGGCATGTTTTCCTAGGTCAAAAAATAGATTGTCCTCAAACAAGGCATAGAATTGAGCCCCTAAGATTCTACCTTTTGCCATTAATGCCCCTTTTTGTTTGATATAATAGTCGAAACCCTGAGCAAGTTCCTTGTTTTTGAAAACAATGGCTTCACCTAATAAGCCGGCATTTTTTGTGGCACCGATGTAGAATACATCGGCAAGATTAGCCAATTCTTCGATGTTTAGGTCGGCATGGGATGAGGTCAACGCTGTAGCCAGCCTAGCTCCGTCTACAAACAATAACAAGTTATTGGATTTGCAAAATTGGGAAATTTCCTCTAATTCAGCTTTACTATAGATACTTCCAATTTCAGTGCATTGGGAGATATAAACCATAGCCGGTTTGACCATGTGGTTATCGGTATGGTAATCTAGCGCAGCTTGGATTCCTTTAACAGCTATTTTACCATCCTGATTGGGAATACAATTGATTTTATGTCCTGTGTTTTCAATAGCTCCAGTTTCATGCACCTCGATATGTCCGGTATCAGCAGCAATAACTGATTCATAAGGTTTAAGGAGATGGCTGATGACCAGCATATTCGCCTGGGTTCCTCCAGAAACAAAATAGATTTCAGCATCGGGATTATTGATGCTTCTTTTGATGAAAGATTTTGCTTTTATGCTTAGGTTATCCTCTCCATAGCCTGTTTCTTGATCGAGGTTGGTTTGGATAAGGAGATTTAAGATATTGGGGTGAGCACCCTCACTATAATCGTTTTTGAAACTTATTTTAGATTGCATGTGTAAATATAATCGTTTTCAACATCGGAAGGAATAAAATAGAAAAAGGATTGATCAATCTGACCAATCCCTTTATGGTTGTATTTTATTCGATTATTTTCCAAACATACCAGCAAGGCTATCTAAGATATTGCCTTTTGCATTGTTGTCGTTCTTTTGATCAAAGAACTGTCCGACTAGATCGCCTAATCCACCAGCTATATTAGGTTGAGAAGAGCTAGCAGGGCTAGAGCCGCCTCCACCTAATACGCTTCCGATCAAGTCACCGATTCCACCTCCAGAAGCATTAGAAGAGCCTCCTCCTAGGATACTTCCTAATAGGTCGCCAATTCCTCCGCCGCCTGTTCCAGCGTCAGCTTGTTTCTTTTTGCCTAAATAACCCATTACCAATGGTGCCAATAGGGCTAAAATACCCCCAATTTTTCCCATACTAATACCAGATTTTTCAGAAAGGGACTGTTTTACCGTTTCGGTATTTCTACCAAAGATGTGGTTTACAATTTTGTCTTCATCCTCTGAAGGTCCTTGATTAAATAAGCCAGCTAAGTTATCGAAGATTCCACCAGAGTGTTTATCCAATGCATTTTGAATGCCTTGAGCCTGTTCTGGGCTTTTTTGGGCATTATAATTCAAGGCAGACATCATCAATGGGATAGCTGCTGAAACCACCCATTGGGTTTGGTTTTTATCAAGTCCTAATTTTTCTGATATTCCTTCAGTAGCCTGTGAACCAATGCTTCCTGAAATTAAGTCACTAATGTTCATATTGTAGATTGTTATTGTTTATAAATGTTATTTTTATAACTCAAATATATTGCCAATTTTACTAGTATGAAAATAATATGTTCAAACATCTTTTTGCTTGTAGTTCTTTTGTTCCAAGCATGTAATAATGTACCCAAAAAGCAAGATGAAGTGCCATTGGAAGATGTGAAATTGTCTTTCGAATTAGCGCAGCAAATTTATGCTATGCCAACCCATTGTATTGAAGTGGAATATCCTAATAAATTAGGGCAAGTATTGGGTTCTGACTCTGATCTTAAGTCGCCAAAAGCCCTTAGACCAGTTTTTTATGGCTGTTTTGATTGGCATTCTTCTGTACATGGGTATTGGTCCGTAATTAAATTGCTGAAGACTTTTCCTGAACTGGATAAAGATGGAAAAATGAGGCAAGTCCTAAATGCCCATATCACGCCTGAAAATGTGCAAACGGAAATAGCCTTTTTCAATGATAAAAACAATTTAAGTTTCGAAAGGACTTACGGTTGGGCTTGGCTGTTTAAGTTGCAGGAGGAATTGGCAGGGTGGAATGATGAAGATGGCAAAAAATGGAAAGTAGCTTTACAGCCTTTTGTGGATCTATTGGTACAACGCTATATAGAATATCTTCCAAAATTGGTTTATCCCATTCGTGCTGGACAACATGATAATTCTGCTTTTAGTTTATCACTTTCTTTGGATTACGCCAATGCAGTAGGGGATGAAGCTTTTAAAAAGTCAATCCAAGAAAACGCAATGCGTTTGTTCAAGAATGATAAGAACTGTGATCTTGCGTATGAGCCAAGTGGTTATGATTTTCTTTCTCCTTGCTTAGAGGAGGCCTATTTGATGAGTAAATTGATACCTAAGGATGAATATGTAACGTGGTTGAAAGGATTTATGCCAGGTTTGTTTGATCAATCCTTTGAACTAAAACCTGCTATTGTGAAAGATAGGAGCGATGGCAAATTGGTTCATTTGGATGGCCTCAATTATAGCCGTGCTGCATGCTTAGTAGGTATCAGCAAAATAGATCCAAGTCTAGGCCACTTAAAAAGCAATAGTATAGCGCATTTTAATTTTTCTATCCCTAATCTAAGCGCTGAAGATGATTACATGGGAAGCCATTGGCTAGGAACCTTTGCATTGTATGCAATTAGTAGGTATTAGAGAGTATTGAGATTTGAGATATGAATTAGTATTGAGATGTGAGATATGAGTATTGAGATATTAACTTTGCTATATCATTTATTAGTATTGAGATGTGAGTTATGAGTGCTAGGTTAATAACCTTACTATCTCACATCTCACATCTCACATCTCATATCTCAAATCTATTTTCAGCAAATCGGAATTAATTTATTTTCAGCCAATTTTACTGGGACGCTTTGGATTTGGGTGAAGCCGTCTTCGGTGCTGATGATGGCTGAAAGGTCGATACCACGATTGGATAATGCGGATATCAAAGCCGTCCTGAAAGCAGTTTTGTTGGCTCCCCAATTGGATTTTACCAAATCATTGTTTAATACGACTAATTCGTTGGTGGAATAGTGGTGGAATTTCTCCACTAAATGCTGATGTAAGGGTTTTGTTGTGTTCGACATACAATTAATGTTTAAAGGGTTTAACCATAATTGCATTCAGAGGAGTCTTAAAAGACCTTGCAATATTCGTTTATTTTGGCTTGTCGCCCGTATCGATTTACCACCGCGGTGTCTGTCACTCGGTTGGTATTGCATCTGCAATTCTGAATACTCTACAAACTTAGTAGATTATATTTTAATATGCAAGTATCTAATAAAAAAAATTATAACTCTTTTCTCAATCGAGCAACAGGGATGTTCATGGCCTCACGATATTTAGCTACTGTTCTACGCGCGATGGAATAACCTTTTTCTTTGAGGATCTCGGTTAGTTTTTCATCGGCTAGCGGTTTTCTCTTATCCTCGTTAGCAATACATTCTTCCAAAATTTTCTTGACCTCTTTGTTAGAGACTTCTTCGCCTGATTCTGTTTGGATAGCTTCAGAGAAGAAAGATTTTAGTAAAAATGTACCGAATTCGGTCTGAACATATTTGGAGTTGGCAACACGGGAGACTGTTGAAATGTCCATTTCGATCTTATCGGCAATATCCTTTAAGATCATCGGTTTCAACATCCTGTCATCACCAGTTAGGAAATAGTCGTATTGATATTCCATGATGGCATTCATGGTTTTCAATAGGGTTTGCTGTCTTTGTTTGATGGCATCGATAAACCATTTGGCGGAATCCAGCTTCTGTTTAACAAATTGAACCGCTTCACGCATCTTCTTGTCGTTCTTTTCGGCCTTTTCATAGTGTTCAAACATTTCTTGATAGGAGCGGGATACACGAAGCTCAGGAGCGTTTCTGCCGTTTAAGGTCAGGTGCAGCACGCCATCGTTGTTTGAAATATGGAAATCTGGGATAATCTGCAGTTGTTTACCTGCGACAGCACCTGAATCACCTGGTTTTGGATTCAGCTTTAATATTTCATTTACAATTTCCCTAAGCTCTTCGGAATTAACTCCTAATTGCTTTTCGATTTTATCGTAATGTTTCTTTGTGAACTCGTCCAAATAATTTTCAACGACTAACAAAGCCTGTTGGATAATAGGATTGCTCTGGTCTTTTTTACGTAGTTGGATGGTCAAGCATTCCTGAAGATTTCTAGCACCAATCCCCGGAGGATCAAAGCTTTGGACAATCTTTAGCATCTCTTCAACCTCATCTTCTTCGACAATGACATTTTGCGAAAAGGCTAAATCATCAATCAAGGAGAGGATAGGTCTTCTTAAATAGCCATCATCATCTAAAGAGCCGATGATTTGTTGGCCTAGAACATAGTCTTTGTCAGAAAGTGCTAATAAATCCAGTTGATTTTGGAGGTTTTCGAAGAAGGAGTCTTGAACAGCGATGGGGATTTCTTTTTTACCATCTTCATCATCATGGTCATAACCACCACCATAATCCTTATAATCGTCTTCTTGGATGTACTCGTCTACGCTGAATTCATCATCGTAGCTATTGTCTTCCATGTTGAAGTCGTCATCAGGGTCTTTGTCTGGGTATTCTTCGACAGGGTCGTTCATGTTGGTCAAACTACCATCTTCCAAGGCAGGATTCTCTTCAAGTTCTTCTTTGATGCGGGCATCTAATGATACAGTAGGTACCTGAAGCAATTTTATGAATTGAATTTGTTGCGGTGAAAGTTTCTGTAATAATTTTTGTTGTAGTGTTTGCTTTAACATGTCCCCGAATAATAAATCACGTAAAAATAGGGAATTATATTTAATAAGGTAAAGATGTTGTAAACAAAAGATAGTTTAGGTACAGTTTTTGCTATTATAAGTATCGGAAAAACAGCCTAGTTAAAAACCAAAAAACTCATTTGTTAAAATTCGTTAATTTTCATTTCAAGCTTCATTTTTGGGCAAATTGATATGATTTTTTCCAAAGTTTTGTTCATATTTACCGTATGTTTAAACGAGTCCGGAACAAATTTTTGCGTATCGCACTGATTGTTATTTACTTTATTATCTTATTTACTTGCGCGGTACAAATTAACTTCCTAGGCTTGTTCGGATCATCGCCTACCAAAAAAGAAATATTGTTGCCTGAACTAAATGTTTCTTCAGAGTTATTTACAGCGGACTCTGTTTTAATTGGTCGTTATTATAAGCAAGACCGTGATCCAGTTCCTTATGATAGTATTTCTCCCAATATCGTTAATGCCTTAATCGCTACTGAAGATGTTCGTTTTAGAAAACATCATGGGGTGGATTTTATTGGTTTGTTTGGAGGAGTTTTTTCAACCTTAAGTGGTTCTGACCGTGGTGCAAGTACTATTACCCAACAGCTTGCCAAGAATTTATATAGAACTCGTTATAAAGATGCTCAAGGTTTGCTTGGTAAAATCCCAGGAATTGGTTTGTTGGTAACAAAGTACAAGGAATGGATGACCGCCTTCAAATTGGAGAGCAAATACAGTAAGGAAGAAATCTTGACGATGTATCTGAATACCGTTTCATTTAGCAATAATGCCTACGGAATTAAATCAGCATCGGTTCGGTATTTTGATAAGCTGCCAAGTGAAGTCACTGTAAATGAAGCTGCCGTTTTGGTGGGAATGTTGAAAGGGACTACCTATTATAATCCAATCCGAAATCCTAAAAATGCTTTGCAACGCCGAAATGTCGTTCTGAACCAAATGGAAAAAGAAGGCTATTTGAAGAAGGATGAGGTGGCTAATTTAAGTAAAGATTCATTAGGCTTGAACCTGAACAATCAAGAAGTACGAAATTCTAACGATTCATACCTAAGAACAGCCGTTGAAAAATGGTTAGAGGATTGGGGCGAAGAGAATGAGATCGATATCTATACCAGTGGTCTGAAGATTTATACCACCATTGATTCCAGGATGCAGAAGATAGCTGAAACAGTTGTGGCAACGAAGATGAAAGAATTGCAACAGCGTTTGGATAATGTGTGGGGGAATGAGTTGCCATGGAGAGATAAGGAAGGAAATGTTATTCCTAATTTCTTGGAAGATCATGCGAAAAAGCTTCCTATCTATGCTTCATTGATGAAAAAGTACAATGATGAGGCCAAGGTCTTTGAGGAATTGAACAAGAAAAAATCAATGGAAGTCTTTACCTGGGATGGGATGGAAAAGGTGGATTATTCGACCATGGACTCCTTAAAGCATTACTTGACCATGTTGAATACCGGTATGATGGTCATGGATCCCTATAACGGGAATATTAAAGTCTGGGTCGGTGGTATAAATCATAATTACTACAAATTTGACCATGTAAACCAAGCGAAAAGACAGGCAGGTTCGACCTTCAAACCATTTGCTTATGCAGCAGCTTTGGAATCTGGGCTAGCCCCTTGCGATAAATTCACGGATAAGCCCGTGAAAATCGAATTCATAAATAATAAGGGTGAGCATGAAATATGGGAGCCAAAAAATGCCGATTGGTCATTTTCTCATAGTGACTTGTCGCTAAGACACGCAATGGCTCGTTCTTTAAATACAGTTACGGCTCAGATCACGGAAAAGGTTGGATGGGACAAAGTCGTTGAGATGGCCCACAAATGTGGTATTGATAGCAAATTAGAGTCTGTGCCGTCAGTTGGTTTAGGTTCAAATGATGTTTCTGTTTTTGAAATGGTAAGGGGCTATAGCACTTTCATGAATGAAGGAAAGCGCACCGAGCCAGTACTTGTTTCAAGAATTGAAGATAAAGACGGAAAGGTATTGGCTGAATTCAAAACCAGTACTAAAGAAGCGATTACTGCTGAAAATGCTTGGTTGATGGGTTATATGCTTAGAGGGACCATCGAAGAATCCGGAGGTACTTCGCAGGCATTGTGGGAATGGGATCTTTTTCAGGATGAGAATCAAATCGGTGGGAAGACTGGAACCTCTTCGGATTATGTTGATGGTTGGTATATGGGAGTGACAAAAGATTTGGTAGCTGGCGTTTGGGTAGGTTGTGATGAACAAAGTATCCACTTTAAGAGTTCCGCGACTGGGGAAGGATCTAAAACAGCTTTGCCGATCTATGCGTTATTTATGGAAGAGCTTTACAAGCATCCCGAATTGGGGGTGACCTTCGGGAAATTTCCGGAACCAACTGTTGAAATTACCAAGAAATATAACTGTCCGGGACCAAGAGTGCGTGTCCGTCAAGATAGTAGCAGTACAGAGGGTCTGAACCCTGATGCTGAAATTCCTAACATTGTTCTTCCTGATTTATTGAATCAAAATAATAATGAAGAGCAACAAGAGGAGACGAATTAATCTATTGAAGTGAATTGATTTTATTATTTTTATTGACTAATAATCAGTTATGAAAATTAACCACATGCTATTTGCGAGAATATTATGCATTAATCTTGTTTTGGCTGTATTTATGGCATTGATGCCAGGGGAAGCCAACGCTCAATATTTTGGGCAGAATAAGATGAGGTATAAGAAGCTTGATTTCAAGGTTTATGATACCCCACATTTCAATATTTATTATTATTTGCAAAATGATTCCATGATGAATTGGCTTGCAAAGGAATCTGAAGTGTGGTATGAATTGCATCAACAGGTATTCCAAGATACCTTTTCGAGAAAAAACCCAATTATCCTTTATAACAACCATCCTGAATTCCAGCAGACCACTGCTATTTCCGGTGAGATCAGTGTTGGGACGGGCGGTGTTACAGAAGCTTTTAAACAGCGTGTCGTGATGCCGATCATGCAGATCAATCAGCAAACTAGACATGTTTTGGGTCACGAGCTGGTCCATGCCTTTCAATATAGGGTGCTGATAGAAGGAGGGGATTCTACCAGGTTGGAAAACATTGCAAACCTTCCGTTGTGGATGGTTGAGGGTATGGCGGAATATTTTTCCATCGGAAAAAAAGATGCCTTTACCTCCATGTGGATGCGGGATTCTTATGCTAGGAATGACCTTCCGAGTTTGAGGCAGATGACCGAGCAGTCGAGCAAGTATTTCCCGTATCGCTATGGACAGGCATTTTGGTCGTATTTAGGTTCAACTTATGGGGATACCGTAATCATGCCTTTGTTTATAGAAACCGCGAAGTATGGATATGAGAATGCGATAAAACGTGTCTTTGGATATGATGCACAGACCATGTCAACCTTGTGGAAGAACAGTATGGAGAACTCCTATAGAAATATAGGTAAGGATACGACCTCGAATCCAATTGGTAAATTATTGCTTTCTACTAAAAATGCAGGTCGGATGAATGTGTCGCCGGCTATTTCTCCTGATGGTAAATATGTGGTTTTCTTGTCCGAGATGGATATGTTCAGTATTGACCTGTTTCTGGCGGATGCCGAAACCGGAAATATTGTTAGAAAACTCGGCAGTCGACTCACCAATAAAGATATTGATGAATTTAGTTTCATAGAGTCTGCCGGTACTTTTTCTCCTGACAGCAAGAAGTTCGCTTTTTCAGTTTTCAGTGAAGGGAAGAATAAGCTCATGATTGTAGATATCGGAACAGGTAAGACCTTGACGGTCCAAGCAATGGGTGATATCACGGAGTTTACTAATATCACTTGGGCGCCAAACGGAAGCTTGGTGGCATTCTCCGGTCTAAAGAACGGAAGAAGTGATATTTATACCTATGACTTGGAGTCAAAGGACTTACAGCAGTTAACTGATGATAAATATTCTGATTTCCAACCTAGTTTTTCAAGGGATGGTAAGTATATCGTGTTCAGTACAGATAGGATGTCTTTGGAGTCAGCCAGCAGATCAGTTGATATCCCTATGGGATTAGCGGTTGTTGATGTCAATACCAAAGAAATAAAAAATATTCCTGTGTTCCCAGGAGCGAATAACCTGAATCCTCACTTCTCTTCATCAGGGAAAGAAATCTATTTCCTGTCCAATAGTGATGGATTTAGAAATATGTACCGTATAGTCATCGATGGTGGCCATGTAGAGAGAATGACTGATTTCTTTACTGGGATCAGTGGTATTACGGAATATTCTCCAGCGATGAGCGTCTCAGCTAATGATGATATTATCTATTCTTATTTCAAGAATAATTCCTTTTCGATCTATAAGGCTAAGAGTTCTGAGTTTGAAACGAAATCAGTGGATCCAGGTGTAGTGAATTTAGAGGCAGCTATGTTGCCGCCAGTTCAAAGCCGTGGGGTAGATGTGGTGAATACCAACCTCTATAACTTCAATGCCTACGGAAGGATTTCTGATTCGCAGATCCAAAATATTCCTTATAAACCAAAATTCAAATTGGATTATTTGGCAAACAGTGGAGTAGGGATGTCGGTGGGTTCGAGATATGGAGCCGGAATAAACTCTGGTATCCAAGGGATGTTTTCCGACATTCTGGGTTATAACCAGATCTTTGCTGCCTTGAATATCAATGGTGAAATCTATGATTTCGGTGGTCAGGTGGCTTATATCAACCAAAGAAGCCGTTGGAACTGGGGTGGGTCATTATCGCATATCCCATACCGTTTTGGGTTCTACAATTTTGATCAAAGGGATTTAGGTAATGGTGTTGAGCCGGTAATCGACCAGTATTTGGTGAGGTCTTTCCAAAGCCAGGCTGATGCATTTGTGGCTTATCCGTTCAATAGACACCATCGCTTTGAGACAGGTGGTGCCGTTTCTTATAACTCCTACCGTGTTGACCGCTTTACCCAAAGTTATTATAACTATTATGGAAACCGGGAGCGGGTTCCTAATGATGAGGCTGCAAAAGCGTTAGGGGTATCCAATTTGGATCCATTTAATTTGATGCAAGTGAATGCAGGTTTTGTAGGTGATAATGCTGTCTTTGGTATTGCAGCACCTCTACAAGGTTTCAGATATAGGTTAGGAGCAGAACAATATTTCGGTACCTATAGCTTCACTGCTTTGAACGTGGATTTGAGAAAGTATCAAAGAATTAAACCAGTTACTATCGCAGCCAGGGTCTATTCGTACATGCGTATGGGAACTGATGCTGATAGGCTTTACAATATTTATATAGGATACCCGTATATGGTGCGTGGATTTGAGTCCAATTCATTTGGTCCTAATAGTATGATTGGTTACAATGATTTGTCAGGATCTAAAATGGTTGTTGGAAACTTTGAAGTAAGGTTGCCATTTACAGGACCAGAGAAACTGGCGGTTATTCCTTCGGGATTATTGTTTTCGGATCTGAACTTCTTTATTGATGGAGGTTTGGCTTGGAGTAACAACAGTATCGTGAAGTGGAAGAAAACCGATAGTGATATCGTAAATGAATCGGTCAATGGACAGAACTATAGCAGTTATGATCCAAGGGTGACTATGCCTGTGTTCAGTGCGGGTGTTTCGCTACGTGTCAATCTGTTTGGGGCGATGATATTAGAGCCATATTATGCTATACAGCTCAATAATCCAACTAGGGAGAAATTTGGAACCTTTGGATTAAACTTTGCTCCGGGATGGTAGTCTAACTATCTAGAAAAGAGCGAGAGATATTGAGATTAGTGTAGGGAAAGGTTGTTAAGGCCGTTGTTTATAGCTTATGCATAAACAACGGCTTTTTTGTTTGTCCTGAATTTTGATAGGTTAGGACATAGGCTAAGCCAATTTGGATTGGTCTTGCGGATCAATCTTTCCTTTACGATTCTACCCATTGCGTTCAATTCCTTTAACCTTCTGTCGGCTTCATACAAGCTATTGTGTGTTTCAACTAAGACGATTCGGTTTAACATGGCAAATGAAAATAGCGTAGGCTCTTGGCTGCTCTGCATATCTTGGTATACTGAATTTAAATCTTGGCAAAATCCTGCCTGTAAGAACTTGCGATTAGAATCTGTAGCGATATAAGTATAGTATTTATTCATTTTATTCTTGCTTTAGCTAAATTATTTGGTAATTTGCAATCGTTTTGCTAATTTTATTGGTACAATAATACTAATAAATTTAGTATTTCAAAAAAATAAATAAAAAATATATGGCTAATATTTCATCAAATCTTAAATATCTTCGCAAGAAAAAAGGATTAACACAGCAGCAGTTTGCTGATTTAATGGAAATTAAGCGTGCTTCAGTGGGCGCTTATGAAGAAGATAGGGCGGAGCCTAAGTATGAATTGCTAAATAAGATAGCAGAGTTCTATGAGTTGAGTATGGATGAATTGGCCAATGATGTAATTGATGATAAATGGAAGCCTACTCCAAAAAGCAATGCCTCTAATTTAAGGGTACTGAGTGTAACTGTTGACTCCAATGATAGGGAGAATATCGAATTGGTCCCAGTAAAGGCAAGTGCGGGTTATTTGAATGGCTATGCGGATCCAGAATATGTAAGTGAGTTGCCAAAATTTTCCTTGCCTATGTTCAACCAAGGGACCTACAGAGCCTTTGAAATCAAGGGGGACTCGATGTTGCCTTTAGCGTCTGGATCTTTGATTATAGCGGAGTATGTAGAGAATTGGCATGATATCAAACCTGGACAGACCTATGTGGTCGTGTCTTCAGATGAAGGGATTGTCTATAAAAGGATCGGTCAAAAATTTAAAGAAGATAAAGGGCTGAAGTTGGTGTCAGACAATAAAACCTATGAACCTTATTGGGTTTCAGCTAACGAAATCTTAGAAGTGTGGAAGGCAAAGGCTTTTGTGAGTACAGAGCTTCCAGAGCCAAATCCAGAACCAACACTGGAAGCATTGTCCTCTATGATGGCGCAAATGCAGAAAACCATCAATTCTGTAGTCGATAAAAATTAACATCAAATTCATGGTTTGTAAATAAGAAAATCATTTTGTACCTTTGTACTATCTGAAAGGAAGGGGGCATGGTATGCCCCCTTTTTTAATTCATTTTTTAAAATATGCAGGTTGAAAATCGAGTAATCGAGTTAGTAGAAGAAAAAATTGCCGACAGACCGGATCTATTTATTGTCAGTGTTCGGTTTTTAAAGAATGGCGTTTTAGAGATTCTTTTAGATGGTGATAATGGGATTGCAATTGAAGATTGTGTTCAAGTGAGTCGCCATGTTGGTTTCCATTTAGAAGAAGAGAACGTGATTGATAAGGCCTATCGTTTGGAGGTTTCCTCTCCAGGTATTGATTCCCCTTTGTTATTGAATAGACAGTACGAGAAGAATATCGGTAGAGATGTTCAGGTGAAGATGCAGGATGGAACAAAACGAGAAGGACAGCTACTGGCAATCAACGAAGGATCGATCAGCATAGAAGAGAAAGTAAAAGAAAAAGGAAAGAAAGCCGTGTTACAACAAGCTGAAATTCCCTTAGAACAAATAAAGGAAACAAAGGTGTTAATTTCATTTAAATAAGAATGAGTACTAATATAAACTTGATTGACTCGTTTCAAGAGTTTAAAGACTTTAAGAACATCGACCGTCCAACCGTAATTACCGTTTTGGAGGAGGTGTTCCGCAGTATGATCCGTAAGCGTTTTGGAACTGACGAGAATGTAGACGTTATTGTCAACCCAGATAACGGTGACTTGGAGATCTGGCGTACGCGTGTAGTTATGGAAGATGGTTTCTCTGAAGATGATGATTTGGAGATCGAATTGGAAGAAGCGCACAAATATGATCCAGATTTAGAAGTTGGGGATGATTACATTGAGCAAATTACTTTAGAAAGCTTTGGTAGACGTGCAATTTTAGCGGCTCGCCAAACATTGGTTTCTAAAATCCTTGAGCTTGAGAAAGATGAAGTCTTCAAGAAATACAAAGACCGTGAAGGCGAGTTGGTTATTGGCGAGGTTTATCAGATCTGGAAGAAAGAGATCTTGGTATTAGATGAAGATGGAAATGAATTGATCCTACCTAAGAGTGAGCAAATCCCAGCGGATTACTTCAAAAAAGGTGATAGCATCCGTGCGGTTGTTGACAAAGTGGACATGATGAACAATAATCCTAAGATTATTATCTCTCGTACCGCTCCTGAGTTCTTGCAAAGGTTATTCGAACTTGAGGTTCCTGAGATCTTTGATGGTTTGATCACAATTAAAAAGATCGTTCGTGAACCAGGAGAACGTGCTAAGGTAGCTGTTGAGTCTTATGATGACCGTATCGATCCAGTTGGTGCTTGTGTGGGTATGAAAGGATCACGTATCCATGGTATCGTTCGTGAGTTGCGCAATGAGAACATCGACGTGATCAACTTTACAACCAACCACTCCCTGTATATTACGCGTGCATTAAGTCCTGCACGTATTACTTCAATCAAGATTGATGAAGAAAACAAAACTGCGGCGGTTTACTTGAAACCAGATCAGGTTTCATTGGCAATTGGCCGTGGAGGACACAATATTAAATTAGCTGGTAAATTAACTGGTTATGAAATCGATGTATACCGTGAGAGCGGCGAAGAAGAGGAGGATGTGGACATCGAAGAATTTGCAGATGAAATTGACGGATGGATTATCGACGAGTTTAAACGCGTTGGTTTAGATACAGCTAGATCTGTATTGGCACTGTCCGAAGAAGAACTTGTAAGACGTACAGATTTAGAAGAAGATACCATTCGCGAGATCGTACGTATTTTACAAGCGGAATTCGAATAATAAAAAGTTCGAATCTGAGGGTTTAACAATTTATAATAAATTGTTAAATCCTTGTAAAAAAACATATTTTTGTAGTACGAAATTATATTTAGGAAATAGTAGATGACAGAAGGTAAAAGTATAAACTTGCTTAAGGCGGCAAAAGAACTCAACATTGGGATAGGCACAGCTGTTGAATATTTGGTTAAGAAAGGGTTTGATGTAGACTCTAAACCAAGTTCGAAGTTGAGCCCTGAAATGTATGGGGTTCTTTTGAAAGAATTTCAGGGTGATAAGATTGTTAAAGACGAGGCTAAACAAATAGTTATCGGCAAGATTCGCCGTGAAGAAGGTCCAGCCACAGGCACTGCTAGCTCCAGCCCTGAATCTACTGAAGAAAAGGAAAGCCCTGCTGATGTGAAGGAAATCCTGATTAAAAATGCTTCTACAGAGAATGCTCAGCCTGCTGAGGATCCAAAGAAAGAAGATTCAGGTTCCGCGCTTAAGGTTGTAGGTAAGATAGACTTAGATAGTTTGAAGCGTGGTAAGCCCGCTGCGAAACCTGAGCCTAAAGAAGAAAAACCTGCAGAACCTGAGAAGAAAGTAGAGGTGAAGAAAGAAGAAGCTCCAGTTGCGAAACAGGAAGTAGAGCCTAAGAAAGAAGAGGTTGCTAAAGTTGAGGAAAAGAAACCAGTGGTTGAAGAACCCGTAAAACCTGCTCAACCTGTGAAGACAGAGGCACCAGTTCAAACAGAAAAGCCAGCACAGCCTGAGAAGGTTGCACAGCCACAGAAATCTGAGAAGATAGAAAAACAACCTGAAGAGGTGAAAAAAAATAAAGAAGTAGAAAAACCTGCTGCTAAAGCTGAACCTGCCGATGATGTAATCCGCGCTCGTTCAGAAACTTTAAGCGGTCCTAAAGTAGTTGGCAAGATCCAGTTGCCTGTATCTAAACCACACAAACCTGTTGCTTCATCGTCAAACAATGCTGGTGGAAACCAACATGACAACAAGCGTAAGCGCAAGCGTACGAACAAACCTAACACTGGACACGGTGCTCCTGGACATGGTCAAGGACATCAAGGCCAAGGTCAGCATGGACAAAACCAAGGTCAAGCTGGTCAAGGACAGGGTCAGGGACATGGACAACAGCATGGTAACAGACAAGATGGCGGAAATCGCCCTCCATTCCAAGGTGGTAACAGACCTAACCGTGGAAATCATCCTAACAACGACCGTCATGGTAACAACAGAGGTCGTAATGATAGAAACAGAAAACCTGATACACCGAAGGAAGAACCTACTGAAAAGGAAATCCAAGATCAAATCAAAGCAACACTGGCTCGTTTGAGCGGTGCTGGTAAATCCGGTAAATTTGCACAACGCGCGAAATTACGTCGTCAAAAACGTGATGATATAGCTCTTTCCGCTGAAGAAGCAGCAATGGAAGAAGCAGCAATGTCAAAAGTATTGCGCGTAACGGAATTCGTTACAGCAAATGAGTTGGCAAACCTAATGGATGTTCCAGTTACTCAAGTTATTGGTACTTGTATGAGCTTAGGTATGTTCGTGTCGATCAACCAAAGGTTGGACGCTGAAACATTGGCTATCGTAGCTGATGAGTTCGGATTCCAAATTGAATTTATCAAACCTGAGGATGAAGAAACAACAGAACTTGAAGAAGTAAACGATGAAACTCGTTTGGTTCCAAGAGCACCTATTGTAACTGTCATGGGACACGTTGACCACGGTAAGACATCCTTACTTGACTACATCCGTAAAGCGAATGTAACCAAAGGTGAAGCCGGTGGTATTACCCAGCACATTGGTGCTTATGCTGTACAATTGGAAGGTGGCAAGAAAATCACATTCTTAGATACACCAGGTCACGAAGCCTTTACGGCGATGCGTGCTCGTGGTGCGCAAGTAACGGATATCGTTATTATCGTGATTGCAGCGGATGACGCGGTGATGCCTCAAACTAAAGAAGCAATCAACCACGCGATGGCTGCAAACGTTCCAATCGTATTCGCCTTCACTAAGGTGGATAAACCTGGAGCAAATGCCGATAAGATCCGTGAGCAATTATCGATCATGAACATTTTAGTTGAAGATTGGGGCGGTAAATACCAAGCGCAAGAGATTTCAGCTAAGACAGGTGAGAATGTTGAATTATTATTAGAGAAAGTATTATTAGAAGCAGAATTACTTGAACTGACTGCAGACCCTAAAAAACGTGCTGTAGGTTCAGTTATCGAAGCTGCTTTAGATAAAGGTAGAGGTATTGTAACGACTGTACTTGTACAGGGAGGAACATTGAAAATCGGTGATCCAATCTTAGCGGGATCTTATTCTGGTAAAGTTAAGGCCTTGACAAATGAACGCGGAGAACGCGTGAAGGAAGCAGGACCATCTATGCCAGTACAGATTCTAGGTATGTCGGGAGCTCCTACAGCGGGTGATAAACTTTACGTAATGGAAAGTGAATCTGAAGCTCGTCAGGTAGCTAACAAACGTCTTCAATTACAACGTGAGCAAGGTATGCGTGCTACTAAGCACATTACCCTTGACGAAATCGGTAGACGGCTTGCAATCGGTAACTTTAAAGAACTTAACATCATTGTTAAAGGTGATGTGGATGGTTCAATCGAAGCATTATCCGATTCATTATTGAAACTGTCTACGGATGAGATCCAAGTTAATATCATCCACAAATCAGTTGGTGCTATCTCTGAATCAGACGTATTATTAGCTTCTGCATCAGATGCGATCATCATCGGTTTCCAAGTTCGTCCTACTCAAAATGCGCGTAAGCTTGCTGAGAACGAACAGATTGATATCCGCCTTTACTCGATCATCTATGATGCGATCGAAGAGATCAAATCAGCGATGGAAGGTATGTTGGCACCGAAACTTGAAGAGAAAATCGTTGCTGAGGTTGAAATCCGTGAGGTGTTCAAAATCTCCAAAGTGGGTTCAATCGCAGGATGTATGGTTCTTGATGGTAAGATCAACAGAAATAACGATGTGCGCATAATCAGGGATGGTGTAGTTATCCATACTGGTAAATTAGCTTCATTGAAACGTTTCAAAGACGACGTGAAAGAAGTTGCACAAGGTTATGAATGTGGTTTGAGCATCGAAAGATTCAACGATATCCAAGAAAAAGATATTGTAGAAGCATTCGAACAAGTAGAAGTAAAACGTAAGCTTTAATCTAAAGCTTCAACCAAAATAATTCAAGAGGTTTAACCATTTGGTTAAACCTCTTTTTTTATGCCATCAAATCCTGAATGAACCTAGCAATCTTAAACAACAGTTCCTCCTTTCAAAATTTTATCCAGAATTGCCTACTTATGTTTTATTGATGTCCTATTGAGTATTTCTATTTGAAAATTCTAATGTAAGCTATTATCTTTAGCATCATGTTTACATTCAGGATTTCAGAGATCATTCAACAACCCAATCACAATATATCCATACGATTTGAAGATATTTCCGGGGATTATCCCCCATACAAGGCGGGACAATTTTTAACCTTGGCTTTTGCATTTGGCGATCGGGAAGTCAGACGCTCGTATTCTTTTTCCAGCAGTCCAGCGGTTGATGAACCTTATGAGATTACCGTTAAGCGCGTGGACAATGGCGAGATTTCGAGATTACTTCATCATAAGACGCAGGTAGGGGATGAAATCCAGGTGATGGACCCTCAAGGCCTATTCACGTATATCCCTTCCGAGACTAACAACAATACCATCTTTCTATTTGGTGCCGGCGTGGGCGTTACACCTTTGTTTTCTATTTTGAAGACTGCATTGGTTGCTGAAACCGATACAAAGGTAGTCTTGGTCTACAGCAATAGCTCCAAGGAGCAAACGATCTTTTATGATGAGCTTTTGGAATGGCAGGCAGCCTATCCAGAAAGATTGCATATAGAATTTATTTGGTCCAACAGCAAGAACCTATTAACCGCAAGATTGAATAGGGATTATATCCTGAATCTTGTCCGTGAGCATTTAAATGATGAGCAGGATGCTATTTTTTATACCTGTGGTCCTTTGTTCTATATGGACTTGGTTCGATTTACCCTCTTAGGAATGGGAGTCCCAGAGGCCGATATCAAACGAGAAACTTTCCATTTCCCTGAAGAAGAGGAAGACGAAGACGAGAAGGAAGAAGAACCGGTGGATATGACCAGTTACGATATTGTCCTGAAATTCCAGGGCAAAGATTATCCCATGACCATCCCTTACGATAAAACGATCCTGGATATCGGATTAGAGCATAAAATCAAATTGCCATATTCCTGCAAATCGGGTATGTGCAGCACCTGTATTTCCCAAGTAACCAAGGGCGCAGTCAGGATGGATTACAATGAGGTTTTGACCGATAGGGAGGTAGATAATGGTAGATGCCTGATCTGTACCTCACACCCTATGGAAAACGGAACAACCATTGAGGTTTTTTAAATAAAAGAAATGAAAAGAGGATTCGTACTAACTATGCTTATGATCATGGCCCATTTGGTCTTTGGTCAAGAAACCTATAAAATTACCTACCATTATTTCCGAGATGGAGCGATGATGAAGCAAGATCCCGTGGTGGTTTTTGCTACTAAAGGCAAATCATTCGTTACAAAGGAAAGTCTCGTCTCGGGATCAGCCCGATACCCTGCCGAAGTTTCCAGCTTTGATTACAGCAATAAGAAGGTATATCGAATCGCTTATTTATCTGCTTCAAAGAAGATCAGTACGGTAGATAGCAGCACATTGAGCAAATATACTTATGAAGAACAAGGTGCAGGAAACGAAATCTTAAAACATAAGACAAAAAAGGCAATCACTTCTGTCAATTCCAATAAGATTGAACTATTATATAGTTCTGACCTTGCTATAAATGCGGCTCCAAATGACTTGGGGCAAGGTTTAGGATTGGTTCTAAAGTATAGGAGAAATGACAATTCAGGGCTTGTAGCTGCATCTATTGAAAAGCTGAAATCTTGGCCGAAAGAGCTGCCAGTGATTGAAAAATCCGAATTGCTAGATGAATTAACCTATAAGGATGAGCTTTGGAAAAGCCGCTTTGTCCATATTCCGATCTTCCAAGATGAACAGATTTGTTTTCAACCCGGAATCAAATCCGATTCTATTATGAGGTTTGCCGAAGGAACGGTAATCCTTAAAAAAGTGCGGGTTCCTCAGGTTGATGAGCATAGCCAAGCTTTTATCCAATTGATTGAAAAGTCGAATGGTGATGCTTATGACAGAACGGGTTCTGTTTTCTTGATTGCTGAGGATCAAAAAACCAGCTTTCTGGATGGCATGAAAAACGGAATGGAAACACTTCCAAAGATCATTGATTCGGCTGGAGTTATTTATCCCGGAATGGTCAGGACCTCCGAATTCTCACCGGTATTTGAACTAATGCGATTTTTTACCCCTTTTGGAGTTTCACATTTTAATGATCGTCTGACTTTAAAAGGCAAAACTTGGCAAGACAGCGTGATATATCGCCAAGATGTATCCGAATTTCTTTCTGTCCTTGCTGGCAAAGAGGTATATATTGGAACCTATATCGGAAATTATGATAAAGGCGGCCACAAGGTAAGTTTAGAACTAACCATCCATCCGGGAGGCTCGAATTACGCCAATGGCATGAAGATTATGCCTTTATTCAATACGACCAACATCATGGAAATGGGGGGACAAATCTATCCAACTATGTTCGCCGATGAAAAGGGATTAGAATTGACATTTGAATTAGCAGAAGATATCAAAGACGCCAAACTCAGATATATTACTACCGGACATGGTGGTTGGGGGAATGGCGATGAGTTCGTTCCTAAACCGAATAAGATTTTTATGGACGGAGATTTAAAGGCGCAATTTACGCCATGGAGGTTGGATTGTGGAAGCTACCGACTCTACAATCCCGTTAGTGGGAATTTCGAAGATGGACTTTCTTCTTCCGACTTGAGCCGATCAAATTGGTGTCCCGGGACAGTTACAAACCCTGTGTTCATAGATTTAGGAGATTTGAAAGCAGGAAAACATACCGTTCGCGTTCAGATTCCACAAGGACCTCGTGAAGGTGATAGCTTTAGCTTTTGGAATGTATCCGGGGCTTTAGTCTATCAACAATAGAAAAAACATAAAGACGCTTTTAGAGCGTCTTTTTTGCTACTGGTATCTTGCAATTTAATTTTTTGTTCAGTTCTTCTGCGAAGTCGGTCGATAGGAAAGAGGTTTCCGGATCTATTTTCTGATGGATAAAGAAGTAGGCCTGTTTTAGACCGGCATCTTTCCATTCCTTTAATTTCAATACCCAATTGGAAAGCCTTTCCTTGTCTAGGATTTCATTGGAGGAAACAAAACGGATAAAGGCCACTGGCGTAGTCAACCTAAAGTTCAGCATATCCCTTCGGCCCGGTGTATCCACAATAATGTTGCTGGTCTTGGTCTCGGTCAACAATTTCAAGTATTTCTCTAAAACCTCTTCATCATTGAACCATTCCTCATGTCGAACTTCAAAGGCTAGGGGATAACCTTTTGGGAATCGCTTCAGAAAACCCTCTAATCTATCGAATGCCTTTGGCTTGAAGTTTTCCGGCATTTGCAAAAATGCCGTACCCAACTTTTCTTCAAACAGCACCGTGGAATCTACAAAAGCGGCAACTTTTTCATCCGTATTGTTCAATCGGGAATAATGGCTGATGCTATTGGTGAATTTTGGGCAGAATTTGAAATCTTCAGCAGTTCTGTTTTTCCAGATCAATACCTGCTCTTTGCTTGGCGATCTATAAAAAGTTCCATTAAACTCTAAGGCATTGAAATTTTGGGAATATATTTTCAATTCATCCTTCGTTCCGCGCGGATAAAAACCTTTCAGGTCCGCCTTTGACCATTTCGGGTAGCCAACATACATATCAAAATCATCATTATTTTGATACCTGTTCAACAATTCGATAGTCTCAATGGGAGTCGCTGGCAAAGAAAAATCAATTTGACTTGGATCGTCTACTTTTCCGAATTTCATGTTAAATGCTTTGAGGCTACTAAGATAGGGTTAATAAAAGAAAAGCCATTCCTTTGAGTGGGAATGGCTTTTCTTTTTGCTGGAATATCTTATTTCAAGACATGTTTCACGCCTTCAAAAGTCATCTGTACAGGTAGGATCTTACCATCTTTATCAAATTTCATCTCATCGATACAGGTTTCACGTTCATTTGCGCCCTTTTTATCCAATGGACGACGGTGGTATACCATGTAATATTTGTCCTCGTTAGGGATTTTGATCACCGAATGGTGACCAGCACCGTAAGCAATCTTAGGATCTGGTTGCAACACCGTTCCAATTCTTTCAAAAGGACCAAACGGAGTATCCGATATAGCATAAGCTACTTTATAATCAGGACCTGTCCATCCACCTTCAGACCACATGAAATAATATTTGTTGTCCTTAATAAACATAAAAGGACCTTCAGTATAGTTTTCTGGAGTCACCTCCTTATAGATGGTTCCATCCTCAAATGGAACCAAGCTCTTGAAATCATCGCTCAATTTCACGACATTACAATGTCCCCAACCACCATAAAACATATAGTGTTGCCCATCTTTATCCCTAAATACAAATTGATCTATGGGTTGTGCACCATGGACAATATCATTGATCAATGGTTTACCAATCAAATCCTTGTAGGGACCTTCGGGCTTGTCTGCTACTGCCACACCGATCCCGCCGATCTCACCTTCATGCACATCATTGGCACCAAAGAAAAAGTAGTACTTGCCATCTTTTTGAATGACAGAAGGTGCCCACATTGCTTTATTGGCCCATTTTACCTCGGTATTATCCAATATATTAGGATGCTTTTTCCAATTCACAAAGTCTTTTGAAGAGAAGGCATCAAACTTGATCTGTTCTTCATATGGGGCAGAATAAGTTGGGAATATCCAATATTCGTTATTGTAGATTATCCCTTCGGGATCAGCATACCAACCTTTGAAAACGGGGTTTTGCTGTGCCTGGCTCGTGCTGCAAAATAATAGGCTTACTGCAGCCAGAGAAAGTATAGTGTTTTTCATTTCAAAATAGGGTTTAAGTTTCTGAAAATACGGAAATATTGTTTGATTACAAATTTATGGTATAGATAGAGCTATGCATAATCCCTCAATCTCCTGAAAATAAACAAAAAAAAAGGTATAACGTTCAGTTACACCTTTTGGGAAAGAATCTACTTATAAACGAAGAGGGACTTATTTTACTGGGTATGTTACGGTTACATTGCTTATTTTCCATCCGTCTTTGCTGTTGCATAGGGTTACATAATCATATCTTGTGAAATGCTCAAAGCTTGTAGCGACTCTTACAATGCTGCAATCATCGTTTTTCTCAACGAATGTGTAAGATGATTCCGCTGCCAATTTTACTCCTTTTTGCTTTTTCAAGTGATTGACCAAAGTGCTTCTTCCAACAAGTTCACTCTTACCATTATTTGGAGTTGCATATTTGAAGTTTTCAGTGAACAAATGGTCTACCAAAGCGACTTCGCCATTATTGGTTGCATCGATGTAGTGATCGATAATAGATTCTACCTTTAAGAACTTTACGGGTTCTGGTTTACTGTTAGCAAATACAAATGAACTGACAAGTGTAAATACTGTTGCTGCGATTAGTGAGATTAGCGTTTTCATGATTTTGAATTTTTAATTTATTAGTTTTTGTGTTTGTAATTGTTTGATTCAAAGGTATATGGAATACCAAGACACTAACAGGGAGAATAGGCAAGCTCTTAAGAAAACTCGGTAAAACGTGAAGATTATTCGGTGAAAAAAACTCATAAAAAAACAATTTCGGTGAATGGCTGGGATAGGGGATAAAAAAAGAAGCTATCGAATTTTCGATAGCTTCTTAACAATTAACCTTCTAATTATCAGGCCTTAACCTATTTTAAAGGATGTCATGGTCAATGCGCCAGCCACTGCGGCATCATTGAATATCTGTAAGTCTTCATTCTTTTCCTGTAAGGCCAGCGCATAAATCATCGGCAGATAATGCTCAGGCGTAGGGATCGCCATCTGAAAGGCTGGACCTTGTTTGTCAAAGTCTATCAGCGGTTGGTGATTGCCGTCCAATATGTACTCCTTCATCTTTTCATTGGCTTCCTGTGCCCAGTCAAAAGCATATCCTACCGTGTTTAAGTGCTTCCAAGAAACCATCCTCAGATTATGCACATTGTTTCCTGAACCAATGATCAGTACACCTTTCTTTCTTAGGGCTGCTAGTTCCTTAGCTAATGCATAGTGATGGGAGGCAGGCATACTATAGTCAATGCTCATTTGTATAATAGGAACATCCGCATTGGGGTACAGATGTTTTACCACCGACCAAGATCCATGATCTAAGCCCCATTTATCATCCAAATGCACGTCCTTGCTCACAACGATTTCTTTTACCGCTTCCGCCAGTTCCGGCGAACCGGGGGCAGGATACTGTACATCGAACAGCGCTTGTGGAAATCCACCGAAATCATGGATGGTACTTGGCATCTCCATCGCAGTTACATAAGTGCCCCGTGTTTCCCAATGCGCCGATATCACTAGGATAGCGGTTGGTTTTTCTATTTCCTTACCTATATTTTTAAATCCTTGAACAAACTCATTGTCTTCAATGGCGTTCATTGGACTGCCATGGCCTAGAAACAACACCGGCATATTGCTGCTGCTGTTTAGCCCATCTATAAATTTATTGAGACTTTTCAATTTGACTGCGGCGCCAGCCAGTGGCAAGGTTGCAGCTGCAGCTAGAAATTGTTTTCTTGTCATATCTTCCATTATAAATTCCTTTCCAATGTATTTACAAATATCGCAAGGATATGGTATCGAGAGGTATGAGAATTTGGAAGAAAAGTATAAGAATTAGGAAATCAAGCGGTTCATTTCCTCCCTAAACTCTGAAGGGGTCTGACCCGATTTCTTCTTAAAAACGCTGGTGAAATAGGCCTTATCAGAATAACCCAATTCAAATCCTATTTCCGAGATGGTCTTGTTGCTGCTGATCAATAGGTTTTTGGCTTCAATCAGTTTCCGGGTTTCGATGATTTCAGAAACACTTTGCTGCAGGATATTCTGAGTGATGCTATTTAAGTTCCGCGGACTCATGAATAATTTTTCAGCATAATAATTTACACCTTCAGGCCTACGAAAATTCTCCTCAAGGATATTTAAGAAATTCTTAAAGGTGATATCTTGGTTTTTATAAAGATTCAAGTGGTCGGGTTGCTGCTTTTTTCTTTCGGCTTCGATCATCGTAAAGAGGCTGTTCAGCAATTCCCTCACTATTGCCAGTTCAGGTTTTTCTTGTTGCATCTCATCATATATCATTTTACAGATCTGCTCCAAGCGATCAAAGCATCGTCCTGATTGAAAAGCCAAGTTTGCATTATCATGATAATAACTATATAGATTAAAGGTAGTTTCTGGAATGAATTCACTTTTAAAACGCAAAACCCAAAAGTCACATTCTCCATTTTCCAGCATAGGTGCCACCCGATGGATTTTACCGCGACTTACAAAACAAACAAAAGGGGCGGTATAGGTTTCACTTCGGAAATCAATGAAATGCTCGATTTTACCCCGAATCCCAATGATGAGTTCCTCAAATTGATGATTATGGGGCTCATTGCTCTGTCCTTGTATGTATAGTGCCTCTTTATTATCTACTTTATATATTTTGAACAGATCATCCATGTCGCAGCATTTATTTCTATTAAATATCTCAAATTTTGTTGAATTGTTTGTTCCAAAATCAAAATAATGAGTTTTGACCCCGATAAAAACAAAAAGTATTCGGTTTTTATCATAAACCAATGATATGACTGCTCTTTTATCAATAAATCTTGCTAATTAATATGTGGTTTAATGAAAATGATCTTAAAGAATGGTTTTTTGATATGAAAAATCTATTTTTTATTGAATATCGTATATTTTTATGTGTTTTGTTTATGCTTTATTAAATAAATCAATAAAATAATTGATTTATTTCTATAAAAAATCAAAAAATGTTTTGATAAATTCAATAAAAATGTATTTTTGTTGAATAAAATTTAAACATTATGGTTTTATCTGGTAGAAAGTCTTATGTACCTCTCGTTTTTATGGGGATTTTAGTATTAATTTCGCTTGTTTTTTCAAAATCACCTCAAATCCATTCCAATTCCGAGTATAATTATGCCGATATCGCATGGATGTTGACTTCTACGGCCTTGGTTTTGATCATGACACCAGGTTTGGCCTACTTTTATGGTGGGATGGTCAAGAAAAAGAACGTTATTTCCACCATGTTGCAAAGTTTTATTTGCATGGCGGTGGTTGCCGTGATTTGGGTAATCTTTGGATTCAGTTTGGTTTTCGGGGAGTCCATAGGAGGGGTCATTGGCAATCCTTTCACATTTTTTATGTTCAATAATGTATTGGAACGAGGACCTTGGGAGGCAGCACCGACCATTCCCTTTGCACTTTTTGCAATCTATCAGCTCAAGTTTGCGATTATTACACCCGCATTGATTACAGGTGCTTTTGCAGAACGAATTCGATTTACTTCTTATGTACTCTTTATTTGTTTATTCTTTGTGTTTATATATGCACCATTGGCACATGCCACTTGGCATCCCGAGGGCTTGCTATTCAAGCTAGGTGTTTTGGACTTTGCTGGGGGTACGGTGGTCCACATGTCGGCTGGATTAACCGCTTTGGCTTCTGCAATATATTTGAGAAAAGGAAAAGATATGCATAGTCACAGCCCTGCACGTATTACTTATGTGCTATTGGGTACTGGTTTATTATGGTTTGGTTGGATAGGTTTCAATGCTGGTTCGGCATTTTCAGCATCAGAATTAGCAGCGACAGCATTGATTACCACTTCAACGGCTTCCGGTGCGGCAGCATTGACCTATATATTTTTTGATGCCGCTAAAGGCATCAAACCTTCAGCCATGGGGGTCTGTATTGGCGCAGTAGTTGGTTTGGTGGCCATTACTCCGGCAGCAGGGTTTGTCACCTTCGGGCATTCCTTGGTCATCGGCGCTGTAGCCGCAGTGATCAGTAGGGTAGTAATTGCTTGGAGAACAAGATCAAGAATCGATGATACTTTGGATGTTTTCCCGAGCCATGGGGTAGGTGGTATGGTGGGTATGATCCTGACCGGTGTATTCGCTACTAATGCCATTAATCCAGCTATTCCTGACAATGGACTATTCTATGGGGAATGGAAACTTTTTTCAGCGCATATCATAGGACTGATCCTTTCCGCGATATTTATCATCATCATGGCCTTTATCTTATTAAAACTTACCGACCTGATTACTCCACTCCGTGTTTCGGATGCTGATGAGGAAGTTGGTCTTGACATCTCCCAGCATGGAGAAAAACTTTGATCCTTATTAACTAAAAATAACCTGAATGATACCTGGCTTTCTACCTGAAGGTCAGGTTTTTTTTTATCGTCATTAAAACATTTCTTCTTTTCGATGGTTTTATTAACAAATCAACATGACAAGCATATGAATAAGTTAAAATTAGTAATAGGGATATTTGCCATGGGATTCTTTACTATTAGCAGCTGTAATAATAGCGAAAATACAGAAACAGAAACTGAAGCACTTCCAAATCCTGAACAAGGTGGAGATGCAGAACGCTATAATATCAACGCTCCGGATGCCGAAGTGATTAACTTGGATTCAACCCAAGTCGATACTACAGTTCAAGATACTGCCCAATAATCACATTCTTTTATATTTTTGTTAGTCAAAAGCCTGTTTTTTCCAATTCAGGCTTTTTTTCTGACCAAACTGTCTGGTTAAACAGCATACTTATGGATGTTTTTTTCGGGACTTAGCCTAGTCTTATTCGAGGCATATTCGAGAGATATTGCTGTGGTTAGCAATGTGTCCAAAACAAGACCCATTTGGAATCGAGTCCATCTCGGATAAGTCGTAATGCTACTGGAAAATTTAGGTCAGGCCAGTACAGGTTAAATGCAGTTTAAAGGAAAAGAATAAAAATTATCAGCTTCCGGGAAAAAGACTTGGAATTGGATTATTTTAATTAATTTCCTTTACTTTTATGGATGGGAAGTATAAACACATTTAAACCAAATATTAAATGATATGATAATCCTTGGCTGCGTATTAGCAATTTTGGTTGGAATAACCTTGGGATTAATTGGCAGTGGAGGGACCATTTTGACCGTTCCAATTTTGGTTTATATTATGGCTGTTGAGCCAACCCTTTCCACGACCTATTCGCTTTTCGCCATTGGGATCACCTCATTGATCGGTGCCGTGCGGGGGATCATAAAAAAGGAAGCTGACTTACCGAAAGTCCTAACCTTTGGTGTACCTTCTTTGATCGTGGTCTTTATTACTCGGTCCTTTATCCTTCCTTTAGTTCCAGAAGTCATCCCTATCGCAGGATATAGTTTTCATCAGAACGTGCTATTGATGATCTTGTTCTCTTTTGTAATGGTAGCTTCTTCCTTAAGTATGATCCGTTCGGCAAAGAATGGTCCGGAAGTGCCTGGAGGATACGTCAAGACGCCTATAGAGGTCATTGTTTTTCAAGGTGCATTGGTAGGTTTGGTAACAGGACTGGTAGGTGCTGGTGGTGGGTTCCTGATTATTCCGGCATTGGTCAACTTTTATCATCTGCCAATGCGGAAGGCTGTGGCGACCTCCTTGATCATTATCAGTATTAATTCCTTCTTTGGGGTAATGGGCGATTTAGAGAAGTTCGAACTCTTTGACTGGGAATTACTACTTGGCTATACCGGTGGTACTGTGTTCGGAATATTTATTGGATTCTATCTTTCCGAGAAAATCAGTAACAAAAACCTCAAAAAAGGATTCGGATATATGATTCTTTTGGTAGGGGTATATATCCTGATTAAAGAAACCTTATTGAGGTAATTGATTTTAGACTGCCGCTGTTTTCAGTTTGCTGATTTTTCTAAAGATGCTAATCCCTACGACTCCAATACAGATCCAAAGAAAGTCAATACTGAACAGATCTATATTGCCTTCCATTAAATTATTCCATATCCATTTTTTGCTGATCACCCCATTGACAATAGGGATGATAAATGCGATGATGCTACCCAATAGTAAGGTTTCTCTATTGGTCTTATTGATATTTCTGCGAATAATATAATAGGTGCTAAATAGGAGCCAAGTCCAAAAATAAACTTGGTATAGAAAATCCTGGTTTACTTGAGCGCCCAATTTGACAGCAATAAAGGCTATTCCGGTAGTAGGGAACATGGTCAGACAGATGGCTAGGTATACATTTGCCAACCAGAAGTTGAACTTTCTTTTATGCTTAGGGACATTGTTCTTATCCCTAGCGACCAACCAGATCATGATTCCAGAGGAGATGACCAAGCAGCCCATGATACCCAAGATAAAGGATAAATATTTGAGCGGATATCCCGCGTAATCTCCAAAATGTAATCTGTACAAGAGGCTCTTTACATGGTCTACAAAGGTTGAATTAGCCATCGGTGTCTTTTCTTCCAATATCTTGCCATCAATTGCACGGATGTTATAGATACCATAACCTGCAAGATGTTTCGAATAGGTGGGGCTGATCTCCGCAATGACCTGCATATTTTTGTCACCGTAATTTTTGATGCTGAGTCGAAAGATCCGGCTATCTGGCCATTTTTTTCTGACCGTATCTAAGAATGGATTGATTGATGGCGTTTGGGATAATGCTGAATAACTGTAGGGCAGATTAACTTTATGGTTAAAGGCAAGGTCGGTGTACATGGTTTCTGAATCGCCTTTGTAGATTATCTTTTCAAAAGGAATGGCCAAAACCGAATTTAAGATTAAAAATATCCCTGTTACGGCATAGATAAATTGAAAAGGAAAGCCTACGACTCCTAATGCAGTATGCATATCCGTCCACACGGTCTTCCATTTGGAAAAGGGGCGAAAGATAAAAAAATTGGAGACGATTTTGTCCCAATGGAGCAAAAGACCTGTAATCAAGGCAAATAGAAATATGAAGGAGGTTAAACCAGCAACCACATAACCAAAGGGGCCAATGCCTATATTAATGGGTACTTCGTTCAATTGGGCTAGGAAGTGGAGCCTATATAAAAATTCTGCAAGGTCATAGTTTTCAGTATAGCTGCCAGATTTCTTGTTGATAAAATTATAGCCGAAATATTTTGAATCAGTATTGGTCCAGTCTGCTTTGTTGGCTACCTTTTCATTGATTTTTGCTAAGTTTTCTGCATGTTGCAAGCTGTCTTTGGAATCTGTATAGCTCATATAAGAACGAGCATTCTTGTGATAAAAGGAAAAGGTAATATCCCTTCCTTTGAGTTCCATTGCCTGTCCGAGGGAATCTAATAAATAGTCACAATCCACATCCGCTTTTGTCATTTTGGAGAAGGAATCGCCCTGTTGCCAAGCGGCAATTTCATTTCTGAAAAATGAGAATGAACCCGCAAAGAAAATGACATAGAGAAGGGCACAGATGATAATCCCACTGATAGTATGTGTATTAAAATAGATGTTATAATTTCTGGTATTCATTATGAATTTAAAAGATGAAAGGGATAGATAAAAGTAAAGTGAGGCTTAGGTATATGCCCCAGATATACCATCCATTTTTTGATAAAAAGGCTAAGAGAAGCAGAATCGCCCATATGATATACCCAGAAAAACCAGATAACATGACGATGTTTTTGCGATCGCAAAATAAGGTCAAGAAATTATGGAAAGCGAGCATAAGTAAATATCCCGCTATAAAACCTGCGGTTATTTTTAAAAACCTTTGGAAAGGAGAACTAAGGTATTTTTTATTTGCTGGCATGGCTAATGGGAGATAAACATTATTATTAATTCAAGGATCAGCGAGATGGAAAAAAGAAAGAGAATATGTTTCCATTTCAAGGTTTTATAAGGGAACAGCAGATTCACAAGACTTAAAAAAGTCATTAAATAGACTATAAAAGCAAAGCTTCCGGCTTCTAGACCTTGTTTGACAATGGTTAAGCAGGCAGCAATCGCTAATAAGATGAACCCAGATACTTTCAATTGTATGGGTGTAAATGATTTAAAAATGCTGTATTCTATTTGATGGGTACTTTTCATTTTCTTGCTGCTGCAATAAAAGAAATAAGTGCCTGTGAAAACGAATAGAATGATTAGGCTGAACATGATATTAAGAATAAAGATTAAGCTAGTTAAGTGCATAAAGCACTTTACTAGCTTAATATGGTTAGTTTACAGTTACGGAATAGGTGCTGCCTTTCCAGATTTTTTCAATCTTTTGACCATACCAGTCTTCCGATTTTTCATCTATACGAGAGGCTTCAATAATATATTTCCCAGCGATCAAGGGTTTAAAGGAAACTTTTCCTTCTTGATCGGTATGGACGGTTTTGGTCCATCCCTCGGGGCCCATGATGACTACTTCCCTTTCTTTTTCAGCTTGCCCATTATCCAATACCTGGATCTCTATGGATTTGCCCAGTTTTGGGCTCAGGACTGTGGATTCAAGATGGAAAGGAAGTGAATTCGTAGTTTTGGAAGACTTTCCAACTTGGACGAAAGCGATGGAAGAAAATTCGAATTTCATGGTTTCATAGGCTTCTTTTGCAGGCTTTACTACAGAAAGGATATAGTTTCCGTTAGCTGTTGGTTGAAAAGAAGCTTCGAAATGGTCTATAGCCGCTGTTTTTTCTAGGACTTTTTTACTTCCATCCGGAGCGATCAAGATCAAGTCGAAATCTTTGACATCTGAGTACCATTTATCGATTGGGTCTACCAAACCTTCGGCATATTCACCGTAATAAACTTTGACCGTATGTTTTTGGTTCAATTTTCCATTTGATTGGGTTTCAATCCATAATGCATGTGCACTCGCAAATTGAAGGCTTACAAGGCTTATTAAAATTGTCAATAATGTTTTTGTGTTCATGGTTTTAGAATTTATATGCAAATGTTAATCTATAGTTTCTTGGTGCACCGGCTTGCCAAGAGTAAACAGGGGTACTGAAATAGGTAGTGTAATAACTACCGCCCTCAATCAAGTATTTATCCAAAAGGTTCTGTACATTTAGATTGACACTGAATTTGTCGATGCGGTAGCCCATCCCGGCATCAAAGCGGAAATAATCTTCAATATTTTTTTCGGGTTCATCCTTGGAGTAGAATTCCAAGCCACGTTGGATATTTGACATCCCTCCAAATTGGAAGGCCAAACCTTTTGCCTTTCCTCGCGTCAATTCATAGTCCAGCCATAGGTTGGCGATATGAACATCGGCACCATCAAGTCTTTGTCCAACAAAAAAGGCTTCAACACCTTCATTGGTTTTGGTCACTTGTCCGTCGGTGTATGCATAGTTCGCAATCAGGTTCAAACCCCTTAATATCTCACCACGGATATCGACTTCAAGCCCGCGGATTCTTTTTTGCCCAACTTCGACTGACATCTCAGGTCTTGGTCCATAGGATGTTATTTCATGGTTTTTGGTGATTTGATAGATCGCGATGGTACTATTCCATTTTCCTTTGAACCAATCTCTTTTGATACCAAGTTCATAATTGTTACCTGTGATTGGTTTTATTTTAGATCCGTCAAATAAAATTCCTTGCTGTGGAAGAAAAGATTGGTCAAGTAATGCATAGACTGCTGTATTTTTATCAATGGAGTAGGATAGACCTATTCTCGGTGTGACTTTTTCGCTTTTAACTGGCGCACCGCCCCAGGTACTGATAGACATGGAGGTATAGCGAGCAGCCAAAGTCAAACGTAAAGCATTATCAAAAAAGCTCATTTGATCTTGCACATAGGCTGAATTATAATCTGAGGACATAATGCCACCGCCTATAGCTGCGCGTTGAACCAAGGAATGGCTGCGGTCAAAACTCTGAAGCCCAAAGTCAAATCCATAGACAGGATTCTTAGGATCAAACTCACCTCCATTTAAACTATCTAGAATAATGCTTTGGTTCCAGTCTGCTAAATAGGATTTACTTCCTAGATCAATACCCGCCAATATTTGGTGCTTCACTTCTCCAGTATTAAATGAGCCATTTAAGAAAGCTTGGCCAAGGAGCATCTTGCTTTGGGCATCCCAAGTATCCGATTTCCGGATAATTTTGCCATCAGGAAGAATATCTTTAGGCCAACTGCTAGCGCCGATTTGATTGTAATTAAAATAAGCACCCTGTGCGGTTAATTTCCAATTAGCATTTAATTTATGCTCGATATTGATAAATGCAGAATGTTCATCGATGTCCAGAGGTTCGGTTCCTTTTTGAGAAAATGTGGTTTCACGAGAAAGAGTTTTATAGCCAAATGGAGACATCAAATAACCTGATCCAACATCAGTCATGACAGCTTTCTGATAAGTATATTCCAATGTGGCAGTTGTCTTATCATTAATTTTGTAAGATAGAACAGGAGCGATTACAAGTCTTTTATTGTCTTCATTCGGACGGAAAGAAGCTTTTGAAGACCCAGCGATATTCAATCGATAAAGTAGTTTGCCGTCTTTAGAAAGTTTACCGTCTAAGTCCAAAGTGCTTCTGTAGTTTTCAAAACTTCCTAAGCTAAAGGTTACTTCAGCACTTTGCTGTCCTGTAGGTTTTTTGGTAACCACATTGTAGATCCCTGCTGGGTCGCCACTGGACATCATAAATCCCGCAGGTCCTTTTACGAATTCAATTTTTTCTACAGTTGCCATGTCTTCTGATAAAGGACTCCAGTAGGAACTGACAATATTCATCCCATTGCGGAAAGCCTGGATTTGGGAACCGCGCATGTTGATATTGACATACATATCATTCCAATGGGTTTGTCGGCTAACACCAGAGATATTTCTGAATGGACCATCTGCTAAGTTAAATGCTTGTTGTTTTGCTAGCACTTCAGCATTTATGGTCTGGACATTTTGGGATAGTTCCAAAATTGGGGTTTGAACTCGAAGAGAGCTTGATAGCTCATGTTCAACGATGGGTTTCTTGGCGCTTACGATAACTTCTTGGAGCGTATTGGTTCCTTCTTCAAGGACAAAGTCTAGGATGCGCGTTTCATTTTCCTTTAGCACAATGCTGCTCACTTGGGAGGTGAAACCTATATGTTTGGCTCTGACTTCGTAAGATTTGGGTGTAAGATTGCTGAATTGGTATTTTCCAAGGGAATCGACTTCCATTTCTTGGTTGCCGTTCAATTTGACCACTACATTTTTTGCAGGGTTACCTCTTTGGGTCAGGATAGTTCCTTTGATTGTGCCGTTTTGGGCGTAAGAAGTTGTAATAAAGAATAATAAGAACAGTGTTGTTATGAGATTAGTTTTCATAGTGGGACTGAGTCGATTTTAATATAGAGGGAAAAAGAATAAATAAAAGGGTCTGAAAAAGCACATTACAAGTCCCTGAAAAGAATAGATTAGATACTAAGTGTGTGTAACTCGTAGGTGAGTGATTGGATAATAGATGGTACTTCATAAAATGTTAATGTATAATGTTAAAAATTCCATTAACTGTTTATGAAAGAACCGTGGGATAAATTAATAGGGAGAGCGCCCAATTTTGTTTATCTTGCAGGTCCTTTCATACATACAGTGTGTAAAAGGTGATTGATTCCTAGAATCAATCAACTAATACCAGTTACAGCTGATATTAGATTTTTGGCGTCATGCAGAGATTGCCGTCTTTAGCATGGCGCTATTTTGTTTCCAAGAACCTGAAAAAAACTTTCCTCCTCAACAAAAAGAATGATAGGGTTTAATTAAACGAAACTAACAAAGGGAGGTTAGTTTATTTAGACTCATTAAAAACAAGTACAAATATAGAATGAAAATATTTGATTGCAACATATTTTATACAAATAATAAAATAGTTGAAATTCAGTTAATTGGATGCTATTTGTTTGAATAACTAATCGGTTGCAGTCTTGTATAATATTTTACTTACAATAACTTTCGGCCTGTCGCTTTTAAATTAATTCCTGTATCTTGTATATTGTATTCTTGTGGCAAAAATTGCTGCAGCATAATCAACTAAACTATCATCAATGAAAATCAATACTCCTAAATGGGTGGTTTTACTGAGTTTAGGCCTTACTTTCTTGACTGTTGAAGAAGCAAGTGCCCAAGGTAAAGCTGCACTTTCAGAAACCTTTGTCGAATTAGCTGATCCTACTGCCGATGTCAATGCTGACTGGTCTAAGGTAGGACCAGGCCTACATAGTTCTTTTGTAACAATCGATAAGCGATTTGCCAAGTCCTTGGCGCCTGAAATAGCCAAACAAAATAGAGTGAAAATTGAGGGCTGGAAAGGGGAGAAGTTATCTGCTCAGATCCTTCTTTGGACCAATGCTGATATTGCTGATGTTCATGTGGATGTTTCTGATCTGGTTTCAAAAAATAAAGCAGTGATTTCCAAGGCTGCTTCCGATGCGCGATTTGTGCGTTATGTCATGACCGATGAATTTGCAGGCGGTTGTGGATATAGGAAACCTGAGGATTTCGCCTCATCGCTAGCTCCCGATATGCTGGATAATCTTAAGTCGTTTGATATCCAAAAAAAGACAGCTCGACCAGTGTGGATCAGTGTAAAGATACCCGAAAATACGCAAGCGGGTCTTTACCAAGGGATTGTAACCATTTCTGCCAAGGGACAACCTAGCCAAAAATTGGGTTTAGAGCTGGATGTAATCAATCAAACCTTGCCTAAAGCAACAGAATGGAGCTATCACCTAGACCAATGGCAACACCCATCTGCAGTAGCAAGAGTTGAAGGCCTGGAAATGTGGAGTGATGCCCATTTTGAAGCCATGAAACCTGTGATGCAAATGCTTGCAGACGCCGGACAGAAGGTAATTACGACCACCTTGAACAAAGATCCTTGGAATGTACAGACCTATGATCCTTATGCTGACATGATTACCTGGACCAAGAATAGCGATGGAACTTGGACCTATGATTATGCCGTATTTGACCGTTGGGTTCAATTTATGATGGACCTAGGGGTTGATGACATGATAAACTGTTATTCTATCATTCCATGGAACAATGAGATCCATTATCAAGATGCCGCAAAAGGGGAGTTGGTCAATGTGGTTACCAAACCAGGGACTGCTATTTTTGAAGAGCTTTGGACTCCATTTTTGAAGGATTTCGTAAAACATCTGGATGCAAAAGGATGGTTGAAGAAAACCAATATTGCCATGGATGAAAGGGAAAGAGAACAGATGGACGCGGCTTTTGCCTTATTGGAAAAGGTAGCACCAGAAATTGGTATTTCTTATGCCGATAACCAAAAAACCTATCAGCGTTTTCCAAATTCAGAGGATATCAGTATCTCGGTAGGTCATCCTTTTTCAAAGGCTGATATTATGGATCGGCATAAAAGAGGCTTGAACAGTACCTTCTATATCTGTTGCTCGGATGGTTTCCCAAATCAGTTTACCTTCTCCGAACCGGCCGAGTCGACTTATTTGGGTTGGTATGCTTTGGCAACCGGTTTTGATGGAATGCTGAGATGGGCCTATAACTCATGGGTAGAAAATCCATTGACGGATTCTAGGTTCAGGACCTGGCCAGCAGGAGATACTTATATTGTTTATCCGAAAGGTCGATCATCAATCCGATATGAAAGAATGTTGGAAGGAATCCAAGATTATGAAAAAGCAAGGATTGTGATGAAGGCCTTGAAAGCTAAAAATGATCAAAAATCTATAGACAGCTTTCAAACAGCCATCAACAAGATGGAAGCCAATCAGCGTTTTGATGGTTGGAATGAGGAATTGAACAATGCCAAGACGCTATTGAACGAATTGTCAAGAAGTCTTTAGTCCAAAAATATTCACTTCGCAGCAGGCAGTTTGATTTCTATCAACTGCCTCTTTTTTAAATTATGAAAATCAACACTAAACTAATCCTAATTGCCTTACTATCGGTTTCATCGGTTCAGTTTTCAGCTGGACAGGTACAAAAAACCGCCAATAAAGATTGGCTGATCCAGTCAACGGGCTATTCATCAAAGATTGTAAACAATAAGGAAGACATTATCCTTGAAAATGGACTGATAAGAAGAACCTTTAAGAAAGCAGCTAACTTAGCCTGCTATGATTTCAGTAATCTCAGTAATGGTCAACAATTGATCCGAGCGATTGAGCCCGAGGCTATAGTGAATATCAATGGTAAAGAATATGAGATTGGTGGGTTAAAAGGGCAGAAGGAGAAAGCCTATTTCCTGACATCATGGTTTCCGACATTAAAAGCTAATCCTGATGCATTTGTATTTAAAACATCTCGGGAAGTGCCATTAGAGCAAGCTTTAAATAGCAAAAGTCCATTTTGGTCCTCCCATTCGGAACAAGCCAAGGGCATTGGCTTAGTCTTGGAATTTCAGCATCCTGAATTACCCGGGATTAGCGTCGATGTACATTATGAAATCTATGATGGACTTCCGGTCCTTCGAAAATGGGTGGAAGTCAGGAATGAAAGCCAAAAGAAGATCGAAGTAAATCGCTTGGTCAATGAGATACTTTCCTTGGTAGAGGAGGAATCAGCTGTCGTAGGCAGTACGGAGGATATGAAAAAGCAATCGGGAATCTATTTTGAGACCAATTATGCTTTTAATAACGCAATGAAATACCGTCTATCCGATCAAACCTTGCATTGGGAAAAAGATACAACTTATACTTCGCAGGTCAATTATGATTTAACTACGCCGGCAAAGGCCTTGGTCTATCCGAAAGATGTATCTAAGATCGAAATGCTGCCCAAACAGAAATTTACTTCCGTTAAGACTTTTGAATTACTACATGATAGCCATGACCAGGAACGCAGAGGCTTAGCTATCAGGAGGATGTACCGGTATTTAACGCCATGGACCAATGCTAATCCTATATTTATGCATTTGGTAAGTAAAAATAGGGAGGAAGTGATTACAGCTATTGATCAATGTGCTGCAACGGGCTATGAGGCGGTAATCCTGAGTTTTGGTAGCCATTTGAAGATGGAGCTAAACACGGCCGAGAACCATAAAGAATGGAAGGAATTGGCGGATTATGCAAAGTCCAAGGGAATTAAATTAGGGGGCTATACTTTATTTAGTTCAAGAAGTATTAACCCAGAAACTGATGTCATCAATCCGAAAACCGGAAAACCCGGAGGTGCATTTTTTGGGAATGCGCCATGTTTTGGTAGCCAATGGGGTTTGGATTATGCACAAGCAATTAAGGATTTTTTCAAGAATACCGGTTTTAGTATTTTGGAAATGGATGGGCCATATCCGGGAGATGTCTGTGCGTCGCACGACCATCCGGGGCATCATGGCTTGGAAGACTCCCAATTTGCGCAGATGGAAATCCAGAAGTCTATTTTCCATGAATTGAATCAGATGGGCGTATATATCAATGCGCCAGATTGGTATTTTCTAGATGGTACAAATAAAATTGCCTTGGGGTATCGGGAAGTTAATTTCTCCTTGTCGAGAGATCAGCAAAAGATTTTGAACCGCCAAAATATCTATGATGGTACCTGGGAAAAGACGCCGTCAATGGGTTGGGGATTTGTTCCTTTGACAGCCTACCATGGAGGCGGTGCAGATGCAGTTTTGGAACCATTAAATGATCATTTGGAAGATTATAAACAATTGATGATGCAATATTATGGCGCCGGCGTTCAAGCTTGTTATAGAGGTCCTCGATTGTATGATACAGATAAGACTAAAGCCACCGTCATTGAGGTGATTGATTGGTATAAGAAATATCGCGATATCTTGAATGCAGATATCATCCACCTACGTCGAGCAGATGGAAGGAATTGGGACGGTATTTTACATGTCGATCCAAATGGAAAAGAAAAGGGTTTGGGTATGTTGTATAATCCAACTGATAAAGAGATGCATATTCATGTTGATCTGCCGCTTTACTACACTGGATTGGAACAGGATGTGCAGATTGCCTTCGAGGGTAAGAACCCCCAAAAGCATCAATTGGCAAGAGATTATAAATTGAGTTTACCTGTTAAGATTCCTGCGAAAAGCTATACTTGGTTTACCGTTAATTAAAAAGGAAAGGCTGATCCGGAGCCGGATCAGCCTTTTTTGATTATAGAAATATTATAGAAAATAATACAAGATTAATTAGCATGTTTCCAATAACCCTATTCCAAGGGCGAACATGCAGGTGCTAACTAAAACGGTCGCCACAAAAACTAGAGATATCCAGTTGTTGCTGGTTGTCCTACCTTCGCCCATAGCCCCAAAGAAAAATCCAGCAGAGATCAATACCGCTAAAGCAACAAAGCCAGCTCTAAGGAACCAAGTAAGGGTTTCATCATATCCAGTATGATCAATCAGCAATTGAGATATCAATGCAATGATAGAAAACACAGCAGCATTGGAATGTCCAGATTTAAACATTCTAAACTGAAATAGGGTCAAATGCAAGGATTTGTATTTGCCTTGCAGGAACCGCAGAAGAAAGTGCCCTCCAAATTCTATCGAAGGAAAAATAAATAAGATTATTGCACTCATTATTTTAGCCTCTTGGCTAATGCCTTGTTATTTTTAATAAAGGTTGGTGAACTTTGGGCTCAAAAAATGAACTTAGGTTAATAAATACTGTTGTAACAATCCTAGATTTTTATAGTATTACTAATCTTTTTAAATATATTTGATTACTAGATTATCGTTTTAGTTGGCTCAAAACAGCAATTATTGGCAAGAGTTCACTAAATATTTAATAAATCAATTAGCCCAATGAGAAAAAACACATTAACATTCGCATTAAGCATATTTTTGGGTATTTCTATTTCTTCAAGCCATGCGCAAAGCTGGGAACATACCGAGGATGACCGAAAGGTTGCCGTCGAGCTGGATACTTTGAAGAAGAAGGGGTATACCTTGATATGGATCAATAAGGACAAAGAGTTTAGTGCGGTCACTAAACAAGAACTTATTGACACTTATTTCACCAACTACCCTAAGTTGGCCAAAAAGTATAATAAGAAAACAAGGAAGGAAGTGACCTTTGTCATCGATCCGGAGTATGATGGTGTCGCTGCTACAGCGGGAGGGATCGTTCGATACAGTCCTAATTGGTTGAAGAAAAACCCACATGATATTGATGTCGTGACGCATGAAGTCATGCATATCGTTCAGGCATATCCCAACGGATCTGGGCCTTGGTGGATTACTGAAGGCATTGCGGATTATATTCGTTTTAAATATGGGGTAGCCAATGAAGCAGGTAATTGGAGACTTCCGGAATTTAATGAAAAACAGAAATATACCGATTCTTATAGGATTACTGCGCGATTCTTCCATTGGATAGAAGAACATAAGAAAAAGAACTTTGTCAAGAAGTTAGATCAGGCGATGCGTGATAAAGTCTATACTGATGAGTTTTGGGCAAGAGAAACCGGAAAAACGATTGATGAACTTTGGTCGGAATATGCCTCAAATCCTGTAATTTAATATGATGAAAAAGAACTATATGAATTTTGCCAAAGTATTGGCTTTTGTGGTCATTCCGCTAATGTCGAATGCCCAACAGCCAAACTTGAGCCAATACGTCAAACCATTGATCGGAACTGCAAAAATGGGGCATACCTTTCCTGGGGCAACTGTTCCTTTTGGATCGGTACAGTTGAGCCCCGAAACCGATACCATCCCTTATGCGGTCAACGGACAATATACTGGAGATGTGTATAAATATTGTGCAGGATATCAATATGATGACCCTACGATCGTCGGCTTTAGCCATACCCATTTTTCAGGAACAGGACATTCCGACCTTGGGGATATTTTGGTTATGCCAACCCAAGGAAAGGTGCAATTGAATCCAGGAACATCGGACCGTCCGCAAGATGGATATAGATCTCCATATAGTCATGATAATGAGCTTGCTGAGGCGAATTACTATAAGGTGAAGTTGGATAAGCATAATATCCAAGCAGAATTGACTACAAGCACCCGTGTGGGTGTGCATCGTTATACTTTTCCAGCTTCTGATCAATCTCATTTGATATTGGACTTGACTTCTGGCATCTATAATTATGATGGCAAAAATGTGTGGACAGTCGTTCGTGTGCTGAATGATTCCACTATTACAGGATATAGGCAGACCAATGGTTGGGCAAGGACCAGAACTGTATATTTTGCTATCAAGACTTCTAAAGCCTTTAAGAATTATGGTGCCAAATATTTGGATAAGAATGTGCAATACAAGGGTTTCTGGAGGAAATTCAACCAAGAGGATAATTTCCCGGATCTAGCGGCGCATAATATCAAAATGCATTTGGATTTTGATACCAAAGAAGGGGAGCAGGTCATGATGAAAGTCGCGTTGAGTCCAGTAAGCATGAAGAATGCCTTGGAAAATATGCAGGCAGAAACGCCAAACTGGAATTTTGAGGAGATCGTCAATAAAGGTAAATCAGATTGGAATAAAGAGCTGGAGAAATTTAAGGTAGATATGCTGAACAAAGAGGATCTGGTTAACTTTTATACCTCTGTTTATCATGCTAACCTAATGCCAACTGTTTATATGGACCTTAATGGTGAGTACAAAGGCTTGGATCAAGAGGTACATAAGGCAGATGGTTTTACAAATTACACCTCTTTTTCTCTATGGGATACCTTTAGGGCTTTTCATCCTTGGTTGAATTTGGTCGATCCGAAGAGAAATGCAGATATGGTTTCATCCATGATGGCCCATCATGAGCAATCGGTATTGAATATGTTGCCGATCTGGTCGCATTATGCCAATGAAAACTGGTGTATGAGTGGCTATCATTCCGTATCGGTGGTTGTGGATGCGATCATGAAAGGCGTGTACAAGGGAGATGCGGAGGCGGCCTTGAATGCCTGTGTGCAGACTGCCAATGCAAGAAGATATGAGGGCATAGGCGATTATATCGATTTGGGCTATGTTCCGGATGATAAAAATGGCACTTCGGTTTCCAATACCTTGGAATATGCTTATGATGATTGGTGTATTGCACAATTAGCCGAGAAATTGGGTAAGGCAGAGATCGCAGCAGAATTCAATAAACGCGCTGAGAATTGGAAGAACCTATATGATGAACGCATTGGTTTTATGCGTCCTAAAGATAGCAAAGGTGTATTTAGAGAAAAATTTGATGTATTAGATACGCATGGACAGGGATTTATTGAGGGGAATACTTGGAATTATTCCTTGTATGTTCCACATCAACCGGTTCAATTGATGGAAACTATGGGTGGACAGAAGCGATTTGAAACTTATTTAGATTCCTTGTTTACCATGCACCTTCCTGATAAGTATTTTGAGAATACTGAAGATATCACGCGTGAGGGGATCATAGGGAATTATGTTCATGGAAATGAACCTTCACACCATGTTGCCTATCTATACAACATCACAAAAAGCCCTTGGAAGGCCCAAGAAAGAATCAGGCAGATTATCCGTAACCAATACCACAATGGACCTGCAGGTTTAGGTGGGAATGATGATTGTGGACAAATGTCGGCTTGGTACCTGTTCAGTTCATTGGGTTTTTATCCGGTTGCACCTGGAGACACTCATTATTGGTTAGGAAGCCCTTTAGTAAAGTCGGCTGAGGTACAATTGGAAAATGGCAAAACCTTGAAGGTATTGGCTAAAAACCAATCGGAGAAAAATGTATATGTGAGCAAGGTGTTGTGGAATGGGCAAGAAGTGAAAGACTTTAAGATTTCACATACTGATATTTCAAATGGGGGAGAGCTGCAATTTGTGATGGCTTCAAAACCTAGGAAATAATTAAACACTTATAAAAATAACAAGGGGCAATGAAATTCATTGCCCCTTGTTTAGATATGTAGTGTAATGTTTATTCAGGTAAATTCCCTAATGCTAAGTTATCCATGATCTTACCTACCTCGTCGATGCTGTATCCTTCTCCTTCGACTTTCATTAGGTACCTTTTTTTATGCAGCCATTCAATGGTTGAGGTTTGCCTATCATTGAATTTAGATTCTGTCAGTTTTGCTCTTTGACCTTTGTATTCCATTGTTTTTTCGGTCATATCATCAGTGATTCTTTCCGAATCCTGGTTGAATCCATAGAATGCAAGGCCAGTAATGGAGCTTGCTGCTTCACCCGCCCCATCTAAGATGGAGATTTCAATCGTTTTTGAAGCATCTTCGTTTTGGTAGGTCGCATTTGCACTGGAAACACCAATGGAAGCGGATTCACCAAGATTGATGGAGGTTCTTTTCAGACCTTCCAAGGTTTCAGGTAGCACCTTTTTTAATTCATCATTACTTACAGGAGTCTTTTCTTTTAAGGCGTTCATCTGCGCTTCAATGTCCTTCATTGCTTTCTCCAGGCCATTAAGACCTTTGATAGCTTCTCCGGCATTGCTTATGTTTTCGATGATTCCTGTATCTTCTGAATCCCCTTCTTCCTCTGATTTGCTAGATCCGCCGCAAGCGACAAATAGACTGCATCCCAGAACAAGTGATGCAAATAAAAACTGTTTTTTCATATTAGGATAGTTTTTGTGTCCTGCAAATCTAAAACAATTAGGTAGTTAGGGCTAGTAATTAATGGAAATTACCTGAATTCAGGTATCGATAAAGAGTAATTACCTTATAGATTTAAATATTTGCTAATTGCCTTGGACATTTCTTCCGGAGAACCATCGACCTCAGCTATGGAAATTCGGATGACCCCTTTCATCGCTTTTAGATAGGTATCTCGGACAAAGAAGCTCTTCATCCTGTCAGCATATTTCTGAGGATCTTTGACATAGATGTCCAAAAAGTTTCCGTTGAAATTGATGTCCGCTAAATCGTCCCATTCAATCAATTCTGCTGCCTTGGCAACAGGCGTGGTGTTGGAGGTAATTCCATTAGTACCAATGCTGAGTGCGATTTCATCGGACTTTTTTCCAAACAGTTTCATGTAGGTGAATGCTCCAAAGCCCAACAGAGCGATAAAGATGCTGCCATATTTCCCCATGGAAACCGCATAACTATTGGTGTCTACGAACCATTTGTAATAGGCAAAGCCTAAGCCAGCGATTCCTAAAAGGAGGAAAATCATGGCCATATTGTTTAATTTTTTCTGACTGTATTTAAAATTTGTCAATTCCATTGTTCTGTATTTTTTATGTTAAACTTTGTCCACTGAATATTTTCCAGCACCCGTAAAGAATAGGCAAGCTGAAATGAAAAGCATGGCTAGGGCTGCTGTCATCAATTCTATAGAATCCCCATTAGGTAGATGAACCATGAAAATGGCGATCAAGAAATTGATGAAGATTAACACAGCAGAGAGTTTGGTTTGCCAACCGATCAATAACAAGAAACCGGCGATCATCTGAATTGCTACCGATACTATTGCAGAAACTGTTGGGAAAGGGAATTTATTTTTTCCCAAAAAGCCAGCAAATTCCTGCATATGGTCCCAACTGATGAGGTTGTCAAATACCCCGTACATAAGCCTTAAGCCTATAAAGACCCGGATTAAGAGTAGTCCAATTGATATGTTGGTCATATTGTTCAATTTCCCTAAGCAACATTAATTTTGTCAAAATGTTTTGCCTAATGTTAACCAGCCAATATTTTTTTCTTTTCTACATCAAATTCTTCCTGAGTTAAGATTCCTGCATCCAACAGGTCTTTAAGATCCATCAAAGCCTTTTTCTTATCGACAGGGGCGCTGCTATTGCCAGCAGCTGGGCTTGGAGCTGCGGTATTTGGAGCTTCTTTTCCTTGGGTAGATCCAAATTGGATGAGCAGGGCAGTAATTTCATTGAATCCCTTGATGTTCGAGTAATCTATAGCTTTTTGTTCCTTTACATTGACCAATTGTGGATCTGCATGGTTTTCTAAAAGATATTTTAGCACATCTTTTTTGCCATTTGCTGCTGCGTAATGAAGTGCTGTATTCCCTGATTCATCTTGCATATCGATGTTTGCGCCGCGTTCAATCAATAATTTGACCATGCTCAGGTGTCCATTTTTGACGGCATGTTGAAGTAAGCTCTCGCCACCTTGGGATTCATTCACATTAAAATTGAACTGGGCATCAATGGAAAGATTATTGTTGGTCTCTACATAATCCAGATAACCATACATTGCCTGGCTATTTCCAGAAACAGGCCTGCTGTGGTTTACATCTAGGCCATTATCAAGAAGCAGGGATACGATTTCTTTTTGGTTGTGGGAACATGCATGCCAAATAGGGGAAACGCCTTCAGCACTGCTGATTGAGACGTCTGCGCCATTGTCCAAAAGGTTTTTTACCATGGCTTTGTTGCCTTCATAACAAGCGACCAAGATTGCTGATTCACCAAATTGATTGATCTGGTTGACATCAGCTCCATTTTCCAATAGTAATTCAACCATTGGTAGGTGTCTGTTTTTTACCGCCATCAATAGCGGGGTGTTCCCAGATTTGTTGCTGATGTCAGGGTTTGCTCCATTTTCAAGTAGAATTTTTGCAGCTTCCAGGCTTCTGTTTAATACTGCTAACATTAATGGGCTCTCGGTATTGTTGTTTAGGGTATTGACATCAAGACCTTTTTCGATCAGCGTTTTTAGAACATCTGCTTGACCGGTAGATGAGGTTAAATGGACTAAACTATTTCCTTTCAGGTCATTAATGTCCACTCTTGCACCTTCATCAATGAGATAAAGAGCCGTTTGTTTTTGTTTCTGTAGGCATGAAAAAAACAGGGGTGTTTCGCCTTGTTGATCTTCATAATCAAGATCGGCACCCTTTTCTGCCAAAAGCTTTACCAAGTCAAGGTAGCCTCGATGTGCGGCGTAATGCATCGCAGTACGGCCTTTTTCATCGGTATATTTGACATCTACTTCATTGTTTTCCAATAGTAATTCGGCTATTTTTCTTTTTCCGCCTTCGCAGGCGATGATAAATGACATGGACATAATTTCTTAGTTTTCTTTTTGTTGAGCGATTAATAGCAATTCGACTGTTTTTCCTTTTAAGTTGTCTTCGGAGGCAATCGCCATGGCAGATTGTTCCTTGTTGTTCAAGATGCTGGCAGTAGCGCCATTATCCAGTAGGAATTTTACTTTTTTGTAAGTTTCTTTGGCCGTATTCTGATCATAGTTGCTGTCTTTCATCACGACTTTATGTAAAAGGGTGTTGCCCAGGTCATCCTGTTCATTTATTTCAGGCTGCGCCTGTTTGAATACTTGTTCGAAGAAAGGAGATTTTTTCTGTGCAATCCAGTCCCAAGCAGAAACTGGTTTTCCGTAGTGCGGGGCTGTATTATTTAAATCAGCTCCATCTTCAATCATCTGCAAGATCAATTCGGTGTTTTCAGCTCCATCGATCATCCTGAGGTGGTTGTGCAGAGCTTTTTCTCCATTTTTGTTAGTTTGCTCAAAATCCATGCTTTCATATTCTGAAAGTTTCTTGTACTGCTCCGCATCATGTTTATGGGCAACCGCAATAAAGAAAGCCGAATTGCCTTCATTGTCCTGCTGATTAGGGCTGGCTCCATTCTGCAATAGGTTTTCAAGGACATGGTATTTATTGTTTTCCATGGCGATATGCAAGGAGGTTTTACCCACCTTATTTGTTTCGTTAATATCTACGCCTTCGCTTAAGAATATTTCGATATAACGGTTTATTTGTTCAGGAGTTATGCCATGTTTCCTGATGCTAATATTTAATAGATTGTCTTCCGATTGGTTCTTGAAATCCACCCTACAACCGGCATCGATCAAGGCTTGGATAATTGCGGGATCCGCTGCGCTTTCTACCGCAAAACTGATCAGCGTTTGGCCTGAAACCTCATCATTAATGTTTTCCGCTTGACCCAATAGGTTGCTGAAAAATGAAATAAATTCTTCATCAGGGTTTTTCACCTTGACCAGTTTTGAAAAGATACTGTCCTCAATTTTGTCGAGCATATAGATGTCTTTCTCGATTTCATTGTTCTGTAGCATTAAGCTAATAAGTTCATAGCCTTTTTTTCGGATAAGGGTATCGTAAAGTTGGGAATAATCGTAAGCATGCTGGCTATGAGGGATTCTTTCGCCTTGATTGTACAATTCAACAGCTTTGCTGATATCTCCGCTGTCGATGGCTTGAATGAGAGGTGTCTTTTCAAACATAGGGTGTAGTTTTATATGTTAAAGTATTTCGTTTTTAACTGATTTAGTCATGTCATATAGCTCTGAAGCCGGCCAAGGACTCCAAATTAATAAAACGTTGTTTTGGAGATTTGCTGTATCTCTGACGATATTAATTATTCTCTGTTTTAACAGGAGGGCAAGGGGTTCATCTGGATTTGTTAGGAAATGCCTGGAAATAAGTTCCTGATCCGGCGCTGAAAGTGTGATCCTGATTTCTTGGTCAATGGCCTCGATAGAGAGGAATTGAGCGGGTTTAATCAATGCCTCCTGCTTGATTTGTATGTTCTGCGGCATGTAACTATCGAAAGCTTTGACGATGTAGAGGCCATTTGGACGATTTACTGTGAAGAATTCAAAAGGACGGGTCTGATTAGGTGTACCTGTAATTTGGACCCCGGAAAGTAATCTATTGGCCTCTAGGTAGATTTCATCATAAAAGTCTTCGATTAATTTCTCAAATGATTTAAATTTTGATTTATCGTATTCATAGATAGAATCGGCATCCATGCCCTTGAATTTCTGGAGTTCTGCTTCCTGATAGATTTTCTTTAGCAGTTCTATTAGTCGCTCTCCAATAGCTGTATCTGCATATTTCAATTGATAGCCTGCGAAGGTTTCTGTATTTCTTGTGTATTCAGGTAAGTTTTCCAGTCTATAGGCATCAATTGCCTCAAAGAATTGTTCTGAAACGCCCATAGTCTCTAAAAACTTTGTTGCATCGCCATTTTCTGGTTTTTGGATATCGCTCATGTAAAATCAATTAGAATCATTTCTGTTTAGCTGAATTATCTTAAAGCTAAATGAAGAACGGCTTAAATGGTAGAAAAAATGTGCCAATGTATGGTTGATTTATATAATTGCACCAGTTTTTAAAAGATTGGGGATTGTTTTGCTTAACTAGCAGTGATTTGTTTTTTGCTTTTGACGTGTAGATAATAAGTGACTTAAGAAAAAATACCTTGTTATAGGTATTTCTATTGTTGTGGTTTAATAATAAATTAGTTCTAATAATACTATGTTTAGTAATAGGAAAAAGTATTATTAAAATAATCAATTATTATTTCATGACCTAATTTATTTCATGGATGGAGCTACTTCTGAAGTACGGAGCAATCTTATTACGCTTAATACTAATGTTTGTTTTGCATTTCAATGGGCAATGCTGTTTCTGCCAACAGGACAGTGCCTTTGTCCAATACATGCCGGTAAAAAAAAGAGGTTTGCCAGATGTAATATTTAATGAGGAATTGCTGGCTCCGATTGGTTTTATTAGCTACGGTATTGCTTCAGTTAAGAGCCCTTATTTGCAGAAGCAGAATCACTTAATCCGAGATAATCTACAGGCCGATAATCCAATTAGGATAAGAATTGATGATTTTACCCAATATGCTGCTACGGGATCTTATTTTGCATTTGATCTCATGGGAGTCAAGGCAAAGCATAATTTAAAGTCCAGGTTGTTTGTTGCGTCAGTTGCCCATATCATCATGGGAAGTACGGTGAACCTGATGAAAAAGAGTGTGCCTATCCTAAGACCTGATTTTTCTGCATCCAATTCATTTCCTTCTGGCCATACCGCTACGGCATTTGTTGGTGCTGAATTGATCTGGCAGGAATATAGGCATCAGTCTATTTGGTATGGGGTTGGGGCCTATACCGTCGCTGTGGGTACTGGCTTTTTTAGGATGTACAATAATCGCCATTGGTTGTCTGATGTGGTCATGGGGGCAGGGATAGGGGTGTTAAGTACCAAGATGGCTTATTGGATGCTGCCGCGACTGGAAGATCGGCTCCAAAAACGTAAAAATCCATTTCTATTGATGCCTTCCTATAATGGAAAACAGTTTATGCTGTCCTTTGCTGCTAATCTTTAGGTCTAAAGATTGATGCTATCATATGCCCAATGCAAGAGTGCCTGTCTTTGTTTGGGGCGGCATTGGAAATCTCCGAAGGTACAATTTCCCTTGACTTGGGCAATATGTCTTTTAAATGCTTTCCAACGTTTGATCTGTCTTTCATCATCTTCAGATCTTCTACCCATAAAGTATCGGCAATACCATTGGAACCATCCGCGGGGGTCCTGAGGGTTTATCCAGCCTTTTCTTTTCCATTCAGCTAGGGGTTGTGAAGCCTTTATTTTAAAGAAGTTTAGATTCGGGTCGCCGGCTTTGCTATCTCCATGATATAGCTTTGCTTTTTCAAACCATTCCTTTGGGAATTCAGATTGGCAATCATTCAGGTACTTTCCGTTGAATACGCCAAGTTCAAGCATTTCCTGTGGACTTAGTTGAGGTTGGAATTCAGGGTGGAAGTTTTTGCCCATAGGTTCTGTAAGCTCATAAGAATAGTCTTTTTGCATACTGTCATGGACCTGGATTAGCATAATGTTATTTTGAAGTAGATGTTTAATAGTAGCTATTCAAATATCTGATTATGAACCTTTGCTATGTTTGAACATGAAGTCGTAAATCTTTTCACCATGAAATAAACGTTCTACACTACCATGTGTTCCTCCCGGAATGATGGTGAGGGTGGCATCGGCGTTTTTATTGCATTTTTTGATGGCGTTGTAGATCTTCTTGGATTCAGAGGCAGGGACTGCACGGTCTGCGCTTCCGTGTTGGATCCATAGGGGCACTTGGGTCAGGTTGCAAGCATAACTCACGGTTCCACCGCCACAGATAGCAACTGCCGCAGCAAACCGATCTGGGTATTTTCCTGCGACATCCATGGTTCCATAACCGCCCATGCTCATGCCGCAAACATAAACTCGATGTTCATCGGCAGGGTAATCCTTCAGTACAGCATCCAATACATCGATAACTTTGTCTGGATCCCATCCATTGGAGGTCTGTGGGGCCACGATAATGGCTTCTAAGTCTTTTCCTCTTTCAATTGCCCTAAGTACGCCATATCGCTTGACACGGTTCAGATCGTGGCCAGAAAGACTGCGACCATGGAGAAAGACAATGACTGGAAGTTTTTCGTTCTTATCTATGTTATCAGGTGTTCTAACCCAATATGAATAACCAGTTTTAGATTTAATCGCTTTTAGTTGAGCGGAAGACGAAAAAGTCATCCCAAGAATTAAGCAGGTTAAGAGCAAAAAATGTTTGTACATAGCTATCGTTTCATGTTTTTGGCAAGAAGAGAGGCTTCGAGCCGGCTTGAATCAGTTAAAAATCAAGGCTCGCAAGATAGAAACAAAGAAGTTTTAAACCAAATGCTGTGGCGTAAGTGTTTGTCTAGTAATATTGTATATTTTTTCATGACATTTATATTACAATTCTATGTATTTTTTATTAAATTGCTGAACCATTAAAAATCAAAGAGATATGAAGAGAAAAGCTATCACACTGTTAAGTTTATTTGCCCTGGTCATTGGCCTGAGTGCATTTCATATAGGGGGACAAGAGGAAAGACCTCAGAATTTAAAGGTTCTTCCAAAGAACATCAGCCATGAAGAGTTGGATAGCACCATGAAATCCTTCAATATGGCCTTAGGCGTGAAATGTAATCATTGTCATGCTCCTAAGCCGAATGGAGAGAAGGGTTTAGACTTTGCTTCAGATGCTAACCCGAAGAAAAATATTGCAAGGCATATGATCAAAATGACGAAACAGATCAATAAAAAGCATTTCAACCGTGCTTATGATGGAGTGGTTTACAATATATCCTGTAATACCTGTCATAATGGAAAAACGGAAGCATTTACTGTTGTTAAACAATAATTTAGGTTAATGTATTGAAAGCAATAGTTCGCATAACTTATTGTCCCAAATGTGGTTGGATGCTACGAGCTGCTTACATGGCTCAAGAGCTTCTGACCACTTTTGTTGAGGACCTGCACTCGGTGAATCTGGAACCTAGTGAGATCAGTGGTCGTTACACGGTTTTCGTGAATGATGAAATAATTTTTGATAGGAAAAAGGAAGGTCGTTTCCCGGAAATCAAAGAACTTAAGCAATTGGTTCGCAATAGGGTTAATCCCGAAAAAGACCTCGGTCACTCCGACCGTTAAGGTATTCAAGAGGGGATAAGTCCCCAAAATCTTTCACATTTCTTAACCCTTTACAAAAAGAAAAATCTGTATTTTTAACTTTCACCATCACAGATTTATCGTAAATGCGCATATTACATACAGCAGATTGGCATCTGGGTAAAAAGCTTGATTTCTTTTCTCGGATTGAGGAGCAAAAGGAAGTTTTGGACGAAATATGTCAGATTGCCGATCGCGAAGAAGTTGACCTCGTTGTCGTTTCTGGAGATCTTTATGATACTTTTAATCCCCCAGTTGAAGCAACAGAATTACTTTACCGTACCTTAAAGCGACTTTCCAAGAATGGGAAAAGACCGGTTATCGCCATTGCAGGCAACCATGATTCGCCGGATCGTATTGACTCGCCCGATTCATTGGCCAGGGAATTGGGGATATTCTTTTTTGGACAACCGAACCTAAAGATAAATCCCATTACCGTAGAAGGTAATTTTGATGTAATAAGGGTGGATGAGGGCTTCTTGGAGATCAAACTTCCTAAGTATTATTATCCCCTCCGGATATTGAGCACAGCCTTTGCGAATGAAATTCGCCTGAAACAATACCTTGGCGATACGGATAAGGCTACCCAATTGCAGGAGCTTTTGAAAATGAGATGGCAGGAAACTGCTAATCAATATTGTGATAATTATGGGGTGAACCTATTGACCACTCATCTTTATATGCTGAAGAGAGGGGCTGAAGTGCTGGAAGAACCTGAAGGGGAAAAGCCGCTCCGATTAGGTTTCGCGGATCTCGTGTATTCTGATAGTATTCCCTCGCAAGTACAATATACAGCCTTAGGGCATTTACATAAGTTCCATGAAATCGGTCAGGGAACAGCTCCTGTGATCTATCCTGGAAGTCCATTGGCTTATTCCTTTTCGGAAAGCGGGCAAAAGAAACAGGTGATCATTGTTGATTTAGAGCCTAATAAGATTGCTCAATACAGGACTGTGCATCTGGAAAAAGGGAGGCCATTGGTTCGGATGCGTTTCAATGATATTGACGAAGCGGTGAAATGGTTGCATGATAATCCCAATGCTTTGGTCGAGCTTACTTTGGAATCTGATAATTTTTTAAGTTCCAGCGATTTAAAACGCGTTCATGAAGCGCATAATGGGATTATCCATGTTATTCCAGTGGTAAGTAAAAAGCAGGAACTGCAAAGTGGGCGATCGAGTGTAAACTTAGATCAAGACATGAAAGACCTGTTCAAGGATTATTTCAAATCGAAATACGGACAGGAACCTAATGAAGAATTAATGACCCTATTTAACGAGGTCGCAGCAAATACCTTAGAAAAAGAAGATTAAGTATGTTGCCATTATTTTTAAGTATTGAGGGGTTATATTCCTATCAAGAAAAACAATCTATAGATTTTTCAGAACTTACGGAAGCGGGATTATTTGGAATCTTCGGTAAGGTGGGTTCTGGGAAATCATCCATATTAGAGGCTATCAGTTTTGCGCTGTACGGTGATACCGAACGCTTGAATAAGACTGATAAACGAGCCTATAATATGATGAACTTAAAGTCTAATCAAGCGATGATAGTCTTTGAGTTCCTGAACTTTGAAAAACGAAAATTCCGCTTTGTGGCCCAATGGAGGCGAAGGAAAAATTTTGATGATACCACTCCGATTGAGCGTACGGCCTATGAATGGATTGATGGGCAATGGGTGCCGATGGAGTCTGCTGATGGGGCATTAGTAACGAATTTATCCTATCCTAACTTCAGAAGGACCATTATCATTCCGCAAGGTCAGTTTAAGGAGTTTTTAGAATTGAAGGGAAAGGATCGTTCCGAAATGATGAAGGAGATCTTTTACCTGAATAAATTTGATTTAGGACCTAAAGTGGGCTTTCTGCAAGCAGGTAACAACCGTAAGCTTGAAAACCTAAAAGGTGCCCTGTCTGGTTTTGAAAGCATTTCGACAGAAGTCCTCAATCAAAAGAAAATTGAGGTGGAAGAGGCTAAAAAGACCTTGGAGGTTACTCGAGCCGATTTTCAAGAGTTGCAGCAGAAGGTTCAGTCTTTGCAAGAATACAAGGACAAAGGGATCGAGCTGCAGCAAAAGGAAGCCCAGTTCAATGAACTGAATAGCAAAAAGGAGCGAGTTCAACAGCAAGAAGCTGAAGTCAACCGCTATGAAAGGACTTCTCAGGCTTTTAAAGAGCCATTGAATTACCTGCAATCGCTAAATATAGAACGTGAATCCTTGATCCATAAGATTGAGAATTTTCAGGTGGTGAAAGAGCGTCAATTGCAGGAAATTGATGTGATTGAAAAGGAGATTGCTTCTGTTCAGCATGATTATCTGAACCTTAATGTGTTCAGGGCTAAAACTGAAGATTATAAAAGGCTTATCCAGATCAAGGAGAACGATAAGAAGGAAAAGGAATTGGAGACTCGATTGACCAAAGGTACTCCCTTTGTGGAGAGGACCAAAGAGGCTGAGGTCAATCTTTCTAAGAAGTTGGAGGAGACTGAGAACAGGCTGGAAGAATTGAAATCAGAGAAAATTGATACTTCCCAGCTGATTGAAATGGAGAAATGGTATCATAAGAAGGATACCATCGAGCAACAACAAAAGAACTCCAACAAACTCTTGGAGCAATTGGCGCAAGAGGTTGATGTGGAGCAGGCTCTTTTCAATAAGTTAGGTTATACCGAGGATAACTGGGAGCAGATGATCGGGAATGAGCTGAAATTGATTGAAAACGATTTGAATAAGCTGCGGGAGCAAGAAACCCATCTGCAGGTTCAAGCGAAGTTGAGTCGATTTGCTACCGAACTACAATCTGGAATGCCTTGTCCGCTTTGTGGAGCATTGGATCATCCTGAACCCATGGTTGCAACGCATGTGCAGGAAGAGTTGAATAAGATTACCCAAGAGAAATATAATTTGGATGGAAAGCGGACCGAATTCCAAAAGCTGAAAGAACAGCTTACGAGGACCAGTATTTCCTTGCATACCAAAAGGACCAGTTTAGACCAATTGCAGAAAGATAATGATAGCCATTCCAGTAACTTGAATGAGCATCTGTCGGCATTTTCATGGTCTGGTTATTCATCAGAGGATACGGATGCTTTTGAGGCGCAGAAAGAGCGAGTGAAGCAAAGCGAACAGATCACATCTGGATTAGAGGCTGAGATCAAACAGATGCGTCAGGATCTGCAGAAGAGTAGGGAGAACATCCAGAAATTTGAAAAAGAACTTGATGCCATCAAGGCTGAAATAGCTGTTGTGAAAGGCGTAAGCCTGCATAGCAAGAATTCCCTGCAACAAGTGAACTTTGAGGAATTCTCAGAAATCGATCTTGATGAGGTGAAAAGATTGAAGTTGCACCTTGATCAACGCGTTGTACAGATTGAGAGTGATTACCTGACTTTGAACCAGAAACTGAATACCTATAAAACTAAATTGGCGGAGATTGCTGGTCAATATAGTGCTGCGAAAGAACAATTGAGCAATTTCAATCAGCAGATCAAGGTGAGGCAAGAACAACTTGCCAAATTATTGCGTGAGTATAAGTTTGCAGATATTACGCAAGTGCAGCATATTATCCAAAGACCAATGCCAGTTGATCAATTGCGTAAGGAATTTCAGCAATTTTATGTGAGATTAGAGGTCTTAGAGACGCAGATCAATTCTTTAAGGGACTTTTTGAAGGATAAGGACTTTTCCGAAGAGGAGTTAGAGACCAGCAGTAAGTTGTTTGAATTTAAGAAAGAAGAGCTCGAATTGCAATTGTCCTTAACAGGAGGATTGGAGAAAGAATTGGCGCATCTGACCTTGGAGATAGGTAAGAAAGAGAAGTTGTTGGAAGAGTTTGATCAACTGAATGCGCGAGGTGCCAATTTAAAGGTGCTAGAAAACCTATTCAAAGGGAATGGCTTTGTGAATTATGTATCCAGCATCCATTTAAGGCAGATGTGTGAAATGGCGAACGATCGTTTCCACCGATTGACCAGAAACCAGCTGAGCCTTACTATTAATGAAAATAATGAATTTGAGGTAATTGATTATCTCAATAATGGCTACAGGCGTTCGGTGAAGACCTTGTCAGGTGGGCAAAGCTTCCAAGCATCGCTATGCTTGGCATTAGCCTTAGCTGAAAACATTCAATCGCTGAATAAGTCTGATAGAAACTTCTTCTTTATTGATGAAGGCTTCGGTACCCAAGATTCAGAAAGTATCAATACGGTGTTTGATACCCTACAATATTTACATCATGAAAATAGGGTGGTGGGTATTATTTCGCATGTTGATGAGCTGAAGGAAAGGATTCCAAGGTCTGTCTCTGTGGAGAAGGACCAGGAAATGGGGTCAAAACTAAAAGCTTCGTGGAATTAACCAATTCCATTGAAAAGCCATAAAAATATGAAGGCCCCGTAATAAGCACGGGACCTTCATCAATTAAACATATAACCACTAACTAATAAAAAAACCTTAATCTCTATTTAGCCATTTGAACTTTCTACACTTGTAGTTTCTTGTGCTGGTTTTTCCACTGGCTTACGGTCCATGTCCCTACGTTTCATCTGACGATGCTGTGGTCTGTCGCCACGGTCCATTCTGCCCTTGCGGTTTTCAGCCATTTTATTCTTTAATATTTCTTGCTGCTCAGGAGTCAACAGTTTCATGAATTCATCACGTTCAGCCTTCATTTCATTTTTGCGAGCCTCACGATCAGCTTTTCTAGTTTCTTGTTTTTCCTTCCATTTCTTAGCTTGATCTAAATTGTAGGTATAAACATCTTGTTTTTGCTTATCCGTAAACTTCAATTCTTTGTCCAAGCGATCAGTTTTCATCTTTGCGATTTCCTCCGGGGTTTTGTTCATCATCTTACCCATTCTGTCTCCGCCACGGACATGTTTTCTATGTTTCATCTCTTGGCGAACCTCTGATCTATCTTTCTTTACGCTATCTTGTGTCTGTGCAGAAGCTGCAAAGCTTAAACCAGCAAATAAAGCAGCAAATGTTAATATCTTTTTCATAGTCTATCTATTTTTATTGTCCTTTTATTCTTTGAGCAATTCTGAGTGAAAACGTTTAAATCGAGTTTAGTTAAAGTATGTTAACGGATTCACGATTTTGGCAGTTTCCTTTTTTCGTTTTGCTTATTGGTAAGATGAAAAAGAGGGGGGATGGTTTATTTTGCACGATGTTAAATATTGTTAATGCAACCAATTGATGGTTTTTGGAGGGCTTTTGAAAAATAAATTGGCTAAAAATCAGTTAGTTTAGCGATGGGAGTAATTTTATTTTTGGAAAATAAAGGAGAGTACCTATATTTGCATCGTTCCAAAGGGAATAAGCCCAGGTGGCGGAATTGGTAGACGCGTTGGTCTCAAACACCAATGAAGCAATTCGTGCCGGTTCGATCCCGGCCCTGGGTACAAAACGAAAAGCTCATCATTCGATGAGCTTTTCGTTTTTTCAGACCTTATTAGGGAATCTTTGATTCCCCGTTTTTTAGGTTTTCAAGAAAGGGGTATATTAAGAATTGAAATATTATCTATCTTGATTAAATAATTCTCTAATATGTCTGAAAAAAATATCAATAAGATTTTTATTATAGGAAATGGATATGATTTAGGTCATGAATTGAAAACTAGTTATTCTGATTTTATTACTTGGTATCTTTGCGAAGTTGTAAATAGAAGCTTAAAATCCGGAACAAATATTTACGAGGATGATTGTTTACAAATATCAATTACCAGTTATTATTCTCCTTCAGCTCGTCACGAAGAGTGTTTAAAGATTTTTAAGGAAAAAATTAAGAATAATCTAGTTGATGATTTAATTGTTGAAAATTTAATCTCGCCAAGTTATCAGAGTTTTTTCATAGGAATAATACCTAAGACAAGATTCATGAAAAATCTTTTATCAAAATGTTTTGAAGTTGATTGGAATGGAATTGAATATGAAATATTTCATCAAATTAAAATATCTCATCATAAAATAGTTTCTAATTATAATGGACCCAATGTTTTTGAATCTGAAGATTTTATTGCCGAAAATCAAGAAATAAGGAAACTAAATAATAATATTATCTGTTTAAGGGATAATCTTATTGAATATTTAATTACTAAAAACGAACCTAAAGTTGATAAATCCAATTGGTTTAATATTCCATTAGATGTTCAGGCTGAACATATTAATGATGAATTAAAAGGCAAGGTTTTATTTCTAAATTTTAATTATACTACGCATTTATTTGATACTCAATATCTGTTGAATACTAGGTATGGAAAGAATTTTCAGACTCTTGAAGTATTAAATATTCATGGAAGCATTGATAATCGGGAGGATGTTGTTCTTGGTATTGGAGATGAAGAAAATGAATTTTATAAAGAAGTTGAAACTAATTATGGAGATAATTGGCTTAATTGTATGAAATCATTCCATTATTTACGCAACAGAAGGTATCAAAAACTTTTGCAGTTTATTTCTTATGAAGATTATGAAGTATATGTTATGGGACATTCTTGTAGCATTACTGATCGGACGTTGTTAAAAATGCTTTTTGAAAAAAGAGAATGTAAAAGAATTTATGTATTTCATTATAATGGGCAGGAATCATATTTTAAAACAGCGTACAATATTGCTAGAAATTTTACAGATAAGGTTAAGTTAAGGGAGGTATTAATGCCATATGACGAGTCATTGAAAATGAGATAACACTATATCTCCGATGAATCTGAAATATTCAGACCCCCTCTTTGCTTAACCTAGTTCTGCCACTCTCTATGCATAATCAAATATTTGAAACTATATGAAGGATTTGCTGGTTCCAATGGCAATCTATGAACAGGTGTTTCTCGGGTAATTTATCCTTTGTGGTTACTAAAGCTCTAGCTTTATTGACCACTATTTTAGTTCTAGCGTTTTCCAATGAAGCTTTCAAATGCTTAGCCCCAAAAAAAGTCAATCTCTTCTTTTGGAAGTTTTGGATTAGTACCTGAGAATAATTCCTGCATAAATACTCTTCATCCTGACCTATTTTATCTTATTAATATTCAGTAAATTTTAACCAATGTTTTTTAAAGATGCCCTGAAAGATATTTTTCGTTATCACGAGTTGTGTTTTAGCTTTTCTGAGTAATAGAAAGCTATTCCGAACAGATATTAATGAGACACAAAAAAGAGGTTCAGCAATTGCTAAACCTCCTTCTTCTTATTTCTAATTATTGTTTATTAAAAATTACAATCCACCGCCTCCAGACATTTTCGACAGAACGCCTGTGGCCAGTAGGCCAAAGAAGCTCAATAAATAGAGTCCTAGCATAACAATCGCCAAGATACCTATGAATTTATAGTGCTTTTTGAGAAAATTGAAAGCTGTCGTCAGTTGATCTGAATTGCGCATATTGATCGCATCTTGGAGGTTCTTCGCAAACTTATATAACCATAAAATCGGAGCGAAGTATAAACCAATCATAATGATCATCATGAGAAGGAAAGGGATCATTGCGAAGGCATTAACTTGTTCACGACTCGTAGAACTATTTCCAATAAAGTACAACATCATGAAAAAGGCAACCACTAAATAAAAGGCCATTCCAATCATGCCGAGTATCGACAGGAATTTTGCCCATTTTGAAGTTTCTCGCAGATACTCAATGGCGACAGGTCCAATTTTCAAATCATAGTTGGAGTAGGGATTGTTCTGCGGATTGATATTGTCTGCTTGCTCAAAGCTGTTTTCGTTGTTTTCCATAAGTTAGTTTTAAGGTTATTAATTTTTACACTACAATTTACTAATAATTTTTGGCGCAGGGTTAAATTTTTATTCTCTGTAGGGAAAAAATCAGTTTTCCGTTCATTAAAATTTAGCTGAAAGTGTTAAAATTTATTCTACTTGGCCTGTTTTTTGTAAATTAATGGAAGATAAACCATTTTTAATTATGATGAGAATAATGATTTTAGCCATTGTTCTGTTGATTTCCAATGAGATACGTTCTCAAGAGTTGGATTTGAACAGCGTTCGAAATGATTTTAACAAAGGTGTCAAGGATGAGGATTTGTGTAAAAGGCACTTAGAGGCTTTGGAAGAAAATGCGGACTCACCGGTTGAACGCGGATATGCCGCTGCGTTTCATATGTTCATGGCCAAACATACTTCTAATCCATTCAAAAAGATGAGTTATTTCAAGGACGGGAAAAACAAGTTGGAAAAAGAACTCAAGACCAATCCCAATAATGTCGAGCTTCGGTTTATCCGTCTAAGTATCCAATACCATATTCCCAAATACTTAGGCTACCATAATGAAATAGAATCTGACAAGGATTTTGTGATGAACAATCTTTATAAGATGTCGGATAAATTCACCAAAGAAAAAATTTACAAATATTTAAAGGGTGCAAATATGTATACTCAGGACGAATTAGCGTTATTAGGTAGGTAAATATCTATATTAGCGTTATGAAGATGAAATACATTTTATTATTTGCAGTATCCATGATTTTTCATTCGGTGCAGGCTCAGATCAAGCAGAGCATCAATGAATTTTCTGTTCTAGAAGTGACCGATAGGTTATGGGTGAGCGTAGTTCCAAGTGATAAGCATGAAATCGTGATCAATGGCGAGTTGGCAGACAAGGTGGAGGCCGTATATTCAAAAGGAGAGCTTCGCCTAAAGATGAAAGGCAGTCATATCATGCAGGGAAATCAAGCCAATGTGGTGGTGTATACCCCTTCCGTTTCTAGTATCATTGCCAAGAAAGGTTCTGAAGTAAATATTGAGGAAACCGCCATTGAAGAAGAGGCGATGATATTCACGGCTTCCGAGGGTTCCAAAATCAGAGCTTATATCAAGTCGGTAGGCGTGGATGTATCTTCCAATACAGGTTCGTCCATAGACCTTTTGGGTTCAGCAACCAAACTGAATGTCACGACCACTGCAGGCGGAAACTTTTATGGTAAGGACCTAAAAACAGAGATAGTACATGTACGGGTAAATGCCGGTGGAAAAACCGAGGTCAATGCCTCAGAATCCGCTGACGTAGAGACTAGAATGGGTGGTACGATTGATGTCTATGGCAATCCTAAGAACAAAAGAGATAAGAAAATCGCCGGTGGAAAGATCGTTTTCCATCAGTAAAAATTAAGAATTTTTATGAAAGCAAGCATTGATTCAATGCTTGCTTTCTTTTTTACGTCAATAAGTTAACATTTCCTCTGATAAATTGTGTATTGATTTGTAACTTTGCGCCATGTCAGAAAAAATTATCATTCTCGATTTTGGATCGCAATATACCCAGTTAATTGCGCGTCGCGTTAGGGAACTAAATGTATACTGTGAAATTCACCCATTCAACAACCTTCCAGAATTTGATGGATCTGTAAAAGGCGTGATCTTTTCAGGTAGCCCTTATTCAGTGCGTCAAGAAGACGCCCCTCAGATAGACTTCAAGGCCATTCAGGAAAAATTCCCATTATTAGGAGTTTGTTATGGTGCGCAATATATTGCACAGCATTCCAATGGTGAGGTTCTTCCTTCTGAAATCCGTGAATATGGTCGTGCTAATTTGCAGTTTGTTGATCAAGAGAATGATTTATTGAAAGGCATACCAACCCAATCTCAAGTATGGATGTCACATGGTGATACCATTAAAGAGGTTCCAGCAAACTTCAAGATTGTCGCAAGTACCGATAAAGTACGCGTGGCGGCTTATCAAATCGAAGGAAGCAAAACCTACGGTATTCAATTCCATCCCGAAGTAACGCACAGTACTGATGGCCAAGTGCTATTGAAAAACTTTGTTATCGATATATGTGGATGTACCCAAGACTGGACTGCTGACGCATTTGTTGAAACTACAGTATCAGAACTTAAACAGCAACTAGGTAATGACCATGTTATTATGGCTTTATCGGGTGGTGTTGACTCTACCGTTGCTGCGGTATTATTGCACCATGCTATTGGCGATAAATTGCACTGTTTCTTTGTAGACCATGGATTATTACGTAAGGATGAGTACGATCAAGTATTGGCTTCTTACAAAAACATGGGCTTGAACATCAAGGGTGTTAATGCCAAAGACCTATTCTATTCTAGATTGGCGGGTGTATCAGAACCAGAACAAAAACGTAAGATCATCGGCGCATCTTTTATCGATGTTTTTGATGAGGCTGCGAAAGAAATACAAAAAGAATTGCCGGAAGGCACTGAAGCAAAATGGTTGGGTCAAGGAACTATTTACCCAGATATTATTGAGTCCATTTCAGTGAAAGGCCCTTCAGCAACCATTAAATCACACCATAACGTAGGTGGCTTGCCAGACTACATGAAATTGAAGGTGATCGAGCCTTTGAAGACTTTATTTAAAGATGAGGTCCGTCGTGTTGGAAAGTCATTAGAAGTTGATCCAGCGATCCTTGGAAGACATCCTTTCCCAGGTCCAGGATTAGCAATTCGAATTTTAGGTGATATTACGGAAGAAAAGGTACGGATTTTGCAAGAAGCTGATGACATTTACATTCGTAACCTGAAAGAATCAGGTTGGTATGATAAGGTTTGGCAAGCGGGAACTATCTTCTTGCCGGTTCAGTCAGTTGGAGTGATGGGGGATGAACGTACCTATGAACACGTAGTAGCGCTTAGAGCTGTTGGTTCCCTTGATGGAATGACAGCTGATTGGATTCATTTGCCTTATGATTTATTAGCTAAAATTTCAAACGAGATTATTAATCATGTCAAAGGAATCAACAGAGTCGTATATGATATCAGCTCAAAACCACCAGCAACAATTGAGTGGGAATAATAATTTGAAAAACTTTTATAGAGGTACCCTTGCCGCGTTGTGCTTAGGTGCTGTCCTTGCAGTCAGTTCTTGTTCGCCGAAAACTACAGGTGGAGTCTTGAAAAACCCAAATGTATATGGCAATAAAGACAGGGATGCAGGAAAGAACACATCTGAAAACGATAAGAAAGAGGATTCCAAAAAAGATGATAATGTAAAAGCATCCGAGCAAGCCAATAGCATTGCTCTGCTTTTACCTTTTCAACTGAATATGATTGCCAACGAAAACGTGGTGGAAGCCGATGTGAAGCGTTCTGCATTAGCATTGGATTTTTACCAAGGTTTCCAGTTGGGGGTCAATGAGGTTGCCAAAAAACCTGGTGATTTCAACATCAAGGTGATGGACACGCAGGATAATGAGATGAAAAACATCAGTATCGCTGCTTCTAAAGAGGTGGAAAACGCAAGCTTAATTGTAGGCCCAGTTTACCCTAAGGAAATCCGTTCTTTTGCCAAAGGCAATAAGAACAATAAAGTCCTTCAGGTCAATCCTTTGGCCGCTACCATGCCTACCGAATTCAATATCTCCAATCTGGTTTCATTAACTCCTCCAATCCGCATCCATATGCGTGCAATTGCCGAAGAGATGACGAAAAAATATATGGACAATGATGTAATCATCGTGTTTGATGCAAGAGATACCGATCACCGTAACTTCATTGCCGGATTTGATGAGGAAATCAAGAAATTGAAGCCTATGGCGAAAATCGTCCATGTTACTTCAGTCGCCCAATTGAAACAAACCATTCCTGACCTAGGGACAGCATTTGTGATCAGCGGAACAACTGAGAAAACCCAATTGCGTTCCCTTGTGACTGCATTGGATGATAAGGTTGGCGAAGGCTATGCCATTCGTTTATTCGGGCACCCACTTTGGTCACGTGTTGATTTTAGACCATACGATAACTTCTACCGTATGGATCCTACCATCAGCTCTGAAAGCCACTTAAAAGTGTGGAGTTCTGACGTTCAGAATTTCCAGAAAAACTATAAAAACTCCTTTAAAGTTGACCCATCTGACTTTGCCTATAAAGGTTATGATGCAGGTAAATATTTTGCGACCTTGTTGAGCAAATACGGAACTGGATATGCTGAGAAGGTAGTTGATGAGAAATACTCCGGAATCTTCAGTGATTACCAGTTCAATTACAATCCAACTTGGGGATATGTAAACCAAGCAGTAAAAATAAGGACCTACCGAAACGGTTCTTTTCAATAAGAAGCATTGGAAATCAATAGCAAAAGAGTACAGCAGCAAGTTCGCAACTTCGAACGTACTATCAACGAATATCAATTTAAGGAACCTTTCTCTAGGTTCTTATCTCAATTTTATAAGAATAACAGACAAATGGGTTCATCCGATAGAAGGATGAACTCACGGTTCTGCTATAACTTCTTCCGTCTAGGGAAAGCCTTTTCCGATCTGGATCTTTCCGAGAAACTTAGCATCGCTGAATTTCTTTGTGAAGAAAACTCTGCCGTAGTGCAGGTTTTCCAACCCGAATGGTCCGAAAAGATCAATTTGGATATTGAAGAGAAGGTGAACTTTATACAATCCAAGTATGGTGACTTTCTAGAAGAAGTGTTCCCATTTACAGCTTATCTTTCTCCCAGCATTGCTAAAAAAGAGTTTATCCTTTCCCACTTTATTCAGCCTAATCTGTATATCCGTATCCAAAAGGGTATGGAAAGCAAGGTGAAAAAGACCTTGGAAAAGAATGAAGTCCCTTTTGAAGAGCTTGCCGCACAAACACTTTCTTTACCTAATGGAACCAATCTTCAACAGATCAAATCCGTAGATGGTGATTATGAGGTGCAGGATCTATCTTCGCAACAGAGTCTCAATGAACTAGAGGTAGTTCCTAGGAGCTCTTGGTGGGACTGCTGTGCAGCTTCTGGAGGTAAGTCACTTTTATTGCTGGATAAGGAACCAAATGTTAAATTATTGGTTTCTGATATCCGGTTGAGCATTCTTAGGAATCTGGATGAGCGCTTTGAGAAAGCCAATATCAGAACCTATTTTCGCAAGAAAATATTAGACCTGAGCAAACCCGTTGACCATATCATTGGGGAGGAGTCATTTGATGGAATAATATTGGATGCACCTTGTTCCGGATCAGGAACATGGGGAAGGACCCCTGAAATGCTTCAGAAGTTTACGAGCAATGAATTACAAAGGTACTCAGACTTGCAAAAACAGATCGTGAAGCATGTTGTTCCATTCCTTAAGCCTGGAAAAACATTGTTATACATCACTTGTTCTGTTTTTGAAGCCGAGAACGAGGAAGTCAGCAAATACATCTCCGATACCTTAGGATTGCAGTTAGTGGTACAGCATCCCCTTATCGGCTATGATAAAAAAGCAGACTCTATGTTTGTAGCGAAATTTGTAAAAGCTTAATCGCAGTTTAACGGGATTACCAGTACAGGGCAACTTGCTTTTCTGATCAAGGCTTCCGAAACGGATCCTGAAAGGAAATGGTCAAAGCCTGTCCGGCCATTATTGCCCATGATTATTAAATCCGCTGTCCATTCTTTTGCAACCTGCAAGATTTCGTCGCGAACATCACCAACACGATTAAAGGTAAATGTTTCAGAGGCGCCCTGAAATTCCGTAGCTAACCTATTTAGGAATTCCTGAGATGCTTGTTGCTGTATTTCGGATACTTCAGGAACAATAATCGGTTGCTGACCTAATAGCGGGTCCACACCATAAGATGTTGGCGAAGTGGGAGGTACGACAGTTACTAAAGCAAGGGCAGGATGTATTTCTTCAACAATCTCTCTTGCATAGTCGATGGCACGACGGGAACAAGGGGTTTCATCGATAGCTAATAATATTCGATTGAACTTTTTTGTAGTCATGATATTTAGATTATAATGTATATCTAATATATAAAAAACGATTAAATTAGCTTAATTGTTTTATAAAACAGCATATTTTATGGCATTAGGAATTTGTGTTTTAAGTTCGATCTCGGTACTCGAGTCTCCAAAGTTTTCATCCAATCGTGTTTATGAACTTTTATTTGCTGAGGCTTTCAGCATCATAGAGCGACAAAAGTCTTGGGCATTGATCCAGCTTCCAGATTCAGTGATCCAAGGTTGGATTATGGAAGGCCAATTCGAATTGGTTGAAGAGATTATCCCAGCAGATTATATCATTGATGAGGTGGGAGGCTATGCCGTTGCCGGCGAGAACAAAACCATGCAGATCCATCACGGAAGTCCCATTCCCGAGAATAAGAGCATCATAACTGCTGTAGACAATTACAAGATCCTTTCCGATCTCCGTGATACCGAAGAAGGTTATGAAGAAGAAAGAGATCGCGAACAATTGGAAAACTTCGTAGCGAGCTACCTGAACAGCCCATTTTCCTATAAGGGAAGAACAGTGCATGGCATCGACAATATTGGCCTATGCGGCTTATTTTATCGCCATTTCGGCCTTGAGATCCCGAAAGACATCCCAGGCATCCTCCAATTAGGCACATCCATCGATTTTATCTCAGAAATAAAAGGCGGCGATTTAGCCTTTTTCATTAACGAACAAGGCGAAGTAGACCATCTTGGAATCATAATTTCCGATGAAGAGATCCTACACGTCGTAGAAAAAGTACGTATCGACTCCATCGACAACGAAGGGATCTATAACCACGACCTCCAACAAACAACCCATAAGTTGAGGATTGTTAAGAGGGTATTATAGACAAAAGACAATAGACATAAGACAATAGACCTTTCTGGGGGGCAAATCAGGTGTTATTGTTCTATTGAATATCGGCCAGTTTTGTAGGGGCTTATTGCATAAGCCCGTTATCTTTAAAAATTGCGGACCTGTAGGTTGTTGGAAATAATAACGAAATCAAAAATTATTAATGGAGGTGGCGGGCGAATTCAATTCGCCCCTACAGTATAGGTGCATGCTAGACAAGATCATGGCCAACTTGCAATCCATATTGAGCATGATCCCCGAGCGGAGTCGAGGGGGGAGTCACTCCATCCCAGATCTACGTTCTGGGGGGCAAATCAGGTGTTATTGTTTAATTGAATATCGGCCAGTTTTGTAGGGACTTATTGCATAAGCCCGCGACCTTTAAAAATTGCGAGCCTGTAGGTTGGTGGAAATTATTACGAAATCAAAAATAATTCATGGAGCTGGCGGGCGAATTCAATTCGCCCTAAAGTATAGGTGCATGCTAGACAATATCTTGGCTAACATGCTATCCTTTTTAGGCATGAACCCCGAGCGGAGTCGAGGGGGAGTCGACCATCCCAAATCTCATATCTCATATCTCATATCTAAAAAAAAGCGACCCTAAAGTCGCTTTTTTTTTTTTAACTAAAAATTTTATCGGAAGTGCAAAAATTCCCCGACTTAACCCATATATTTTTTTCCTTATACGGATAATATACCACCTTCTTTAAAATTCTTTTGTATTTTATCTTTATAATAAAAAAATTTTATCTTTTACGCGGGGTACTTTTGGCACTTCTTATTAATTTTTTAGTAAAATAAAAAAAAGCGACTTTAGGGTCGCTTTTTTTTAGATATGAGATATGAGATATGAGCTTTGGGATGGTCGACTCCCCCTCGACTCCGCTCGGGGTTCATGCCTAAAAAGGATAGCATGTTAGCCAAGATATTGTCTAGCAT
>NZ_JBIXGO010000016.1:0-447950 GCF_046161205.1 Sphingobacterium sp. BS-2
CCAATCCGGAAGCAGCGTAAGAAAAAGGGCCAGGACCAGTCCCATCAGCGACAAAAACATGAAGGCAATCCTGTTCAAGGCAGCTTCATCGGCGCTACAACATGACCCACAGCTCAAAAATTATTATAAAAGGAAAACGGAGGAAGGAAAACATAAACTATCTGTAATCAACGCTATTGCAAACAAAATTATATTGAGAATATTCGCAGTGGTAAAAAGAGATGAACCATTTGTGAAATTATCAGCATAATTGTTTGCTTTTATCTTAGAATGCTCACCAACCAAGGATGGGCCAAGATCATATTCCGATGGTTGGGCGGTATCTTGGCTCCGCTGATTGTCTCTCAACCTTTGTGGGTATGATCCCCGAGCGGAGTCGAGGGGGAGTTGATCCTTGCTGTGGGTGATCCTTCAGCGTCATCTCGACTTCGCTCGATGATCCTTTAGGATGCTATTGATGGTAATCTCGGCTTCGCTGAGCTTACTATGTATCCCTCACAAGCACATTTCCAATTCTGAACGATCAGTGAAGAATCTGTACGTCAATGTATACTACATTTTGTCATCCTGCACCTAAGGTGCAGGACCTGTACGCCAATGCAATTATGGTTTGAATAGTTCCGAGATCGTTCCTTCGTCACGATGACACAGAAAAGGGAATAGGTCTTGGCCCGTCCTCTCACCCCGTACCCTGAGCGGCATCTCGCCTCCGCTCCTTTAGGACACTATTGATGGTCATCTCGGCTCCGCTCGATGATCGTCTGGGATCGGCTTGCTTCATAGCAATCAAGTCCGATTCAATTTTGTATATTTAGGAATTGAATTACCTAAATTAATGATGTCGAAGTCACCATCCATTTCTTCTTATCCGCCTGAACCTAAGAAATTACGGGTTCGTGCTATTGATATTATGCGAGGCTTGACCTTGTTCTTGATGTTGTTTGTCAATGATCTTTTTATTCCTGGTGTACCGAAATGGCTGCTGCATACGGAAGCTGATGTGGATGGGATGGGATTGGCAGATTGGGTGTTTCCGGGCTTCCTTTTTATGGTGGGGATGGCTATTCCTTATGCGGTGGCTGCTAGACGGAAAATCGGTGAACCGACTTGGCAGATCTGGTTCCATATCATCAGCAGGTCGATTAGCTTGATCATTATTGGACTATTGGTGGTTAATTCCAGCAGCTTAAATCCGGAAATGACGGGCATGAACAAGTTGCTGTGGATAGGGTTGGTCTATGTCTGTATATTTTTGATCTGGAACAACTATCCAAAGGACAGGAACAAAAACCTTTTTATTGGGCTGAAGTTGTTGGGAATAGTAGGGCTGCTTGGTTTAGCCTATATATTTCGGGCTGGAACTCCAGAATCACCGACTTGGTTTGAGAAGAGTTGGTGGGGTATTTTAGGGCAGATCGGTTGGGGATATTTGGTTGCAGGTTCGGTCTATCTGCTGCTTCAGGACAAGCTTTGGGCTGCATTCTTGGCAATTATCTTTTTCTTATTCCTGAATGTGGCATCCTTAAGCGGATGGATTCCGCAGCTGTTTTCTTTCCAAGAGTTTTTTGATGTGGTCCTTCATGGTAATGTGCCGATGATTGTCCTTTCAGGAATGGCAGCGACCTTGATTGTTAAGAAATATTCAAAGGATTGGAAGAAGCTGGCCATTTATTTATCCATGTATGGCCTTATTAGCTTGCTAGTGGGCTTGGTATTCCACCAATGGTTCATCGTATCCAAGATCCAAGCGACCCCTTCCTGGGGCATGCTTTGCAATGGGATCAGCATTATGCTATTTGTTCTGGTCTATTACTTTATAGATGTCAGGAGGTATAATAAATTTAGTCGGCTGTTTGAGCTGGCGGGTCAAAATTCATTGACCACCTATTTGGCTCCAGACCTGATCTATTTCTTGGTTTGGGGATTCGGAATACCCTTGTTTTTCTATAAGCAGCCTGACCAGATGTGGTTAGCTGTATTGGGTTCCTTGCTATGGGCCTATTTAATGCTTTGGTTTGGCATCTTGTTGAACCGTTTTGGTATAAAACTTAAACTATAATATCATAATACTATGAAAAGAAATCACACGAACAAGCTGATCCTAATGGCTCTGATTATGCTGTTTGCAGTTCCCTTTACCTTGGTTGCCCAAGGTAAGAAGCCTGTAATCATCGCTTATGTTACTTCGGGGAAAGGTCCGATGCCTGACCCTAATCTGATCAGCCATATTAATTATGCCTTTGGTCATGTCAATGAGACTTTCAATGGGGTGAAAGTGGATAACCCAGCAAGATTAAAAGAAATTGTAGCCTTGAAAAAGAATCATCCGGATCTGAAGATCTTGTTGTCGATCGGTGGCTGGACTTCTGGTCGATTCAGTGAAATGGCAGCTGATAAGGACAATAGATTGGGCTTTGCTAAAGATTGCCAAAAGATCGTAAAGGAATTTGATCTGGATGGAATCGATATTGATTGGGAATATCCGACCAGTGATGAAGCGGGCATATCTTCCTCTCCAGATGATACCAAGAACTTTACTCTTTTAATGCAGGATATCCGTAAGGCAATCGGTCCGAAAAAATTATTGACCCTAGCGACCATAGCAGATGGAAAATATATTGATTTTAGAGCGATCGATAAGGATATTGATTTTGTGAATATCATGATGTATGATGTCTCAAAACCTCCATTGCAACATAATAGTCTATATAAATCGGATCTTGCTGGACGTATTACCTTGGTAGAAGCCTTGCAAGCCCATATTGATGCCGGTGTTCCGAAGAACAAATTGGTGATGGGGATTCCATTCTATGGAAGAGGAGATAAAGTGCAGGTGAGTGATTTTGTGATGTTCCGAAACATACCCAAGTTGACCCAGTTTGAAGAAAAATGGGATGATGAATCGAAGGTACCTTATTTAGTGGACAGCACCGGGAAGTTGGTGTTGACCTTTGAGAATGAAAGGTCGATCCGGGAAAAGGCTGCCTATATCAAATCCCAAGGCATCCTTGGGGCCATGTATTGGGAATTTAAAGGGGATGATGATCAGCTGACCTTGAGTAAGGCGCTGTATGAAGGGCTGAAATAGGGTCTACAAACAAATGTTGCTGTAAACTGTTGATAATAAGTAGTTATAGACACAATTTCTGTAAACCTTAAAAAATAAGCTTATGATTATTCTAAATTTTAAGCCCAAATATTTGGGCTATGCATTGATTTTTCTTGCCCTAAGCCAAGGATATACTGTTTTTGCACAGGATAATGAGACCGCTTATTTTTCTGACGTTACAGAAGGCAGCATACCCCTGGATCCAAAAACGCATGCTTTGGATGTTGCTTTGGTAGATGTGAATGGAGATGGCGCATTGGATGCCATCTTTGCGCTGGAAATGCAACCCAACCGTCTTTATATCAATGATGGCAATGGTAATTTCACTTGGAAGAAGGATGTTTTTGTGAATGAAAATAACGATACAGAGCATGTGCGTGTTGCCGATATGGACAATGATGGTTTTTCAGATGTGATATTCGTCGCTGAAGACAATAAAACCCATGAATATTATTTAGGAAATGGGGATGGCACCTTTCGGAATGTTTCAGACCGTTTGTTGGGCAAGAGTGAGGGCAATGGATTGGATATAGGGGATGTGAATGGAGATGGGTTGCCGGATATCGTTATTGGTAATACCGGCGAAGGGGCAAGAACCTTTATTTGGTTAAATGATCCGAATAAACCGGGCTACCTGATTGATTCGGCGCCGGGAAGTCTGCCTGACAACATGGACGAGGTGCAGTCGGTCAAATTATTTGATGCCGATGGCGATGGTGATTTAGATATGGTATTGGGTACCGAAACTCCACCGAGCCGATTGTATTTCAATGATGGAAAGGGAAAATTTACAGAACAGGAGGGTGCTTTGCAAACCACAGAGCCCTTGCATAGTCGGGAGGTCATCGTATTCGATGCCGATAAGGATGGAAAGGATGATATTTTCTTTGCCAACCTGACCAGTAATGGTGGAAAGAAGGAGCGAAACCCTACGGGACGTTTATTTATTAATAAAGGTGAGGGAAAATTTGTCGATGAGACAGATGCCAGGATCCCTGCCTATGAATTTTCAACCTATGCCTGTAATGTGATCGACTATGATCGCGACGGGGATCTAGATATAATATTGAGTGCATTGAAGATTCCGCCCTTTGAGGCGATGCAGGTCCAGGCCTTGAAGAATGACGGTTCGGGCAAGTTCAGTTTTGCCACAGAGGAGGCCATTCCGAAGGTGACGGTGGAGCGAGCCTGGGGGATCGATGTGGGGGATGTGAATGGGGATAAGATTCCGGACTTGATGATCGGTGCCTGGGGGGACCAAGTGCGCTTATTATTAGGTAAATAAAAAAAGAAAAAATACTTTTTTATTATCAGATATTTAGTTATCTTTGCACCTCGTTTGGTTGCAAAACTATGTTTTGTTGCCATCGAGAATTAAATGTTACGTTATTGCTTCCAACTTACTAACAAACATTTAACAAATTAAATCACAGAAAAAATGGCAAAAGAAGTCAGTGCGTTAGTAAAATTACAAGTGAAGGGCGGAGCTGCGAATCCATCTCCACCGGTAGGACCTGCATTAGGTGCTAAAGGTGTGAACATTATGGATTTCTGTAAGCAATTTAACGCTCGTACGCAAGACAAACCAGGTCAAGTATTACCTGTTGTGATCACTGTATATGCCGACAAATCTTTTGATTTTATCATTAAAACTCCACCGGTAGCTGTTCAATTAAAAGATGCAGCGAAGCTTAAGAGCGGATCGGGAGAGCCTAACCGTAAGAAAGTTGCTTCCATTTCATGGGATCAAGTAAAACAGATTGCGGAAGATAAGATGCCAGATTTGAATGCATTTACTGTAGAATCAGCTATGAGAATGGTTGCTGGTACAGCGCGTAGTATGGGTATCACTGTATCTGGTGATGCTCCTTGGAAAAATTAATTAACGAAATCAGTTTAAGAAAGTGGCTAGATTAACAAAAAATCAAAAAGCGGCACTATCCAAAATTGAAGCTGGTAAAGCATACTCTTTGAAAGAAGCTGCGGCTTTAGTAAAAGAGATCACCAACACCAAATTTGATGCTTCTGTGGATATCGACGTTCGTTTGGGCGTAGATCCTCGTAAAGCAAATCAAATGGTTCGTGGTATTGCAACATTGCCACACGGTACTGGTAAGACGGTACGTGTATTAGTTTTATGTACTCCTGACAAGGAAGAAGAAGCTAAGGCGGCAGGTGCAGACTACGTAGGTCTTGATGACTATATCAGCAAAATCGAAGGTGGTTGGACTGACGTTGACATTATCATCACAATGCCTAGTGTTATGGCGAAAGTAGGTAAATTGGGTCGTATTTTAGGTCCAAGAAACTTAATGCCTAACCCTAAAACAGGAACAGTAACTCCAGAAGTTGGAAAAGCTGTGACTGAGGTAAAAGCTGGTAAGATCGACTTCAAGGTTGACAAAACAGGTATCATCCACACTTCAGTTGGTAAAGTGTCTTTCGACGCAGATAAAATCTATGACAACGCATTAGAAGTGTTACAAACAATTTCACGTTTGAAACCGTCTGCAGCAAAAGGAACGTACTTCAAGAGTATTCACATTTCTTCAACTATGAGTCCTAGTATTCATATTGAAACTAAATCAGTAGCAGGAATTTAATCATGAGAAAAGAACTTAAACATGAAATTGTTGAAGCTTTAGCAGAACAGATTAAATCTTACGGCAATTTCTATATTGCTGACACTGCTAATCTGACTGTAGAAAAGGTGAATAATATTCGTCGTAAATGTTTCGAGCAGGGAATCGAGATTAAGGTTGTGAAAAACACCTTGATTAAGAAAGCGTTGTTAGAGGCGGGTGTAGATTCAGAAGAGATCTTTGGCGTATTAAAAGGAGCTTCAACCCTAATGTTTTCCGAAATAGGGAATGCTCCAGCGAAATTGATCAAACAATTACGTAAAGAAGGTGACAAGCCAGTATTAAAAGCAGCGTACATTCAAGAGACTGCTTTTGTGGGCGACAACCAACTTGACGCATTAGTGACCCTTAAATCTAAGGAAGAACTTATTGCAGACGTTATTGCTTTACTTCAATCTCCTGCGAAGAATGTTATTTCTGCGCTTCAATCAGGCGGAAATACAATTTCAGGCTTAGTAAAAGCTTTAGAAGAAAGAGGCTAACGAACCCTCAGTTTAATAACAAACGTTCGTTAAATTTTAATTAACAATTTTTTTAAAAGAACATTCAAAAATTCAAAATAAAATGGCAGATTTAAAACAACTTGCTGAACAGTTAGTTAACTTAACAGTAAAAGAAGTTAAAGAATTAGCTGATATCTTAAAAGACGAATACGGTATTGAGCCTGCTGCTGCTGCTGTAGCTGTTGCTGCTGCTCCAGGTGCTGGTGATGGTGCTGCTGCTGCTGAAGAGAAAACATCTTTCGATGTGATCTTGAAAGAAGCTGGTGGTCAGAAATTAGCTGTCGTAAAATTAGTTAAAGATTTAGCTGGTTTAGGCTTGAAAGAAGCAAAAGACTTAGTTGACGGTGCACCTAAAGAATTAAAAACAGGTGTTTCTAAAGACGAAGCTGAAGCTTTGAAAAAACAATTAGAAGAAGCTGGAGCTGTTGTTGAGATTAAGTAATCTCGCATAATGCACCAAAAACTTAGACTCTGATAGTCCAAATCTATCAGAGTCTATTCCTGTTTATAAATATAGTGTATGGATCAAGCCCCTGCTGATGCTTGATCGGAAGACGGAATCAGCAGATGTTAGCTCAGTTTTTTAAAACTAAATTCTTATTCCCTTGGCAAACAATAATATTCAAAAAGAAAGAGTAAATTTTGCGACAAGTAAGAAGGTGATTGATTATCCGGATTTCTTGGACGTACAATTAGAGTCTTTCAAGGAGTTTTTTCAATTAGAGACTACTTCTGACAACCGCCATCAGGAAGGGCTTTACAAGGTTTTCGCAGAAAACTTCCCTATTTCTGATTCAAGAAACATCTTTGTGCTAGAGTTTTTGGATTATTTCATTGATCCACCGCGTTACGATATCCAAGAGTGTATTGAGCGTGGACTGACTTATAGCGTACCTTTAAAGGCTAAATTGAAGTTGTCTTGTAATGATGAAGAACACGAAGATTTCGAAACCATTGTACAAGACGTGTATTTAGGAACCATTCCGTACATGACTCCAAAAGGTACTTTCGTGATCAATGGAGCTGAACGTGTTATCGTTTCTCAATTGCACCGTTCCCCTGGTGTGTTCTTTGGTCAAAGTAGACATACCAATGGTACTAAACTTTATTCTGCTAGGGTTATTCCTTTTAAAGGTTCTTGGATCGAGTTTGCTACAGACGTGAACAACGTGATGTATGCTTATATCGACCGTAAGAAAAAATTCCCAGTTACTACCTTGTTACGTGCAATCGGTTTCGATTCGGATAAGGAAATCTTAGAGCTTTTCGACCTTGCAGATGAAGTTAAAGTTAGTAAATCTGGATTGAAGAAATACGTTGGTCGTCGTTTAGCGGCTAGGGTATTGAACAAATGGACAGAGGATTTCGTGGACGAAGATACAGGTGAAGTAGTATCAATCGACCGTAACGAGATCATCCTTGAACGTGAAACCATATTAGAAGAAGACCACATTGACCTGATCATCGACGCTGGAGTGAAATCCATTATCCTGACCAAGGAAGATGAGTCAAACAATGCGGACTATTCGATTATATATAACACTTTACAAAAAGATACTTCCAACTCAGAGAAAGAAGCGGTAGAGCATATCTATCGTCAATTGCGTAACGCAGAACCACCTGATGAGGAAACTGCACGTGGTATCATTGACCGTTTGTTCTTCTCGGATAAACGTTACGATTTAGGGGATGTGGGTAGATACCGTATCAACCGTAAATTGAAACTTGATACACCGTCGGATACAAAAGTTTTGACTCGTGAAGATATCATCGCTATCGTGAAGTACTTGATCAACTTGATCAACTCGAAAGCTGAGGTGGATGATATCGACCACTTATCTAACCGTCGTGTTCGTACGGTAGGTGAGCAATTATATGCGCAATTCGGTGTAGGTCTAGCTCGTATGGCTCGTACTATCCGTGAGCGTATGAACATTCGTGATAACGAGGTGTTTACGCCTACTGATTTGATTAATGCTCGTACATTGTCATCAGTGATCAATTCATTCTTCGGAACGAACCAGTTATCACAGTTCATGGATCAAACCAACCCATTGGCTGAGATTACGCACAAACGTCGTCTATCAGCTTTAGGTCCAGGTGGTCTTTCTAGAGAGCGTGCCGGTTTCGAGGTACGTGACGTTCACTATACGCACTACGGTCGTTTGTGTACAATTGAAACTCCAGAGGGTCCAAACATTGGTTTGATTTCGTCATTGTCAGTTCATGCGAAAATCAATAACCTAGGATTTATCGAAACTCCATACCGTATCGTTTCTGATGGTAAGGTTGTGGTTGATAAACCAGTTGTTTATTTATCTGCTGAAGATGAAGACGATAAGACAATTGCGCAAGCAAATGCTCTATATGATGATAAAGGTAATTTCTTAGATGCTAAAGTAAAAGCTAGATATGAGGGTGACTTCCCAATTATCGAGCCTGAGAAATTAGACTATATGGACGTTTCTCCGAACCAGATTACATCAATCGCGGCTTCATTGATTCCTTTCTTGGAGCATGATGATGCCAACCGTGCATTGATGGGTTCGAACATGCAACGTCAAGCAGTTCCATTGTTGCGTCCGCAAGCACCGGTTGTAGGTACTGGATTGGAAGCTCGTGTAGCGAAAGATTCACGTACATTGATCAATGCTGAAGGAAACGGAACAGTAGAATATGTAGATGCACAAGAAATTCACATCCGTTACGATAGAAACGACAACGATCGTTTGGTATCATTCGACGATGATGTGAAAGCATATAGATTGACCAAGTTCAAGAAAACCAACCAGAATACTTGTATCAACTTGAAACCGATCGTTACGAAAGGACAGAGAGTTGAAAAAGGTCAGGTATTATGTGAAGGCTATGCAACCGAGGACGGTGAATTGGCATTAGGTAGAAACTTGAAAGTGGCATTCATGCCTTGGCAAGGATACAACTTTGAGGATGCGATCGTAATCTCTGAGCGTGTAGTATCACAAGATTTATTCACTTCATTACACATTGAAGAGTTCGAACTTGAAGTTCGTGACACAAAACGTGGTGAGGAAGAATTAACAGCTGATATCCCTAACGTTTCTGAAGAAGCTACGAAAGACCTTGATGAGAACGGTATTATCCGTGTTGGTGCTGAGGTTGGCGAAGGTGATATCTTAATTGGTAAGATTACTCCAAAAGGAGAGTCTGATCCTTCACCAGAAGAGAAGTTATTACGTGCGATCTTTGGTGACAAAGCTGGTGACGTGAAGGATGCTTCATTGAAAACTCCACCATCAATCAAAGGTGTGGTTATCGATACGAAGTTGTTCTCTCGTGCGAAGAAAATGTCTAAAGAAGTTGAACGTAAAGCTTTAGAGAAACTAGAAGTTGCTCATGATAGAAACATCAAGATTCTTAAAGATCGTTTAGTTGAGAAATTATTCACGATCGTAAATGGTAAGACCTCACAAGGTATTTACAATGTTTACAAAGAATTATTGGTAGCTAAGGGCGCTAAGTTTACTCAAAAGATCCTTACTGATCTTGACTATAACAACGTTAATCCTACAGGATGGACAACTGATGATGACAAGAATGACATGATCAAACTTGCATTGCACAACTACAACATTAAAGTTAATGAGGAGTTAGGTGCATTCAAGCGTGAGAAATTTGCAATCTCTGTCGGTGATGAGCTTCCATCGGGTATCGTTCAAATGGCGAAAGTATATGTTGCCAAAAAACGTAAGCTGAAAGTAGGTGACAAAATGGCGGGACGTCACGGTAACAAAGGTATTGTTGCACGTATTGTACGTGATGAAGATATGCCTTTCTTAGAGGACGGAACTCCAGTTGATATCGTGTTGAACCCACTAGGGGTACCTTCGCGTATGAACCTTGGACAGATCTATGAAACTGTATTAGGCTGGGCAGGACAAAAATTGGGCGTTAAATTTGCTACTCCAATCTTCGATGGTGCTGAAATGGACCAAGTAGAAGAGTGGGTTGAAAAAGCAGGTTTGCCTAAATCAGGTCGTACTTACCTATACAATGGATTGACAGGTGATCGTTTTGACCAACCTACAACAGTTGGAGTAATCTACATGTTGAAATTAGGACACATGGTTGATGATAAGATGCACGCACGTTCAATTGGTCCATACTCGTTGATTACTCAACAACCATTAGGTGGTAAGGCACAGTTCGGTGGTCAGCGTTTTGGTGAGATGGAGGTTTGGGCGTTAGAGGCATTTGGTGCATCCAACATCCTTCAAGAGATCTTAACTGTAAAATCTGATGATGTAGTAGGTCGTGCGAAAACTTACGAGGCAATCGTAAAAGGAAACAACCTGCCAACTCCATCGGTACCAGAATCGTTCAACGTATTGGTACACGAGCTACGCGGATTAGGTTTAGATATCACATTAGATTAATCAAGCAAATTAAGCTTAAGAGGGTGAATAACCTTCTTAAGCTTTCACATACAGCTTTAACTTTTTACTAAGTATGTCTTACAAAAAAGATAACAAAATCAAAAGTAACTTTACATCGATTACGATCAGCTTAGCGTCTCCAGAGACTATTTTGGAGCGTTCAAGTGGTGAGGTTACTAAACCAGAAACTATCAACTACCGTACTTATAAACCAGAACGTGATGGTCTATTCTGTGAGCGTATTTTCGGTCCAGTAAAAGACTACGAATGTCACTGTGGTAAGTACAAGCGTATCCGTTATAAAGGGATCGTTTGTGACCGTTGTGGTGTTGAAGTTACAGAGAAGAAAGTACGTCGTGAGCGTATGGGACACATCAACTTGGTGGTTCCGGTTGCTCATATCTGGTACTTCCGTTCTCTACCTAACAAAATTGGTTATTTATTAGGCCTTCCAACGAAGAAGTTGGATATGATCATCTACTACGAAAGATACGTGGTTATCCAAGCTGGTATCAAAGAAGAAGATGGTATTTCATACATGGATTTCTTGACAGAAGAGGAATATTTAGATATCTTAGATACTCTTCCGAAAGAAAACCAATACTTGGATGACAACGATCCTCAGAAATTCATCGCTAAGATGGGTGCAGAGGCATTGGAAGATTTGTTGAAACGTCTAGACTTAGACCAATTGTCATACGATCTTCGTCACCAAGCAGCTAACGAAACTTCTCAACAACGTAAAAACGAGGCGTTGAAACGTCTTCATGTTGTAGAGGCTTTCCGTGGTGCTAATGATCATATCGAAAACCGTCCGGAATGGATGATCGTTAAGATCGTACCTATTATTCCACCAGAGTTACGTCCTTTAGTTCCTTTGGATGGTGGTCGTTTTGCGACTTCAGACTTAAATGACCTTTACCGTCGTGTAATTATCCGTAACAACCGTTTGAAGCGTTTGATCGAGATCAAAGCTCCAGAGGTAATCTTACGTAACGAGAAACGTATGCTTCAAGAAGCAGTTGACTCGTTATTCGATAACTCACGTAAGGTAAATGCGGTTAAGACTGAAGGTAACCGTGCTTTGAAATCTTTATCGGATATCCTTAAAGGTAAGCAAGGTCGTTTCCGTCAGAACTTATTAGGTAAACGTGTTGACTACTCGGCTCGTTCGGTAATCGTCGTTGGTCCTCACTTGAAATTACACGAGTGTGGTCTTCCTAAAGATATGGCTGCTGAGCTTTATAAACCGTTCATCATCCGTAAGATGATCGAAAGAGGGATCGTAAAGACAGTGAAGTCAGCGAAGAAAATTGTAGATCGCAAAGATCCAGTAGTATGGGATATCCTTGAGAACGTATTGAAAGGTCACCCAGTATTACTAAACCGTGCACCTACGCTTCACCGTTTGGGTATCCAGGCTTTCCAACCGACTTTGGTAGAGGGTAAAGCTATTCAATTACACCCATTAGTGTGTACAGCGTTCAACGCCGATTTCGACGGTGACCAGATGGCAGTTCACTTACCATTAGGTAATGCTGCAATTTTGGAAGCCCAAATCTTGATGTTGGCAGCACACAACATTCTTAACCCTGCAAACGGTTCTCCAGTTACAGTACCATCACAAGATATGGTATTGGGTCTTTACTATATTACTAAAGGCCGTAAAACTGACGATAGCCGTGTGATGAAAGGTGAAGGAAGTACTTTCTATTCAGCAGAAGAGGTAATCATTGCCTTGAACGAAGCAAAAGTAGATCTTCACTCGTTTATCAAAGTTAAAGCTCGTGTTAAGACTAAAGAAGGAGAATTCAAAGATCAAATCATTGAAACGACTGTGGGTCGTGTGATCTTCAACCAAATCGTTCCAGAAGAGGTAGGTTACATCAATGAATTATTGACTAAGAAATCACTTCGTAATGTCATTGGAGAGATCGTAAAGAACACGGGTATGGCTCGTGCAGCGAAATTCTTGGATGACATGAAAGAATTAGGATTCCAAACAGCATTCAAAGGTGGTCTATCGTTCAACCTTCAAGATTTGAACATCCCTGCTGCGAAAGCTGATTTGATCACTCAAGCTACAAACGAAGTTGAAGAAGTAATGAACAACTATAACATGGGTTTCATTACGAACAACGAACGTTATAACCAAATCATCGATATCTGGACACGTATCAACAACAAGTTGACAGCGCACGTTATGGATATCCTTTCGAACGACAACCAAGGTTTCAACTCTGTTTACATGATGTTGGATTCAGGAGCTCGTGGTTCGAAAGAGCAGATCCGTCAGTTATGCGGTATGCGTGGTTTGATGGCGAAACCTCAGAAATCAGGTACTTCAGGTGGTGAGATTATCGAAAACCCGATCCTTTCAAACTTCAAAGAAGGTTTGTCAGTATTGGAGTACTTTATCTCTACCCACGGTGCGCGTAAAGGTCTTGCCGATACAGCGTTGAAAACAGCCGATGCGGGTTACTTAACTCGTCGTTTACATGACGTTGCTCAAGATATGATTGTTGTTGAGCAAGACTGTAACGGTTTACGCGGTATCTATACAACAGCGCTTAAGGATAATGACGATATCGTTGAACCATTGTACGACCGTATTTTAGGACGTACGCCATTGAACGATGTTGTACATCCTGAGACAGACGAATTGATCGTTGCTGCAAATGATGATATCACTGAAGAAATTGCTGAGGCAATCGAGAATGCAGGAATTGAAGGGGTTGAAATCCGTTCTGTATTAACTTGTGAGTCTAAGCGTGGAGTTTGTGCATGTTGTTACGGACGTAACTTAGCGTCAGGAAAACGTGTTCAATTAGGTGAAGCTGTTGGTGTAATTGCTGCTCAGTCAATCGGTGAGCCGGGTACACAGTTGACACTTCGTACATTCCACGTCGGTGGTACGGCATCTAACATTGCTGCTGAATCTTCGATCATCTCTAAATACGATGGTAAAATCGAATTTGAGAACGTTCGTACAGTAGAAAAAGAAGGTGAATTTGGTCCTTACCAAGTTGTATTGGGTCGTTCAGGAGAGATTAAAGTTGTAAATGACGATAAGAAAGTCCTTTACCAACAAATCATTCCTTATGGATCGAACCTATACGTTAAAGAAGGAGAGAAAGTTGATAAAGGAACTAAGTTGGTTGACTGGGATCCATACAACGCTGTAATTATCTCTGAATTTGCGGGTAAGGTAGAATTCGATGCGATTATCGAAGGTATTACTTACCGTGAGGAATCTGATGAGCAAACTGGACACAAAGAGAAAGTGATCATTGAGACTCGTGATAAGACTAAAAACCCGATGATCAAAGTCTTGGATAACAAAGGTGAAATCATTCGTTCATATAACATTCCAGTAGGAGCACACGTTTCGGTATCTGATGGACAAAAAGTAAAAGAAGGTGCGATCTTAGTTAAGATCCCTCGTTCTACAGGTAAGACCCGAGATATTACGGGTGGTCTTCCTCGTGTAACGGAGTTGTTCGAGGCTCGTAATCCTTCAAACCCAGCAGTTGTTACTGAAATCGATGGTGTTGTGACCTTAGGTGGTGTTAAACGTGGTAACCGTGAGATTTCTATCGAGTCCCGTGACGGACAGGTGAAGAAATACTTAGTTCCACTTTCGAAACACATCTTGGTACAGGATAATGACTTTATCAAAGCGGGTATGCCGCTTTCAGATGGTCAGATTTCTCCTTCAGACATCTTATCGATCAAAGGTCCTTCTGCAGTTCAGGAATACATTGTGAATGGTATCCAAGAGGTTTACCGTCTACAAGGTGTGAAGATCAACGATAAACACTTTGAAACCATCGTTCACCAAATGATGCAAAAAGTGAACATCGAAGATCCAGGAGATACTCGTTTCTTAGAAAAAGAAGCTGTAAACAAATGGGACTTCATGGAAGAAAACGATTCACTTTACGACAAGAAAGTGGTTGTAGATGCAGGTGATTCTAAATCATTGCGTCCAGGACAGATCGTAAATCTTCGTAAATTACGTGAAGAAAACTCTAGCTTGAAACGTCAAGACTTGAAATTAGTGGAAGTGCGTGATGCCATTCCAGCTACTTCTAGTCCATTGTTGCAAGGTATTACAAGAGCTTCATTAGGTACGAAATCGTTTATCTCTGCTGCTTCCTTCCAGGAAACTACCAAAGTATTGAATGAAGCTGCTATCGCAGGTAAACGTGATAACTTATTAGGATTGAAAGAAAACGTTATTGTTGGACACTTAATCCCTTCAGGTACAGGTTTACGTCAATACAGCAACATCATCGTTGGTTCTCGTGAAGAATACGATCAGTTGTTGGCTTCTAAGGAAGAAGATTAATACAGAAAGATTTAGGAATTAAACTTCCTAATGGAAATAAAAAAAGCTCGGCTCCTGTAGCCGAGCTTTTTTGTTTTTGGATGAATTAAAGATTTTTATTAACAATTTCATCTTATATTTGTTCCTCTGATTATGACTGACATCGCATCTATCGACTTTATTATCAATCAACTTGTTTGGGATTGGAATGACTTGTTGAAAGCCGTATTGTCACTCTGTGCTGGATTCGTATTGGGATTTGAGCGCGAGTGGAAGGATAAATCGGCCGGCTTCAAGACCATTTCTATTATCTGTCTGGGGAGTACCCTGTTTTCTTTGCTGTCTTTCAAGTTGGGAGCTGGGGAATCTGAGGACGCTACCCGTATAGCCTCCTATGTGGTTTCGGGGATTGGTTTCCTAGGTGCAGGGGTAATCTTTAAGGATGGCGTGAATGTGAATGGGTTGACTACTGCCAGTATTATCTGGATGTCTGCAGCCATTGGGATGGCCATCGGCTTTGGCGTATATGTGATCGCTGCCATTTTCCTTTTAGCTTGTTTTGCCATTATCGTATCTGGGCCTTTATTGAATAAATATGTGATCCATAACATAGTTCGATTGGTGAGTGTCAGTATGAAAAGAGAAGACCTGGATGCCAAAGATCAATTGTTGTCTGAAATCAAGCCACTTGCCAAGCATGTCAAAATAAAAAAGCAGACCATGTCAGCAGATTTATTGACGATTGATATTGAGGTTCTGATCGATAAAAGGAATATCAGGAAGTTCGAAAGATCTATCCTTGAAAACAAGCAGTTGGTAGAGATTAGTCTTTAACAGATCAAGCCTCTCTTTTTGCCCAGGTCAATAGTTTGCTGCAGCTTTCAGCAATCTGTCCATATTCATAATTTCCACCCACTTTTACGAATAATTTAGAACCTAATCCTACGGCACTAACTCCGGCTTCAAACCATTTGTTGATGCTTTCTTCCGTACAATCCACACCACCTGTAGGCATAAATCTCAATTTAGGAAAGATAGGCTTGATGCTTTTCAGAAAGCCTGGACCAAGAGTTTCCCCCGGGAACAATTTCACGAAGGTGCAGCCAGCTAATTGAGCATCAGAAATCTCGGTAGGGGTCATGCAGCCCGGTATCCATAGGATGTTGTTCTTATTGGCACTACTTGCGACACATTCCGAAAAGATAGGACTGACCAAGAAGTCGGCTCCCAGTTCGATAAATCGATCTGCATCATCCGCATGCATTATCGTCCCAATACCTAGTCTTAGGTCTGGAAAATGCTCTTCCTTATAGTTTCGCAGAGCTTTAAAATTCTGTTCGGCTTCATTTCCTCGGTTCACAAATTCAAAAACCCGAATACCACCTTCATAACAACTTTTTAGAATCTGAATACAGGTATTGACGTCATCATGATAGAAAACAGGAATGACCGGATTTCGAATGATATCTTTGATAATTTCTTCTTTCATGTTAGTTTGCTTTTCCATTTCCAAAATCTCCTTCCACAAATAATTTTTGATAACCTGCTCCAGTTGCGAAATCAATGGTTTCCTGAGCAGAGAACCCCTTCCTCAAAGCATGGATCAATCCCGCCATAAAAGCATCGCCACTTCCGATCCTATCAACCACAGCTTCCGTCTCAAAAGTCTCTGAGATGCTGTCTTCATTTCTGCTATGGTAGGTGCCATAAAACAGGTTATGTTTTGGATGGTCCATGAACCGAAAGGTATTGGCGATATGTTTCGCCTTAGGGAAAGTTTCAAAAATATGCTTTGCAGATATTTGGGAACTGTTAAAATATATTTCTTTGGTTGTTTGTCGGTTTAATCCTATTTCAACGGGGCTATCGAGCATGTTTTGTGCAGCCCAAATATTTCCCATGATAACATCGCAATACGCAGCCAATTTCGGCATGATTTCCAAAGGCTCCTTGCCATATTTCCAAAGCTTGCTGCGGTAATTAAGGTCTACAGAAATCGTAATCCCTCTTTGATCCGCTTCCTTCAGCACTTGCTCCATCAGGTCTGCCATTTCTTGGGAAAGCGCTGGTGTCAATGCCGACCAGTGAAACCAATCTACATCTTGAAAGAGGAGATCAAAATCGATATTCTCAGGCTTTAACTGGCTAAAGCTGGAATACTTTCGGTCATATACCACCTCACCGCTACTCAATCCATTAGCAGAAAGCAGGATATAGCTCCCAATACGATCTCCAAAGCGGATCGCCTTAGAGCAATCCACTCCTAAATTCTGGATGCTATCCTTTAATTCATTTGCAAGGCTATTATCCGGAAATGCAGAGCAGAACTGGACCTGATCTCCCATTTGGGCCAAACCAACGGCCACATTGGCTTCCGAACCACCAGGGAAAATTTTTAAACGATTATTTCCCCCTTCAAAAATGGACTCACTGAGGCTTTGAAGGCGGTACAATACTTCACCGAATGTTAATATCTGTGGCATAGGTCAAACTGAACAACAATATAATAGTTTTTGATGGATTGTTGCAGCGTTTTTACGAAAACGTTTAAGTAATAATCCTGTTTACATTGCCGATTTTTCGCTATAATTTCTGTATTATTGGATAATAATCAACTATAAACTATGAGTATTCTAGATAAATTCTCCCTAAAAGATAAAGTTATCGTTATTACAGGAGGCACTGGGATTTTAGGCAAATCCTTTGTCAAAGCATTAGCTGAGGCCGGCGCTAAAATCTGTATTATCGGGAGAAACCAAGAAAAAATCAATGAACGTATCAGCATGGCCAATGACCTCGGTGCAGAGGCTATAGGTATTGTTGCCGATGTGATGGATGAGCAGTCTGTTAAAGATGCAAAACAACTGATCGTAAATCGCTATGGCAGCATTGACGGCCTGATCAATGCCGTGGGGGGTAACATTCCAGGTGCCACGATCGCTGATGATCAAAATATATTTGACAATAAAATCCAGGATACCATCAAAGCGATTGAGCTTAACCTTTACGGTACCATTATTCCAACCTTGATCTTTGGGGAACTCATCGCTGTAAAGGGCAAAGGTTCCATCATCAATATCTCCTCCTTGGCTGCGTCAAGACCATTGACCCGCGTGTTGGGCTATACCGTTGCCAAGCATGCCATTGATGGCTTCACAAAGTGGATGTCCACCGAATTGGCGCTTCGCTATGGCGATAAGGTTCGTGTCAATGCGATTGCACCTGGAGTCTTCTTAACCGAGCAAAACAAAACTTTACTGACCAATCCAGATGGTAGCTATACCGATAGGGCACAGAAATTCATCAATGGAACCCCATACAGAAGGTTAGGGGATCCATCAGAATTAGAAGGCACCTTAGTCTATCTACTCAGCGATGCATCGGCATTCGTATCTGGAGAAATAATCTTTGTGGACGGTGGCTTTAACTCTTGGTGTGGCGTATAATATGGAAAACAAAAAATTCTTAGAACAGACTTGGCGATGGTACGGACCTAACGATCCTGTATCCTTGCAAGATGTGAAGCAGGCTGGGGCTACTGGCATAGTTTCGGCATTGCATCATATCCCCCACGGTGAGGTATGGCCTCTGGAGGACATCCAGGAAAGGAAAAGGATTATTGAGGAAGCTAGACTGACTTGGTCCGTTGTTGAATCGGTACCTGTCCATGAAGCCATTAAAACAAGATCTGCAAATGCAGACCAATATATCGAACGCTACAAGCAATCCTTGCAAAATCTAGCCTCCTGCGGCATCAAGACTATCTGTTATAATTTTATGCCCGTTTTGGATTGGACCCGGACGCAATTGGATTTGATCATGAAAGATGGATCTAAGGCGCTCTATTTTGATTGGATCGACCTTGCGATCTTCGATATCTATATCTTAAAAAGAGAGGCAGCGGCCCAAGACTATAGCCAAGAAATCCAACAGTTGGCTGAAGAGAAATTCAGCAAGATGTCTGAGGAAGAGAAAACTGATCTACAGTTTAATATCCTGATGGGAATTCCCGGCGAAGGGGATATCAGCTTAGAATCCTTACAGAATAGCATCAATATTTATAAAAGTATCGGTAGAGGAGGGTTGAAACAGAACCTGCTCTATTTCCTGGGCGCCATTGCGGACACCTGTGAAGCCAATGGAATCAAGATGACCATTCACCCTGACGATCCGCCTTACGCCATCCTAGGGCTTCCTAGAGTGGTCAGCAACGAGGAGGATTTGGTCTACATCATTTCAGAGCAACCAAGGGATTTCAACGGCATTTGTTTTTGTACCGGTTCACTAGGAGCTGGACCCCAAAACAACCTTCCACAGATCTTGGACAAGGTGAAGCACCGCGTATACTTTGCCCATCTGCGCAATGTGAAGCGCGATGCCCTTGGTAGCTTCTATGAGGCAGACCACTTGGATGGGGACGTGGATATGTATGCGATCGTTAAGGGCTTAAGTGAAGAAAACCAACGCAGAGATTTGGCGATTCCATTTAGACCCGATCATGGGCATAAAATGCTTGATGACATCAATAAAGTGACCAATCCAGGCTATTCAGCCATTGGAAGGCTTCGTGGCCTAGCAGAATTGCGAGGTTTAGAATTAGGAATTTTGAGATCTTAACCAAGGATCTACCCACATAAACAACAAATTATGGATACTAGTAAACCTACGAAATATAGGTGGACGGTTTGTGCACTGATATTTTTCGCAACGACCATCAATTACCTGGATAGGCAAGTGCTTTCTCTGACCTGGAAAGACTTTATTGCACCAGAATTTCATTGGACCAACAATGACTATGGTAACGTTGCGGCCATTTTCTCCATTGTCTATGCCATTTCCATGTTGTTGTCCGGTCGATTTATCGATAAGCTTGGAACAAAGAAAGGCTATTTATGGGCGATTGCGATCTGGTCGGTAGGTGCTATCCTACATGCATTCTGTGGCATGATCACTTCAGGGGTATTAGCAGGAGAATGGTTGGTTACTTTCGGACGGGCCAAGGAAATCATCGCTGGTATTGAGGATGTCACCAAAGTGGTTAACATCTCGGTCACTGTCTTTATCTTTGCGCGTATCATTTTGGCATTAGGGGAGGGCGGAAACTTTCCGGCAGCCATGAAGGCCTGTGTAGAATACTTTCCAAAAAAAGACAGGGCATTTTCCACATCCATCTTTAATTCGGGTACTACCATTGGAGCACTTTTGGCTCCCTTGATCATTCCAGTTATTGCAGCCAAATACGGCTGGGAAATGTCGTTTATTATTATTGGAGCCTTAGGTTTCATTTGGATGGGTTTCTGGCAGTTTATGTACAAAAAACCAGAAGAAAACCCACGCGTCAATGCCGCTGAGTTGGCTTACATCAAACAGGATGTCGATCATGGAGAAGTAGCCGAAGCGGATAAGCCCGTAAAAGCCAAGGTCTCCATACGAGAATGCCTAAAGTTCAAACAAACCTGGGCACTCATCTTTGGTAAGTTCCTGACCGATGGCGTATGGTGGTTTCTTTTGTTTTGGTTCCCGGCCTATTTAAGTTCGGTTTATGATATAAAATCCTCGGATATAGAAGGACAGGTTGCTATATTTGTTCTGTATGCCATTACCATGTTGTCCATTATCGGCGGCTGGCTACCCACCTATTTTGTGGAAAAGAAAGGGATGGAAGTGTATGCAGGACGTATGAGAGCCATGCTGATCTTTGCTTTCTTCCCCTTATTGATCCTTTTTGCACAACCATTGGGCGAATATTCGTATTGGTTTCCAGTTATCCTGATCGGTATCAGTGCAGCAGCTCATCAATCATGGTCTGCAAACATATTCTCAGCCGTAGGTGATATGTTCCCAAAGAAAGCTATTGCCACGGTGACAGGTATCAGTGGTCTTGCTGGCGGGGTTGGTTCTTTCCTGATCAATAAAGTTTCAGGGGTATTGTTCGATTATGCCGAACAAACCAATATGAAAGTTTTTGGATTCGAAGGGATTGAATCGGGTTACTTTATCATCTTTGCAGTCTGTTCGATCGCCTATTTATTGGCTTGGACCATCATGCGAATATTGGTTCCAAAAATGAAACTTATTCACCTTTCTTAATAAAGGAATTTGATTGATCTTATTCGAGGCACCTTCCGAATTTTCCGAATGTGTCTCGAATATGTCTCGAATAAGGTCCGAATAAAACAGTTCAATCTTTGATCTAAATCTTACTGTTGCGCAGGAGCATAGATTCGATACTTCTTGCAAAAAATAAATTAACATTTTGCTCTTTTCCGAAGCAATAAATACTGATAAGAATTTCTATTAATCCTTCCTGAACATAGCAGGCAATGCTGGTTTTTCACCTGCTTTTATGGCTTTGATAAAGGGTAAAAATTCATTCTTATACCACGGAATATTTTCTCTAAAACGGTCTGTCAATCGTCCTTCCATAGTGTCATAAATTTTCATGGCTTCTTTTTCTTTACCTTGTTGAATCAAGTTATAGATAAATAACGTGCTAATGGAATACAGGTCATTGATCAATAAGAAATCATCGATCGGTGTCATGGATTCGAATATTTTGATATACGAAGCAAAGGACTTAGAAAAGAAAGGCTTTGGAAACTCTTTATTTATCCGGTCTAGATAACCTGTACCTAATCCATCAAGGTATTGCATGAATTGCTGGGTGGAGGTTGCGATTCTTTTCCCTGAAGATTTAAGTGGCAGAACCCATAAGCCTAAGAAGTTGAGGTTTTTTTCGACTTCATTATCTTCAATTAGCTCGAAAGGGTTAGTCTTAAATTGAGCATCTTCCAAATCCATACTAAGCGACTTGCCTTGCCATTCAAGTAGCAATGCATGCTGTATATATTGTTTGGCAAAAATAGAACTCAATTCTACATCTAAGCTTATTTCTGTGAAAATACGACTTGGTCTATTTGCTACGGAAAGATCTTTGTACCATACCCAATTGTATAAACTTAATGGGCGTTCAATATTTTCACTTAAAAATGTCCAAGAACTTTTTTCCATGGCTTCCTTAACCACGGTTGAGATCGTTTCGATATGATGAGGTAATTCTATGGCAGCCTTTTTTTCCTTTTGGTAGTTAGCATATATTTTTTCAATAGATTTTTTAGGGTCCATCAAAAAACTAACCTTGGCTCTTTCATCAGGATCTACTAGCGTGGATAATTCATCTGACAGTCTTGGAACTTCAAAATCGGTATCTTTCTTCTTGATCTTTAGTAAATCATATTGGATTAGGAGTTCATGTAACTTGATCAATTCAGGATTGTTGATCCATTGTTCAAAATCTTTTGCCAAGCCGTCCTCTGTACCTATATCAGCTTCTAGATAGGCATTGACAAAAGCCAAGTAAAAATTATGCATCAGTTGCTTGTCGTCTTGCTGCTTGGATAGTTCGATCATCTCAGCAATCAATTTAGGAATGAGGATATGCTCCAGTTTTTCAGGGGCTTCTTTCCAATGGCCAGCATCCAGCAATCTTTTCCAGGTTTCGGAGCCATACTCAGGGAAAATATATCCATCCTCCTGAAAGACAACATCAGCCTCCTCATTGTTGACATCACTGAGGATCCAGTCGGAATCTTCTAGGTTTTTGAAATATTCAGGGTTGTTTTTATAATCAGGATGTTGATCAATGGGAAGCTTCTTGATAAAACCGATTTTTTCCAAATACGGGAAACAACGTAAAACCGTAAAACTCGTATCAAATCGATTTTGGAATTGGTAGAGATTGAAAATGATTTTACGTTGTTCCGCGGCAGGAAGATCAGTTCGTTCCAGGAGATGAACGGCATCTTCCACTAAATTTTCTATAGCATGATACGACATAATAGCGCTGCATTTGTTTGAATTAAAGATGCAAAAGAATTTCCTTTTGATCTTTAACAATTCATCTGCAGGCTATTTACAAAATATCTACATTTATTGAGAAACAACTGTTTCTGCTGCGTTTTTAGCTTCAAAAATCTTGTTTAAGAGAATTTGTTTAATGGAAGTCGGTTCTACATTTTCCTCCAATCCATCAAAATCTCCGATCAAGATAGGGTAGTATTCTGGAGCTACATCTACAATGCCATGGGAACCTTTTACCAAGGAAGCATCTAATGGAGTAATATCCAGAACGGCCGCAAAGCCTATTTTCTTCAAGATAAGTTTACCGATTGCCCTAGACTTGGAGGTCATGAACATTTCTACGGGATCATATCCCGGTTTTTTGTGGATGTCTACCATTCTCGCATAGTCCGGTGCCACAGCATCATCTTCCCAGAAATAATAGGTAAACCAGGCGTTAGGATTTGCTAATAGGACCAAATCTCCTGAACGTTCATGGTCGATTTGATAAGCCTTTTGTTCTTCCTTATCCAATACTTTGGCTACGCCAGCGACCTTCGATAATAAGGTCTTGAGTTTAGCCCTAGTTTCATGCGATTTGGTATATACATGTGCTATTTGATGGTCAGAGACCGCAAAAGCTTCAGATGCTCCAGCATCCAATAGTTCCAATCCTCTTTCAATTCGGATATCGATTAGTCCTTCTTTGCGAAGGATTCTGTTGATATGGATAGGTTGATCGACTGGGCCAATTCCGTATTCCGACAATAGGATCACTTCCACGTTTCTTTTTTGGAAGAAGGTGGTAAGCTTTTCAACCAATTGATCGATTTGTTTTAACTCCGCAGCTACACTTTCGCCTTTAGGACCATATTTCTGCAAACAATAATCCAAATGCGGGAGATAAATAAGGTTTAAAGTCGGTTGATGCTTCTCCTCCACATACATGGCCGCATCCGCGATCCAATTGGAAGAGGTGATATTGGCATTGGGACCCCAAAAGTTGAATAAAGGGAATTTCCCGAATTTCTCCGTCAATTCATCGCGCAGGCTGCTAGGGTAAGCATAGCAATCCGGCATCTTCCGGCCATCGGCCAAATAGTTTGGTCTTGGCGTAGCAGAGAAGTCCGCATCATTATACATATTGTACCACCAGAACATCTGTGCACAGGTAAATGCAGGATTCTGTTTCTTTCCGGTCACCCAGATGTTTTCGCCTTGCACCAATTTGTTGGATTGTTTCCAGAATTTTATCTCTGAATCGGTATGATCGTACCACCCATTTCCAACGATGCCATGTTCACTCGGTGCCACCCCCGTCAAATAGGTTGTTTGGGCAGAAGTGGTCAATGCAGGCAAAACCGGTTTTATCTTACGTAGTTTATTCTGTTTGATGAATTTCTCAATGAACGGGGTATGTTCTCCAATTACGGAACTTGAAAGCCCAACAATATCAATTACAGCAATTCTCTTCATATTTAATCCCTTAATTTTTTCAATAACCAATTCAATTCCCTTGCGATGGACTCTTCAATGGGAGCCTGCAAGGATTTGGGCAATACGCCCCAAGTATAGGTTTCTACCTCGATATGATTTGTTCTTTCCTTTTCTTTATGCAGTTTTATGACCCTGATGATATCCTCTTGGGTGGAGTCCAGTTCTCCATAGCTTTCCAAAAAGATAGGAACATGGAAGTGGCTCCGCCATTCCACATGGTTGGCATCATTGGGATCATTTAATGCTTCAGGAAGGTCCTTGTATTTGATGAGGTTGCCCTCGCTATCTTTAGCAATGACCTGATGCAAATAGATCGGCTCATTGAATTCTTTAAGTTTGTTTTTCTGGTTAACCCTTTTTTCTGGATCCTCTGCAAGGGACACCTTTAGGGCTGAACTAACTTGGAATTTACCTATTTTGATGTTCAGTTTTTCCAATTCATCCATGCTCTTTTGATGGTCCTCGTATTCCAGAGCAAAATGGCAGACATCATAGCAGAGACAGATATATCTGTTGATGATCGCCTTGGATTGATCGACGTCTAGTTTATATTTTTCCTTAAAGAACTCACTGGCCATCGGGATCAGCTCGTTTGTATACCAGGTGATAAATTCCCTGGAATCCTCTAACATACCGTCAGGTTCAGGTTCAATATCCAAATGCATATAGATCGAGCTATTAACCTCTGTTTGATACAGCTGTTCCGCGATCAATAGAATATGTTTGGTGCAAAGGTCACGCTTTTGCTGCCATTCAGGGGTGTTTTGTTCATGCCAAAAACGATAGGATAGAGGCGAAGTAGAAATTCCACCTTCTTGACCTTCCGGCAGTAAATGCGCTAAGATGTCAAACAGATTCTTTGTATACTCAAATCGCTCTTTGCTTGTCCAATCAGGAGCATGCACTTTATCCTTCACCTCTTTGATATGGAAATCGCCATAGGGGAAACCATTCATGGTGAATACATAGATATGGTTTTGTTTCAACCAACCCTGAAATTCTTTTAGGGCTTCCGGTTCACTCAATTCTTTGGCTGCTTGAGCGGATAGGCGCAGGCCTAATCCAAAGTCTTGGTCAGCTGAAACCGCCGCTTTTATCTTCGGTAAATTTGTTTTAAGCTCTTGAAAATGGTCTTTCCAGGCTTCACCTGGATGGATATTGCTGCAATAAGAAAGATGTGAATTAGCTAGCTTCATAAACAGGGTTTTGATTTTGACTAAAGTTCTTTAAAAAATCAATAGCTTGGATAATCAGGTCATAATCTAATTGGTGATAGTCTTTTCCTTTACCCATTTTCTCTAAAAGAACCACGGTCAATTTTCCGCCTAGGTGCTCTTGGAAATCGAGCAGACCAGATAGCAAAATAAATCTTGCCTCTTCGGAGTCCAAGATCGGATGGTAAATAGGCAGACCAAGGTTACGGATCAAACTGACCACTCGGGTAGCCTCTTCTTTTGTAATATTACCGATTAAATAGGAGTAAAAGACATCCATCGCGATTCCAATGGCAACAGCTTCGCCATGCAATACTTGGAAATCAGTCATCTGTTCCAGTTTATGGGCACTCCAATGGCCAAAATCCAATGGTCTGGAAGATCCTAATTCGAAAGGGTCACCATTTCGGATATGTTCCAGATGCTTATCGGCACAACGGAAAATCAAATCTTCCATTTCTACAGAATTCCTTTGTTTGATCTTACTGGCATTATTTTCTATCCATTCATAGAATCCTAAATCCTTGATCAATGCAACTTTGATGGCTTCTGATACCCCAGCTACCCAAGATCGTTCATCTAAGGTTTGCAGAAATTCATAATCGTTGAAAACTGCCTTTGCAGGGGTAAATGTTCCTAGAAAGTTCTTTTTCCCTTTATAGTTCACCGAGTTTTTTACTCCCACACCCGAATCATTCTGGGATAGTACCGTAGTCGGGATACGGATATGCTTGATGCCACGGTGCGAGATCGCAGCGGCATAGCCCACTAGATCTAAAATAGCTCCGCCGCCTATGCCAATAACATAGGAATGTCTATCGATCCCATACTGATCTACCGCTTGGATTATGGAGTCTAAGCAGGTCGTATCATTCTTGCAGATCTCTCCGCCGGGAAGGACCAATGGCTCGCTCGCTAAAATAAAATCTTCCGTTTCCATGAAATAATTATGGATCTGTTCCGTCAGATTAGGGTGTTTTTCCATAAATCCAGCGTCAATAACAAAGAGGATTTTCTGTTTGAATCCAGGGTTGCTGTGCTGGGAAAGAAAATCTTTCAATAGGTTGTTGCCTAAGGTGAAAAGACCTTTAGTGAAAAAGATATTATATTGATATTCAATAGTGAATTTTTGTTCTAATACACGTTCCATACTCAATAGGGTTTAGGTTACGGCAAATTTCTTAGCTAAGAAGATTGAAACCGGTAATATGGCGCATACGGCCAATGCTAGCAGCCAGTGGCCAGATATGGCAATCCAGCTAGCATTCATTAAAATCAGTGCGAGTACTCCAAATTTCACAGCCTTCCTGACATCTTGTGGCTGCAATGTTTTCAGGGCTTTGGAAACCGGTGAACCGATCATAACACTGAAAAGCAGGATGAAAACCAAGGCCAAGTAATTTTTGCTGCTATAGGTGAAGTAAAGTAAGGTTAATATAACAATGGAATACAAGCCAATGGAAACCAACAAGGCAGTCTTATTGCTTCCATATACTTCCCCGCGGCTTATATTGGTTACTGAAGCGATATAGATAATCGGGATGATGGCGATATACCAATAGCTCAAGGCATCTGGCAAAACGGCCATTCCCAATAAAAGGTTCAAACCTCTGCAAGCTCCCATGACGATAGGGCCGGCAAGGAAATGATGTTTCGCTTTGCCATTGTACAATAAGCACATCAGCACGATGGCCAATGAAACATAGAATGCGGTCATATTGACCTGATAGGCCAAAAAGGATCCAATGGCAAAGGCTAAGGTACCTAAAATGCTGGCAGCGGATTTTTTGATCCTTCCGGAAGGGATGGGGCGTTCGGGACGCTCCACTTTATCCAAAGCGGCATCAAAGACATCATTAAAGACTATCCCGCCAGTATAGAGTAACATACTGGAAATGGTAATCCAGATCAATGGATTGACCGGGGGTAAATCTTGTTGCAGAAACAAGCAGGCTAAAGCGACACCAGCTAAAACATCAGATATGGCTGTTAAAACATTGGACGGCCTGATGATTTGGATCCATGGTTTCAACATACGCGACGGTATTAAGAAATAATAATAGAATCCTTATTTAACCTAGGTTGTTGACCACCACGAAGGATTGTATTACCTTCAAATTTCTCATTAGGATCTGCAAATAAAGTCTTGTCCAGGGTATTTAAATCAAGATGGTCGCTGACCTTGAACGCATCTAAAGCATTCTGATAGGTCACCTTGATGACATCTTCTTTTGAAACACCATGTTGCAGCATCAATGCAGCAGTTTTTGGCACTGCCAATGGATCTGAGATTCCCCAGTCTGCTGCTGAATTGACCATGATCCTATCAGAACCATATTCTTTGACGATATCCACCATGCGCTCATTGCCCATTTTGGTAAATGGATAGATGGTGAATCCGGCATAGAAACCGCGGTCTAATACTTCCTTAACCGTTTCTTCTGAGTTATGGTCAATGATGACGGTTTGAGGGTCTAGGCCATGCTCGATAGCGATATCCATACTGCGTGTGGTTCCGCGAGTTTTATCACGGTGGGGGGTGTGAACCTGGACAGGCAGTCCAGCTTCTTTGGCAAGCTCCAATTGAGCTCTATAGTATTTATCTTCAGCAGGAGTCTGGTCATCGAAACCAATTTCTCCAATCCCGACAACACCTTCCTTATAAATGAAATGAGGAAGTAATTCCATAACCTGTTCTGCTAAAGCTTCATTGTTTGCTTCTCTAGAATTAAGTCCGATGGTACAAAAATGTCTAATCCCAAATTGGGAAGCCCTAAATCTTTCCCATCCAATCAGGCTACTATAATAATCCTTAAAGGTATCTATCCCAGTTCTTGGCTGTCCGACCCAAAAGGCAGGTTCGATCAGTAAAAGAACACCTGCATCAAACAGCGCTTGGTAATCATCCGTCGTTCGTGAAACCATATGAATATGTGGGTCCACAAATTTCATCCCTTTAATTAATTCAAAGTCTAGCGACATTGGTCTCCCCATACTCGCTAGGTCTCTATTTAATTCTGTGCACATTCCTGTCTGTTTTTAATTTTTCTCTAATAATTCTGGGCTAACGTTTTGCTGCTTCAAGATTTCTTTAGCGCGAGGAGGTAAGTGATCCTTCGCCAAAACCCATAGCATAGGGTGGATCTCTCGATTGGCAGAATCGCGTTCATAAATATAGTCGACAATGGAGTTTGCAAGATGGATGTTGTTGCGGTCGTAGAGACCATAAATCTTCTTGATATCCTTGCCGGTAAAAAAGCTCTTTAAAATCATTTGGTTCCAGGCTTCTTCATTTAAGTAGGTAGCAGGAAACTTGTTCTGCTCCATGATAGCGCCTTGAACCAGCCCAATATTATTCCGAATACCCTCTTGGCAACGGTCAATCCAGATTCTTGGGAACTGGAAAATGTTCAATGCCGAATACAAGGCTTCCTGCTCTTGCATATCAGCATAATTGAACAACTTCTCGATAAAAGTAAAATAGGGTTCTTGTTGATCTTCGATCAAACTCAATAGGTATACCCGCGCAAGTCTAAGTACGGTCCAATTCTCGACAATCAAGGGATTGCTATCCTCTTGGACCATACTTACTGTTTTATCCTTGCTGGTATTTAATTTCCTGCTTAACGAGGAAAATATCTTTACAAAACTTGTAGTGTAATTATCTGCAATCGTTCGCTCACATTCCTCTAAATAGCTTTTCTCCTCTGCTGTCAGCAGTTCGAATAAGGTATTTCGCACTTGTTCTTTCCATTCCATATTGCAGTTTATATTATGATTACTTTAAAATTTTAATCTGCATGTCTTTGTATTCAACTTTCATTGGTGGACCAACATGCACTTGCACACCAATCAATCCTTTCTCCTTGCGGTTTTCAGGATCATTGTCGATCACTTCAGCGATTACCTTTCCGTTGATAAAATGTGTTAGTTTATTGCCTTCAGCAACGATTTCCAGATCATTCCAATCATTCGGTTTTACTATGGTCTTTAATTCTTCATCGGTAGCTACAGAATCGATCACCTTCATATTTGTCCAGGCATTGCCTTTCGACTCGCCTTTATTTCCATCTGCAGGGTTCAATATTTCTGTTCGCTGACCACGGTAAGCTAAGGTTGTTCGCTTGCGTTCCTCATAGTTTTGACCAGTGTAATTATTCTTTCCATCAATGTCCGCTTGGTACCCCCGTAGGGCATTCGGCACCTCTGTGAAACGATCGCTTCTGTAATTTACACCACTATTTCCATTTTCGGAAATTTTAAATTTAGTTTTCAATGAAAAGTCAGCTACATCCCCACCGTTCCAGATCAAAAATGTATTGTTTTTCAATGGTTCTTGATCCGCTCGGATCTCGCCCGATAGGACCCCATTTTCCATTTTCCAATAGGTCGTATCACCCTCCCAGCCGGATAAGGAATTCGGGTCAAACATGGCGATATAACCATCGTCTAACCCTACCGTATCGCTGGCGGTACTGTCCTGTTTGTTGTTCTGTTCTGCATTGCTTCCATTGCATGATCCTAATAAAATAGTAGCACTGAGGCAGATACAGCTATATTTGAATAATTTTTTCATATTGGATTTCTCTAAGACTTATTTGTTCTTCCAATCCACATGGGTATCTTCCCATTTTCTGTTTTTAGCCGAGTTGATAACGGCTTCGCAGACCTTCTGGGTTTCCAGTGCATCCCTAAAAGTTGGGTGGCATTCGGCCCCTGTTTCTAGCGTTTGTAAAAAATCTGCTACTTGGTGGACAAAGGAATGTTCGTAGCCCAAAGATAGACCTGGAACCCACCATTTATCCATGTAAGGTTGGTCGCCATCTGTAACGTGAATGGACCTCCATCCTTTAACAATCGAATCATCGGCGTTGTTGAAATACTCCAATCGGTTCATATCATGTAAGTCCCATTTCAATGAACCCTTTTCACCATTGATCTCGAAAGTAAATAGGGCTTTGTGCCCACGGGCATAGCGCGTAGATTCAAACAATCCCAAAGACTCATTGTCGAAGTGACAATGGAATATACAGGCATCATCAATCTTTACATCTTCCATTTTGCCAGTTTCCTCATGCATGCGTTGCTTTACGAAGATTTCGGTCATGGCCGACACATCCTTGATGCCTCCATTGATCCACATCGCTAGATCTATACAATGCGCCAATAGGTCTCCGGTTACTCCTGAACCTGCAGCATCGGCATCCATTCTCCAGAATGCGGCACCCCCTTGAGGAAGGTTTTCATTGATGGTCCAGTCCTGTAGGAAGTTGCTGCGGTAATGGAAGATTTTGCCCAGCTTGCCACTGTCTACGATCTGTTTAGCCAAGGTTACCGCAGGTAAACGACGGTAATTGTACCAAATGGTGTTTTTCACCTGATTGGCTTCCACGGCTGCCACCATTTTCTCGCCCTCTTCCAAGGTTCTTGAAAGCGGTTTTTCACAAAGTACCATTTTGCCGGCTGCGGCAGCAGCTACTGCAATCTCCATGTGCATATTGTTTGGGGTACAGATATCAACAGCATCGATATCATCCCTAGCGATCAGCTTCTTCCAATCGGTCTCGTAAGATTCATATCCCCACTGTTCTGCAAATGCTTTCACTTTTGCTTCACTGCGTGAACATACAGCCTTTAACACGGGTGTATATTCCAGGTCAGGAAAGAAATTAGGTACACGTTTATATCCATTGGAATGGGTTCTTCCCATGAAACCACATCCTATTAATCCAATTCTTAATTCTTTTTTGCTCATGATTTTTTCTTTTGAAGATTACTCTGACCATCCATTTACATCGCGCACCTCGATCAAGGTCTTCAAGATCGAATCCCAGGTCTCTTGTTTGTGCATCACCTCATTAGGGAACATACATCCATCCCAACAGATATGGTTGAAGGCCTTGGTTGGATTTCCATTTTCATCCTTCATCCAGAAGCCTGCATCTTTAGCGATATCCAAACGTCCGTTAGGATCGGTTGGCAAGCAGTGTCTTCCTGTCTTATCGTGCGATCCTGATCCGAATACCGTTCCATCGTTTTGTGCAACGTGGAAATCAATGGTCCAAGGGCGAAGTTTTGAGGTCAGGAACTTTAGCCCTCTTTCTAATTCTTCACGGTCATCCCATTGGAAGTCAGGTTTCAAGATGCGGTCTTCAGGTGCATTATAGCCTAATAGGTAAAGGAAAGTATGCGACATATCCGCTTGGAAGCCCATATTATCACGGTCTACCATCTCTAGGGTATCCAGCATGGTTTTCCAGCTTTGCATACCACCCCAACAGATTTCACCTTCGGCAGCTAGGCGTTCGCCATATTCTGCCGCAGCATCACATGCTCTACGGAAGGTGTCGGCAATTAGTTTAGTGTTTTCAGTAGGGTTTTTTGACCATTCCTCTACACTGCTGGCAGAGTCTACGCGGATAACGTTGTTGGTCCTAATTCCTTCTTTTCTAAGTTTATATCCAAACTCAGCAGCTTTCCTAACCACTTCCACAAAGCGATCTCGGTCTGTTTGGGAACCCATTGCGGAACCGCCATCTGGTGGCCAAATAGGAGCCACCAAAGTACCTATAGCCAAGCCATAGGTGCCTCCAATCTTGTCTACAACTGATTTTATATGATCGTCCGAAGGATCTAACTTGACATGTGGGTCAAATAAACCCAAGTCTATTCCATCGAATTTTACGCCGTTTACTTCTGCTTTGGCCGTTTTTTCCAATAACTCATCCAATGAAATGATGGGTTCATGGTCTCCTTTTCCTACAATGCCGGGCCATGTGGCATTGTGTAATTTTGGGAAATTGTTCTTGCTCATAACAAAGTTTATTTATTCACTAATTAACCTTTTACCACTAAATCCGGATTGTCTGGGCCGAAATGCTTCAGCATCACGATCGGATCTGTTGTAGAATGGTTCTGAATGGTTACTCCTCTTTTAGCTGCTTCCTCTGATACAAAGTATTCATCAAAAGTCAATTGTCCGTAACGGATCAAGGCTGGGGTTTCGATGGTCCAATCATTCATCTTGCCATAACCTTGCATCATGATCAATCCATAGGCTGCAGCATCGGTAATGGTCACTGTCTGTCCAGGGAATACGGTCAATTCTTTGGCACTGAATGCGGTTGATTTATAACAAACCCATTTTTCCGAATAGCCTTCGCTTTCCATCGCCTTCTCATCTTTCACTGGCAGGGGAGCCATAAATCTGTTTTTCATCATATCTGGATCAACGTTCAGGTCCCAATCAATGATATCCATCAGGGCATCATAATCACCTTTCATGTTCTCAGGAACACCTTTCCACAATAACTCTTCAGGAATGATCGCTTCATTTACCAAGGATTGGTACATCGCAAATACATCCGAAGCTTTTTGCGGCTCATAGGTACATAAACTTCCAGGGGCATGCAATAAGCCTGGAGGAACATCCCATCCGGTTCCTGGTTCCAAGCGGTAGGCTTGTGAGTAATTGGTGATCTTGTTGTCGCCTTTAGCAAAGTTCTCCAGACATTCCTTGATGGTTTCTTTTGGTGTTCCCGGTGCAATTCCCATAAAGGTATACGGGAAATCGCCACCATGATTGTTCAACTGTGGTGGGAAATAATAAGCTTCAGGTTTTCCTTGTTGTTCGATAAGTGCTGCCTTTTCATCATTGTGATGGATATGGTGGGGTAGAGGACCCATGTTATCAAAGAATTTTGAATACATCGGCCAGCTTTGGTATTCATCCCAAAGACGGTTACCAATTAATTTACCTTTTAGATGGTCTACGCAGTCAGCTAATAAAACCTGTTCTGTCTTGCCATTTTCTTCATAAACTACAAAACTCAATCCTTCAAATTCACCCGTCAAAGGACCATTTTTCGCAGGAGTGGTCGATGAAAACCAACGCTCATCAATACCGCCACGTTCACCGCCTAATACATAGTAATCATCGGGATGAAGTTTTATCCTTCTACCTGGTACACAAAAAGATCTTGGCACCCAGTTAGGTGCTAATCTCAATATTCCTTTTCCTTGTTCGAATGCCTTTTCAATGATTTCCATTCTTATTATTTTTATAGGTTTATATACTTGTTTACAAATTCCGTAATGGAGTCCGGCTTATTCAATATACTGATTTCTAAGTTATATTTCCGCTTTTCTCCGGGTTTCAGTTGGATTAATTCCCCACGTTCGCGCATCAGTTTCTGCCCTAGCGGTGGGTTGGTGCCAGGTTCCATTCCTGTTACATATTCACCTCTGCCCCAATGTTGCCAATTGGTCAACCAAGGCAGTTGCTTCTTGTTGAAGCTTAGTTTTAATGCAAAGCCTAATTTCTCATTGTAAATTCCACAATCTACTCTGCCTTGCTCATCACAATCCACGTCTATCAAGGCTGCTTCTTCCCCCGAACCACTATGGTCTTCCCGTGGTTCTTGGCAGGTTCTGAAGTCCTGTCCTTCTTTGAATATCTTATTGTCTGCGCCGGTTTCGCGAGATTGCCAAGCGCCCTTCCAGAGCAATTTGGTTCCCGCATCAATGAAAGGCCACCCGAAGTTGAAATGGTATAAAATCATATGGGAAGAATTGATATTACCGATATTCTGGATTTCATCATCCAAATAAATGGTTGGATGACCTAGAATGCATCGTATTGTGCGCGTAATTTCGATGTTGTCTCCTAGGGGATGGCCTTGAAATATTTTTCCAGTAATGGACATTTCGTAATCGCCGTTGGCTAGATCAGGCTGCTTGATGGATAGGAGTTCCGCTGGGCTGTTGCTGAATTGATCATGCAAGCCGCGATTTCCATATTCATCTTGCTCCGGTCCTCCAACATGGGTTACCCCACAGGTTGTCAATAATCCGCCTCCAAATGTTCTCAGCCAATCAATTCCCTTGTCTGAGAAGGGTTGCGGAGCAGTTACACCTAGGCGGCTTAACCAACTCAAGTTAAACTGATTGAACGAAGCATCCGCTATGTCCATACCACGGTCTATGACTACTTTAAAGCGTAGTCCTGCCCCAGTGTTGATCCAGGCTATACGCGTTCCTTTCCCCCTTCCATTATCCAAAATGGAAGTTTCTATGCCTCCAACCTGTGCTACATGGGAGACTTTGTTCAACCAGTCTTGATTTGAGTTTTCCAATGCCTTACTTATTTTTTGTTATAAACTTCACTTTTTTCATTACCTCCAGACATCAGGTAGGCCATGATATCTTTAACTTCATCAGGACTCATCACATTCAATGTTCCCGGAGGCATGATCGATACCTCAGAACGGTTCATGGATTTCACTGAGTTTTTCGGAATGGTCTTGGTCACTTGTGGTGCGTAAGGGTTTTGAGAAATCACATAATTGTGCTCATCCTCACTCATCAAACGGCCGAGGACATTCGTTCCGTCCTTCAGGTTGAATACTTTGGATTCATATTGATCAGAAATCACTTTACTTGGTTCAATGATAGCCTCTAGCATATCGCGTTTAGAGAAACGGGTACCTAATTGCGTTAAATCAGGACCAACAGAACCGCCTTCGCCTTTGACAGTATGGCAAGAACCACATTTAACAGCAAGGAACAACTCTCTACCGCGTTTGAAATTGCGGACACCGGTGTTTTCATCAACAACTTTCAGCGCCGAATCAACTTCCCATGCTCTTCCTGGACCTTTCGGACCTTCTACTTTCTCAGCAAGTCTGTTTCCTTGTGCATTGATCAAAGAGTCTCCCGACATCTTTCCGTACATGGCAAGTTGTTCTTGTGGTACATTTTTCAATGCCATTTTACGTGCATTGTCAATAAAACCGATGTAACTGTTACCGCCTTTAAAACCGAAGGCTTTGTAGAACCAATTGAAATATTGCTCACGTAATTCCGGAGTCCAACCAACACTGGTATTGCTTAATGCGGTAGCCATGAAGATCTGTTGTGCAGGCGGGATATTGGCCAACATGTCTGCGATGTCCAATCCGTACTGTGGATTCCTCAAGATTAAATCTGAAGAATTCATAAAGTTGGTTTGGGTGGTATCGTCTTTCGCATTGGCTAGGATGTCAAGCGTCTTCTTAACAGCTGGTTCGCTGTTTAGAGCAAGTAAGATTTTAGACAATTGCCTATTGGTATAGTTCGATTTGGCGGGGTAGAAAGGTTCTAACCTTTGAGCTAAAGCAGTAGCATCCGCATCATTCACTTTACCCATACGCGCAATGACAATTTCGTAAACTCTCAACAGGTTTTCCAACATCTTCGGCGTAATCTTTTCTACAGGAATAGTTGCCAATTTTTTCATGATCATAGGCTGTAGGGAAGGATCGGCTACATGTGCCATCGCTACCATCGCTTCAGTCAATCGAACAACATTGCGTTCTGCGAAAACCTTGTCTTTCCAAGTGTCAAAAGGTTGATGTTCTACAGCAACTCGAGCGGCATAGCGAATGAATCTATCCTCATGACCTAAATATTCCCAAACTTTATCAACAGTTCCTGGAGCCGATGGTCTGTGGTATTGTTCGATCTCTCTACGTAATTTCACTAGCTCATTAGGCTCAGATATTTTAACCTCGTTATAGATCTTATCACGGTCCTTATGGTAAACGCGGTATAGATCAGATTCCAATCGTCTACCACCAGTCAAGAAATAAAGGTTTCCATCAGGACCAATCGTTCCATCGGTCAATGGTAGTGGAGAACCCGAAATAAATTCTTCTGCCTTAGCGGTATAGCTTGCTCCATGAGGTTGCAATTGGATAGCATAGATGATACCGAAGCTCCAATCGAATGCGAATAAGCTGTTTCTATATTTATCTGGGAACTTAGCTTTGCTAGGGTTGATAAAGTTAGTAGGAGATCCTTGGCCGATATTTAAGGTTGCAGGAAGGTTGTCCAAGAACCTTTCATCCCATTTTGCATCCCCTTTTCTCCAGCCGTATTCACCGCCACTAGGAACATGAAGGATCCTTGTCGGGCGGTACCATGGCATCCCGAAATCCCATTCCATATCGGAGTCGTAGGTAAAAAGCTCACCTTCATTATTGAAGGCTAAGTCAAATCCATTACGCATTCCCGATGCGATAAGATCCCAAGATTTACCTTCTGAATCCGTTTTTGCTATCCATCCACCGTTCAGGTGAGAGTCAGCATCGTGGCCATGGGTATCTAAAATGTAAGGAATCAAATTGTCCACCTTATCATTTGGTAAAGAACGATAATTGTCCATTTTAGGGATTTTCGTGAAGTTACCAGCGATAACATAGATCATGGAATCTGGTCCTAATACGATGCTGTGCGGTCCATGTTCACCCTCTCCCTCCAATTCCATCAGCTGGGTGATTTTATCTAATTTATCATCATTGTTGGTGTCTTGAAGCCTATACAGACCGGAACCTTTTGAAAGATTCTCATTCGGACGGTGGTTAATCATAACATATAAGCTGTTATAGGCCCATAACAAACCTTGTGCAAAGCCCATTCCTACTTTATTGCTGGTCGTATCCTTTGGATCGCGGCCTTCAATTGGAAAGTCCAATGCCTCAATTTTTGGCTTAACAGTTGAATCTGAACCAAGAGGAGGCAATTCAACGCGGAATAGACCACCAAATTGATCCGATGTGATCATCCGACCTTTGTCATCAAAAGTCATGGAAACCCAAGATCCTTTTTTGTCATCAGAAGGACTATAGATATGCTCGATTTCAAACCCATCGGGCAATGTTATTTTATCTGTTTTTGGATTAGGTTCTTTAACCACCTCCTTTTCCTTCTCCTGCTTACACGCTCCTGCAAAAATGAACAGGAACAAGGCAAACAAATACAATTGTGCTCTTTTCGTTTTTATCATTTGGTTTTTATGTTGATATAGTTTATAACAGCTTACATGTGCCTACCAACCTTGATTTTGTTCAATTCCATTAATCTGAATCTCACGCTGAGGGATCGGGAATAATAGTTTGAACGGTTGAATATTATATGAAGCACTGCTTAGTCGAGTCAATCTTTTCTTCTCCTCGGCACCATGGGCAGTCATCACCTCTATGGCTTTTCCAGTTCTCAAAAGTTGGTACCACCTATGGTTTTCAAAAGCTACTTCGACTCTTATTTCATTAGCGATGGCCGTTCTCAAAGCATCTTTGGATAAACCAGATACTGGTTTCAAGCCGGCTCTTTTTCTTACGATATTCAGGTTTGCCAAAGGATCTCCTGAGCCGACCTCATTCTGTGCTTCCGCCAACATCAAAAGAACGTGGGCATAGCGGTAGATTGGCCAGTTTTCATTCGATCTACCATCCTCAATATAAGGTGCGTGATAAAACTTCTTGATAAACGGCATGCTTCCACCAAATGCTTTAGACTCTTGAAATGCGGCATTTGAAGGGTCATTGAACAATTGGATGGATTTATCTCTACGTAAATCTCCCTGCTCATAGGCATTATAAATGCTCGGTGTTGGAATATTACTTCCGCCTAAGTTTCCTGAGAAACCGACCAATTGCATTTTTGCATTTCTTGGCCCGAAAATGTAAATGAAGTTACTGTTCTCTCCCTCTACCGATTGATCAAACTGCACCTCAAAAACTGACTCTGCATTATTCTTGGAATTAGGACTAAAACAAGATGCATAATCTGGCATCAAGGAATAGCCTAATTTGGTTACTTCCTGAAAATTGGTTACTGCTTCAGCGTATTGCTTCCTCGTTAGGTAGACTTCTCCTAGTAATGTGTATGCTGCACCCTTGGTCGCCCGACCTACACTTCCTTTATCATAGCTAGGAAGTAAGTTTGCAATGGCATCCTTAGCATCTTGGATAATGACTCCATAAACTTCGTCAACTGTTCCTTTCTTTCCATCTGAGAAGGCGTCCGAAGGATTCTCAACCTCTTTGGTCAGCAAAGGAACTTCTCCAAATAGTCTAACTAAATGAAAGTACGAAAATGCTCTCAAAAACTTCGCCTCTCCCAGGTATTGTAACTTTAATTTTTCATCCGCGAACTCGACTTGATCAATCCTACTGATGATGGCGTTGGCTTGTTGAATGCCAACATACAGGTTTACCCAGGTGGTATTCACGTAGTTATTGGACGAGGTGATCAAGAATTCATCGATTTCCTCCCGCTGCTGTGCTCCACGGTCCGTTTCATCATATTGATAATTGGTATTGTCAGCACGCATTTCAGTCATTGAAAAAAAATCACTGGTATACAATACTTGCAATCTGCTATATGCACCATTTACTGCACGAAGGATCTGCCCTTCATTTTCGTAATAGTTCTCTCCACTTGAAAAGGTATAGGGTTTTACATCCAATAATTTATTGCAGGAGCTCATGCTCAATAACCCTAGACCTAATAGAATATATCTTAGTTTCATAATCCTTGTCTTAAAAATTGAAATTCAACCCAAATGTGTAAATCTTTGGAACCGGATACGCCGAATAGTCGATACCTGGTACCAATGGACTTATATCCCCCCTATTTATGTTGGTACCTTCTGGATTTCCATCGTAATCAGTGAATAAGAATGGATTCTGAAGGTTGGCATAAATTCTAAGGTTGTTTAACACTCCGCCAATGCTCTTTGGTAGGGAATAACCGATAGTGATGTTCTTGATCCATAGGTAATCTGTCTTTTGGACAAATAGGGAATGGGTATCACGATACATTACACGGCCTCTACCAGTACCATTGGTTGTTGGCACCAAACCACTACCTGGATTAGATTCTGATCTCCAACGATCAGCAACCTCTTTCCTCACATTAAATACACCGTCGATGTTGTCTGTATAGAACCTGGTAGCATGCAACATTTCTTGTCCCATGGAACCCACCATCATCACTCGGAAATCAAATGCTTTATAAGTCAAGGTATTGGTCATACCAAAATTGAAGTCAGGATAAGGGTTTCCAATTACTGCAAAGTCATCGTTTGGTGTAATCTGACCATCTCCATTTACATCCTTCATTTTTAAGTTCCCAGGGATAGCTCCCGGGAAAGCTGGATTATTGTCTACATCTGCTTGGTTTTGATAAATTCCTTCTACCACATAACCGATGATCATTCCGACAGGCTGACCAATCTCGGTGATATTGGTAAAGTTTCCTTCCGAACTCTGTCCTGAGAAGATTGGGTCAGTACTGCGTCCCAATGCAATGACTTTGTTGCGGTTGAATGAAATATTGAAGTCGGTATTCCAGGTAAAGTTTTCACGGGCAATATTTGCTGAACTAATTGAAAACTCAAAACCCTTGTTCTCGACATCTCCACGATTTTCCACCACTGATCCAAATCCTGATGAATTAGGGATCGGGGTATTCAATAATAGATCTAAAGTATTACGTTTATAATAGTTGGCAGTTAAGGTCAAACGGTTATTCCATGTGGTGAAATCTAAACCAATGTTCAACTCTTTCATCCTTTCCCAACCTAAGAAGCTGTTCCCTAGGCTGTTCATCGTACGGCCTGGTGCAAGACCTCCTCCAAATATGTAATTCGCTGCTCCAATACTACTTAAAGAAGCATAGTTGGCAATATTGAAGTTTCCAGAACGACCATAAGAAGCTCTCAATTTCAATTCATTGATCCACTCTTTATCTTTCAGGAAATCCTCTTCAGATAAGCGCCATCCGACGGCCACTGAAGGGAAAGAACCCCAGCGATTGTCTTTACCAAAGCGGGAAGAACCATCAGCACGATAGGATCCCGTCAAGATATAGCGATCTAAATAGGAGTAGTTAACCCTTGCTAGGTAAGAGATCAATCCCCAATCTTCAATACCTGTACCGCCGGTAATCCTAGCTGCTGCATTCAAGGTTTGAATATCATCATCCGGGAATTGAGCACCATTGAAGTTTGCATTCTTATTCTTTTGCATTTGGATGGAATAACCAGCCAATGCAGAAATGGAATGGCCATTATCAGAGGAGTAATCGTAGTTTAAAGTGTTTTCGTTTGCCCAGTTAATATATTGGCCTCTGCCATAGCTTCCGCTAGGAATTGAAGCACCCGGAGCATTTTGATTAGGAATAGTAGATGGCCTAAAAGTCTCGCCACTCTCATCTTGATAGTCCACGTTGAAGGTCGTTTTGAACTTCAAGTTTTCCAAAAAGCTATATTCTGCGTAGGTACTCATCAAGAGTTTTAACTTCGAGCTCTTGTTTGTCCTTTGATTTAGGAACATTACTGGATTGGGATTTCCAAAGGTTCCCGCAGATTGAATATAAGGAACATAGGAACCATCATCATTATAGATTTTGGCAACAGGAGTAGTGATTTCGAAGAATTCATCACGTCCCTGACCATTGATTCCACCTTCAATATAAGATAGCGTAGGGTTAATGTTCATCCCTAATTTTAATTTCTTGACAAAATTCCCTTCCACATTCGCACGGATCGAGAAACGATCAAAGCCAGAATTTAACATCACTCCCTTTTGGTTTAAATAACCAGCAGAAACGAATGAACGAACACTCTCATTACCACCAGAGAAATTCACGTTGATATCCGACATCGGCGCAATTCGGGTCACGGCATCATACCAATCCACACCTTCACCAAGGGCAGCTGGGTTTCTATATTCTTCAGGGATATCATTTATAGTTGGTTCCCTTCCTTCTTCGAACCTGATTCTATCCTCAATAGCTTCTTTTCTGAATTGTGCAAATTCTGCGGCATTCATCAAGTTGGGTCTTCCTTTCTGAGGGACCTGCTGTAAACCGGAACTTGCCGCTACATCAATTCTCATTTTGCCATCTGTACCACGTTTGGTATTGATCAAGATTACGCCATTGGAACCTCTTGAGCCATAAATAGCCGTTGCAGAAGCATCTTTCAGCACGGTCATCGACTCGATATCATTTGGGTTGATGGTTGCCAAGGGATTTCCCCTTTCACTGGAAGAGCCCGGTACCGGGAATCCATCAATAACATACAAAGGCTGGCTACCAGCACCAATTGCGCCAATTCCCCTGATTTGAATCCTAGGACCTCCCCCTGGAGTACCATTGGAATTACTTACCTGTACACCTGATAATTGACCTGTTAAGGCTTGGTCAGGACTCGCAATCGCCTGTCCTTTTACATTTTTCATGGACACAGCGGCAATCGAACCAGTAACATCCTTTTTCTGTTGGCTACCATAACCCACCACAACGACTTCCGTAATGTCTTCACTGCTGCTGTCTAAAGAAATGTTTTGAGTACCTGCAGCATTGACTACAATCTCTTTCGAAGTGAAACCGATATTGTCAAAGGTTAAAGTTTGCCCTTTGTTCAATTCGATTTCATAATTACCGTTTTCATCAGTCGCAGTCGCAGAATTGGTGCCTTTTACTCGAACAGAAACACTCGCAATAGGCACCCCATTGGCATCACTAACAGTCCCTGTGACCTTGATTTTCTCTTGGCCAAACAAGTTTAAGTTGCTGATGCCCGTGTAATGTTCCACGGAGATGTTGTGTGTTTCTTTATTCATAGTAGAATACTTGTTGACCTCGGAATGGCCAGCCTGCGATAAAATCAAAGCAGGAAAGATCAACGATAATTGCAGGAATCTTTTCTTGGGTTCCGTTCCGAATGTGAACCCCAAAACCTTCCTAAATGTTACGGCAGGTGCAATTAATCGATGGTTTTTCGTTTTGTTTAATTGGTCATATTGCATACCTTTGCAAAGTTAAATGGTTAAACAATAAAGAGTTTCGACCCTCTTGGTTAGTTTAAAAAGACCATTGATATTGAACCGATAGTGCGGGAACACTGTCGGTTTTTTTTTATTAGTCTTTTTCAATGTTATTGTTCAATAACAGATCATCCTTTTTCTAAGTAATACATGTTTTCGTTTTCATTTGGTTTATTGGCAGCCTAGGTTGAAGGGCTACCGGAATTAGTTAAAAGTTATAGGTTGCCAATACTTTGGCTGTAGTTCAAATATAGTTATCCACTTTAGGTTGAGCATCCTGCACCGTCCTGTAGAAGGGGTGTATGGGATGGAAAGGGGGGAGATCTCTAGAAAGATTCAGAGGCTTGCCGTGGAATCTATTTTTTGTATTAAACAGTGGGCATTCATTGCGAATCGCAAGATGAGCAAACCGTTTTATTCCGAAATAGATCGTTCGCTTTGCTCACGATGACAGTCTTCGCTGTGCTCTGAATCCCTCTAAATACTTTTATTAAGAAAATCCCAATTTGGATTCTGAGTTTTTATTAAATAATCCCCTCCAACCTGAAAGAACAGGATAGTCCTTCCTTTCGCCTTTTCTATCTTTAATCAATTTTCAGAATTATAGCCTATTTAAAACTATTGCAAAAAAAGGATGAAAATGGAAAGGTAATTTCCGAAATTGAAGTACCTAAAAAACTATAAATTATTAGATCGTCGCGCATGGAATCCTTAAAAATTATATCCTGTATCTGTGTAAGCTTGTTGTTGAACTTTGCGGCTTCTTTTGCGAATATCCAACCTAAATACCTGCGTACAGAATATAAACTGAATCCTTATGTCGAGGAAAGCAAGCCTCGCCTGAGTTGGGAATTAGAAGGAAAAGGATTCAATCAATCCCAATTGGCTTACCAAGTGCTGGTGGCAAGCTCTGAAATGCTGCTTAAAAAGAACCAAGCAGACCTTTGGGATAGCAAAAAGGTCAGTAGCAACCAAACTAACCAAATTGAATATGCTGGAAAGTTACTGAAGCCTGGTCAGCGGGTCTATTGGAAGGTGCGTTCTTGGGATGAAAAGGACAAAGTAGGGAAATGGTCCGATGTGCAGTATTGGGAACTTGCGAAACCTAATCCCGACCATTGGAAAGCAAAGTGGATTGGTGTTGATTTAAATCACCTAGCCCCAACAGCTGAATATCATTTACCGCCTTCGCCTTATTTGCGCAAGGAAGTCATCCTAAATAAAAAGATAAAATCAGCACGCCTGTACATCAGCTCCCTTGGCCTCCATAATTTTTATATCAATGGTGAAAAGATTGGTCGCGATTATTTTGCGTCAGGATGGACAGACTACCATAAGCGGGTTTATTACAATGTCTATGACGTCAGCAACCAACTGAAGAATGGAGAAAATGCTTTTGGAGCTATTTTATCCAGCGGTTGGTATGCCGGTTATTTGGGCTATGCATTATTGGTGGGTTCCCCACAAGTGAATCAATTCTATGGAAAATTTCCCTTACTAAAGGCTGAGATCGATGTAACCTATGAAGATGGAAGCCAAGAACAGATTGTTACCGATTCGAGTTGGAAGTACAGTACTGGCGCCATATTGGAATCAGATTTCTTGGAAGGGGAAAAGCATGATGCCCGAAAGGAGCCGCAAGGATGGAATAGGGTAGGATTTGATGAAAGCTCTTGGACGACTATCCAAGAATTTCCAGATCAAGAGGGACAAGCGCTAGAAATCTATCCCAGCAATCCAGTTCGGGTACTGCAGGAATTATCCGCCAAATCAATCAAGAAAATTGATGGAGGTAAATATATCGTGGATTTTGGACAGAATTTCGCTGGTAATATCCGCCTAAAGATCAATGGCGCAAAGGGAGATTCCTTGGTCTTTCGGTATGGAGAAATGCTGTTTCCTGATGGCAAGCTGATGACCGACAACCTCCGAAAAGCGAGGGCTACGGATACCTATATCCTGAATGGTTCAAAAAATGAGGAATGGAGCCCTAGCTTCACCTTTCATGGTTTTCAGTTCGTAGAAGTTACCGGTCTGAAAGAAGAACCTAGCCTTGATTTCTTGACAGGCTTGGTCATGAGTTCCGATCTCGACCAAGTCGGAAATTTTGAATCAGACAATGCCATGTTGAACCAGCTCTATAGCAATATACTTTGGACGCAGAAGGCTAATTATCTCGATATCCCTACCGACTGCCCGCAACGTGATGAACGATTGGGCTGGACTGGAGACGCCCAGGTGTATATGCGTTCGGCGATCTTCAATGCTGATGTTGCTGCTTTCCACAAGAAATGGATCAAAGACCTGAATGATTCCCAATGGCCGAATGGAGCCTATCCGATCTATGCCCCAATGCCTGTAAATGCTGAGGGAGTAGCAGCGATCAGAGCATCCGATTCTTTCTCGCCGGGATGGTCCGAAGCCGGGATTATCTGTACTTATGAATATTTCAAAGCCTATAATGATTTTCGGATTGTAAGGGAATCGCTGCCTTTTATGAACAAATTTATGGCTTTCCTGAAGTCACGGACCAAGGGACATGTACTTCAGGAGGGGGCTTTTGAAGATGTAAACCCAAAGGGTGGATTCGGAGATTGGCTATCTGTTGGTGAAAAGACAAGCCCGGATTTATTGGCGACAACCTATTATTTCTATTGCAATAAATTGATGGCTGAAATGTGTCGCGCTATCGGGGATTTGCAAGTAGCGAATGATTACGAAAAAGAATCCTTTGCGGTCAAGATGGGCTTTAATCAACATTATATGGACGATCAAGGAAAACTGAAAACCAATGCTGCTTTTTATGGAAAGGGGGAAGGCTATGTTGAAGGGCAGAATGGCTTTTCTGGGCATACCCAAACGGCTTATGCCAATGCACTGTATTCGGGGATCCTGGATGAGGAGGATGAAGCCATAGCAGGAAAATATCTACGCGAATTATTGGAAAGCAATAGCAATAAATTGAGCACGGGTTTCTTGGGTTTCAAGCCGCTTTTGCCAGCATTGACGGCTTCGGGGTCTGCTGATAAAGCGTATATGCTGATCCAAAGTACGGAATACCCATCCTTAGGCTATGAGGTTGTTAACGGTGCCACTTCCATTTGGGAACGTTGGGATAGCTATACCAAAGACAAGGGCTTTGTCCATAATGCAGCTATGAATTCCTTCTCGCATTATGCGTTTGGTTCGGTCAATGAATGGATGTTTGAATATATGTTGGGAATCCGACTAAAAGAAAATGGTTTCCAAGAGATCTATATACAACCTGAAATAGGAGATTTCGGAATCAATAACGTGGCTGGGTCTTATCGTTCCATTGCCGGTAACATTAAAAGTGCTTGGAGCAAATCCGAAAAGGAGGTCATCCAAGAAATCCAGATCCCAGTCAATGTAATTGCCTATTGCAGTATCAATACCGATGATCTGACTGCTGTAAAAATAAATGGTGAACCCATCGATAGGAACAATCTTGTCCGTTCCTTAAAGAAACTGGACGGCAAGATCTTGGTTGAACTTGGCTCGGGTAAGTATACCATCAGAACAGACCTTTAATCTTCAAAAGAACATGAAACAGCTAGCATTTAAAATGAAACTTCTGCCGGGCAATGAAACTGAATACCTGCGCCGGCATCAGGAAATATGGCCTAAGTTGGCTAAGCTCTTAAAAGAAAATGGGATCTCCGATTATTCCATTTTCCTTGATGAGGATACCTTAGATCTTTTTGCGGTGCAGACCTTGACGGAAGGATTTGATGAACAAAAATTAAAGACAGATCCCATAATGAAGGAATGGTGGGCTTATATGAAGGATCTAATGGAAACCAATGCCGATAATTCGCCAAAAACTTTTCCCTTAAAACAAGTATTTTACTTACCTTAGGATGTATACAAAGTAAACCTATATTGTAATACAGATCTTATGACTTCCAAGGTAACTGATTTCTTAAAGACCATTCAGATAAGTGACTTTTCTGCTACCCCAAAATACAAGCAGTTAGCCAGTGCCATTATCGATGCGGTCAAGAATGGTGCATTGGAAAAAGAGGATATGTTGCCTTCCATCAATGAGCTTTCTGTGTATGTGGATATCTCTAGGGATACCGTCGAAAAAGCCTATAAGTTCCTCAAAAATGCTGAAGTCATTGCCTCCATTCCCGGTAAGGGATATTATATAGCCACTACTGACGTGAAGCAGAGGCAAAAGATTGCAATCCTTCTGAATAAACTCAGCGCTCACAAAAAGTTGGTCTATGATTCCTTTGCAAGAGAATTAGAGGATGATGCAGCGCTCGATCTTTTCGTGTACAACTCAGATATCACCTATCTGCGGACCCTTTTAGGAGGCCTGACTAAGACCTATGATTATTATGTCCTTTTTCCACATTTTAAGGAAGGAAGAGATCAAGCCCCCGATATTATTAATAAATTGATTCCACGTGAAAAACTGATCTTATTGGGTAAGTACATCGATGATATACAAGGTGATTTCGCTGCCGTATATGAGAATTATGAAAAGGATATCTATGGCGCCCTAGAAGAAGCCTTACCATCCTTGAGTAAGTACCATACCTTGAACCTGATTTTTCCGGATAATAGCGATTATCCCAAAGCGATTATCAAAGGCTTCTATAAATTTGCCCAACAATATGCTTTCAACCATTCCTTAGTCAGCGAATTGGAGAAGGAAAAAATTGAATTGGGTAGCTGTTATATCAATATCGCCGAAGATGATCTGGTGAAGCTATTGGACAAGATCATCAAGAAAAACCTAAAGATTGGACAGGATGTCGGCGTTATCTCCTATAATGAAACCCCATTAAAGAAATTCATTCTCAATGGTATCACCACGATATCAACGGATTTTGAAATGATGGGTAAAATGGCGGCAGAGCTTATCAAGAACAAATCAAAGGATCATGTAGAAGTCCCTTTCTACCTGAAGCAAAGGTCATCGATTTAAAGAGTTAGAACAATTAGTTTGTAAGGTCCATCCAAAAAATTGCTTCCATCCATAAACAATTTGTTTTGTAATCTGTTCAATACCAGTCCACAAAGCAAAATCTTTATGAAAATCCTTAAGACTATTATTTTCACCCTATTTGGTTTGGCATTTATATTCTTCGGTACAGCCAAGTTCATCAACATAATCCCGACCCCCGAACTGACTGAAGCTCAGTTATCCATTACAGCGGCTTTAATGAAATTAAAATGGCTAATTCCCTTGGTAGGGACGATGGAAATTATAGGGGGCCTCTTGGTCGCCATTCCCAAAACAAGAGCCTTAGGAGCCATTATATTGCTGCCTATTTTGATAGGAGTCTTTCTACATCATACAACCTTAGATCCTTCCGGAGCACCAATGGCTGCCGTATTAGGGTTAATTGATATTTGGATCATTGCCGATAATTGGAAGAGGTATTTACCTATGGTAAAATAGCAAAGTATAATTGTGGCATTCTAAACTATTTTTGGACGTGCTACTGTAGGGGCGTATTGCATACGCCCGCCTCTTACAAACCTAAATTAATATCATCCCTTTGGATGTCCCTCCTTTCCATTCCTTCGTTTGAACCAGGATGCCCTTCGGCAGAGCTCAGGGTACGGGATGGGAGGATAGACCAAGATTTAAACTGTATCAAACAAATAATTGACCGATGGTTCTTTAGCACATTTACAATTCTGAACGAGGAGTGAAGAATCTGTACGGTTCTTATAAAAATGGCCTGTCATCTTCAATCGAAGATTGAAGAACTGTACGCCAATGCTATCATTTTTTGATTATCAGTATTTATAGTTCCGAGATGTTTCGTTCCTCAACACGACAGGCTCGGGGATAATAAAAGCCATGCTTCCGAGATGTTTCGTTCCTCAACATGACAGGCTCGGGGATAATAAAAGCCATACTTCCGAGATGTTTAGTTCCTCAACATGACAGGCTCGGGGATAATAAAAGCCATACTTCCGAGATGATTCGTTCCTCAACATGACAGGCTCGGGGATAATAATAGCCATACTTCATAGATGTTTCGTTCCTCAACATGACAGGCTCGTGGATAATAAATGCCATACTTCCGAGATGTTTCGTTCCTCAACATGACAGGCTCGGGGATATTAAAAGCCACACTTCCGAGATGTTTCGTTCCTCAACATGACAGGCTCGGGGATTAAATATTAAAAAAGCCATGCTTCCGGAATGTTTCGTTCCTCAACGATGATGCAAATAGCTAAAAAAACATCCCCTTTCCGCTCTCTCAAATCTCAAATCTCACATCTCATATCCAAACACAAAAAAAGCGAGCATTGCTCGCTTTATTTGTGTTTCCTATTTCACCGGATATTCCTTAAAAATTCCTTCTACCACTTTCGGTAAATTATTGATTGATTTCTCTGGGGTTTGGATTTCGCCAGATCCTCTTGCTTGCCAAACGACCGAATTTGATTTGCGGTCCACAGCTTCAATGATCAAATGGGAGTAGCGAACTTTTTCTTTTCCTACTGGATAAGATCTGCCGCCCCAGCCGTAGCCCCACCAGGGACTAAAGCCCCATGGGCCACCCCATCCCCAGCCTGTGTTCCCGTACACCATTCTGCTTTTGTTGTTCACGATGGTGATATAACGAAACAAGATGTCTGGGTTTTCTTTGCTGTAGCGCATTCCTCTAGCCTCTAATTCACGGTTTGCCGAAGACAGAATGTTGTTTCTGGCGATGTCGTTCGTAAAGTAGTTCTTGGAAAGGGAATCTACAGGAGGTAACCAACCATAAGTTTTATATTGTGCGAAGTCCAAGGTCTGGACCCTCGTGGTGTTATATTTATAGGAGCTACAGGAGCCTAATACTAGGACTACCCCAAGTAGCATGATTGACCAAAACTTTTTCATAAACCTCAATTTATTTTATTAGACGTAATTAGCCATAAAAAGTTTAACCTCCAAACGAATATTTTGCAACTAAAGGCATGGACCTTCCCGGACCAAATGCTTTAGGGCTAACGCGCAGAATAGGAGGGGCTTGGAATCTTTTGAATTCCGCATTGCAAAGCAATTTATAGATCCTGTTGACCAAGGTTTCATCGAATCCCAAATTGATGACATCCTCTTTGGATTTTTCCATTTCGATCAGTTGGAAAAGGACCGCGTCCAAGAGATCATAATCAGGTAGAGAATCCGAATCTTTTTGATCCGGTCTTAATTCGGCCGATGGTGGTTTGACGATCGTATTGATCGGAATAATTTCGCGATCGCGATTGATGTATTTTGCCAACTCATAAGCCTGTGTCTTATAAACATCGCCAATGACACTGATTGAACCTGCCATGTCTCCATATAAGGTGCCGTAACCAACTGCAGCCTCACTTTTGTTAGAAGTGTTCAGTAAGATGTTGCCAAATTTATTGGAGATTGCCATTAGTAAGGTTCCCCTTGTTCTAGCTTGAATGTTTTCTTCGGTGGTATCCTTATCACGTCCGGCGAAGGTTTCTTCCAGAGTCGATTCAAAAGCAGATGCAATGTCTTTAATTGGAATTATTTGATGTTGACATCCGGTATTCTCCACCAAATCCAAAGCATCTTTCAAGGAGTGGTCCGTCGAATATACTGAAGGCATCAAGATAGAAAGCACATTTTCAGGACCTAGGGCTTCACATGCCAATGCGGCAACCAATGCTGAATCCAGACCTCCTGAAAGGCCAAGAACCGCTGATTTAAAGCCTGATTTTTGAAAATAATCTCTTAGTCCCAAGATCAAGGCATCATGGATCAATGAGATTTCTGTTGTTTTCAGTGGGCTATGTTCCACCGAGGACTTTAAATCATTGTTGATTAGTTCCACAAACTGTAAATCCTCTTCAAAAGCCTTTAATTCTAGGATCACTTCCGCCTTTTTGTTCAATGCAAGTGAGCGACCATCAAATATGATGTCTGTTTGTGCCCCAATTTGATTGACATAGATTAGAGGAGCGCTCGCTTTGATCACATTGCGCTGCAGCACATTTTTTCGGCTTTCAAAATGCGTGTATGAGAATGGCGAAGCTGCAATATTAATGATCAAATCAGGATTTTCTTTTGCCAACTCCAACATAATATCGCCTACATAAGAATTAGGGCCATCGTCATCCCATAGGTCTTCACAGATGGTCAAGGCAATTGTCTTGTCCTTAAAATTGATACAGCTTACTTGTGCATTAGGTTCGAAATAACGGTATTCATCAAAAACATCGTAATCGGGAAGCAGACTCTTTTTGGTAATTTGCTTAACTTGTCCTTGTTCAATCAATACAGCGGCATTGTAAAGGGATTTTCCTTCTCCATCTTGATTGGGAACAGGAGCACCAATTATACAGGCAATATCCTGGCAATGTTCAGCGATGCGCTCGATGCTTTGATAGCAATGCTGTAAAAAAGCAGAGTTGCGCAAAAGATCCTTCGCAGGATAGCCTCCAATAGCCAATTCTGCAAATACGATCAGTTCAGCACCTTCACCCTTAGCTTTTTGGATGCTATCGATAATTTTTTGGTTGTTCTTTTCGAAATTTCCTATATGGTAGTTGAGCTGTGATAAAGCAATCTTCATGTGTGGACTTTTATTGTAAAAATAGTAATTTAATTAATTATCGCCTAAAGCCTATCCGCTATTAAGTAATAAATACTGGAAATTTTTAGGCTAATTTTTTAAGTCAGACTATTCTTTTGACCTTATTCGAGACATATTCGGAAAACTTGCAATATGAATCGAAGAATAAGGAATTTTTGTTGCTGTAAATGACGGAGCAATCCAAGGCATTTCCCGAATGTGTCTCGAATGAGTCTCGAATGAAACCCGAATTTTTCTTTAGGTATTTTGGGATGAAAACCAACAGAAAAAGGCAACCTTACGATTGCCTTTTTGTAAATATTATTTGATTTTTTGCGCTTAGTTTGCGTTTCTGATATCCGTTACTTCAATGGTGAAGATAAGCGGTGAATCCGCAGGGATATTTTCTTGTGCTTGATTATCATAACACAAAGGAGAAGGAGCGATAAATCTCACTTTATTTCCTTTTAATAATCCATGAGGTAAAATACCAGAATAACCTGTTGTAGCTTTAGGGTAGAACATCACCATCCATGAAGTGATTAATCTGTTGATGGTAATTTGGGTTGGAGTTGTTTTTTCTTCAAAAACTTTTCCATCCATTAATTGACCTTTATATTTTAGGTTAGCCGTAACTGGCACCCATCCGTTTCCTGCAGAAACATATTCGAATGTACTATCAACTGTAGAAGGTAATACTTCGTACCAAATGCCGTAAGCTGAATCTACGTTCGGACCAAAATGTTCTTTTGCATAAGCTTCAATACGTGGAGCTTGAGCTTTCAAAGTTGAATCGATTCTTCTTTGATTAGCTTCATAATCAAAATCATTAGTTTCAGTCTTCATACAAGATGAAACACTTACCACAGCCAAAAGAGCAACTAAGAATAATTTTAAGTTTTTCATATTCGTTTTTAGTATCATTAATAATGCTTCTTATAACGTATGTATTTTTTTATACGCTACAGTTGCGGGCATAAATTTATAAAATATTTAATAGTTGCTTAATACTTAAGTAATTAAATTTTTTGAATTTCACGGAAAAATCGGTGTCTAAGATCATGGTAGTAGGGAAAACAGCCCTGTTTTTGCTGCCCATTAATATACTTGCCAAGGGGTGATATTTTCCGGTCCTTTTGGACTTTAATTCGCTGACATAGCTCACTCCGTCAAAACTGACAGTGTCTACGGATTCTGCATCAAACTCTACGGCATAATATTCAGAATTGAGCTTTTCGATCACTTTTTGGTCTTGAAAGGTTTCGCCTAGCATCTTTTTGCAATACGAACACCAATCGGTATGGAAAAAGATCAGAACGGGCTTTGGCTGTGTTTCCAAGGAGTCGGATAATTGCTCAAAGGAAAGCCAATTGATGGCAGGTTCGTTCTGCTCTTGAGCTTGGAGCGAACCTGTCATCAATAAGATGCTGATGAGTATGTTTTGTAACAACTTCATTAGTGAAAATGTCCAACTTTGATGCCGAAGGTTATGGTCCTTGGCCTTGATGGTCCATAGATATAGTTGGAGTCACGCAAAGCGCCTTTATCAAAATCTTTCTGAAAGGCATTGAAAACGTTCTGCATCCCGCCGAAAAGCTCGATGCTGAAGTCTTTCTTTAATGAAAAAGTATAGCCCAAGCGGAAGTTTGCTTCCACAAAATTTGGAGAGTTTTTCAAGATCATCTCTTCTCCTTCCAAAACATGTGGCACGATCATACTACCGGTGTAAACCCCAGTAATGTCGATATTAAAAGGCTCCAATGGTTTCCAGTTTGCATTAAAGTATCCGTAAACATTTGGCGTACGAACAAACTTTTTGCTGCTGACATTCTCTGCAGCTGTCTTTCCTTCATATAATAGTTGTTCATCGGTATATTCAGAACGTTGCACAGTTCCACCCATCTGGAAACTGTATTTTGAAGAAGGGGCAATGTTTAATTCCACATTTGATCCATATACCTTCGCACCAGTCCCATTTCGCATTTCTTGGATGATCAAGTTTTCATCTTGAGAAGTCATGATATTGGTAAATGGATTCTGAAGGTCTGTATAGAATCCTTCCAATAATAAACTGGTCTGTACTGAACCAAAGTTTTTGGTAAAGTTAAATGAACCGGTATAGGCATTGGAGTATTCAGTTTTTAAGTTTTCACCGATCAATACGAATACTTGTTGCCCACCGATGGAAGTGACGTGCATATCTTCGTTGAAAGCTTGTGGTGCACGGAATCCGCGGGCAAATCCACCTCTGAATTGCAGATAGTCGGTGATATCATATAACAAGGTGAACCTTGGGCTGAATGTACCAAAGTTTTGGGCGGAGTTCCTATTGTAACCTGCCAATTTATAGCTGCCATCTACATAGGTATAATCATAGCGCGCACCAATCAATGTTTTTAGGTTCTCCAAGATATTCCACTCGTATTGCGCATAAGAACCCACGCCATGTGTCTTTTGGTCGATCAAACGATCGTATCCAGGGATATTGTCCTTGGTTCTGTTGTTGTTATATTCCACCCCAGCCGTAATGACATCGCGTTCGAAGGTATAGGTATATTGCGCACCTACCACCATGGCGAAATCATCGGTATCACCATAAGCATTAGATGCAAGGATGCTATCCTGAGCGGTTCTACCACCGCCCAGACCTCCATAAAAGCTTTCTCTATCGGTAATCAGTCCAGAACCATATAGAGAAAGTTTATGCTTGTAATCTTTTGAGTATTGGTCGTAAGTCAATCCGCCGATAAAGGTATTGGTCCTTAACTGTTCTGTTACATCTGTAAAATGCGGAGCCTTGTCCAAGTTGTCTCCACCTCTTCGGAACTCATTTAAGGCACTTAGGTCTAAAGTAATCTTATTGAATTCAGATGGCTTATAGAAAGCCTTGGTTCCAAAGGTGATGTTCTTCAATTTTGTCATTTCGGAAAAACCATCGCCATTCGCATCATAGGCTTGACGATTACGGTGCATTCCGTAAAATGTAGCTCCAGCTTTTAGGTCATTGTCCACATAAGAAGTATTGAAATCAATGGTATTGTCCCAAGCTTGGCCATCGATGAAGGAGTTGGTCGATTTGATCTGCCAATCATTTTCTACAGGATCTTTGGTAATGATATTGATGGTTCCGGCAATGGCATTCGCACCAAATAGGGCAGACCCCCCAGAGCGAACCACCTCGATGCGGTCTATCATGGAGGTAGGAATCTGATCCAGACCATAAACACTGTTTAGAGCAGAGAAAACAGAACGAGAGTTAATCAGAATCTGCGAATATGCCCCTTCCATTCCATTTAAGCGAACTTGGGTAAAGCCACAGTTTTGGCAATTATTTTCCACGCGAACCCCTGGTTGGTAATTCAAGGTTTCCGACATGGCAACGGACTGTGTTGCGGTAAATAATTTTGGGCTCAATACATTCACGATTACTGGAGCTTTCTTTCTTTCCATGCCATAACGGGAAGCACTGACCACCACTTCGTTCAAATTTAGGTTGTCTTCATGCAGGACGATGTTCAATCCTGATTCGTTGGCATTGAACTGTTTTTTAGCATTTTGGTAGCCTACCGCTCTTACGGAAAGGCTTTTGCTGCTTTGGCCTTTGGTATCCAGTTCAAAATATCCTAGGCTATCAGTTGAAGTTCCCACTTTGGTTCCATCCAAAAGAATGGTTGCATTAGGGATAGCTTGTTGTTTGTCATTAATTACGCGACCTGAAATTTGGGCATAAACCGCTTGTTTGCCTAGGCCAAGGCATATAATGATCAGGAAATTCCTGAGTAGAAATAATTTCATAAATAATTTTAGCTGTACAATTATATTTGGATACCTATAAAGTATAGGAACCCAAATAGGGTAGGGCATCATTCACGCCACTACATAAATTAATTAATCGCGAACCTGTTAAGCGCAATAATCCCAAAGCGTTTGGGTTTGGAGCCAATAGGTTCAAAAAGAAAAATATTGATTAAGCTAAAATGGAAGGGGGCCCACGTCCAGCACGGATATCGTGGATTTGGAAAATAATATTAAAGGTCTTAAACCCGAATTCATAGACATTGAACTCTGGTAAGATCGGTACTTCAAAAACAAATGGGGACCAGTGGAGGTAAGAACCTTGGTAAACGATATCTAAGAATCGGATTTCAGCATCAGAGTGGTGATGATGGTGGTTCTTTTCGCCAAGGTTATAGGGGTGGATGTGCGTGACGATCTCACCGGTTGAGGTGACCTCTTTGTGCATGAAGACTACACCGGAGATAATGATGCCGCACATCCAAACAAGAAGGAAGTGGGCAACAAATTGGCGGTATGAGGTTAGTCTATGCATGCACGGGTCAAATGATTGCTAAAATTAACAATTTATCTGCTAAAATTAGTGTTTAAACGATTTTATTGTGCTCATCTGGGAACACAAGCAATGGTTTGTGGTTTCTTGCTTCCTCACGTTCCATTAATGCGTAAGAAATAATGATTACGATGTCGCCAACTTGTACCAGACGGGCAGCGGCTCCATTCAAACAGATGGTTCCAGTACCACGTTCACCTGGAATGACATAGGTCTCCAGCCTAGCTCCATTATTATTGTTGACGATCTGTACTTTTTCATTGGCAATAATATCCGCAGCATCCATCAGGTCTTGATCAATGGTTATGCTTCCCACATAATTCAATTCAGCTTGCGTAACGCGAGCTCTATGAATTTTTGATTTCATTACTTCTATCATCATGATGCAAAGTTACTCTTTTAATATAAAATGGCTTAAAAATTATTCTAACGGGAAAGTAATATGTTATCGATCAAACGTACCTTCTCCACCCATGCAGCGATGAGTGCTACGTAGTCTTTGTCTGCTTCGATATTGTCGACAGGGGCCAATGTGCTCGTTTCACAAATACTAAGGTATTCCAATTCCACAGCAGGATTGGAAGCAAGGATTTCTTTCGCTCCATCCAACAGCTCAGTGACGGACTTCTGCTCCAAATTGTCCTTGATAAAGCGAAGCGCCGTAATTAAAGTCAAGGCATTTTCTTTTCCTTCTTCAGAAAGACGTGCGTTCCTGGAGCTCAATGCCAGCCCTTCATCACTTCTAATGATTGGGCAGATCAGGAGTTTGATGTCCAGTTTTTTGATGTCAATCATGCGTTGTATGACCATCACCTGTTGGAAGTCTTTTTGGCCAAAGCAAGCTTGGTTCGGTTTTACCAGATCAAAAAGCTTAAAAACGATTTGTGTAACACCTTGGAAGTGTCCTGGGCGGTGTTCGCCTTCCCAGATCTGGTCCAGATTTCCTAGGTCGATATGCCATTCAGGGTCATTTTCTGGATACATCTCCTCAACGGTCGGCATAAAGAGAATATCACAGCCTACCGACTCCAATAGGGCGATATCATTTTCAATAGGGCGAGGATATTTCTCCAGGTCCTTAGGGTCATTAAATTGAGTTGGATTGACAAAAATGCTACATACCGTAATGTCGGTCAGTGGTTTAGCATAGTTGATCAAGGAGAGGTGACCTTCATGCAGCGCACCCATGGTCGGTACCAAGGTGATGACTTGATTTTGTTGGCGGATTCCAGCAAGTTCATGTTGGAGTTCCTGTTTAGTGCGAAAAATTTTCACGGTCAAAAATTAGAAATAAGGTGCAAAAATGGGGAATAAAGTTTAAATTATAAAATGATGATTTTTAATCAATTGTAAAATTGATAAATTAATTGTATCTTTGTAGACCGATTTTACTATTCAATAATATAAAAAACAGTTGGAGATGGCAAAAACGAAAATCTTGTTTATAACCCATGAAATGTCGCCTTTCCTTGAACTAAGTAAAATTTCTGAAATAACACGCCAGTTACCACATGCTATGCAAGAAAAAGGGTTCGAAATCCGAATTCTGATGCCGCGTTTTGGTAATATTAATGAGCGCAGAAATCGTCTTCATGAAGTGATAAGGTTGTCGGGAATGAACATAGTGGTGGACAATAATGATAATCCGCTAATTATTAAGGTAGCATCATTGCCGGCGGCAAGGATGCAGGTGTACTTCTTGGACAATGAAGAGTACTTTCAGCGGAAAAAAGTTTTTCGTGATGAGCATGGTAAAGGCTTTGCAGACAATAATGAGCGTTCATTATTCTTCTGTAAAGGCGCTTTGGAAACCGTTAAGAAACTAGGATGGTCGCCAGATGTGGTTCACTGTCATGGATGGTTTACTGCGATGGTTCCTGCTTACTTGAAAACAGTTTATCAGGATGATCCTACATTCAAAGATTCCAAAGTGTTCTTCTCCTTGTACAATGAAGAATTCGGAAACGATTCTTTAGGAAGCAAGTATGCGGAAATGGCTGCACAATCAGACATTGACGCCAGCAAATTGAAGGATTATGGATCTGGTAGTTATGTTGACATCTATAAAGGTGCTCTATCCTTTACAGACGTTGTCGTAAAAGCCGATGCAGATATCAATCCGGAAATTCTTTCTTACATCCAAGAAAATAACATCCGTACCTTCGAACCATCTTCAGATGAGGACTATGAAGCCTTCTCTGAACTGTATGATGAGTTCGTAAACGAAGAAGTTTCAGCCTAAGCTGAGGATAAAAGAGACCAAAAAAGGGCAGAGATCATTTCTCTGCCCTTTTTTGGTTTTTTGGGTGAACCAGGATTCCCTTCGGCTTCGCTAACCGTCGAAGGGAATCCTGGTTCAAATAATATTCCTTATCTTCGTTTTATGAAAATTAAAGTAGGTTTTGGCTTTGATGTCCATCAGATGAAGGCGGGACATCCTTTTGTTGTTGGTGGTGTTACCTTGGATCACCACGCTGGTGCTTTTGGGCATTCAGATGCGGATGTTTTGGCGCATGCGATCTGTGATGCGATCTTGGGGGCTGCGAATCTGGAAGATATCGGATATCATTTTCCCAATACAGATGATCGCTGGAAAGGGGCCAATAGCTTGGACCTGTTGAGATATTGCATCAAGTTGATTAAGGATAAGGGATTTGAGTTGGGCAATATTGATGGGATGCTATGTTTGGAGGCGCCAAAGATCAAACCTTATATTCCACAAATGAAAGCGAATATTGCGGAGGCTGCCGGAATTTCTGTTGAGGATGTTTCCATTAAAGCGACGACAAATGAACAGATGGGTTTTATCGGTAGAGAAGAAGGGGTGGTTGCCTATGCGGTTTGTTTGTTGGAGAAAACAAATTATTGATTAAATCGTCTAAAGTAATTGATGGCAATAATTGCTGCTGTCAAAGCTAAAAGACTTCCAAGATAAAAAGGTGCGCTCGGTAGGTATATCGGGCCATTTTTTTTCGTGAAATAAGAGAACAGGGATGTCATGAGTAAAGGTCCGATAATGGCCGTTAGACTGATAATACTGGCCAAACCGCCTTGTATCTGCCCTTGTTCGTTGGCTGGGGTATGGTTGGAGATCGAACTCTGCATGGCTGGTCCTGCGATTCCGGCGAATACGTAAAAAATACTGGAAATAAAAAGGGCTAAGGTGCCACCAGCAAATCCAAAACCTAGCAAGGCTATACAATTTAGCAATAGTCCAAAAATAATACTCTTCGGAATGCCGATCTTAGGGATAATGACCCGGATCAGTCCAGCCTGTACTATGGTGAGAAGCACACCAATGATTCCGAGGGAGTAGCCCACCATCCTTTCGTTCCATTGGAACTTTTCCATGGTAAAGTAAGACCAGGTACTTTGCACCGCATGTGCTGCAATATTGATCAAGAAAATACAGATGACCAAAGGCATGATCACAGGGTACTTCTTGATATGCCTAAAGCTTCCAACCGGATTTGCATTGATCCATCTGAAATTCCTACGGTGTTCTTTTGGTAAGGATTCAGGAACCACAAAATATCCGTAAAGGAAATTGAGAAAAGTAAGACCGGCAGCAGCAAAGAAAGGGTATCGAGGTCCGTAATGGCCTAGGATACCGCCGATGACTGGTCCGATGATAAAGCCAAGGCCAAATGCAGCACCGAGCAAGCCGAAGTTTTGAGCTTTGTTTTCTTTGGTAGAGACATCGGCAATATAGGCTGCGGCTACTGTATGGCTTGCACCCGTAATCCCTGCGACCAACCTGCCGACAAAGAGCCAAAAAATAGAAGGGGCAAAGCCTATCAGGAGGTAATTAATGGTAAATCCGAATAAGGAACAGAGCAGTACAGGTCTTCGGCCATAGTGGTCGCTTAAATTACCAAGAATGGCAGCGAAAAAGAACTGGGTAAAAGCGTAGCAGAAGGTCAACCAACCCCCATAAGAGGAAGCTTGGCTAAGGTCGCCGTGGATCAATTCCTTGATCAGGGCGGGCATTACAGGAATGATAATACCTAAACCGATGGAGTCTAAAACAACAGTTATAAATATAAAAAGTAACCCGGCTTGAGATTTTATTTTCGGCATAAGCTATTCCAATATACTGTTTTTTTTCTGCCCATAAAATGGATTAAATAAAGAATTTTGACGCTTAAGCCACATTTTTTAGAACTATAAGAGTTAAGTTTTATTTACATCGGGAAAAATATGGTATTTTTGTTGTTGCCAAATGAGATTTGGCACACTTACTGTTTATAGGGAAATGGACTTAAAGTAGTAAGGATAAGTTCGTTGTTTCATTAAATTATCAAATGAAGAGAGAATCAAAAAGTAGTAAACTTACAGAAGAGGATGTAAAGCGATATACGGGGGTCTTTTGGAAGGTATTGTTGGGTTTGGTAGCTTTTGCATGTTTATTCCTCCTGAGTGTTAGAATTGGTATTTTTGGTAAGTTGCCTACCTTCAAGGATCTAGAAAATCCAAAAAGTAATTTAGCTTCAGAAATTTTGACCGATGACAATAGGGTCTTAGGGACCTATTTTGTCCATAACCGTTCCAACGTAAAATATACCGAGTTGGCTCCATCATTGGTTCATGCCTTGATCTCCACAGAAGACAAGCGTTTTTATGAACACTCTGGGATTGACTATTCACGTACCATGTCGACCGTATTATTGACCTTGGCTGGAAACAAACAAGGTGGTAGTACCATTACGCAGCAGTTGGCCCTAAATCTTTTCGCTGAAAAGAGGGAAAAGAATTCCTTGAAACGTATTATGCAGAAATTCCAAGAATGGATTACATCCGTTCGTTTGGAGCGTAATTATACCAAGGAAGAAATTGTCATGATGTATTTCAATACCGTAGATTTCGGTGCGTACAATACCTTTGGTATTAAATCAGCGGCAAGAACATTCTTTAATTCCACCCCAGAAAAATTAACACCCGATCAGTCTGCGTTATTGGTAGGGATGTTAAAGGGACCTGGTTATTATTCACCAGTCCGTTACCCAGAAAGAGCTATTGCCAGAAGAAATTTAGTCCTTCAGAACATGCGGGACCAGAATTTTATCACCAACGAGGAATTTGATAAATATAAAGCACAACCTTTGGGCTTGAAATTGACTATTTCGAATTATGGTGAAGGATTGGCACCTTATTTCCGTGCGGTATTAAAAGAAGAAATCAAGAAAGAATTCCAACGTTTGGCAATTACCAAACCTGATGGAACTCCATATGACCTAGACCGTGATGGATTGAAGATCTATACGCCGATCAACTATAAGATGCAGCAATATGCCGAAGAAGCTCAAAAAGAGTGGATGCGTCGTTTGCAGAATGAATTTGACAAGCAATGGAGAAGAAGAAATGCCTTTACTGGTAAGAATGCTAATCTATTGGTAACGGGTATGAAACGTTCAGACCGTTACAGAGTCTTGAAAGCAGAAGGATTATCAGAAGATCAGATCAAGAAAGATTTTGAGAAGAAAGTTCCTATGAACCTGTTCACTTGGAAGGGTGCCGTTGATACGGTAATGTCTCCGATGGACTCAATCAAATATACCAAGTTGTTCTTGCGTAATGCCATGGTATCGATGGAACCTCAAACAGGTTATATTCGTGCATGGGTAGGTGGGGTTGATTTTGAACATTTCAAATATGATCAGGTTAAATTAGGTACACGTCAGGTGGGTTCGACGGCGAAACCATTTGTATATGCCTATGCTATTGATAATGGTTATGGACCATGTGTTTCAGTTCCGAACCATATGCGTACTTATGGTGATTGGACGCCAAGGGGAACTACCCAAGGAGGTGATCCTATTACTTTGAAAAATGCCATAAAATATTCTCAGAACTTTGCATCTGCCTATTTGATCAGTGAAGTTGGAGCAGCCAATGTGGCGGATCTGACTAAGCGTATGGGTGTAAATTCGAATATTCCGAGTAACTTATCCATTGCATTAGGATCTTATGATGCCTCTTTGTTTGATATGGTTGGAGCATATTCTGCTTTTGTTAACCAAGGGACATGGGTGGAACCAACGATGATCTTGAGAATTGAAGATAAGAATGGTTCGCCAATCTATGAAAAGGCTCCTAAAGTATTGAAAGCCTTGAACAGTGAGACAGCTTATGCCATGGTGGATATGTTGAAAGGTGTTGTGGACGGTGGTACAGGTTCTCGTTTGAGATGGGACCCTAACTTTGGAGGATTGAAAAACCCAATCGGTGGTAAAACAGGTACAACAAACGATAACTCTGATGCTTGGTTTATCGGTATTACTCCAGAGCTGGTTACAGGAGTCTGGACCGGAGCGGAAGATCGTGGAATCAGTTTCAGTAGTATGCAATATGGACAGGGTGCCGCTGCGGCGATGCCGGTGTTTGGGCTGTATATGAACAAGGTGTATAAGGATAAAGACCTGAATTATTCGCAAGAAGATTTCCCGCAGCCTCCAAATGGGATCACCAGGTTCGAGATGAACTGTTCAAACTTCTCGCAATTCTATGGAAATGATCCTTCGAAGAGCGATTCACAAATAATGGAAGACGATAGGTTAGGATTTTAACCGTTTCTTTAATAAATTAGACCAGACCTTTATTCTTCAGAAATAAAGGTCTGTTTTTTTTGCTACGATGGAATTTGACTATAAGAAAGAATTGACCAAGATTCCCCATAAACCTGGGGTTTACCAATATTTTGACAAGGATGATACGCTGATCTATGTGGGAAAGGCAAAGAACCTACGGAATAGGGTCGGGTCTTATTTTGTCAATGAAAACCAGCTGAACAGCAAGACCCGTGTACTGGTCCGCAAGATCAGAAGGATTGCATTTACCATTGTTGACACCGAAATTGATGCTTGGTTATTGGAAAATAACCTGATTAAAAAGCATCAGCCTCGGTATAATGTCATGCTTAAGGATGACAAAACATACCCGTGGATCGTGATCAAAAATGAACCATTCCCGAGAATATTCTGGACGAGGAAGTACATCAAAGATGGATCTAAATATTTTGGACCCTATGCCTCTGTTGGGATGATGCATATCATCTTGGATATGATCCGTGAGTTATTCCCACTGCGTACCTGTAATCTGAGCCTGACCCAAGAAAATATTTCAAAAGGCAAGTTTAAGGTCTGTTTGGAATATCAGTTAGGCAATTGCTTAGGTCCATGTGAGGGGTATCAATCTGAAGCAAGCTACGACGAGAATCTTTCTGATATCAAAGATATATTGAATGGGAAAATCGCTGTGGTAACCAATCGGATCAAAGAGCAGATGAATGAGGCCGTTCAACAAATGGATTTTGAGGCGGCGCATAAACTGAAGATCAAATTGGATAAGCTTTCCAATTATCAAAGTAAGTCCACTGTGGTTAGTTCTTCGATTACGAATGTTGACGTATTCAGTATTGCTTCGGAGGATAACTATGCCTTTGTGAATTTCTTGAAGGTGGTGAACGGAGTGGTAATCCAGACGCAGACAGTGGAATTGAAGAAACGATTGGATGAAACCAATGAAGAATTATTGGCCATAGCCATTCCACAGTTAAGATCCCGATTCAGGAGCCATTCCCGGGAGATCATTGTTCCTTTTGAACTGGATATTGAGGGTAATGAAGATATCAAGTTTCATGTTCCTAAACTAGGAGATAAGAAGAAGTTGCTGGAGCTATCGCAAAAGAATGTGGCTTACTTTAAGAAGGAGCGGCTTTTGCAATATGAAAAATTGAATCCAGAGGTGAAGACGGACCGGATCTTGAAACAAATGCAAAAAGATCTACGTTTGCCTCAGTTGCCACAACATATCGAATGTTTTGATAACTCGAATATACAAGGGAACTATCCCGTGTCTGCTATTGTAGTCTTTAAGGATGCGAAACCTTCAAAAAAGGATTATAGGCATTTCAATGTGAAAACAGTTGAAGGGCCAAATGATTTTGCGACCATGGAGGAAGCCGTTTTTAGGCGCTACAGAAGACTTTTGGATGAAGACCAGACATTGCCTCAGTTGATCATCATCGATGGTGGTAAAGGGCAATTAGGGGCTGCGCTAAAGAGTTTGAAGCTGTTGGGGATAGAGAAGCAGGTGACTGTCATTGGGATTGCAAAAAGGTTGGAAGAGCTCTATTATCCAGGAGACCAGTACCCATTATACTTAGATAAAAAATCGGAGACCCTTAAGATCATCCAACATCTGCGAGATGAGGCCCATCGATTTGGAATTACCTTCCATAGGAACCAGCGAAGCCGCAAAACATTTGTTTCAGAATTGGATAATATTCCGGGAATTGGGAAAGTTACGGTTGAGAAGTTGTTGAAGACTTTTAAATCGGTTAAGAAAGTGCGAGAAGCCAATGATGAAGAATTAAAAAAAGTGCTTAATCTAAAACAGATGCAAGCACTTAAGACGTATTTTGCTGAAAAAAGTTAGATTTTTACATAAATCCTAATTCCAATTTAGCTTCTTCCGACATCATGTCTTTGGTCCAAGGTGGATCGAAAGTAAGTTCTACGACTGCTTCTTCGATACCTTCAATTGCGGCAACTTTTTCTTGGACTTCATCCATGATCTGTCCAGCGACTGGGCATGCAGGTGCCGTCAATGTCATGACGATTTTCGCTTTTTTATTTTCTTTGGTAATGATTTCATAGATCAATCCAAGATCCAATATGTTAGCGGGTTTTAGTTCGGGGTCGTAAATTGTAGCGAGGGCTTCTTGAATTTGCGGAGCAAGGCCCAACCTATCCATAATGATTATATTCATGTCTTAATTTTTTGAATCAGCCAGTACCTCCGTATAGATCCTTTCAAGTTCTTCCATTACTATGGGTTGGCTGTATTTATCTAAATATTCTTTACGGCAGTTTTCTTTGATTTCCAGGATCTTCTCTTTGGGAAGTGAACTCCATTCTGCCAAGGTTTGAACCATATTGATATGGTTATGTGGGTCAAATAGTAACCCTGTATACAAAGGTACAACCATTTCATTTAATATGCCAATACTACTGGCAATGACTGGAGTACCGAGCGCATAAGCTTCTAAGACTGCCAAAGGCATGGATTCATAGCAAACCGATGGAACGATGACAGCTGAGGCGGATGCAATTTGATTGCTCAGGGTCTGTTTGTCCTGAAAGCCCATATATTGCATGTTTGGACTATGGCTACAAATCAATTCCACTTCCTTTTGCAGAGGTCCAGTTCCGTAGATTTTTATCTTGTGGTTGGTTGCTTTCCATGCGTGAAGTAAAGGTATAATGCCTTTCTCTTCGGATAAGCGACCTACATAGACAAAATAATCAGAGGGATACACTTTGCTTACTTCTTCTACCTTCACAAAGTTTGGCTTGACGGAGAATCTATCCATAGGAACATTGAACTTAGATTTTGCGAATATGGATTTGGAAAATTCGGATAGGACAATGTATCGATCAATGGCCTTGAAAGTTCCTCTTTTTCTGTGGATCCAATAAGTAAAAGCTGTCCAAAAAGTTTTGATGAAGGAGTTTTCTAATACTTTCTTCTTTATAGCATCCCAAGGGAAATCTTCATTGATGGAATTTAAGTAGATGTTTCCATCGTAAAATAAAGTTGCAGAGGGGCAGATCAACCTGAAATTATGCAAGGTCATGACCATTGGAATCTTCATTTTTTTGATGTGAAGGATAAACAATGGACCTAAAGCATAGTGCATATTGTGGATATGGATAAGATCAGGTTTGAAGGCATGGATCCGTTCCTTGATTTTTTTTACCTCTGGCCAATTGATAGGATAGAGAAGGTATTGTAGGTATCCTTTTAGTCCTTTGACATTCCGAACCGTATACAGATCTACTTCATGGTTTTTGCGCAAAGCTTCCATTTCTTGACCCATAACAAAATCTTCGCCCCCTATATGTTGGTATTGATTGTGTATGATGAGTATGCGCATAAGTAGATCTCTAATAATTCCCTGCAATTTACATGTTAAAAGGCTAAAATCAAATCCTTAGGCTTCAGCTATTCCATCTCAAATTGTTATCTTCGTGCTAATTTTACAAGATTATGTTCGAACAGCATCCCTATGGTAAGTTGATTGCTGGATATATTCAAAATGCTGAGTTTCCAAAACAACCTGCCGACTTATATGATCCAATAGCTTATATCCTTTCTTTGGCTGGTAAACGCATCAGGCCGATGTTGGTCCTGATGGGAGCTAAGTTGTTTGGCAAGGATAATTTGGAGGAGGTTCTCCCTGCCAGTATTGCCATTGAGTATTTCCATAATTTCTCCTTGATCCATGATGATATTATGGATAGGGCGCCATTGAGAAGGGGCAAGGCGACAGTTCACCAGAAATGGAACGATAATGTAGCCATCCTATCGGGAGATGCCTTGTTGGTAAAAGCCTACCAAGAATTGGGGAAAAGTCCGTCGGACCGGATTGCAAGTTTATTGCAAGTATTCAGTAAGATTGCCTTGGAGGTATGTGAAGGGCAGCAATTGGATATGGATTTCGAGAAGATGGCCGATGTTGCTGAGGATGATTACTTGAATATGATCCGTTTGAAAACCTCTGTTCTATTGGGTGGAGCCCTGCAGATGGGTGCAATATTGGCCCATGCCGATGAGCAACAGCAACAATTGATCTATGATTTTGGGGTTAACTTAGGGATAGCCTTTCAGCTTCAAGATGATTATCTTGATGTGTATGGCGATCCAAAGACCTTTGGTAAACAGGTGGGTGGAGATATTTTATGCAATAAAAAGACCTATTTACGCATTAAAACCGAGCATTTGATTGATTCCTCTGCCAAGGTGGAGTTTGAAGAATTGATCAATTCGCAGGATATAAAAGATACAGAGAAAGTCAGCCGTATGAAAAATCTATATGCGCAATTTAATGTCGATCGACATGCGGAAGAAATTAAGTTGCGGTTTATGGAACTGGCTTACAATAAATTGGAAGAAATTGCCGTTCCTGAATCGCAGAAGGTGGAATTGAAGAATCTTGCCGATACTTTAATGCACCGTACACGCTAATTATGAAAATTGCCAAGATTTTTATAATTTGGTAAAAACAGTTAAAGAATCTATAGAGCTAAGGACATTAATGGAGCCACTAAAAATCACCATATTTCAAGCATACCTTTTTTGGGAGAATGTCGATAAGAACCTTCAAAATTTAGGTTTGAGGTTATCTTCATTGCGTGAGAAAACGGATTTGATTATTTTGCCAGAGATGTTCAATACCGGCTTTACCACAAATGTGGAGAAATGTGCAGAGACCATGAATGGAAAAACCATGCATTGGTTGTACGAGACGGCGAAGAAATTTGAATGTGTAGTTGCTGGATCTTTAATCATTGAGGAAGACAGTAAATATTACAATCGATTTGTGTGGATGTCTCCTGATGGCAGCTTTGTACATTATGATAAAAGGCATCTATTTTCAATGGCAGGGGAGGATAAAGTCTTCACTGCGGGGCAATCGCGAATTATTTTCCAGTTGAAAGGTTGGAAGATCTGTCCGATGATCTGTTATGACCTGAGGTTCCCGACTTGGTCGAGGAATCAGAATGGGGTCTATGACCTGATAGTCTACACCTCAAGTTGGCCAGACAAGCGTTCGTCGCATTGGAGGGCATTGATTCCTGCACGTGCTATTGAAAATCAAGCTTTTGTAATCGGTGTGAACCGAGTAGGACATGACGGGAAAGAAGTATATTATTCAGGTGGGTCGATGTGTATATCGCCAAATGGGGATGTAGTTTACTATAAACCAGAAGATGAAGACCTGTATACCTTTACCCTGAACCCTAAAGATTTGGAGGAAAGCAGAGAACAATTTCCTTTCCTGAAAGACCAAGACCAATTTAAATTCTTGTAGTTCGATTAGAACCTATAAGAATTAGGCCATTTTGAAAACAAATTATTTCTGATTCTAGGGAATCAAGAGGGAGTGATCAATCCTTATAGGGTCTTTCTAAGACTGCTTGTTGGATGATGGCTTGACGTAAGTTAAAGTGTTGAGGATCTAAATCTTCTACTTCCATTGGTTTTCGTTCAGATTTCAATTTCTCTTCTTTGAGTCTTTTTTCAGCAGCCAATCTTTTCTGTTCTATCTTTCTTTGCCTTAGGATTTCCACTTCATCATAAGTAGGGATGTCGCTGTAAGTTTCAGGCGGTGCGGGTTTATTAAACACCACCGGTTTTGGAGCTGGTTTAGTGGGCTGTTGTGGGGCTGGGTCTGGATTAGTTTTTTGAAATGGATTTTGGTTTGGAAGCTTCTTTTTAAGCTGCTCCAATCTTTTTTTAGCTTTTTCTTGCTCTTCTTGGTAGCCTTGGTAAATCTTGTAGATTACACTGCCGATAACGATAAGAATGATTAAAATAGGATTATCCATATCTATAAAAATAGCTAAATTTTTCATTGAAATTATTTAACATAGATAAATAATTTGCATTTATAGCAATTAATCATTTAATTGCATCAACAACTTTATTACCAAATTAACCTGACATGATGACAAATGAGACTTATTATGCCAATGAATTCTATTCATTCTTAACGGGGAGAGTTTCTACAGCAATTGGGAGACGATTGCAACGGAACTTTAAGGATAGTGGACTTCATATTACAGCAGAGCAATGGAGCGTTCTTTATTTCCTATGGGAATCAGAAGGATTGAGCCAACAAGAGATTGCCAAGCTGACTTTTCGCGACAAGCCGAGTGTATCGCGATTAATTTCAAACCTAGAAAAACAGAAGCTATTGGTCCGAGTGAGCAGTTCTGGGGATAAGCGAGCGAACCAGATTTATCTAACGGCGCAAGGCCACAAAATCAAAGATAAGTGTATGCAACAAGCAGAAAAAACTATCTCTGAGGCTATGGCAGGCGTTGATAGAAATTCTATGCAACAAGCCCAACAACTCTTAGAGATAGTTTTTAATAACTTGAAGTAAAACTGGCTTAGTCAAATACTTCCGGAGCGAAATCGCTACGGTTGTTCACCAATTTACCGGTATTTTTAAAGTATATATCTTGGAAGCTTAGGGTGTTCTGGCTATCAACCTTACGGAAGAATTTGTCAGCATTGACCTCGTCGAGGCTATTGAAACCACAGGCTTCCATGATTTCTACGGTAGCACGTAAAGTGTTACGGTGGAATTGTGCAACACGCACGTATTTATCTTCTACATCCAATCCTTTGTATAGGTGTGGCTGTTGCGTTGCAACACCAACTGGACATACGTCTTCGTTACATTTTAAGGCTTGGATACATCCTAATGCGAACATCATTCCACGTGCGCTATAACAAGCATCTGCACCTAATGCAATCACTTTTAAGATATCAAATCCTGTAACGATTCTACTTGAAACGATGATCTTGATATGTTTCTTCAAGCCGAAGTTGATTAAGGTCGTTGTTACGAATGCCAAAGCATCGTATAGCGGCATACCCAAGTTGTCGGTGAATTCCAAAGGAGCAGCACCTGTACCGCCTTCTGAACCATCGATAGAGATGAAGTCAGGCATGATCTGGGTTTCCTGCATCGCTTGGCAGATTTCAATGAATTCTTGTTTATCACCGATACAAAGTTTGAAACCAACAGGCTTGTAATCGGAAAGCTCACGAAGCTTTTGGATAAAGTTCATCATCTCAACAGGAGTTTTAAATGAACTGTGTGCTGGAGGAGACATAACATCTGTACCTGGAACTACGTGACGGATTGCAGCAACTTCTGGGGTGTTCTTAGCGGCAGGAAGGATACCTCCATGACCAGGCTTAGCACCTTGTGAAAGTTTCAATTCGATCATTTTCACATAAGGGCGTGTAGATTTTTCACGGAAAAGGTTTGGTTCAAAATAACCATTCTCGTCCCTACAGCCGAAATAACCAGTACCTACTTGCCAAATCAAGTCGCCACCATTGATATGGTATTGGGAAATACCACCTTCACCGGTATTGTGGGCAAAATTTTGCAATGCTGCACCTTTATTTAAAGCGGTGATCGCCGTACGGCTCAATGCACCGTAACTCATTGCTGAGATATTGAATACACTTAAGCTGTAAGGTTGTTTACACGCTGCGTTTCCTACGGTTGTACGTAGGTTGTGATCTTCGATATGAACAGGGAAGATACTGTGCGCTGCCCATTCGTTACCTACTGCCTGCGGATCGCTTTGCATACCGAAAGCCACGGTTTCGCGTTGGTTTTTCGCACGTTGATAAACGATGGAACGTTGACGTCTGTTGAAGGGTCTACCATCGGTATCAGACTCCCAGAAGTATTGTCTTAATTCTGGACGGATAGATTCCAAGAAGTAACGGAAGTATCCAACAACGGGATAGTTTCTTAGGATCGCATGTTTCGTTTGGAAACTGTGATACAATGCAATGACTAAGAGCGGGAATGGAATCAGTAATAACCAAAACCATTTTGGAGTAAAGATGACACCAAAAGAGATAATTATTAGGTTTACTAAAATAATGATCCCTAGGATGAGTTTTCTTACCTGCATGATGAAATTATTATGCTAAACTTATTATAATTTATTACCACAGTCTAGGTTCCGCCATAAATGTGCCATAAACGGAACGAGAACCCTATAACCGGTTATTTGCATGCAAAATTAGCAAGTTCAGAGGGTATTATGAAAAAATTAGTAAGAAGTTTAAAGATTTATTGAATTGTTAATTTTCTGAATTATTCTCTCTTGTTTTAACAATAAGGTCCGATATTTTTTGGTAAATAAGTTGCCAATCAGGATGGGGACTAAGAAAGTTGAAATGCGTCAACATAGTTGTTTTGTCATTTCTTGCTGCGGGTCCTGTCTGAACCTGCTTAGGTTCGTGATTTTGCACTTTTTCTGCCGTTGCTTGTATGATCGGACGGATGAGATCAAAGGGTAGATTGTTCTCTTTTAATAGGTCGAAGGAAAGTTGGAAAAGTGCGTTGCTAAAGTTATTTGCAAAAACCGCAGAAACATGTAATGCCAATCGCTGTTGGGTATTGCAGTTGAAAATATGATCTGATATCTGAGCGGCCAATTGGGTAAGGACTTGGACTGAACCTTCGTTGTTGGCTTCAATTCCAAATGGTGTATGGCTAAGGTCTAAGGCTTTCTGCTTGGAAAAACTTTGGACTGGGTAAATAACCCCATGGTTTTTGAACGGATTAAGGACTGCAAGATCAGTGGCTCCTGAGCAATGTGCCACGATGCCTACTAGGTCATTAGGAAGTGCTTGTACGAGTTCAGTGATCGCAGAATCGGAAACCGCTAATAAATATAGATCGGCGTTTGGGTCCAGTTGGGAGAGGTTGTCTATCGCTTGAGCGGATAAAACATTAGCCAATGCACTGGCATTGGCTAATGTTCTACTGTATACTTGAGCAACACGATGTCCTGCATCAGTGAATGCTTTCCCAAGGTGGGTAGCAATATTTCCACTGCCGATGAGGACGATATTCATTATGCTGCTTGTTTAGCTTCTTTAATTTTATTGTCTTTTACGCGACGATAGATCGCCATTCCGAAACCAATGGTCATCACGATGGTACCACACCAGAAGAAGTTGATATAAGGGAATTTGATAGCTTTGAATACCACCCATTTCTTTTCAGGAAGAGGTTTTTGGTAAGCCATTAATTCCAATTTATTCTTCTCCGGCATAATCTTCGTGAATCTGAATCTTAGACCTTGTTCAGGGACATCTTTATAGAAGTCGAAGGTATTGCCACCTTTGATCAAAAAGATGGGTTCTACAGGGAATTCCTTGCCATCTGAAGCAACGACTTTGATTTTTAATCCGACAAGGATATCATCGTCTGCCTTAGGCATGTTTTCCAATTTAGCATCTTTGTTGATGCCTTGGATTACATAGAAACCATTTCTATAGCGTAAGGTATCACCCACATTGACCTCATAGGTTGCAGGCTCTTCATAGTCTTCAAAACCGGCATTTCCTTCTTGAGCATCTTGCTCAGCAGGTTTCTGCGAATCAGAAGCTGCAGCGGTAATAACAGTGTAGATATCATGGGTCAGGAAATGTTTTGTTCCTGGCGTACCGATCAATCCACCCATTTGCGGGTTGTTTTGTGCAAAAGGTTTTAAGACAAAGGAGTTTTTGATGTTACCGGATTCTTCGTCAATTTCATCGTATTTGATTTTGTAAAAGACGTTCGGTTTGGCGACAGAGTCACCAATGTAAGTGATCTTGTATTTTCCCATATCCACAGGTTCACCTTCTGTTAGGAATAGGTTGTCACCTGGTTTTTCAACTTGGTCAAATCCGGCTACGGCGATGTAGTTACTGCTGTTTACTGAAACAACTTCATTGGTTGCCGCAGCGATCAATGCGCCGATCAATAGGAGACCGAAACCAATATGGGATACAGCAGATCCAGCCAGGCGCCATTTACCTTTGAATGAATCACCCAATACCCTTAAGTTCACCAAGATTGCGAACACCGAAGTAAAGGTGATCAGGATGAACATAATGTTGGTGTAAATATTGGTGAAGTAAACGATAGCTGCTGAAATGATCAATGCGAAGATAAAAGAAGCTAATGTAGCTGCCCAAAATTTCTTGCTATCTGTACGTTTATATTTTAAGAATTGCGTAAATGCAGTCAAAAGCATGACAACAACCGCAAATGCGCCTTGCCATTTGTTGTAGTGAGGAATTGGATCTACCGGAGGGGCAACCTTGGTTCCAAACAAGGCATTGAACACCGGAATGGATGTTGTAGCAATCATCTGAACACATGCTACGGTTAGTACCAATGCGCCAATGAATAACCAGAATTCGCGTGAATATATTTCTTCTTCTTTCTTGGTGCTAGGCATTTCTTTCCTTCTAGCAACCAACAGCACGACCATAATGATCAAGAAAATAACGTTGAAGATGATAAGCTGTCCGGACATCCCTAAACTGGTGAAGGAGTGTACAGAGGTTTCACCTAAGATACCACTTCGGGTTAGGTATGAAGCATAAATAACTAGGACGAAGCTGATCATCGCCAAGAATACAGCAGTGAAGTAAGCATGTCCCGTGTTTTTGTAAGCGACCATAACGTGAACGGCAGCAATCAAAGTCAACCAAGGAATGATCGATACGTTTTCTACAGGGTCCCATGCCCAGAAGCCACCAAAGTTCAGGGCTTCATACGCCCAGAAAGAACCCATGATAATACCTGCTCCAAGGATCATTACAGCGAATAATGCCCAAGGTAATCCTGGATTGATCCATTCTTTATAGCGTTTTTGCCAAAGTCCAGCTGCAGCGTAAGCAAACGGAACGATCATGGATGCAAAGCCTAAGAATAGTGTAGGAGGGTGGATAACCATCCAGTAGTTCTGTAATAATGGATTTAAGCCTCTACCATCCTTGATCATGCTCAGGTAATTCGGATCTTTTAAGATTGGCCAGTTCATGGCATCTCTAAGCAAGATAAATGGTGAACTACCAATACGGGAACCAAAGACCTCAACGCCTAATAGCATGGAAGCCAAGAAAAGTTGACATAGCATGACAAAGGTCATCACTGGGCTTTCCCAGCTTTTCGCTTTGAAAACAAGGATAGATCCCATGACCACCTGCCAGAACATCCATAGCCAGAAGCTTCCTTCTTGTCCTTCCCAGAATGATGAAATGATATAATGGGTAGGCAGGGTCATCGACGAATGCGCGTAGGCATAGTGATATACGAAAAGGTGGTTGTAGATGATATAAAATAGGGTGGCACCAATTACAACGATTGACACGGCATTTAGCCAAAAGCCAATACGCCCTAATTGTTTCCAAGATTTTTCTTCAGGGTATTTGGTTGCAAAGAAATAGGAAATGAAGGATAATAATGCTGCTCCAAAAGAAAGGACCACGAAAAACTGTCCAATTTGACCTGGAAGTAGATTTTCTCCAACGTAATTTACGTCCATAGAATATTGAGGTATTGAATTGTTAATTGACTGATGCTGTTGTCGGGGTAGATGATGTTTCTATCACCTCCATTTGATCCTGATTATATTTCGAAGGACATTTCATCAAAATCTTGCTGGCATGGAAAACATTACCTTCCATTTTACCGGTCAAAACAATTTGTTCAGAACGCTCGATATCCTGAGGTTTAGAACCATTGAATACTACTTGACACTCTGTACTGTCATTGTCAAACATGTAAAAAGAGAAATGATTTGCATCCTTCACAGGATCATAATGCAGATCTTTTTGTTTATTCAAGACACCTACTACATAGATCTCTGTCTTCTTTTCCCTCGCCTCAGTAAATGTTGAATATGTACTAGAATCGGTATAGATCACAAGTATCATCGCAATAGCTATCGCTATAATTACAATTAAAATGATCGAACTTTTCTTCATCTCTATATGAATATAATATTAACCAAATGCAAAATTACGAAATAGTAGTGCAAGGAATGAATTTAGCAATGAAATTGAGTTATTTAGAATGGTTCTATTTAAATAGGTTTAATATTTGTAAAATGTTTTGTATTAATAAGTTAAGAGTGTATTAAAAGTGATTTGTTCACGATTTTCAGGAAAATACATTTTCAGGCTTTTGTAATAAAAGTGATTCAAATAAGAAAGCTCAGTCAAAATATTGTATTTGAATGAGCTTTCTTATTTCCTAAATACTCTTATTTATTAAGCTTCAGCCTGTTCCGGATTAAATTTTTCTCCTGAGAATCTGGTCACTAACATGGCCGCGACCGTATCACCAGTTGCATTCAGTACGGTGGCTAAGGGGTCTACCAAAGCTCCGATAATCAAAATAGATGGTACAGCTTCATTTGGTATTCCGTAGATGGAGATCATCAGCATTTCGCCGATAAAGCCACCGTTAGGAATCCCTCCTGCTACCATAGAAACTAAGACGGTGATGCCTACGGCAGTGATCAGGGTAGTAGGTTCGAAGAAATTCCAACCTAAGATGGAAAATGCTACATAGATCTTGAGGATGGAGGAAATGGCTGATCCGTTTTTGTATAGGGTATTCCCTAGTGGAACCACGATACTTGATATTTCTTTGGGAATTCCGATTCTGTTGGATGCTATTAGGTTAGCTGGCAAGGTTGCCAAGCTGCTACAGGTACTAATCGCGGTCAATGAAGGTGAAATATTGTGTTTCCAATATGATTTTACCCCTGAGGAGCCTTTGGCAATAAATGCGTAAAGGCTAAAAAATACAATGAAAAACACGACACCAAAGCCATAATAGAATCCTAATGGCTTAGCATAGAAACCAAAAAGTTCAGGGCCTAAGGTTTTAACCTGATAGGCGAAATAAGCTCCTAAACCAACAGGTCCCGCTTTCATCACCAAGATCAAAAGGTTTTCCATGACCTTGTTTCCGGCATTTAGGAAGGCTGTGAATTGTTTTCCCATTTCGCCAGATTTGCGGGTGGCAGTTCCAACCAATAGGGCAAAGATGACAAAGGCTAGGATATTCTTTCTGGAAAGTAAGTTGGCAAACTCATCAACACTTAAAAAGCGGACTATCCGGTCTCCCCAAGTTTCATCTGCATTGGTGGAAAGGGCTTCGTTGACTGCCGAGCCATCTGAAATGGCAGTGACAGGGAATGCCCAAAGGCCTGCAATGGTCGCTATGGCAGCGATGATGATCGTTCCGATAAACACAGCGGTCATCACCCCAATGGTTTTGCCAAGTTTGTTACTGTCCTCGATATTAGCAATGGAGGATGATATGGCGAAAAATAGAAGGGGAATGACGGAAACGAAGAGTAAGTTTAAGAAAATATCACCTACAGGTTTTAGGATATCAACTGCCTGAGGGAAGAATATTCCGATTAGACTACCAATAGTAATACCTATTAGAAGTAATATGATACTTCCGTAATTTTTTAGGATTTCTTTCATTTAAGTAATTTGCTCAAGCTAAAATAGTTGTTTTTATTTTAGATTTGCCAAAAATATATAATGGAATTCGTTAAAACAGCAGATGGGTCAAAAACTTTGTACCATGAAGAGGTAGGAGAGCATTACCATTCTAAACATGGTGCTCATCAAGAAAGTGTGCATGTCTTTTTGAATACTGGATTACGGTATTGGTTGGAGAAGGAGGCGAGTAATTCTGCATCTGTTTTGGAGATTGGTTTCGGCACCGGTTTGAATTTCTTGATGACCGCAGATTATTGCCAAGAGCATCAGATTTCCCTTAATTATGTAGGGATTGAGGCCTTCCCTTTGAGCCAAGAATTGATTCAGCAATCTGAATATGGACAGTATGTTTCGGACCTTGTTTGGGAAAGTTTTATTGAAAAATATCCAAAAGCCATCGATTCAAAATTCAATCTTTTGGAGTCAATAAAGTTCGAAGTTGCTCATCAGAAAGTGATGGACTTCCAAAGTGATGAACTTTTTGATGTTATCTATTTTGATGCCTTTGCGGAGATTCACCAGCCAGAAATGTGGACTCCAGAGACTTTAGCTCATGTATGCCAGTTCCTTAAATCGGATGGAGTTTTTGTGACTTATGCAATTACTGGGAATTTAAAACGCGCTATGAAAGCTCTAGGCTTTAGCATTGAAAAAGCGCCGGGTGCTCCCGGAAAACGTGAAATGTTGAGAGCAACCAAGCTATAGTATTTCTTAATTTTTATTGATCCTGCCTAAAGGCCTACGGTTCTGTCCTTCTGACTTAGTGAGATTATCTCCTAAGTCCCTGCGAGCTTCGTCGGCAATTTCAAGCAGTTTTTCCAATACTTCAGGATTCTGTTCGATGACATTGTATCTTTCTCCAGGATCGCGACGGAGGTCGTAGAGTTCCATGGTTTTTACTTCATGCTCTTTGTAGTTTCCCCCAAAGCCATCATTTCCAGGAAGGATTCCCTCATAAGACCTGGATTTGTGTGGTAAAACCAGTTTCCAGTTCTCAAAACGCACAGCCTCTAGGTCATTTTGGTTGTAATAATAGTACATGGACTTTCTTGAAGTTGCTGATTTAGGATCCTTAATCTGGGATAAAAAGCTAATGCCATCAATTTGATTAGGATTATCCTTATAGTCAATTAATTCTGCCACAGTAGCAAAAATATCCATGCTGCTGGTCAGGTTATTGTTGATTCGGCCTTCTTTGATCTTATCTGGCCAATAGATAATGCAAGGCACACGCTGTCCGCCCTCCCAACTAGCACCTTTGCCTTCTCTAAAGCCACCTGAAGATCCATTATGGTTCCCAAAGTTAAGCCATGGCCCATTATCACTTGTGAAAATGACGATGGTATTATCGCTCAATCCATTCGATTTCAAGGCATGAAGGATCTGCCCCATGGAATCATCGATCTCGTGCATGACATCGCCGAATAAACCTTGCTCCGAAGTCCCACGGAATTTCTTTGAAGCCGCGATAGGCACATGGGTCATGCTATGAGCCAAATACAAAAAGAATGGTTTGTTCTTGTTGGCATTGATGAAATCAACAGCCTTTTCGGTATAGTTTTCTGTTAATACTGCTTGATCTTCCAAGTTGTTTATTTTCATTACCGTATCTGGGAGATTCTGCCCGGCTTTTACCTCCAATAAAGGCAACACAGGGTATTTTGCAACATAACTGTCTGGTTTGGCTGGTTTGCCATCGAATCCTACTGGCCACATATCGTTGGAGTAGGGGATTCCGTAATAGCTATCAAAGCCTTGTTTTGTAGGAAGAAATTCAAGTTCGCTTCCAAGGTGCCATTTGCCGATGATTTGAGTACTATATCCTTTGCTCTTCAGCATTTCTGCCATTGTGATCTCATCAGGATTTAATCCTACTCCAGCAGAGGGCATAAATGCACCGCTGATTCCCATCCTATTGGGATAATTCCCTGTCAATAGGGCTGACCTGGATGCTGAACATACTGCCTGAGGAACAAGGAAGTTGGTGAAACGGATCCCATTGTTTGCCATTCTATCCAATACAGGTGTGTGATAGCCTAAAGCTCCAGTAACTCCAAGATCACCATAACCAAGGTCATCCATAAAGACGAGGATAATATTGGGTTTGTTCAGATTCTTCTGTGCAAAGGCAGTATTAAAGAGGATACTCAATAAAAGCAGTAATGGAATTCGATAGATCATAGGGGTTAGGTCTTTTAACTAATATAAGCAAAAAAAAGGTCGCTGAGATAAATCCCAGCGACCTTTTTTCGTGTTAAATTTTCTTAGTGTCCTTCGTTACCATCAGCACCGTGAGCATGTCCATGAGATAATTCTTCAGGAGTAGCCTCACGAGTATCTAAGATTTCGATATCGAAGTTTAATTTTTTTCCAGCCATTGGGTGGTTCAAGTCAGCAACAACTGCTTCTGGAGTTACTTCTACAACAACCGCACGGAATTGGTTTCCTTGGTTGTCTTGTAAAGGAAGAACTTCACCAACTGGAGGAAGTCCAGTTTCTTTGAACATATCAGCAGGTAATTGTGCAATAGCACGATCATCGCGTTCGCCATAAGCATCAACTGCCTCTAACTCGAAAGATTTTTTGTCACCAGCACCTAAACCAGCGATGTTTTCTTCGAATTTTGGAAGCATCATGCCTACACCATATAAAAATGTTAAAGGATTCTCAGTCGTTGTTTGCTCTACAAATGTTTTTTCACCGTTATCTTCAATTGTGTGAAGAACGTAATTCAATGTTACTACATTGTTGTTTTCTACTGCCATTCTGATTAGATTGTGGGAATCTATCCCTGTTTATTATTTATTAATTCTATAATATTCTCAATTGACGTTTGTGGAAGGCTGCAGGTTTTCTTCTGACAAAGGTATGCTCTGGCATCCACTGTGTTTTTATGCTCTAACAAAGGAAGACTGCTTTTTGTTCCCCCTAATGTGATTTTGTTGGGGACATAGTATTGATCTAATTCCTTACGCCAAGCCTGTCCTTCATCTCCTGTGATTGCAATTTCCCAAACTCCAAAATGAAGTTCTAAAAGTTGGATTGCCCAATTTGAATAGGCCGAACCATAAGATTTTATATGTGGAAAAACATTAGCAAAAACTCGATCTGCAATTTCCGTGTACCTACTATTATCAAATAATACGCCGAGTTTAAACAAAGAACGCACTATTGTGGATGAGGATGCCGGAATTACATTGTCCATAATCTCACTTTTTCTAGCAATCAAAACCTCCGCATCCGAGCTACTGTAATAAAAGATAGCCTCTTGATCGTCAAAAAACTGGGATATTGCTATTTCTAGGTAGGATTTTGCTTTCTCAAGCCATTTTTCTTCAAAGGTTGCTTCATACAAAGCGATATAGGATTCAATGGTAAAAGCATAATCATCAAGAAATCCTAAAATAGTTCTATTGTGGTCTGACGGTTGATGTAGAAGTCTGCCATTTTGGCAACAATGCTCCTCAATAAAGTTTGCAATACCTTCCGCTAAATCCAAGAAAGGGGCATTGCCAAAGGTTCTGTAGGCATCAACCAATCCCTTCATGAATAAGGCATTCCAAGTTGTCAATTGCTTGTGGTCTAAACCCGGTCTAACTCTTTTGCTTCTATATTCTAGGAGTTTTGCTTTTATTTCTTTCAAATGTTCTTGCCATTCCTCCTCGCTATATCCTGCCTCATTGACTAGCTCATGGTCTTCTGGATTAACAAAGGGGATATTGATTTGTTCTTCGGTCCAATTTCCACTCTTTTTGATGTTGAAATAGTTCCTAGCAAGTTCTGCATCATCACCTAATACATCGAACTCTCCATAGTCAAAAGTATAGAATTTACCTTCCACGCCTTCAGAATCGGCATCCAAAGCAGAATAGAATCCACCATTGGCGTCCAACATTTCTCGTTCAGCCCAAGCAATGGTTTCTTCAACGATGTTTTTATATAAAATATGGGGTCTATTTTGATAAGCCTCACTATAAAGACTCAATAATTGCCCATTATCGTAGAGCATTTTTTCAAAATGGGGGACATGCCATTTACCATCGACAGAATACCGGGCAAATCCGCCTCCAATCTGATCATAAATGCCGCCATTCGCCATTTTCTCCAAGGTGAAATGGACATGGTCTACAACCGCCTGATCATGGTTGAGATACCCATAACGCAAGAAAAAGATCCAGTTATTTGGAAGTGGAAATTTCGGAGCTCGTGTATAACCTCCATTTTTACCATCAAATTGCTCCTTCCATGGATCAACCACTTGAAGGATATCATTTAAAGAATATTGCTCAGGAATAGTTTGGATAGGAAGTTTTTCTGCTTGTATAATGCCTTGGGTAAGCCGTTCTGCATAATCAATGGCAACCTCCGGTTTTTCTTCCCACATTTGGGCAATTTGTAACAGAATCTGTTGCCAATCATTTGGCTTAAAATAAGTGCCGCCATAGATTGGCCTTCCATCTGGCAGGCAGATGCAATTCAATGGCCAACCACCTGAGTTTGTCATCAATTGAACAGCTATCATATAGATCTGATCAATGTCAGGACGCTCTTCACGGTCCACTTTAATGCAAACAAAAAACTTATTCATGGTTTGCGCGACAGCCTCATTTTCAAAGCTCTCACGTTCCATCACGTGACACCAGTGGCAAGCAGAATAGCCAATACTTACTATGATTAGCTTATTCTCTTCTTTCGCCTTATTTAATGCTTCTTCACCCCATGGAAACCAATGAACTGGATTGTGCTCATGTTGTTTTAAATACGGGGAACTTTCACCTTGTAGTTTGTTTGCCATAACATACGAAGGTAAAAACTATTATTTTAATAATCCTATTAGGTTGGCAGTACCTCCTCCAAGCATTTCAAAGGTTAGATCGCCTTCAAGTTGTAAAATTGATACATTCGAGGTCGCCAGTTCAATCTCTGAATGGCTCAAATAGTTCGTCAGATTAGAAAGCCCAGGATTATGTCCGAATATTAATAGCGTATCATACTCATCAGGAACAGTATTGATGACTTTTAAGATATCCATAAAATGTGCTTCATAAATATCCCTAGTCTGATGGATGGATTCTTTAGGATAGCCTAGCACTTCACAAAATAATTCTGCTGTTTGGATGGCGCGGTTAGCCGATGAGGAAGTCACGAGCGTCTTTTCATCAATTTTCAGTGATTCCTTTAATTTCTGAGCAATCCTTTCCGCTCTTTCTCTGCCCTTTTTCTGTAGGTCTCTATAAAAATCATCTTTTGAAAAAGAATGTTCTTCAGCTTTGGCGTGCCTGATAAGATATAATGTTTTCATGTTCTGAATACCTAGTTAAAACTCCAAGATAAAGAAATATTAATTAATAAATCGTTCTGAAATTGTTAAGGAATGTATCATCCCTTTAACCACTAATTTATCCCTAAGTGTAACATTCTTGTAATGACTTTCGTTAATATTTTAAAGAAGTTCAAAGAAAAGACACTATGAAAAACGATATACCTAGCCTTTCTGATTGCTCTTTAATAGTTGGTTTAAGAAATAATTTAGCCTATACCCAAGCTTTTTATAAAGCAATTCGAGAACAATATCCTGCAGTAGAAATTGTGATGGTGAGCTATGGAAGTACAGATGGAACCCATGAATGGCTAGAAGGATTAAATGACCCTCATGTGAAATTTCATTATGAAAATGTATCCAAATCACTATCCGAAACTTATAATAAAGGAGTCGAACTCGCTAGCTCCAAGCTGGTGACTTATGTTCATAATGACATGATCCTTGGAGAGGGCTTTATAGAAGCTTTAGTAGAAGCTTGGGAACCCGGATCGGTTACCTTTTATTCCCTAGTAGAACCTCCAATATTCACCGATGATTCTTTTGATTGGAAAACTGTGATGGACTTTGGTGATAATCTTGAAAATTTTAAGCGAGAGGAATTTTCTGAATATGTTAGAAATCAAAAAATAAGCGCAAAAAAACCATTTGTTACAGAAGATCATTCCTTCTTCCTTTGTGTAGAACGATCTTGGTTAATGGAAATGGGCGGCTTAGATGAAACCTTCAGCCCGATGTTCTGTGAGGATTTAGATCTAATAATGAGATTTTCTATTCAAGATGCAAATTTAATTCAAGTCCCAGGTGCCATTGCGTATCATTTTGTGAGTAAGACCTCCAGATTTTCTCAGGAATACAAAGAAGAAAGCAAAAAAATTGATCAACTGGCAATAAACAACTTTTATAGGAAATGGCGATTTCATCCTTTTGCTAAGTTTAGGAAGGCCTATGATGTAGTGGCGGTCGTGGAAAATGCAACAACAGATGGTGTTTTTAAAATTGAACCATTTGTCCATAAAATATACATCGATTCCTCCGTTGAAGATTATATTTCTAAATACCAAAAAACCACTAAAATTAATCTTAGGAATAGGGTTTTTTCAATAAATCAAATGGCTTACCATGATGTAGTGATTTACTTGGATCAAGAAAAAATGAAAGAAGATGATTTTAAGCAAATACAAAGGCTTTCTGATATTATTTCCAAAAATCAAGTCAAGAATGGAAATCCTTTAAAACGATTGTTTAAAGATTATAGAAAAATTAGTATAGGTAATATTGCCGGTAAGATAAATAAATTTCGTTCTTTTGAAGATAAGTTTTCGGCAATTGCCATTAATTACTAAATATATCTTTACAGAATGAGTGTTTTAACTTATGTTTTCAATAAGCGTCCTTCCATTACTTATGCTATTACCGTATGCAATGAACATAAAGAATTAAAAAAACTATTGTCACATTTAATTTCCAAGATCAGGCCCAAAGATGAGATAGTAGTCCTTCAGGATGTTACAATTCCAAATCCTAAGGTAACTGAAGTATTAAATGATTACTCCCAACATATCATTGTTAAAGAAGCAAAGCTCAATTCTGATTTCTCAAACTTTAAAAATCAATTAATTTCCTTGGCTTCCTGCGAATATCTATTTCAGATAGATGCCGATGAAATGTTGCCTGATTCGCTTATTGCGAAGTTGCCAGGTTATCTGGAGTTGAAGTCTAAATATGATTGCTTCAATGTTCCAAGGATCAACACTGTGGAAGGAATTACAGAGGAGCATCTCAAAAAATGGAACTGGAAATTAAATGAAGATGGATATATTAACTACCCAGACTGGCAGGCTAGGATAATAAAGCTCAAAACCGATTATCCAATTAATTGGCGCAATAAAGTTCATGAGGTTTTGACCGGTTATAAAAAAATGGGACGATTAAAAGGTAATGGTTATGAATTTGCAATTATCCATCAAAAAGAAATAAAGAAACAAGAATTGCAGAACGAATTTTACGATAATCACTTTTAATTAAAATCTTTATACCAAAAAAGCCACTTGATTTATTTCAAGTGGCTTTTTGTTTGCTTATCTTAGGACTTCACGATTCCGAAATCAGTCCATGTTTTCTTCTGATTTATGGTTTCCTCTAATATGAGGTCATTTTTTGCAAGATTATCTTTATTGTTTTCCTTGTGATAGAGATGATATGCAACGGCAGCAAATTTTAAAAATCTCTTCTTAATTCCACTATTCATCAACCTAAAAGCCATCTCAGAATCTTCTGATCCCCATCCTTGTATGCTTTCATTATATCCATTAACCTGAATTAGGTCTCTTTTCCAAAAAGACATATTGCAACCCCTTAAAATCTTAGGTTGATTTTTTTTATATCTATCAGCCAAAAACCTGGAAAGAAAACCAGATCGCATGCTATTCAGAATAAAAGATAACGGGAATTTACTCCTATCAACTTTTATGGTTCCTTTTTGTTCCAACAATTCCTTGCTTTGTTCTTGGTCTACCCAAACTCTACTTCCACATAGAAATGCATTCGCTTCAATTAAGGATAGATGGTCTGAAATAAAATGAGGATCCAATAAAATGTCACCATCTATTTGAATTATATATTCAGATTGTGCGGCTTCAATCGCTTTATTTCTGATCACGCTTAAACGAAACCCTTCGTCCGGATGCCAGATATGATGAATGGGAACTTTAGAAATGGACTTTAATCTTTCTACGGCCTGTTTTGTAGCTTCTCCAGAACCGTCATCTGCAATTAAAATTTCATCGGGCAATCTATCTTGGGCTAATATGGTTTGCACACATCTTACCAGCGCTTCTGGCCAATTATATGTAGAAACCATTATGGCAACTGTATTCGGTCTTTGCGATAAATCACTCATTCTAATTGTTTAAATATTTGTCTATTCCACTATCAACCCAAGTGATATTATCTTTTTGAGTCTGTTCCATGATTTCCTTATTTCGCGCTTCTTGATTGTTGTTTTTTTTCTCTGGATGATAAAGGTGGTACACAATTGCAGCAAATTTAATGACTGATTTTTTTACCCCATTATTCATCATCCGTAAAGTTAAATCACTATCCTCATGACCCCAACCTTCATAAGCCTCATTATAACCATTAACAGCAAAGATATCCTTTCGCCAAAAAGACATGTTGGCACCTCTAGCATAATAAACAGGAAAAGAATTTTTATATCTGTTCAAAAGGAAATTTGACAAAAGAGGGAATCTAATGCCATTTTCTATCCTTTTATTTCCTCCACCGAGTAATTTGGGATGAACATTGTTTTCTTCGATTAACTTCTTGGAATATTCATCACTCAACATCACACGACTACCTTGTAATAGATAATTAGGACGAGCAGCTTTTAAGTGATCTCGAATAAAATCTTTATGCAGAAAAACATCGCCATCGATTTGAATGAGATATTCATATGCTGCGACCGAAAAGCATTGATTTAGGATCATCGATTTTCTAAAACCCTGATCCTCTTGCCATAAATGTTTAATGGGAATAGGAAAGCTGCTTCGAATGGATTCAATTAATTCTTTTGTTTCATTCGTAGAACCATCGTCAGCAATAATTACTTCCTTTGGAAGGATGCTCTGCTCTAGGATACTTTTTAAGCATAGATTCAGTGCCCCTGGCCAATTATAGGTAGCAACAATAAGCGAACAGTCCTTTATCTTCATAAATTCTTTAGCAAATAATATTTCAATTATATATATTCTTGTCTAATTGTTAAAATATATTTTGATTTCTATCTAGCTATAAGATTTACATGGCTTCAATCAATTTCTTTAACCTTCCCATGATCAACGGCCAAGAATAATTTCTTTGAACATATTCCTTTGCTCTGGCCTTGTTCAATTCTATAAGTGTTGGATCTGAAATATATTTATGTATTTTCTGATGAAAATCTTTCTCACTCATATATGCTTCCGTTGCTCCTTCGCTCTTTATGGAATGGCCAAGTAATACATCGGATTTACTATTTACCAGGACGGTCTTACCGAGATCCATTGCCTCCAGTAGAAGTAAGGATAAACTTTCATTCCTTGAAGGATTAACAATTAGAGTCGCATTTTTAATCAATGATACTTTCTCTTCATCTGTCACAAATCCCGTATAAATGATGTCCGGATGTTCGATTTTCTCTTGAAACAACCTTCCCGTTAAAACTAGCTTTAGATCTGAGGGATGTTTCTCTTTGTAAGAAACAAACCAAGGAATCAATTTATCCATTTTAGATCCGCAAACTCGTCCAAAATAATGGATATATCGCTCAGGAAGATTGAACTTTTCTTTTAATTCCGCTAATTGAACCTCATTTTCAAAATCAGTCTCAACACCAACTGCTAGAATACTGTTTTCAGACATTTTGTTTCCAAATATCTTAAGGCTTAACTGGTGCTCCTCCTCCGTATTGAATCCAATATGCTTTACACTCGTAAATACATGGGTGTGAACTGATCGGAATACATCCCCCTCATTGTGGACCGTTGGAATCAACAATGTTTTTTCTGGGGCAATCCTAGCTCCAAAAACTGTATGCGGATAAACATAAGAGAACAAAATTATTGCCTTATATTCTTCTTTGTGTCCCTCTAAATAATCTAAGAGATCTTTTGAATAGAATCCATGGCTTTTGAGTAGACTTTCTTCATTTTCAATCCCTAAATTCCATACCGGTTTAATATTAGCAACTGATTCTAAAAGACCCAAGCGAAATAAATTCCTCCTTACCTTTCTTGAAAATTTGGTTTTCTTGCGCCAAATATTATGCTCCTCGGCATTAAATAGCTTACAGTCAAACCTCAATACATTCACACCATTAAGGTTTTCTCGATTATCCTTATAATATGGCTCAAAAGTATTGTAATTAATTGTTTTGCTTGTCAAAACATCCACCTCATAATCATTTACTAGTCGCTCAGCCAGCATCTTGCAATGATATTCAGCCCCACCGTTTACCTCTTTTCCGTATTGACAAACTAAAAAACAGATTTTTTCCATATTATGTTAAACGTATTACTTAACCTTATTTGCTACTATTCCTTTATTTTTCCCTTCACCCTTTCAACAACCATTTCGCTACTTACTAAATCAATGGCCTCTACGCCATCGCAAAGGCATGATTTATTGCCATAAACAGAATTCGGCCTATTGGGATGTTCAACCTGTACACAATCATCCATCGACTGACCATAGCCCAAAAATCCCGCATAAGGATGGGTGGCGCCCCAAACCGATACACATGGAATACCCATCAAGGAAGCCATGTGCATGCCCGAACTGTCCATGCTGATCATCAGGTCCAGATGGGCAATAATATCCAATTCCTGGGTTAAATTATATTTCCCTACCACAGAAAACACATTTGGGAATTGCTTCTCCCATTTCTCTGTAATCGCTTTATCACTTGCCCCACCACCAAATAGCAGCACCTGGACCCCTAAATCCGATAAAGAATGAATTACCTCCGTCATCTTCTCTACCGAAAGAACTTTATAGGGATGTTGGGCAAATGCAGAGATCCCCACTTTTTTTGCGTTAGAAGCTAGGATCGGCATCATCCCTTGAGGAATAAGTCGATGTTGCTTCTCCAGCTGATGACTCAATTGGAGGCTATGGCCCAATTTCCTCAAAACATCAGCATAGCGTTCCGTAGTCAATTTCAAAGGCTTAAAAACCTTGTCCTTGCTTCTGGTAAGGGCTTTTTTTTCTGACCTACCTTTATCTAGGATTTGAACTTGATATCCCGAAGTCTTAAAAAGGATGTCCAAAAATCGGGACCTGATGTTGTTATGTAAATCCGCAACCTGCTTTGCCTTGTACTTTTTCAGCTCATTGAATAGCTTCAACAAACCAGGTATGCCTTTATGCTTTCCTTTTGGATCAATGGGATGAAAGATTAACCTCGGTATCCCATCAAAAAAAGCAGAAAAAAACGGACGTGAAACCATGATGATTTCAGTGTCCGTATGCTGTGCTTGGAATTCCCTTAAAACGGAAGCAACCATGGCTACATCACCCATTGCTGAAAATCTAGTGACCAAGATTCGCTTCATCGCAAGAAATTATTTTTGGGCCCCGTAAAGAACAGGGTTTAAATTCGGGTCATTGTACATTTTCATTTGTTTGTACACTTTCATGTATTTTTTGCCAGCCTCAATGTCTGCAAGCAACTCATCGATACTTTGAGAAAGATCCTTACGTTGTTCCAACAGTACATCCAACTTAAGCTGACAAGCATCTTGATGAGCTTTAGAAACATCCGTACGTTTGGTTTCTTGTTCCATATGGTAGATCTTCAACGCTAAGATGGACAGTCGATCAATCGCCCATGCCGGACTTTCTGAATTGACCTTTGCATCAGCTAATGCCACCACATCCGCAAACTTCTGAAGATAATAACTATCGATAAATTCAACGGTATCAGTACGTTCCTGATTCTGTCTGTCAATCCTTCTTTTCCAATAAAGGCCTTCTCTAGGATCAATATTCGGATTCCGGATCACATCCTCCATATGCCATTGCGCCGTATCAATCCAGCATTTCAAATACAATAAATGCTCTAAAGTCTCACGACCATAAGGATTCTCGATCGGCTGATCAATCTTATCATAAACATGGTAATCTTCAATTACCTTCTGAAAAATTTTGTTTGCTGCTGAAGATATCATGTACAAATATAGTATTTAGTATTTAGTAGTTAGTACATAGACCCCTCAAAACGTCCATAGTAGTGTTTAGTATTTAGTATTTAGTATTTAGACTTAGGGAGCCGGATTACGTCCATTTAATAAACTATCATCAATTATCTGTTATTTGGGCCGAAAAGCTAATGTAATAGGAAGGGAAATTCCCTTTTTGAAAAATGAATTTAGCATTTCAAGACCATTTAGGGTCTAAATACTAAATACTTTATACTAAATACTATTTTAAAATTACCCCCGGGAACAGCCCAAATACCACTACTAGGATAGTCAATACAACCCCGATGACCAGCATTACGCTGATTTTGTTGTCAATTGGCGTGATTTCTTCCTCTTTGTTGGTTTTTAGGAAGGAATACAGAGGGATTTTAAAGTAATAAAACAGGGAGATTACGGAAGTCAGGGCGCCGATAATCAAAAGCCAAAGGAAGATCAAGTCTCCTCCGGATTGGTAAATTTCAAAAATACTGGTAAAGACCAATAGTTTTCCGACGAAGCCAGCAGTAGGGGGAATTCCGATCAAGGAGATACCTACAATTGAAAAGCAGGTAAAGATTAAAGGTAATTTCTTCCCTTGTCCAATATAAGCCTGTAGGTTGGTGCTGCCCAGTTTCTGTTCCAAGACATCGATAAAGGCAAAACTCGCCAAATTCATCAGGACATAAATGAAAATATAAAAGAAAAGGATATCCTGTTGACCATTTGTATAACCTATGATGGCCATCAAAAGAAAACCGGTATGTCCGATGGAGGAATAAGCCATCAATCGTTTCATATCGGTCTGCCTTAGGGCAATCAAGTTACCAAAGAGCATCGTGACGATTGCCACAATGGACACAAACATAAAGGTCAGTTCGCTAAAATAGAAAGGCGTGCTGATCCAAGCCGCGGACAATCTGCTCATCAAGATAATGGCGGCGATCTTAGGTACAGTTGACAAAAATGCCGTCACTGGAGTAGGAGCCCCTTCATAAACATCTGGTGCCCATAAATGGAAAGGAACAAAACTCAATTTGAAACCAATTCCTGTAAAGACAAAAAGGATGGCAATGCTACTCATCACCTCTGGTGCAGCAATCAGACCTTGGAGGTGTCTAGGACTTGCAAAGTTCAGATCTCCGGTAAAGCCATAGATCAAGGAAAGCCCATATAACATCACTGCCGAACATGCCGATCCAAATAAGGCATATTTCATCGCAGCTTCAGATTGTTTTTTGTTCTCCGAGAAATAGCCCACCATGATATAAGAACTGATGGAAACCATCTCTATAGCTATAAAAGCCATCAACCAATGGGTCGTCATGGAAAAAAGGTTCATGCCTATTCCTGCAGCTAATAGGATGCTATAGATATCACCTTTTCTCTTCTTGAATTCTTTTTGCGCAAAATGTTGCTGTAGGAAAATAGCCGACACCAATAAGCCCAAAGCAATAAATGCCCTGGCGTAAAAAGAGGTCTTATCGAGGGTCAACATTCCATAGAACCCAAAATTTGCATAATCATATTGGGTCAATAAAATGGCAAAAGATGAAATGATGGTCAGGATGCTGATAAAAAAAGAAGAATGTTTCCAGTATTTATCAAATACTAAGGTACAGGCTATACTGAGCAGAAATCCAATAGACATGCTCAGTTCAACTTTGAACAAAGGTATCGATCGAATAATCTGATCTATATGGTCTGAAACCTGCAATGCGAACTCGTTCATCTATCTTAACCCTACAAATAAGCTGTTACCAAATCCAATAAACTTAATACGGAGTTGTTCAATACACCAAACACCAAAGAAGGCATGACCCCTAGGATTAAAGCCAAGACCAAGGTTGGGAAAAGAATGATCTGCTCCCTGCTGTTTAGATCTGTCAATTCCGCTGCCCATTCTTCACCGCCTTTCAAACGGGTCTGTCCGAAGAACATCCGTTGTAAAGTCCATAAAAAATAAACTGCACTCATCAGGATACCTAAAGAACCAAATATCGCCATCCAACGGGGGATGCCGGTATGCATACTTTCTGCATTGAATGTTCCGATGATCACGAAAGCTTCTCCTATAAAAGCCGAAAACCCTGGAAGACCTAATGAGGCAAAGAAAGCTATGGCAACATAAGCCGTATATTTAGGCATGATGCCTGCCAAACCTCTAAAATTATAAATATATCGATCGTGAACTCGGTCGTATAAAACACCGACCAAGAAGAACAAGGCTGCTGATAAGAATCCATGGCTCAACATTTGGAACATGGCTCCAGAAACCCCTTCCGCCGTTAATGATGAAATGCCCAGCAGGACAAATCCCATGTGGGAAACCGAAGAATACGCGATCATTCGCTTTAGGTCTGTTTGTGCCAAAGCATTCAATGCACCATAAATAATGGAAACCACGCCAATCAAACCTAACCACCAATTGGCATCCGCCATCGCATCCGGGAAGATTCCCATACAGATACGGATAACGCCATAACCACCAATCTTTAATAAGATACCTGCAAGAATAATGGAAACTGGGGTAGGAGCCTCTACGTGTGCATCAGGCAACCAGGTATGTAATGGGACAATTGGAATCTTGATCGCAAATGCAATGAAAAGGACAATAAAACCAATCATTCTTGCTGGAATCCCTAAAATTTCATTGGCATTTCCTAAGAAATCAAAGAATGAGCCCGGTATATAATTCTCCGGATTCATCATATACAGCATATTGAAGGTATGTGCTCCCGTATTTGGATTTAGAACTGAAAAATACAGTCCAACAATCACCAACAACATAAATACTGACCCAAATAAGGTGTAAATAAAGAATTTAATCGCTGCATATTCTCTTCGTGCTCCACCCCAAATACCGATTAAAAAGTATAAAGGAAGTAGCATCACCTCATAAAAGACATAGAATAGGAAGAAATCCAATGCACAGAATATCCCCATAACGGCGGTATTCAAGAGCATTAACAAAGCAAAATAGCCCTTTTTACTCTTTTCCATGTTCCAAGAAGCACCCACGGCCATCAACATGACAAAGGCACTTAAAAGCAATAAGGGTAAGGAGAAGCCATCTACTCCTAGAAAATAGTCGATCTCCAATTTTCCTATGGAACCTAGGTCCAGCCTGATCCACGGAAGCTGCTCCACATACTGATAGGAGGCAACATCATTGAAAGCCCCTGCGCTGCCTTGAAAGTTTGCATATAAGTAACCTGCCAATCCAAATTGGATCAAAGTAACAATCAGTGATAGATATTTGTAGCTCTGTCCCATCCGATTCGGAAGCAACAGGATGCCTACAACAGCGATCATCGGCAGAAATATAAGTAAGGATAATGCACCCATCTTATTTTAGTATCAAATAAATTATTCCCATTAATAATACCGTAAAGGCAAAACCCAAGTAGTTTTGAAGCCTTCCGTTTTGCACCCATCTCAGTAGATGGCCCATATAGTAGGTCGTTCCCCCAATGCTATTCACCAGCCCATCGACCAGGTTCTTGTCTACCCAAGCACTGAAATTTGCCAAGCCTCTAGTGATAATGGCAAGGCCATTGACCAAACCATCCACAATATACTTGTCAAACCAATACAAGCCATTGCTCAAACGCAAGGTACTATCCACAAAAAGCTTTTGGTAAAGATCATTCAGATAGCCTTGGTTCAAGGATAGTGCAATCCAAGGATTGCCAGCTTGCAATGGATATTTGTTCTTTACATACCAATTCCAACCTATTGCCCAAGCGATCGCAGATCCAAGGGTCAACACAACAGGTAAGATGAGGTGTAAGGAATGTATTTCAGCGTAAGGATATTTTACATTAATTCCTCCTAAGATAAAGGAGTGGTGGTAAGCCAATGGATTCCAAGAGAAAACCAAAAACAACGAACAGATCCCCAAAAAGATCATAGGTCCAAGCATGCTACTACTGGCTTCATGGATATGGATATGTTCAAGTTTAATCTTAAATTCACCAAAGAATACTTTGAAGATCAATCTACCGATATAAAAAGCAGTCAAGATACTGACTAAGGTCAAGCTTATCGGTATCAATAAATAGAAGGAGCCATGATGTATCGCCCATTCATAGGCAGAGATCAGGATGGCATCCTTAGATAGGAAACCCGAAGTCAATGGAAAGCCAGCCAATGCCAATGAGGCTATGCTCATCAGGATAAATGTTTTAGGCATCCATTTCCTTAGTCCGCCCATATTATTGATGTCCTGAGGATCTATATCTAAATTGTTCTTTTCTTTTAAGTGCGCCATTTCATGGATGACAGCTCCTGCGGCCAAGAAAAGTAGACATTTGAAGAAGGCATGTGTCGCTAAATGGAACATGGCTGCATCCCATGCGCCAACTCCTACCGCCACCACCATAAAACCCAATTGAGAAATCGTGGAGAATGCCAATATCCTTTTGATATCGCGCTGCCCAAGGGCAAAGAAGGCCGCAATAAATGCGGTAATCGAACCTATGATCGCGATAAACAATAAAGCCGTTTCATTGAATAATGGAAATACCGTACAGATCAAGAATACCCCAGCAGCCACCATAGTAGCCGCATGGATCAGCGATGATACAGCTGTAGGTCCTTCCATCGCATCAGGCAACCACACATGCAATGGGAATTGTGCTGATTTAGCCATTGCGCCAACAAAGAAACAGATTCCCGTAAAGGTCATCCAGCCCGTTGATGCTTGTGCCGTATCATAGAAGAGCCCTTCTTTTCCAAAAAGCTCTACCAAGTTCAAGCTCCCATAAATGCTGTAGACTGATGCTATTCCCAATAAAAAGCCCAAATCCCCAATTCTGTTGATGATAAATGCTTTTTTATTGGCTTGGACTGCAGATTCTTTGGTAAACCAAAAACCAATCAATAGATAGGACGCAAACCCAACTAATTCCCAAAAGATGTACATCATAAATAGGTTGTTGGATATGCTCAGGCCTAACATCGCAAAGCAGAATAGACTCAGGTACATCCAATATCGATGGATCCCTGGATCGCCTTTCATATAAGCTCTGGAATAGATATGGACAGGTAATGCAATCACACAAACGATCAACTGCATCAAAACCGTGAGGTTATTTAATAATACCCCAATATTGAAGGTGTTTTGACCAATGGTAAACCAAGCGTAATTCGATACAATAGGATCGCTTTTCCATACTTCTGAAAACACGAACAGCAAACTTAGAAGAGTGCTTAAGATAATGGCGATCAAGGCGATATTGCCCGATTGGTCCCTTTTCCCAAGAATTGCTTGGATCAAGAAAGAAACAAAGGGGAGCAGTACAACCAGTATGCTTCCTAAGACAGGTGATATGTTCAGTAAATCGCCCATCAGTCTCTTAAGTCGGTTGTGTTATCTGGATTAATACTCTTATAATTCCTATACAGGTTTAGGATAATGGCTAACCCAACAGCCACTGCTGCTGCTGCCAGTACAATAGCAAATAGCGCAAAGACCTGTCCAGCATAGTTTATTTTATCATATCGGCCAAATGCCACAAGATTTAAGATTGCAGCATTGATGATAAACTCAATGCCAACCAAGATCATGATTGCATTTCGCTTGGCAACAATCGCATAAAGTCCAATACAGAAAAGGCAAGCCGAAACAACCAAAAAATGGGTTAGGGTAATCATTTCGGATCCTCCTTTCTGGAAAGATGCGCAGCACCGATCAAGGCTGCCAATAGGAAAATTGAAATGACCTCAAAAGGCAAAAGATATTGGGTCATAAATTTAAGGCCCAATTGATTGATGTTATTATCAGTGGATTTAATTACATTTCCACTTCTTATATTTTCAGTTATCCATTTCGGGGTATTATCTTGCCATTCCAAGATCCCATAGATCATGACAGCAAGAAATCCAAGGCTCAACAACAATGTTTGCCAGTTTGGAAGAGAAAGGAATTTACTGGATGTATTCTGTAGATCAGCAAGCAGCTCCTTATTGGAAAGCATAAAGGCAAAGATCATCAGGATCAGTACGCCTCCTACATAGACCATGATTTGGGTAATGGCTACAAAATCAGCCAAAGCAAAGATAAATAAGCCAGCCATTCCAAATAAGACGACGAAGAACAGGAATAAGGCTCTTGCCGTATTCTTTAAACTGACTACTAATAAGGCTGAACCTAGGGTTAATGCGGCAAAAGCATAAAATATGGCTAATTCCATTATTTATTCTTTGCTGCCTCCTTCTCAGCTTGAAACTTGGTCCATTCCTCTTTACGTTTCTTGATTTCTTCATCTGTCATATCCGCAAAGGAATAAGTCAAATCCGCAAGATTGGTCGTTACTCGATCGTAATTATCCGTCATGGTAATACATTCTGTCGGACAGACAACTGTACACAGACCACAGTACATGCATTTTGCCATGTCTATATCAAACTCAGCTGCATAAAGTCTCTTCACTGAACCATCAGAAGTTTTTCCAATGGCCTCCGGCGATTTTATGGCTTCGATGGTAATACAATCGACTGGACATGCTTTTGCACAGAGGTCACAGACGATACAATCATCAATGACTACGTCCAACTGATATCTAGCGACCTCAGGGATAGGCATTTTTACCTTCGGATATTGTACCGTTGTTACACCAGATTGCTCCTCAAAGTAATTGTCTTGCTTGATATCTAGGGAACGACGGGATTTTCGGGCACTGAAAAGGTGTCTCACCGTTAGGGTAAGTCCTTTTATGGCTGTTGCCAATCCTTGTATGGTCGTTTTTAAGATCAATTATAGCATGATTAATATTCTCCAAAGCCCTGAAATGGCCATGCACACAAAGGCAAGGGGAATAAGGATTTTCCAACATAAGGTCATCAGCTGATCCGCACGGAATCGTGGTAATGTCCAACGAATCCAAATCTGGACAGCGACAATAAATAATGACTTGAACAAAGTCCAAAACACACCCCAAATTGGGCCTGTCGTCCAATCCGCCAATCTGGCTGCGCCGATATTTGGTAGGATAGTATTCCATCCGCCTAAGAATATCACCACACCTAACATGGCTACCAAGAACATCATCGCATATTCTGCCAAGAATAAAAAAGCAAACCTAATCCCACCGTATTCGGTATGGAAGCCTCCAATCAGCTCACTCTCCGCTTCTGGAATATCAAATGGCGCTCGGTTACACTCTGCCAACGATGCAATAAAAAATATAGCATAACTGACAAGCAGATGCGGTGCCTGGAAAATATTCCAGGACAAGATTCCGCCAATATCATTCACCTTCCAAAATCCAAGAAAATAAAGGTCTTGATTTGCCCAAACTCCTTGATTTAGTGCGATTTCATTTAAATTTAAGGTCTGTGTGATCATCACCGCAGAGATTAAGGAAAGACCTACCGGTAATTCATAGGAAATCATCTGCGCAATGGCTCGGATTGAACCTAATAAAGAGTATTTATTATTAGATCCCCAACCAGCCATCAAAATGCCAATGGCATCAATGGACACGACAGCCATAATAAAGAATAATCCTGTATGGGTATTGGATGGTAATAGGTCAGGCCCCCAAGGAACAACACTATATCCAATGAAAACAGCTACGAAAATAATGATCGGTGCTACAGCGAATAAAATCTTGTCAGAGGCACTTGGAGAGATAAATTCCTTTTGAAGTAATTTTAATATATCTGCAATGGTCTGCAATAAACCAAACTTACCCGTTTCCATCGGACCTAATCGATCCTGAACAAATCCTGCAATCTTACGCTCCGCATAAACTGCAAAAAGCGTAAATAAAGCAATAAACAAAAATATTGCAACAGGTGTTAGGATATTCAAGATTAAGCTGTCCAATCTTCTTTTTAGATTAATTCTTAATTAGCTACAAACATAAGGAAATAGGAGCAAATAAGCCATAACTAATATCATTTAGAACAGCGATTTGCCTTATTTTGTGAGCTATTTTTTAAAGTTTTGACAATATTAAAAATCTTGCATGGTATTTGCCTTATGCTTTTGAAATTTGTTGTGGTATTAAATCTGCTTCCGTAAAATATCCATTTTATAAATAGGCCAAAAAACAAAATATGATATGGAAAACAGGGAATTTTAAAAAATATTTTAAACCTTTTGACAAATTTTACGTATTTATATTAGAGTTTAAACAATGATATCTATGAAAAAATCAATTTTTAGTGTGTTAGCAGTAGTAACAATTTTATTTTCAAGTTGCGCTGGCGCTAAGAAAACAACTGAAAACCAATCTCCAGACTTTGCTGAAATCACTGGCAACAAATGGCGTTTGATTGAATTAAATGGTAAAGAAGTGCCGGAAAAATTAAATGGCAAAGAGCCGTTTTTAGTTTTTATGAGTGATGAATCCCGTTATTCTGCTTCTGGTGGCTGTAATACCATGTCTGGTGAATATGTATTCGCTGGAACCAACAGGATATCTTTCAAACCTGGAATTTCAACCATGATGGCATGTGAGGATATGGAAACTGATAAATTGTTGTCGGAAGTATTCAAAACAACTAATAACTATACTTTAGCTGATGGCATCTTATCTCTAAATGTTGGCCGCAGGATGCCATTGGCAAAATTTGCCAAGGTTAATGCAGAAAACAGCTTGGTAGGTACTTGGGAATTGGACTATATCGCTAATTCTTCAAAACCATTCAATGAACTATATCCTGATAAAAAACCAACCCTTGTTTTTGATTCTTCTTCAAATAAGGTGTCTGGTAATGCTGGATGTAACACATTCAACAGTTCTGTAACAATCAATGGAAAGAACATTAAGTTTGGTCCGATGGCGACCACTAGAATGGCATGTCCAGGTGAAGGTGAACCGCTGTTCATTCAATCTATGGAAAAGGTAAATGTTCAAAGTGTCAATGGTGACCAACTCACTTTAATTGTTGGTGATATTGCAACTATGAGATTCAAGAAAATCAAATAAGATCATTCAATTATCTAGATAAAAAGGGAGATGTTTATTGAAAACATCTCCCTTTTATATTTCTTAATATTTCTTTACTGTTCTAATTTATCCTTCTTCTACCCAAAGACCATCTGATTTGATAATGTCTATCAATTCATCCAAGGCCTTTGCAGATGATACATTACGTTTCACTACTTCTTTACCGCGATAAAGAGTAATCTTATCTGGACCTGCTCCAACATAACCGTAATCAGCATCCGCCATTTCTCCTGGACCATTGACTATACAGCCCATGATACCAATTTTCAAACCTTTCAAATGATTTGTTCTGCTTCTGATCATTTGGGTAGTTTCCTGCAAGTCAAATAAGGTTCTACCACAACTAGGGCAGGAGATGTATTCTGTTTTAGAAATCCTTGAACGGGTAGCCTGAAGGATGCCGAAGGAAATCGACGCGATTTTGTCTGTTGCCGTAGCTTCAGAGTCTAGCCAAATCCCAGAACCTAGTCCATCGATCAGTAATGCTCCAAAATCTGTAGCTGCATACAGCTGAATTTTAGAGATAGGCTCTTCCGGATTCATGATGTCTCCGATTGGACCTGAAAATTCAGAGGCTGCATAGCTTCTTTTGATAATGACCGGGCAATCTATTCCAATTTCCTGCAGGTTCGCAAAAAACTGCCTTTGATCAGCCATACCATGTAAATGATCTGTTTCTAATATAAAAACGGTCGTCTTGTCCATCTGAAGATTGGCAAATTCCTCCGTTTCCAATAGATCATTGCTCACATAGATTAAATTCATGGCAGGATCTTTCAATTCCGCTTTATTGAATTCCTCTAAAGTATATATAGGATGAATATTCGTTTTATTCTTGAGCTCCTTCCAAGTTCTGTAATTGTACAATTGCTTTAGATTTCCTGGCATGGTAAAGGAAGGCAGGGCATCTCCAAAATATACAAAATCGACCGACTGATCCCCCATGTGGTATTTATCCAACAAAGCATCATACTTGTAGCCTACATCAGATAGGATAAATGGATCTTTAAGGTTCTTGCTAGAAAGATCGACGATAATCCTAGGAACCAATGAGCCTCCAATAAATGCATTGATTTCTTGAGAAGTATAAGGCTTAGTTTCTTGATCAGGGGCAATTTGAATGATTTCTCGTTCCTGAGTTTCAGCAAGATCATGAACACGTTTGCTGTATCTATTTACTAAAGCGATAGCTACTGGAGCTTCCTTTTCAGGTTCTTCAGTCAACGAAACGCGAACGGTATCTCCTAATCCATCCTCCAATAAAGTCCCGATCCCAACCGCCGATTTGATCCGCCCATCTTCACCATCTCCAGCTTCAGTCACACCCAAGTGCAATGGATAGTTCATGTTTTCGGCTACCATCTTTTCAACCAATAAACGGTAGGCCTGAACCATTACCATGGGATTGGAAGATTTCATCGAAACGCAAAGGTTATAGTAGTTCAGATCTTCACAGATTCGGATGAACTCCAATGCTGATTCCACCATTCCTTCCGGCGTATCGCCATAACGGCTCATGATACGGTCAGAAAGTGAACCATGGTTGGTACCAATACGCATAGCAGTGCCATATTCCTTACAGATCTTTACTAAAGGCGAGAATTTTTTATGGATGCGGTCCAATTCTGCTTGATAAGCAGCATCGGTATAATCGATCTGGTCAAACTTCTTTTTATCAGCGTAATTACCGGGGTTTACCCTTACTTTCTCAACAATCCTTGCCGCTACTTCGGCAGCATTGGGGGTAAAGTGGATATCAGCTACCAATGGAACGGTATACCCCCTTGCACGCAATTCCTTCTTGATGTTGGCTAGGTTTTCTGCCTCTTTGATACTTGGCGCCGTGATACGAACATACTCACAACCCGCATCTACCATCTTAATGGTCTGTTCTACTGAACCCATCGTGTCCATGGTATCGACCGTAGTCATACTTTGGATCCGAATCGGGTTATTGCCCCCCATTGGGATATCGCCAATCTGTACCTCTCGGGTATAGAATCTTGAATAGGCTGTTTTGCTGTTGCAATAACCGCCGGCTAGCGTTGTCAAAGGCTTACTTTCCATATCAATGCAAAGTTAGCTAATTTCGAGTTTAATAGCGTAAGATAGATAATGAATTTGCAGCACCGGCTATCTTGATGTCGTACTTGTTGGATTCTTGGTCATAGTTTTTGCTCTTGCGAACATCATCCAAAACCACATCCACATCTTCATACTTGTTGTTGGAGAACAATGCGTCCGTCTCGACTTGACAAGCAGCGCCTTTTGGTAAATACAAGATTACTTTGGAAGCAGCTGTGTTAACCTCAATATCACAAGTCCCATTTATCGGTTTTGGTAAATATAGGTTCAGTGAACTCGCTCCCGAATTTACCTCCAATTTGCTGATCTTCATTTGTTTGAAATCGCCAGTGATTGCAGCTGCACCCACATTGAATTCCAAGTCCCATACAGGCTTATTGCTGAGACCAACCTCAATCAAGCTATTGTTGTACTTGTTGTTCTTCATTTTGCTGGTCAATTCCATTTTCACCTCCCTATCGCCCTTGGTCTGCAAGTTCAATGAGGCAGTTGGTTGTGCAGTCTTCGCACTAAGGACTAAACTTGAGTCTGTTCCCGGTGCAAAATTATACTTGGCTGCACCACCGTTGATCGTTAGTTTAGCGGATTCAGTTTCTGAGCCGATGGGATGGGAGACAACCTGTGTAAAAGGTCCTTTTACATCATCGCCGGTGGAAACATCAATATTGCCGATATGTTCATACATGCTTTCCTTACTGGTTACGCCTTTGAAGAAAATAAAGCCACATAAAAGGATGTTGGAACCGATAACGATATATTTACCATAAGTCCTTCCCTGCAATAGCAAACTGATACCGATAGACACCAGGATCAATGGCCATAAACTGATTATGGAGAAGAAATTAAAGTCTATTACTTTCAAGTTGTGTAGCAAGAATACTAATCCTGCGAATACCAACCATATACCTGTTGCAATTTTATTGTTCATTGTTTCTTAGCTTTGTTGACCAAAACTACTACGATATTACAAATTTAATAATGGAAAATAGGCTTGACGCTTCATTTTTTCGGTAAATCAATTAGTTTTGTCGGTGAAAAGATTCAGCGAGAATTTGTATCTTGAACTTATCCAAAACATTTTTGCTGAGGATTCGTTAGAATTAGTGATTTAAAACAAAATATATAATAAAACCAACGTATGATATTTTATTATTTTGGTGAATATCTCTTGTTACTGAAGAAGGTTTTCCGAAAACCTGAGAAAATGAAGATTTACCTAAAGGAGATCTTCCATGAAATGACAGAGATAGGAGTGGGGTCGTTGGGCTTAATTGTGATCATTTCTACCTTTATTGGTGCGGTAATGACGATGCAGATTGCCTTCCAGTTGGTTTCAGACCTGATTCCAACCTCGGTAATTGGACAGATTAACCGTGACTCCAATATCCTGGAACTCGGACCTACCATCTCTGCCCTGGTATTGATGGGAAAAGTAGGCTCCTCCATCTCTTCTCAAATTGGTTCTATGCGCGTGACCGAGCAGATTGATGCCCTTGAAATCATGGGAATCAATGCCGCAGGTTACCTGATTCTTCCTAAGATTATTGCCGGTTTGATCATGGTGCCAGCTTTGGTTATCATCGCGATTTCCTGTGCCTTGGTCGGTGGTCTTTTGGGTGGCGCCCTTTCTGGTGCTGTTACGCCCGATGATTATATCGAAGGTATCCGCGGTGGCTTCAATGGATTTACGATGGTGGTCGCCATGGTAAAGGCAACGGTATTTGGTTTTATCATTACCTCGGTACCTGCCTATAAAGGTTTTTATGTGCGTGGTGGCGCTTTGGAAGTTGGACAGGCTGGAACAAGGGCCGTAGTGATTGGATGTATTTCCATCTTGGCATGTGACTATTTGATCACTGCATTAATGTTGTAATTCCCTATGATTGAAATAACAAATATTCATAAGTCTTTTGGCGATAATGTGGTACTGGATGGTATCGATGCCATCTTTGAACCTGGCAAGGTAAGCCAGATTATCGGTGGCTCCGGATCAGGAAAAAGTACCTTACTGAAATGTATTGTCGGCTTGCACCAACCTAACCAAGGGAAAGTGTTTTTTGACAAACAGGAATTCACTAAAATGGATTTCGAAGAGAAAGTGCCTATCCGTAAGGAAATCGGAATGCTTTTTCAGAATTCTGCCTTATTCGATTCCATGACCGTGGAACAGAATATTGTATTCACCCTGGATATGTTTACCGAAATGAGCAAATCTGAAAAGATTGACAAGGCAAACTCCTGCCTAGAACGTGTAAACCTTGCAGGTAAGAATAACCTCTTTCCTTCGGAATTATCCGGCGGTATGAAGAAAAGGGTCGGGATTGCCCGTGCCATCAGCATGAATCCTAAATACCTTTTCTGTGATGAACCCAACTCAGGACTTGACCCTGCTACCTCCATCCTGATCGATGAACTGGTGCAAGACCTCACCGAGGAATATCAATGTACTACCGTGGTGGTAACCCATGATATGAACTCGGTAATGGGGATTGGAGATTACATCCTATTCCTCTATAAAGGGAAGAAATATTGGGAGGGCTCCAACCAGGATATGTTGAAATCTGATAACAAGGAATTGAATGATTTTGTGTTCGCCAGCCCTCTGATGAAAGCCGCTCGGAATACTTTGAAAAAGGAACAGTAATTCTTTTCCTTCGATTTTTCTATCTTTGCAGAAAAAACCTTCATAAAACAATGCTAACGTCAGGTTTTATGAAAGGCTTTTATGGTCCTTTAAATATTGCATCTTGAACAACGATACCCAAATTCAACTCCTTACGCCGCAACACTGGAAAGATTATGAACTGATCGACTGTGGTGATTTTGAAAAACTTGAACGTTTTGGCGAACTGATCCTCATTCGTCCTGAACCGCAGGCAGTATGGCCTAAAGCTTTGGGCGATGCAGAATGGAATAAACGTTATCATATCAAATTCAAAGGCCGTTCGGCAACCTCTGGGGATTGGATGAAAAAGAACCCGAAAACTCCAGACCGTTGGCATATACAATATAAAAATGAAGATGTAGCCATCAAGTTCAGGCTTGGTCTTACCTCATTTAAGCATGTCGGGATATTCCCTGAACAAGCAGTGAATTGGGATTACATCTCCGATTCTGTAAAATCCTTTAAGACACCGAAACCCAAAGTATTGAACTTATTCGCCTATACGGGTGGAGCATCTTTAATCGCTAAGGCCGCCGGTGCGGATACCACTCACGTGGATTCCATTAAGCAAGTGGTGACCTGGGCCAACGAAAATCAAGAACTTTCTGGGATCAGCGATATCCGTTGGGTTGTTGAAGACGCTTTGAAATTCGTGAAACGCGAATTGAAACGCGGAAACACCTATAATGGAATTATCCTTGATCCACCAGCCTATGGACATGGCCCTAAAGGTGAAAAATGGAAATTGGAAGACCATATCATGGAAATGATGCGCGATGTCGTTCAACTATTGGATCCTAAAGAGCACTTCCTGATCCTCAATACCTATTCCCTAGGTTTTTCTTCTGTTATTGTCGAAAACCTGATCAAAACCTCCTTCCCGAAAGTTGAAAACCTAGAGATTGGAGAGCTGTATCTACAAGCAACCGCAGGACCAAAATTGCCTTTAGGTGTTTTTGGGAAGTTTCGGAAAATAGCGAAGTAGACATAAGACATTGCCTCTGAACCAAGATGGAGTAAGATCATTATTCCAATGGAGCGGCATCTCGGCTTCGCTCGATATCCGTCGAGACCCGGCACAGGATTATTATTGGTATTACATTCAACATTATATACACAAAATTCGAAGGGCGTATCGCATACGCCCGCCCCATACAAACATTTAATAATACTATCTGATAAGAGAAATCCCTCCGTTTTCTAATTCTCGTAATTATAACTTTCCACAAATCAAACCCCTAGCAGGGGTGAAATATTTACCACTAAATCTTCCTGAAAAAGGAAAAGAATTCCTTCCCTGAGTTAAAGGTAAAAATGGAAAAGAATATTTCTTTACGAATACCTGCACTATTGGGCAATGTCATTAAGTTAAAGTTTTTTTGTACTGAGGTTCATTCGAAGCATCTCGGAGAAATGCGAACCTTCAAACTCAACAACTGTTTTATTGAATTGACGAACAGTTCTTCAATCTTTGATTGAAGATGAACTAAGCCGTAAGGAGGAGAACCCTACAGATTCTTCACTAATCTTTCAGAATTGAAAATGAATTCATTTGGGGTTTTCAGAAAAATATTTCACCCCCGCTAGGGGTTCTCCGTTAAACAATCCAATTTTTCTACAAATATTCCACCCCCGCTGGGGGTTGCCTATCCAGGCAAACAACCATCCTTCCGAAGGAAGCGCTTTAGCCCCCGGCTCATTTCCAGTGGCGGAAAAATGGATAGAATGCCGTTGACTTGCGCGATGGGATTGGCCTTGGAATGCTTTCAGAAGATCATCCCATCAAAAGGGATGATCTATTGAAAGATATTCCCGACAACAAGGCATTCTATCCATGTGCGGATGATTGTGCGAAAAGCCACCTTAAATGGGCCGAAGCCTTTTGGTTACTTTTGGGCTTCAAAAGTAACGAAGAATCTAAATTTTGTTTTTTCTTAACTTGATGGCATTGCCTATAGAGGCAGAATTATTTTAGCTGAATGATATTGAACGATACAGAGCTAACGAACTATGAGTAATATTGATAGCGCATAGTTAACAGGCGAATTCAATACGACTACCAACCTTGATATCGTTCAGACGAAATATGGATCTTGATCCATCCTCCCATCCCTAGAATCCTGGTTCTACCCAAATCTTGGCTCATCCTCCCATCCTCGTTTGGCGAGCGGAGTCGAGCCAAATCCTGGTTCAAACCAAAAAAAAAGAGGTTGCCATGATCGGCAACCTCTTTCGTTTTTCATAGGTAGGTTTCTTATTATTACACATTTAAGGGGCTAAGTTGGGACTCAAGTCTATTCAATTGTTCGTAAAAGGCAGTTTTGGATTCTCCAAAAGCTGAATTTACTTTCGATTGAAGGGAACGGTAATAGCTGATACCATCCAAGAGTTGAGTGTGGAATTTCTGGATGTACTTTTGCTTCTTCACATCCAAGTTGGACAGGTTTTCGTTGATATAGCCTGCCAAGTGTTTAACATATAAATCCAATTCATTGATAAAGAACGATGGCCTGTTCACATCATTTAGGACATTGATTCTACCGTAGATATGGTCAACCATTTCCTTTAAGCTATATACTTTATTGAAATATGCCGTATTCGGTCCTGGGCAGATGGCAACAGCATCTCTCTCCCGAGGTTTGAGGATTCCATATTTCAAATATGCTGGAGCTGCCAGGCCTTCACAGAGACATTGTTTTTCAACAATCTTATTGTAAGCCAATTGATAACTGGCTTCATCGAGTTCCTGTTGCTTTAACTCATTGATCTTGTTCAATTGATAGACCCTGGAGGCAGTGCATACAGGCTCTGTAGAATTGCTCGTATCTGAAACCAAGTATTTCTTGGTGCAAGGGAAACCAGGTTTGCCTTGCTCAATCCTTTTCAGTCGGCTCAGTTCTGCAGTGCTCTTCCTGAAATTGTTGAAGGGAACGCCTAAAGGCGACGCTTGGGAGATATAGAAATCATCAGCCGTAGCCCTCGCTAAATTATTCAGGGTTTCCTCATCAACGGTCGTCGCTTCTGGAACCAAGAGGAAGGGCGATCCCCAACCTACGGCATCCATATTATAATAATCCAATAAGAAAGAATGCTCCTGCGAAGTTCCCACACCTCCTTGTACGGAAAACTTGATTGCAGGAGCGTTTTCACTATTTAGACCTAAATCTTGAAGGGCTTGCTGATATAGCGGGAATATATCCGCTATCAGGGCTTCCTTATTGTTCTTAAATTCTTCGAGAATCGGGCCTAAAAGAAATCCGTCGGTGGCAAACGCATGACCGCCACAGTTTAAGCCCGATTCAATCCGGTATTCGGAAATCCAAATACCTCTTTTTGCCAAATACTTGGCTTGGATAAGTGCCGACCTATAGTCCGACACCTTCAGAGTGATCTTCTTCTTGAAATTTCCATCGGCATCTGGAAAGAAGGTACCCAGCTCTGATAGGTACGCATATAATCTTGGATTCATCCCCGCAGACAGGACCAAGGAGGACTGCAATTTACTCATCGCAAAACCTCGTACCGCCGCTGATGCATCCGAAAATACCTCTGGCAATTCATTGCCATCAGCATCTCTATTGATCTTGTCCACTTTCGACATGATGTTCACGTCGATTTCTCCCGCAACCATGGCCTCACGGATATCATTCGCAACCAAATGCTTTTCATAGCCATGCTTCAATGATTTCCAGCGGGCATAGTTTTCCTTGCTTGGATGTGACTCCGGAAGCAATTCAAAATAACGCTGTGCCTCTTTATCTTCCTTCCAATCCACTCGTTTCAACCGTTCAACCTGTTCAGAAACTAAATCCTGAACCAAGTCCAGGTATTTACAGATCCGCGTGGCACGGTAATCAGCGTGTTTCTTGCTAATCGCTTCAAAAGCAAGTTCATACTTCTTCGAATAATACTCACGCATACGCTCAATCAACTCGTCATCCACGATTGAAATAACCGAAGAAATACCAAATTGAGCAACTTTAATCGGCGTATCAATCGAAAATGCAAGGCCTAAAACAGGAATATGAAATGAATGCGTCATGTATATCTTTTACTGTCCGCAAATAACAAAACAATCCCCATACAAAAAGTAACAGGTGATAAAAGGAAAATGTGATGTTGGTCACTTTGAATAGATATGAGAAGTGAGATTTGTGATATGAGATAGAAAATTGTCAAATTAATTGAAAAACAGAAGTTGATTTACAATTTTATATCCAAAATTGGCTGGACAATGGAAAGGTCTCATATCTCCCATCTCATATCTCAAATCTTATTTAAAAACAATCGTCCTATTCCCGTGTAGCATTACGCGGTCTTCGGAGAGGAGCTGGATGGCGCGGCTCAGGACGGCTTTTTCGATTTCGGTTCCTGCGGTGCGCATACCGCTGACGTCGTAGCTGTGGTCGACGGATTTGGTGTTTTGGACGATAATTGGTCCTTCGTCGAGGTCGTCGGTTACGAAGTGGGCTGTTGCGCCGATAATCTTCACGCCGCGATCATGTGCCTGCTTATAGGGATTGGCTCCGATAAAGGCCGGCAAGAAGGAATGGTGGATATTGATGAGTTTACCTTTAAACTTGGAGACAAAAGTAGGTGAGAGGATACGCATAAATTTTGCTAGGACGATATAATCGGCATGGTAGCTCGAAACGACCTCCGCTAATTCCTCTTCAAACTGTTCCTTGCTCTTGTTTTCATGGCTGATATAATGGAATGGAAGGTTGAACTTTTCCGTAAATTCCTGTAAATTATCGTAATTACCGACCACGGCAAGGACTTCAGCTTGGAAAGTGCCGAAATAATTGCGGACCAAGATATCTGCCAAACAATGATGTTCCTTGGTCACTAGGACGACCAAACGCTTTCTTTGGTCAGGATTGATCATCACCTGACTGTTGGAAGGTAATCTATCTGTAAAAGCCTGCTGTAGGACCTCCTTGTGATATATTTCGCCAGCACATACTACCCGAACAAAGAATTTCTTATTGGCTTCATCGACAAATTCGCGCATACTTACGATGTTGAGCTCCTGTTCGGCCAAAACATTGGATATAATGGCGACAAGGCCAACTGCATCCGTACATTGGATGAGAATTAAGGTTTGCGTATTCATGTTGGTTAGGTTGAAAAAGGGGAGAAGTTTGACCTCTCCCCATAAATATTTTATTAAACGGCTTCCTGAATAGACTCTATTGCAGCCTCTTCAACGCCATCTTTGGTGGTCACCAGGTCGTCCTCGGTATCCAACTCAACGCGTAAGTTGTTGACGATATGGACTTGGCGGTCCGGGGTATTTTTACCCATATAATATTCCAGCAATTGTGGAAGCTTATTGTCCTTTGACAAGATTACAGGCTCTAAACGGATATTTTCACCGATGAACATGCCAAATTCCGAAGGTGAGATCTCTCCCAAACCCTTGAATCGTGTAATCTCAGGTTTTGCACCTAGTTTTTTGATGGCATTCACACGCTCTTCGTCGGAATAGCAGTAAATCGTTTCCTTTTTATTACGGACCCTAAATAATGGGGTTTGTAGGATGGAAACATGCCCTGCTTTCACCAATTCAGGGAAAAACTGCAGGAAGAAGGTCATCAGTAGAAGTCGGATGTGCATACCGTCGACATCGGCATCCGTCGCGATCACGATATTGTTATAGCGAAGGCCTTCGATGCCATCCTCAATATTTAAGGCATGCTGCAATAAATTGAATTCCTCATTTTCATAGACGATCTTCTTGGTTAGGCCATAAGAGTTCAATGGCTTACCTTTAAGACTGAATACCGCTTGAGTATATACATCCCTGGATTTGGTAATCGATCCAGATGCAGAATCACCCTCTGTTATAAATAAGGTGGTTTCAAGGTTACGCTCATGCTTATCGCTGAAATGTACCTTACAATCCCTTAATTTTCTATTGTGCAAGGAAGCCTTTTTCGCACGCTCATTTGCCAGTTTCTTGATTCCGGCAATGTCCTTACGCTCGCGTTCCGATTGCATGATACGCTTTTGCAGGGCATCAGCTGTTGCTGGATTCTTATGCAAATAATCATCCAATGCTTTCTTCACAAAGTCATTGATGAAGGTACGCACGGTTGGACCATCCGGACCAACGCTTTGGGAACCCAGTTTGGTTTTGGTCTGCGATTCGAATACAGGTTCTTGCACCTTGATGGCAATGGCGCCAATGATGGAAGCACGAACATCAGAAGCATCGAATTCCTTTTTATAAAATTCACGGATCGTCTTCACGACCGCTTCACGATAGGCCGCCTGATGCGTACCACCTTGCGTGGTATGCTGTCCGTTGACAAAGGAATAATATTCTTCACCATATTGCTGACCGTGGGTCATGGCGATTTCAATATCATCTCCCTTAAGGTGAATGATCGGATAGCGCATGCCTTCGGTATCTACGTTGCGCTCCAATAAGTCCTTTAGACCATTTTCGGAGATAAAGCGTTGCCCATTAAAATTAATGGTCAGTCCAGAATTTAAGAAAACATAATTCCAGATCATGTTCTCCACAAATTCTAACCTATATTTATAGTTACGGAAAATGCTATCGTCCGGATAGAAGGTCACGGATGTGCCATTGCGCTGAGTAGTATCTTTTTGTTCGTCAGAGACCAATTCACCTTTGCTGAATTGGGCAATACGCGTTACGTTCTGTCTATATGATTGTACTGAAAACTGATTGGACAAAGCGTTGACTGCTTTGGTACCCACACCGTTCAGACCTACTGATTTTTGGAAGGCTTTACTATCGTACTTACCACCGGTATTGATCTTAGAAACAACGTCTACGACCGAGCCAATAGGAATACCCCGACCATAGTCACGTACCGTAACCCTGTTCTCATTCACGGTGATATCGATGATCTTTCCGGCTCCCATCACAAACTCGTCAATCGAGTTGTCCACTACCTCCTTCAATAGCACATAGATACCATCATCATAGGCCGATCCATCTCCCAACTTACCAATATACATCCCCGGTCTTAGTCGGATATGCTCCTTCCAATCTAGGGACCGTATGCTATCTTCGTTATATGTACTCATAATGTTTTTCGATATGCTTGAACCATCGCAAAAATATAAAAAAGTTAATCGACTTTTGCACAACACTTTTGCACATTTAATTCAGCAATAGAATTGCACATCATAAAACGTGCAATATTCTTGTCAATTGATAGGACTGAAATGGAATTTAACTGTGAAAACTAAAGTGAGTTTTCCACATCTACTAGGGTAAAAATTATTATTTCACGTGAAAAATAACCCTTTAAAGCCCTGGCTTGTAGTTTATTGTAGCTAGATAAATGCCCCTTTCGACTTTTTGTCTTTTCTAAATTGTTTTATTTTGTTGTCGATTTCAGATTGCTTCAGCTTGGAAATGATATCGGAATAACCGGGGTTTCATTCGAGGCATATTCGAGATTGCTTCGGGTCGGAGTTGGAGAACATTCGACAGATTTTGCGAAAATTCCGAATGATTCTCGAATAAGGTCAAAAGGGGAGTGATGTGGTAGAGGAGGTCAGCTATTTATCCAGCAGGTTATTTTCAAAAGAAAAGGGAGATTTTATACAAATCTCCCTTTTTTTATGGTCAATGATTTCTTTAGACTCCTCTTCCGAAATCATCTTGCACTCTTACGATATCTTCTTCGTCCGACGGATTAGCAGAGTCGGTATGTTGCCAGATTTCTGCAACGACTCCATAAGATCCTAATCCTACTAAGCGGTGTCTTTCACCTTGTGATAGGCGGATTGAATCGCCTTCTTTTAAGATTTTTAACTCATGTTCTTCATCAGTAGGGCTGGTTACGACACCAACTTCTCCACGGATTACACGCCAAATTTCAGCTCTACGGTGATGATATTGCCATGATAGACGTTTGTTAGGGCCTACAATCAAAACTTTAGGACTTAATTTGCCAGATATCTTCAGGTCCTGAACGTTAAGGCCTTCGAAATAAGCGTCGGCAAATTCTTGTGCCTGATCTTCGTTGATCACAAAAAATCCACCCCAAGGTCTATTCTGATCTTCACTTTCAATCTTGAATCCCTTATTGGTCAATTTAGTTGAAATCTCTTGAAATAATTCGCTTTTATCTATATATGTCATGGTTACGATGTTTACTTATGTGAAGATAATATAACTTTTGTATTAATACAAGGCATAAATCAGTCTATCGATTGATTTACCTTATATTTGCAAAATAAGAAAAATCCTCATGTCACAAGCATTCGATACACAAAATGATATTTTTGCCAAGGCCGTCGCGTTCGTCAACCAGACTCAGCAACCTATCTTCCTGACGGGTAAGGCGGGAACTGGAAAGACCACTTTTTTGAAGTTTATTCGGGAAAATAGCTACAAGAAAATGGCGATCACTGCACCAACTGGTGTGGCCGCGATGAATGCTGGTGGAACAACCCTGCATGCCCTTTTTTGGCTGCCATTCGGTGTGTTTATTGAGGATTACCCTCTGCAATGGGGAGAATCAGACCAGTTTATCTATAATAAGCATAGGTTGTTCAGTACGATTAAACTGACCAAGAACCGTAGGGCCATCCTGCAGGAGTTGGAATTGTTGGTAATTGATGAAGTTTCCATGGTGCGCGCGGATACTTTGGATGCCATTGATGTCATCTTAAAGAGTGTTCGTCGAGATATGCGTCCTTTTGGGGGCGTTCAGGTCCTGTTTATCGGTGACCTGTACCAGTTGCCTCCGGTTGTGCAAGATCGCGAATGGCAGGTGTTAAGGGATTATTATTCGAGTGTCTTCTTCTTTGATGCCAAAGTTTTCAAACAACAGCCGCCTGTTCTGATTGAGCTCCAAAAGATCTATAGGCAGCAGGATAGTGCTTTTATCAATATCCTGAATAAGATCAGGAATAATGAGACTACTAATTCAGATCTCGATGAATTGAATACCCATTACAAGCCGGATTTTATTGCCCCTGAAGGCGAGCAATATATTACTTTGACCTCACACAACAGACTTGCAGACCAGATCAACCAAGAAAAACTGGAAAGTTTGGAGACCAAGCTGCATCAGATCAAGTCTATTATCAAGGATGAATTCCAGAACGGATTATTTCCAGCAGAGGAGACCTTGAGCCTTAGAGTGGGAGCCCAGGTGATGTTTATCAAGAATGATGTCGGCGATGAGCGCCGTTATTTCAACGGTAAGATTGGAACGGTCAAAGATATACAAGTTGAAAAGCATAAGATCATCGTTTCTTTCCCGAATGGGGAAGAGGATGTGGAAGTGAAGCGAGAGACTTGGGAAAATATCCGCTATTCCTATAATAAAGGAGATGATAAGATCGAAGAGGAGGTATTGGGTACATTCTCCCAATTTCCATTGCGATTGGCTTGGGCAATTACCATCCATAAGAGCCAGGGTTTGACCTTTGAAAAGGCGATCATTGATGCCGGGACATCCTTTGCAGCAGGGCAGGTCTATGTAGCCTTAAGTAGGTTGACAGGATTAGAAGGATTGGTGCTGCGGTCTAGGGTTCCATCCTATGCCATCCGTACGGATTTTCAGGTAGTGAGCTTTATGAAGCAAATGGAAGCCATTACCGATTTAGACCCGATCCTGCAGGAAGCACAGAAGCGCTACCTAGGTCAGATCTTGTTGCAGAGTTTCCGTTGGAACCAGATGTGTGAAGAGCTGGAATCTCTGATCGTGGAACAAGAAGGAAAGAAAATTGAAGGTAAGGATGAAGCAGTTGCTTTCTTGAAAGATATGTTGGGTAAGTTAAAGGCGCAAGAAATTGTTGCGAATAAGTTTATCACCCAATTGTATAAAATGCTGGGGCAGGTGGATATCGATTATGAAAAGATCTGCGAACGTTCAAAAGCTGCTGTAAGTTGGTTTATTCCAACATTTGAAAAAGAATGCTTGATACCCATGGAAAAACATATTGAGGCCTGGGTTGTGAAGAAAAGGACCAAGAAATATGTGGCTACCTTGAAAAGTATCTTGCTGGATTTCAAAAGAAAGCATGAACAACTCAAGCATAGCCTGACCATCGCTGAAGCCTTGAATAAGTCTTCAGATGAACTGACGGAAGAACTATTGCAGTGGAATAAGCCAAAAGAAAACCTGGAAAAGGAAGTAGAGGAGAAAGAGAAGGATACCAAGCAGATTTCATTGGATATGTTTATGGATGGGATGGATATTGAAGAGATTGCAACGAAACGCGATATGGTAGTAGGGACAATCTATGGTCATCTGATTAATTTTATAGGTTCCGATATCGAAGCTTCAGATTTGATTCCAGATGCGGAGCTGCAAAACATTGTCAAGGTCATCAAAGCACATCCAGATGCATCAGCTACCGAACTGAGAACCTTGATGGACATGAAAGTAGATTACCCACAGATCAAGATTGCCCAGAAATATTTGGAAGTAGCTGGAAAGTAAGGGGAAATTCCGCCTATAATTTATCTGAATATCGACCAATTTTTTATTACCGATAACTAGGTTTTTTGTGTCATTCTGACGAAGGAAGAATCTCGGAAAAATGCAAACATCCAACAGCAAAAAAATCATTTTTTGCACTGTCGTACAGGTCCTTAACCGAAGGTTAAGGATGACAGTACCTATTTTATCATTCCATACAGATTCTTCACTGATCGTTCAGAATTTGAATGCGTTTGGGAGTGATTCAGAGCGGAGCGAAGAATCTATTTTGTTTGTTTTATTGTTTTTAACCCATAAAGAGGAATTATTGAAAAATATTTCACCCACCCTGTGGGTTCGCCTTTTCAAACATCCAAATTCTACAAATATTTCACCCACGCTGTGGGTTTGGATTCTAAAATTGTACGGATGAGAATTTGAAAATCTAGGAGTTTCTTTAATCAGAAGATGATAATAATTTAGGTTTGTATGGGGCGGGCGTATTCGATACGCCCCTACAGTATCGGGGACTTTCCAGCGGTATATGATCATAATCTTGGTCCATCCTCCCATCCCTGGTTGGCGAGCGGAGTCGAGCCATGACATCCTTGGCAACCACCCCACAAATAACCTGAAATGTCCATTAATTGATCATTTTTAAGTCAAATAGCAGCTTTTTTACAAAAAATCGACACAAAAGGTTTAGCCTAATGAGATTTAATTATCTTTGTTAGCTAACACATCTACTATAGTTTGAAAGATAGCAAGTCAAATAAGAAGGTCAACAAATGGTTGGTATTTACCTCCATGCCCTTTCAAATGGGGGTGACCATTTATGTGTTCTACTGGTTAGGAACTTGGCTAGATGAAAAATATGCGGTAGAGGGGGAATGGTGGATGAAAGGATTGACGATGTTTGGCGTCGGACTGTCCTTATATCAGTTTATTAAACAAGTAAATTATATCAATAGAAATGAATAGATACCTGCTCTTATTATTAGTTCTGCTTGGCGTCACGGGTGTATGTTTTGGCATACATTACGCCGTTTTGAAGATGAACCATCAGGACCATTGGTGGATAGGATCGGGTTATAGTTTAGAGGGGATGTATGTTTTTGGAGCAATTGCTTCCATTGTCATGGTCCTTATTTTATTGGTCATCGACTATACGATGCCGGTGCAGGTCGGCTTTGCGTTTTTGGTGGGAATGACCTTGAAGGCTGTGGGCAGTTATGTGTTCATTCATGAGGGTATAAATTTGCTGGAGAATGATTTTATTGAGTTGAATTTTCTAGTCGTGTTTTTTGTTTATTTGCTGTATGATGCCTTTGCTGCCTATTATATTGTAAATCAACAAGAAACGGTCAGTAAAAACTAATTTTATAAAAAGTTTAAACAATTCTGAATTTATGCCAAATAAAATTGTAATTTTGCGCAAAATTTGTCATAATTCAACATTATTTTAAAATGGTGAGTCTTAAGAAAGTACTTTTATTATTTGCAGTAATTTTGTTTACTGTTAATCCATTCCGCTCAGTTGCTGAAGAAGGGCATGCACATGGTGAAACTTCTAGTTCTGAGGAAATTAACGCTCATATTCAACACCACTTAAAGGATGATTACTATTTCAATTTCTTTACTGATTCGAAAACAGGAAAGAGTTATGGCTTCCCTTTACCGGTTATTTTGATTGATGGTGGTTTGAAAGTGTTTTCAGCTGGCGAGTTTGAGCATGGAGAAAAAGTGGTTGAAAAAGACGGACAATATTACAAATTGTACCATAGCAAAATCTACAAGACCGATGCTGCAGGTACGATTACTTACGATGACAAACATCATCCAACCAATGCAAAACCTTGGGATTTCTCGATCACCAAGAATGTGGTAGGATTGCTATTAGCAGCTTTGTTGTTGTTCATTGGATTTACAAGTTTAGCTAAAACATATAAAAACGGTCCTAACGCTGTTCCTAAAGGTATTGGACGTGCATTAGAGCCATTGGTTCTTTACGTGAGAGATGAGATGGCGGTTCCAAACATTGGACATCGTTACAAAGAATTCATGCCTTATTTATTGTCGGTATTCTTCTTGATCTTTTTATTGAACTTATTGGGATTGACTCCACTAGGGGTGAACGTAACGGGAAATATCTCTGTTACATTGTGTTTAGCCTTGTTTACATTTTTCATTACAAATTTCAAAGCAAACAAAGATTACTGGAAACATATTTTCTGGATGCCAGGCGTACCGGTTCCATTCAAGTTTGTTCTAGCGCCGATCGAAGTTTTAGGTATGTTTACTAAGCCTTTCTCCTTGATGGTTCGTTTGTTTGCAAACATTACTGCTGGTCACACCGTTGTGATGGGTCTGATTGCTGTTGTTTATTTGTTGCAACATCAGTTGACTGTAGTAGGTTCAGTGAGTGTATCTTTACTTCTAACGTTGTTATTATTCTTCTTGGAATTATTGGTAGCATTCTTACAAGCGTTTATCTTTACCATGTTGTCATCCCTGTTTATCGGTATGGCGGTTGAAGAGCATTCGCATCATTAATTCGAATTTTTTGTTAAATTTTTAAATATAAAATTGTTATGATTCCAAATTTAGTAGGAGCAGGTTTGATCGTTATCGGAGCTGGTTTAGGTTTAGGTAAAATCGGTGGTTCAGCAATGGAAGCTATCGCTCGTCAACCAGAAGCAGCATCTAAAATCCAAACAGCGATGATCATCATCGGTGCCTTATTGGAAGGTTTAGCATTCGGTGCTCTTCTATTAGGTAAATAAGCTAAGCTTATTAAAAAAACAATGAACACATCTTGCAACGGTTGGTTGCAAGTTGTGTTTATCAAAAGACAAAAAATTTAAATTCAAAAATATAATAACGTAAATAAATGGACGCTTTAATTCATGATTTTTCATTCGGGTTATTTTTCTGGCAATTGATCATTCTTTTGATCGTCATCTTTTTGTTAGGGAAATTTGCTTGGAAACCGATTGTAAATGCTTTAGAGGAACGCGAAAAAGGCATTACTGATGCTTTAGCTTCTGCAGAGAAAGCAAAATTGGAAATGGCACGTTTGACCAATGAGAACGAGAATTTGTTAAAACAGGCTCGTGAAGAGCGTGATGTTATCTTGAAAGAAGCAAAAGTATTGAAAGATAAGATCGTTGCAGAAGCAAAAGAAGTAGCTCAAGTGGAAGGTGGTAAATTGATCGAACAAGCAAAACGTGAGATTGAAGACCAAAAATTAAAATCTTTAGCTGAGGTTAAGAACCAAGTTTCTACCTTATCTTTAGAGATTGCCCGCAAAGTATTAACGAAAGAATTCGAGGACCAAGGAAAGCAAGAAGCTTTAGTAGCTGACTTGATGAAAGATGTTAAATTAAACTAATTGGTTAACGAATTTAAAAATTAACGTATGTCAGTTTTCAAAGTAGCTTCAAGATACGCCAAGTCCTTAATCGACTTGTCGCTAGAGCAAGAGAGTCTGGATGCGGTTAAGGCAGATATCGAAGGAGTTATTGCCATAATCAAATCCAACACTGAATTGCAAGCAGTTTTAAATAATCCGATCATTAAGACGGACAAGAAACTGGCGATCTTGAAGGCTTTATTTCAAGGTAAAATCAGACCGGAGATATTGGAGTTTTTCAATATCATGGTAAGAAAAGGCCGTGCAGAATTAGTTTATGCGACAGCCTTGGAGTTTGTTCGTGAATACAACGAGGTTAAAGGTATTGTACATGCGGAAGTTGTTTCGGCAAGTCCATTATCGGAGGCCAACCTTCAAGCATTGAAAGAGCAGATTGCCGCTCAGATCAATGCGCAGGTTATCTTGGCTAACAAAGTAGACAAATCATTGATTGGTGGCTTTGTGGTTAAGGTTGGAGACAAGCAGATTGATGCGAGTATTCAAGGCAAGCTAAATAAATTAGAGAGACATTTCGAAAACCAGGGAGTTTAATCCTTCGTTTGAGAACAAGATATAATAGAATCAAAAACCCCTTATACGAATTACAACAATGATAGAGGTAAGACCAGATGAAGTTTCGGCAATTCTAAGAGAGCAATTGTCAGGCTTTAAGTCAGCAGCCGATTTAGAAGAAGTGGGTACCGTATTGCAAGTAGGTGACGGTATTGCGCGTATTTACGGCTTAACAAAAGTTCAATCAGGAGAGTTGGTTGAGTTTGCGAATGGACTACAAGGTATTGTGATGAACTTAGAAGAAGACAACGTAGGTGTTGTACTTTTAGGTCCATCGGATGAAATTAAAGAAGGTGATACTATCAAACGTACTAACCGTATCGCATCTATTAAAGTAGGTGAAGGTATGTTAGGCCGTGTGGTAAATACATTAGGTCAGCCTATCGATGGTAAAGGCCCAATTACTGGAGAGACTTTCGAAATGCCAATCGAGCGTAAAGCTCCTGGAGTTATCTACCGTCAGCCAGTAACTGAACCATTGCAGACTGGTCTTAAAGCGATCGATGCCATGATTCCAATCGGACGTGGACAACGTGAGCTTGTAATTGGTGACCGTCAAACAGGTAAGACTGCTGTTTGTATCGACACCATTTTGAATCAAAAAGAATTTTACGAAGCTGGTCAACCAGTATTCTGTATATATGTAGCGGTAGGTCAAAAGAACTCTACAGTTGCGAACATCGTTCGTACTTTAGAGGAAAAAGGTGCAATGCCTTATACCGTGATTGTATCTGCATCAGCTGCGGATCCTGCTCCAATGCAGTTCTACGCGCCAATGGCGGGTGCTGCGATCGGTGAGTACTTCCGTGATACAGGTCGTCCGGCATTGATCGTTTATGATGACTTGTCAAAACAAGCGGTTGCTTACCGTGAGGTGTCTTTATTATTGAAACGTCCTCCAGGCCGTGAAGCGTACCCAGGAGACGTATTCTACCTTCACTCTCGTTTATTAGAGCGTGCTGCGAAAATCAATAGTTCAGATGAGATCGCTCGTAACATGAACGACCTTCCTGAGTCCTTGAAAGACAAAGTTAAAGGTGGTGGTTCATTAACAGCACTTCCGATCATTGAAACTCAAGCGGGTGACGTATCTGCATATATCCCTACCAACGTAATTTCCATCACAGATGGTCAGATCTTCTTGGAATCGAACTTGTTCAACGCAGGTATCCGTCCAGCGATCAACGTAGGTATCTCGGTATCACGTGTAGGTGGTAATGCGCAGATCAAATCAATGAAGAAAGTTGCTGGTACCTTGAAATTAGACCAAGCACAGTACCGTGAATTGGAAGCTTTCGCGAAATTCGGTTCTGACTTAGATGCAGCTACTAAAGCGGTATTGGACAAAGGTATCCGTAACGTGGAAATCTTGAAACAAGGTCAATATTCACCAGTTTCAGTTGAGAAACAAGTTGCTATTATTTACGCAGGTACAAAAGGTTTATTACGTAATGTTCCTGTAAACAAAGTGAGAGAATTCGAAGAAGAATACTTGACACAACTAGAGCAACGTCATCCAGAAGTATTGTCAGCACTTAAAGCTGGTAAGTTCTCTGATGAATTAACTGATGTATTAGAAAAAGTAGCTAAGGAATTAGCTTCGAAATATTAAAAGGATCTGAGATTGGAGATATGAGATTTGAGAAAGCAGAAAGGTTCTTTTTGTATTTCAAATCTCAGATCTCAAATCAGAAGGGTTTGAGAAAAGTATAGAGGTTAATAGCTAAATACTCATATCTCACATCTCACATCTAAATTTGACTTATGGCAAACTTAAAAGAAGTTAGAAATCGTATTACCTCCGTTACCTCTACGCAACAGATTACCAAAGCGATGAAAATGGTGTCTGCAGCGAAGTTGAAGCGTGCAACCAATGCTATTATCCAATTGCGTCCTTATGCGACGAAATTGAGAGAGATCTTGGCTCAGGTTTCAGCCTCCGTAGAAGGTAATAATTCGCCATTCACGCAAGATCGTATCCCGACGAAGGTATTGATCATCGTGGTGACCTCAAACAGAGGTTTAGCGGGAGCTTTCAATGCTAATGCCATTAAAACTGCCAATAATTTGATTGCAACGAAATATGCAGATCAATTCGCAAGAGGAGATGTAAGTATTATCGCAATCGGAAAAAGAGGTCAGGATTTCTTCAGCAAACGTGATTTCAAAGTAATCGGTAATAACAACGAATTGTTCAACAATTTGGATTTCGAGAACGTTTCGAAAATTACGGAATACGTAATGGATCAGTTTAAAGAAGGAAACATCGACCGCGTTGAGGTGGTATATAACCAATTCCGTAATGCAGCCGTTCAAATCTTAACATCAGAGCAGATTTTACCTCTTTTGCCTGAGAATAAAGAAGATGACAATGTTGCAGAATTGGATTATATCATCGAGCCTTCAAAAGAGAAAATCATTGAAGAACTGATTCCTAAAGCAATCAAGATTCAGTTATACAAAGCCGTATTGGACTCACATGCTTCTGAGCATGGTGCCCGTATGACTGCGATGGATAAAGCAACCGAAAACGCTGGTGATTTGTTACGCCAATTGAAATTGTCGTACAACCAAGCGCGTCAAGCAGCAATTACAACAGAATTGACAGAGATCGTTTCTGGTGCTGCAGCCCTTTCAAATGGCTAATAGATAAAAATATTAATTTGTATAAGGAAAGCCGTTATCGTGAGATAACGGCTTTTTTATTGGCTATGGTTGGATTATTTGAAATATATTTTAATCCACGCTTGGTGATGTGATTAAGTTAAGGGAAAAAACAAAATTTAGATTCTTCGTTTCTTTTGGAGCCCTCTTTAGCTCATTTCTGATTCTGAACGGTTAGTGAAGAATCTGTTCGGTTCTCTTCTATTAATGCGTGTCATTCTTTACCGAAGGTAAAGGACCTGTTCGCCAATACCATTCTTAGCTTTTTTCTTTTACTATATCTAGGAAAATTAACCAAACCTATGAAGGAACTCATGGATACCCAAAACAACTCGAATCCGTAAAGGGTTCGGCCTATTTAAGGATTATCGATCTCTTCGTTACTTTTGGAGCCCAAAAGTAACCAAAAGGCTTCGGCCCATTTAAGGTGGCTTTTCGCACGGGCTACCACACATGGATAGAATGCCTTGTTGTCGGGAATATCTTTCAATAGATCATCCCTTTTAATGGGATGGTTTATTGAAAGCATTCCAAGGCCAATCCCATCGCACAGGGCATCGGCATTCTATCCATTTTTCCGCCACTGGAAATGAGCCGGAGGCTAAAGGACTTCCTTCGGAAGGATAAATGTTTGTTAATTTTTCGAACCCTTCTAGGGGGGTGTGTTTTTCAATAAGCATTTTATCTTGGTACCTCCTCGAATCCCATTAATCCTGGTTCATGCCTAGATCTTGGTCTATCCTCGAATCCTCGTTTGGCGAGCGGAGTCGAGCCACATCCTGTTTCAAAACCCTCTCATATCTCACATCTCACATCTCATATCTCACCTCCAACAAACCATTCTAATCCTGTACTGTTCTATGATTAACAGAAGGTTGATTAATATTATGACAACATTACCTTAATATTACCGATTTGACTTCTGTATTTCTGACTATTATCGTAATTTTGTCAAAATATTAGTTTTCTATTTGCTCTGATAGGCAATTTTATAAATTTGTGCAGGGTTTTTTATTGAATAGAACGCTTTGGGAGGTTAAGATATTTAACCTGGAGTGTGAATGAAATTATTTAGGTTATGGCAAAGAAATTATACGTATCCAATTCGACAGAGTCTTCGAGAATGTTCAAGAATGATTTTCTTGAATCTTTGACCAAGGTGCATTATTCTGTTCCTTTAATATTTTGGATTCCTGTTAAGATCTTTTTTATTTGGAGAGCATTGGTACCGGGGGGATTATCGATTGGGACTGTTGTAATGTATTATATCTTCGGGTTGCTTTTTTGGACATTGGCGGAATATGTCTTGCATAGGTGGGTTTTCCATTATGAGCCGAGTTCAAAATTTGGCAAAAGGGTTCACTTTATTTTCCATGGGGTACACCATGATTTTCCGAAGGATCGCTTGCGTTTGGTAATGCCTTTGTCGGCAAGTATTCCAATGGCGGCGATCATCTATTTTATCTTTAGCTTTTTCTTTTCGCCTTATACCTTAGCTGCATTCTTCTCCGGATTCTTATTGGGATACCTAATCTATGATGAATGCCATTATGCAATGCATCATGCCAACTTTAAGTCTGGTTTGTTTAAGCGAATTAAGGATCACCATATGTTGCACCACTATTCAGAGCCTGAGAAAGGTTTTGGGGTGAGCTCAGCGATTTGGGATGTGATCTTTGGTTCGGGATTCAGCAAAAAGAAAGCTGGCCAATCTGAAAAGAAAAAAGGAAATGAACTTAAGGAAGTCCAAGAACAACAATTAAATTAAATATACAAAGAAGGGGTTCAGATTATCTGAACCCCTTCTTATTTTGGGTAATTCTGTATTACCAGCGGATCAAAGCGGATCCCCAAGTGAACCCAGCTCCGAAGGCTGCTAGACATACTAAATCCCCATCTTTTATCTTTCCTTCTTCCCAAGCCTCGCAAAGTGCGATAGGTACAGAAGCGGCTGTGGTATTGCCATATTTCTGGATGTTATTGAATACCTGATCATCAGACAATCCCAAGGTCTTTTGGACGAACTGGGAAATACGAAGGTTTGCCTGGTGGGGAATCAACATATCGATATCCGTTGTTTTAAGGTTGTTTTTTGCTAATGCTTCCCCAATAACTTCAGGGAATTTTACAACTGCCTTTTTGAATACGGCTTGCCCATCCATATAAGGGAATGCCGAACCATCTTCCAGCATCTCTTTGGTCATCAGCATACCGCCTAATTCAACATCAGGCCATTGAGGCATCTGTTCACCTAAATAATAACCTGCAGAAGCGCCTGGGAAGTACATCGCCAGTTTTTCAGCCTCGGCACCATCGGAATGCAGGTGAGTACTTAAAATACCCTTACCTTCCTCCTTGGTTGGCTGCAACACGATAGCACCAGCACCATCTCCGAAGATTACTGAAACTGCGCGCCCACGGGTAGAAAAGTCCAAAGCAAAGGAGTGTTTTTCAGATCCTACCACTAAGATGTTCTTGTACATTCCCGTTTTGATGAATTGATCGGCAATTGACAAGGCGTAGATAAATCCAGAACATTGGTTTCTTACATCCAGAGCACCAACTTCCTTCATGCCCATTTCACGCTGTAACAGTACGCCACAGCCCGGAAAATAGTAATCAGGGGAAAGGGTTGCGAAAATAACAAAATCGATTTCTTCTGCCGTTGTATTGGCTCTTTCAATGGCTATTTTAGAAGCTTCTACAGCCATGCTGGTTGTTGTTTCACCAACCCTATCGGCGAATCGGCGTTCTTTAATTCCGGTACGTTCTTGGATCCATTCATCACTCGTTTCCATAAAACGAGTCAGGTCATTATTGGTATATACATTCTTTGGGACATAGTATCCCAAACCGGCTATTTTTGATTGAAACATAGGTCTAACTTTAATAAACAATTCAGCTAAAATACTGATTTATTTGAAAAATAAGCTATTTTTGCTGTATGAGCACTGAAGTTGAACAAGAAACTTTTACCCTTGAAGAAATCCTTGCAGTTACCAAAGATTCCAACAAGTTGATTTTGTGGAACGATGATTTCAATACTTTTGACCATGTCATTCATTGCCTCATGCATTACCTCCAATATTCCGAAGCTGAAGCTTCACGTATAGCCTGGACCGTACATACTAAGGGGAAATGTACAATCTTGGAAGGGACCTATACGGAAGTTGAGGTCTACCGAAAGATCTTGAAAACCGAGGGATTAACTGTTTCCGTGGAATAAATAGCCTCGTAATAATACAGTTACGAGCATTTAACTTTCTTAATTAATGCGCAACTTTGTAGCTGAAAACACTAAGAAAGATCCAAAATGCTATTGAAAAGATGCCTAAGCAGTTTATTTTTATTATTTCCTATTATTTTATTTGCCCAGAAAGTCGATATAAAAGGTCGGATTTTAGAACAAGATAGTGTCAGACCGGCGATCGGTGCCAGTGTAAGCTTGCTGTCGAACGTGAATAATGCCTATATCCGTGGACAACAAACTGGCTCCAATGGTTCTTTTTCTATCCCAGATGTAGATCCTGGAACCTATAACCTACAAGTGACCTATATTGGTTTTTCTACCTATACCCGTAATAATTTTGTTGTTACGGCAGGAAAGGATATTGACTTAGGTTCAATTGTCTTAGCTGAAGAAGGGGAAAAGATCTCTGAAGTAGTTGTTCAAGGTAGAGTTCCTGACCTTCAGATCGGCATTGACAAAAAGGTGTTCGATGTTTCCCAAAGTATGGTCAGCGTGGGCGGATCAGCACAGGACCTCTTGGGTAATGTGCCAACCTTGCAAGTAGAGTCTGATGGTAGCATCAGTTTGCGTGGATCGAGTAGTGTACGCTTTTTGGTTGATGGAAAGGAGTCGGCTATGGCAGGATCGGACATCAATGCTTTCTTACAATCCTTGCCAGCAGATGCAATTGCCAAGGTGGAAATCATCACGAATCCTTCAGCGAAGTATGATGCGGAAGGACAATCAGGTATCATCAATATTATCTTAAAGAAAAATGCCCGTTTGGGTCTGAATGGATCAGTTACGGCCTCAGGTGGTTCCTATGAGAACGCAAATGCCGGGGTGACCCTGAATTATAGGGATGGCAAAGTGAATTATTTTGGAAATTATAATTTCAGCCGCCGTAATAACTTAGGTAGCGGTTTTTCTGATAATATCGATTATGTCAATGGCGGAATTACTAACGAAAGTCCTAGGACCCAAAGTATCGAGGAAAGCAATCGATTAGGATATAACCATACGATCCGATTCGGTACGGATTATTATATGAACGATAAGACCACCTTGAGTTTGACCACAAACTTGAGCTTACGGGATAATGAACGCGGGAACGATATCAATTATAATTATTGGAATGTTCCTGGTCTAGGAACGACCAGTTTCCGTAATTCCTTGCAGAATGAAGATGATTTGGGAATTGATGCCCAAGTTGATTTCAAACGTACTTTGAAGCGTGAGGGGGAGGAATTGACGGCAAATGTCTCCTTTGGCTATGACACGGAAGATGGGGTCAATGATTTCCATCAAACTTTTGCCAATGGAAATGCAGACCTTAAACGCGTGAATAACACTTCAGAATCGGGTAAGAACTGGAATATGCAATTGGATTATGTATTGCCATTAGGTGAGAACCATAAATTTGAAGCTGGATATCGCAGTATCTTAAGGTATTCTGATGAGAGCCAATATTCAGAGGAACTGGATTCAGTGACCCAGCAGTTTATTCCGGATTATAGAATTACGAACGATTTTGACATGGCGAGCACCGTGCATGCCCTTTATGCGAATTACCAAAAACAGATCACAGAGAAGTTTGGTGCACAAGTAGGATTAAGAGCGGAGCAAGCGAACCTGAATACCAATATCTATTCGCATGATCTAGACAATCCAAGTGTCATTAAGAAAGATCAAGGTAAATTGGATTATTTCCGTTTATACCCGAGTGTATTCTTGAGCTATGCCGTAGGTAAAGGACAAGGGGACAAGGTGCAGTTAAGCTATTCTCGTCGTGTTCAGCGTCCAAGAGGTTGGCAGGTGAACCCGTTTATCGATGTTTCAGATGTTCAGAACTACCGTCAAGGTAATCCGAATTTGTTGCCAGAGGATATCCATTCCACTGAATTGAGCTTTTCCAAGTTTTATGAGAAATGGAATTTTATTTCCTCCGTGTTTTATCGTCGAGTAAATGACCAAACCCAGCCTGTTATCTATGATGAAAGCTTGATTGCTGATATTGTAGGGGATAGAACGAATGTGACCTATATGAAATGGGAAAATGCTTCTGATCTGGATGCGATGGGCTTTGAGTTGATTTCCAAAGTAAATTTAACCAAGTGGTGGGATGTTACAGCCAATGCGAACCTTTCACAGATAACTTTCCATCCGAAAGCAGGTTTGGGACTAGAAGGAAGAGAGTCCTTTAACTGGAACGGAAACCTGACGACGAACTTCAAGATTACGCCTACTTTTTCTGCGCAGGTCCGTGGTGATTATAGAAGTGGAATGAAGACTATGCAGGGAGAGATGGAGCCGATGAAAGGTGTGGATGTGGCCTTGAAAAAGGAGGTGTTGAAGAATAAGGGCAGTTTGATGTTGAACGTAAGAGATGCCTTCAACACGCGTAAATTCCAAATGCACAATTACCTGCCAAACCGTGAAATGCAGTTTTCGCATCGTTGGATGAAAAGGATGATTACCCTATCATTCACCTATCGTTTCGGTCTCCAAAATTTTGGAAGAAAAGATCGTGAGCAACAAGGTCCGGACATGGATGATATGGGCGGTCAACAATTTTAATACTTGATATTACGATAAGAATAATTAAATTAGATTTTTACTTAATCAACTTTACACTATGAAAAGAAACTTTATGTATGTATTAGTAGGCGCAATCGGATTGACAGTTGCCTCATGTGCAACTAAGAACGCTACCACGCCAAAAGGAGCAGATGTTCCTGCCTATGAAGTACTTGATCTGCCTAAAGTATCCCTTAAAGATTTTAAAAAGAACTCCGCTGGAGCATACGTTTTATTTGATGGAACATCATTGAATGGATGGAGAGGCTACGGCAAGGACCATGTGCCTAGTAAATGGGGCATTGATAATGGAACGTTGAAGTTTTCAAAAGCACCTGCCGGTGTTCAGAACCCTGAAGGTGGCGATTTGATCTTCGCTCATGATTTCAAAAACTTTGAACTTGAATTTGAATGGAAGATTTCAAAAGGAGGAAACTCTGGAACCTTCTTCTTGGCAAAAGAGATCAAAGGACAGCCAATCTATATTTCAAGTCCAGAATTCCAATTATTGGATAATGAAAACCACCCTGATGCGAAACAAGGTGTTGATGGCAACCGTAAATCATCTTCATTGTATGATATGATCCCAGCAAAACCTCAGAATGCATTTCCTGCAGGAGAGTGGAACAGAGCTAAGATCGTGGTAAGCAAAGGAAAAGTAACTCATTACCAGAACGACGAGAAAGTTGTGGAATATGAATTGTGGACTCCTGAATGGACTCAATTGTTAGAAGCTAGTAAATTCAGTAAGGAAAAATGGCCTTTGGCATTTGAGTTATTGAATAATGTTGGCGGAAAATCGAAATCAGGTGTGATTGGATTCCAAGATCACGGTGACGATGTATGGTTGAGAAATATCACTGTTAAAGAATTATAATGTTTAAATCGATAAGACATTGGAAAGAGAGCTTTTTGAGCTCTCTTTTTTGTATGCTGGCAGTCCTAGCATCAGCCCAGGAGATGAAATGGCATGATGTGCTGAAGGAGAGTGCCCTGGAAGGTAGAGTAAAGGCAATTGACGCCAGCGATGGATATGCTCGATTGCCATTGGGCCTAAAAGATGAGGTTCGGGAACCAGTCTGGAATTTGGGACAAGATGCAGCTGGTGTGTATGTGGAGTTCCAGACTTCAGCTCCATCATTTACTGTGAGATATCAAGTGACAGGAGGTTTGAATATGCCGCATATGCCTACAACTGGGGTAAGCGGTTTGGATCTCTATACCAAGGCAAACAATGAAAAGGACTGGAATTGGATCCATGGAAAATATAGCTTTAAAGATACCATAAGCTATAAATTTGAAGATTTTGGAGTTCGCCCTGAGAATACCTATAGATTGTACCTGCCACTCTATAATGCCGTGAAATGGATGGAGATAGGTACAACAGGGGATTTGAGCTTTCTGCATAGGGAGAGTAAGCCAATTGTGATATATGGTACCTCTATTGCACAAGGAGCTTGTGCATCAAGACCGGGATTGGGTTGGACGAATTGGATGGGTAGGAACTTTGACCATGAGGTTATTAATTTGGCCTTCAGTGGCAATGGAAGATTGGAACAGCCTATTTTAGACCTGATCAAGCAGGAAGATGCTGCTGTTTTTATATTGGATTGTATTCCCAATCTTTCAGTATCTGGAGAAGATGGAGCAGCGAAATTGACTGGATTAATCCAGAATGCGGTAAAGACGATCAGGGAGTTGCATCCGAAAACAGCAATCGTTATTGCTGCTCATAGTTCTAGTGAGGTTCCTGGGGTCTATAACCTGAAAACTAATGCGGATTACGAGAGCCGTTCCAGAGTTGCTGAAAAGGCAGTGAAAGCGCTGCAAGGGAAAGGGGATAAAAACCTGTATTGGTTGTCTGAAAAGGAAATCGAATTGGACAGGAATTCAACGGTTGACTATGCCCATCCGAATGATTTTGGAATGGAAAAAATAGCAGATGCCTATACCAAATTGTTGAAGAGAATCTTGAAGTGAATATTGGTTTACAACAGCTATTAGGATTAAAATAGCTGTTGTAATTCTTTCAAATCTTTTATCATGTGATTCACATCCTCAGGTTTCTCTACCTCCAGAGGATTGAAGAAAATGGCTTCTAGGCCGGCATTCTGCGCTCCACGTACGTCTGCATCTAAATTGTCACCAATCATGACCGCTTCGGTCTTATTTGCTCCACCATTATTTAATGCATGTTCAAAGATGCGGATATCGGGTTTGTTGATGCCGATGATCTCTGAAATAACTATGGTCTCAAAGTAGGGGGCTAGATTGCTATGCTGCAATTTTTTCTCACAAGCTTCTTTGAAGCCGTTAGAGATTAAGTGCAAGGTATATCTGTCCTTTAAGTATCCTAAGGTCTCGTGGGCATTAGGGAAAAGGTTGGTTTTAGTAGGACAGATTTCAAGGTATTCTTCTTCAAAGGCTAAGGGGAACAATTCCGGATTGACACCTAATTGGGTGAATGTATCGGCAAACCTGAGTTTTCTCAAGGTAGGTTTGTCAATTTTTCCATGATGGTACAGGTTCCACAGACGATGATTGTTTTCCGTATAAGTGGCGATAAAGCTTTCTGAGGTCGGATTATTGAAGATATCATTGAAGGAATATCTGAAATAAAGCTCATGCAAGGTTTCTTCGGCATTTCTGTCGAAATCCCAAATGGTATGATCTAAATCGAAAAATAAGTGTTTTTTATCGTTGAACATGTGCAAATATAAGGGCAATCGCTCGCTGAATCAACCAGGAATCTAAGTTTACTGTCATAAAGTCTTGCTTGCTTCCTAATGAAGCCGTATTTGAGTACATTTGCGCAGGAAACGTCAAGTATGAGAAAAGCTTTATTTCTATTTTATTTTCTTGTCTTTTATGCGATTACCCAATTATTCTGGTGGGGATTTATCTTAGTTAAATTTGAACCCGACCGCAAGGGGATGATCATAGGAGAAGGTCTGATATTCTTGCTCATTTTTATTTGGGGGGCTCTGAAGCTCAAGGGACATGTGAAAAGAGAGCATGAGATCAGTCAGCAGCAGCAGAATTTCCTACTGGCCATTACGCATGAACTTAAATCTCCCTTAGCATCTGTCAAACTGTATATCCAAACGATTTTGAAGCGCGACCTGGATCGTGAGCAGCAAAAGGTCTTTTTAGGGAATTCCCTGAAGGATATCGAACGCTTGGATGATTTGGTTGAAAATATTTTGTTGACCACTAAATTAGAGAATCGGGCCTATCAGTTGCCGAAAGAGGCTTTCAATGTCACCGAATTGGTAGAGCAGATCGTTGATCGACTGCAAAAGAATGCCTGTAAATCCCAAGTCATTAAACCTGATTTGGATACCGATATTGAATTGAAGGCGGACAAGTTTGCGATCAGTAATGTGATCACCAACTTGATTGAGAACGCCGTGAAATACTCACCTCCATGTGCCACTGTTTATGTAAAGTTGAAGAAACAGGGCAACAACCTGTTATTTTCGGTAACAGATCATGGTGAAGGAATACCTGATGATGAAAAAAAACTTATATTTAATAAGTTTTATAGAGTAGGTAGTGAAGCGACCCGAAAAACCAAAGGCACTGGTTTAGGGTTATATATTGTTAAGACAGTATTACAAAAACACAATGCAACCATTAGGGTAAAGGATAATACTCCTACTGGAAGTATCTTTGAAGTAATTTTTGAAAATTATGCAAACTAAACAACGTATACTATTAGTTGAAGATGAAGAACATCTGTTGGAAGCGATCAAGTTGAATCTAGAACTTGAAGGCTACCGTGTGACTACGGCTACAGATGGAAAAAAAGCATTAAAAATATTTAAGGAAGAACGATTTAACCTGATTATCCTTGATGTGATGATCCCTGAAATCGATGGCTTCCAGGTGGCAGAAACCATTAGGCTTCAGAATTCTGAAGTTCCAATTATGTTCTTGACCGCCAAAAACAGTTCAGAAGATCGTATCACAGGTCTAAAAAAAGGAGCAGACGATTATTTGGTGAAGCCATTCAATTTGGAAGAGCTGATTTTACGTGTGAGCAACTTGATCCGCCGTGGTATGAAAGGAGATGATTTAAAAGAGTTGAATTCATACACGATTGGTGATAAGACGATCTATTTTAACTCCTTTGAACTGCATCACGCAGATGGTAGCATTACTTCTTTGACGAAGAAAGAGACCATGTTGCTTAAATTATTGATTGAGCGTAGAAATGAGGCTGTTTCTCGTGAGCAAATCCTGGAGACCGTTTGGAATTATGATGTATATCCATCTACCCGTACGATCGATAATTTTATCTTGACCTTTAGGAAGTATTTTGAACCTGATCAAAAGCATCCGATTTATTTCCATTCCATCCGTGGAGTTGGTTATAAATTTACAGACAACTCGAACTAAACGAATAGATGACTAATCAAGCTCGAAAAATAGTAATCGCAATTGCGATTGCTTTTCTATTGTATGCCATTTATGCTAAGCATTATAATATAGCGGTTTATATCTTTGGAGGGATCACCTACTTGGTATGGAGCTATCTGAAAGAGGGTACCGTTTATTTGGCGACTCAAGCTTTCCATAAACAGGATTACGAGAAAACAAAAAGATTGCTGGCTGAGATCAAGAACCCAGATAAACTTAGAAAAGGGAGAAGAAACTTCTATGAGTTTATGATGGGCAATATTGCCTTGAAAGAGGATAACATTGAGGAGGCGGAATATCATTTTCAATTAGCTTCCCGATTGCCTTGGCGTAAGGATAACGAAAAGGGGATGGTCTTGATCAATTTAGCGAACATCAATTTGAGGAAGCATGATTATGAAAGAGTGCAAGCCTACCTAGATGTGGCGAGTAAATTGAGGCTGACGGCCAGACAACAGTCAATTATTGAGAAAATACAAAACGAAGTAAATAAGAATAAGTAGTGGACAAAAATTTGAAAAACGATCTATTGATTCGCGCTGCCTTGTCGCAGCCTACGGAACGACCTCCAGTATGGATGATGCGTCAAGCAGGAAGGTTTATGAAAGAATATTGGGAAATCAAGAACAAGTATTCTTTCTTGGAAATGTGCAAAACCCCTGAGATTGCCGCAGATGTTACCATGCTGCCAATAGACCTATTAGGTGTTGATGCAGCTATTTTATTTTCGGATATCTTGGTTACGGCCGAGGCAATGGGCGGAGACCTATCCTTTGAACAAGGTGTGGGTCCGAGGTTCTCCAATCCGATTAGGACAGTGCAAGATGCCGAAAATCTATCGGTAGATTGTTTGGATAAGCTACAGTATGTAGGGGATGCCATCAAAGTAATTCAAGGCCGTTTGGATGGGAAAGTTCCATTGATCGGTTTTGCGGGGGCTCCATTTACGATTTTGAGCTATTTGGTAGAAGGTGGTTCTTCCAAAGATTTCAAATTGACCAAAACATTGTTGAACAATCAACCTGAGTTGGCTCATTCTATTTTGCAAAAGATTGCTGATGTAACCATCAATTACATGAATATGCAGATAGAAGCAGGGGTGAATGCTTTGCAGTTATTCGATAGTTGGGCATTGGCATTATCATGGAACGATTACCAAGAGTTTTCGCATAAATACAACAAATACATTATTTCTAAGTTGAACAGAAAAGACGTTCCTGTTATTTCTTTCTGTAAGGGAAGTTCTGTATTTGCTCCAATCATGGCAGAAGCACAACCGGATGTCGTATCTGTGGATTGGAATGCTGATCTATTGAACATCAAAAAATCATTGCCAAGCAATATGGCAGTTCAAGGTAACTTGGATCCATTCGTGCTTTATGCGGATAAACCTGTAATCAAGAAGAAGATCTTAGATCTATTCGAGCGTATGCGCGGAGAGAATGGCTTTATCTTTAACCTTGGCCATGGTATCATGCCTGATATTCCTTTTGACAACGTGAAATACGCTGTGGAAACCATTAAGGAATTCAGATACTAAGAATTTATCAAATTAAGATATGGGGAGCTGTCACGATGTGGCAGCTCCTTTCGTTTTAGCTCTTAATTCATTACCCTATCATGTCAATATTTGCTGATTTAATTTATATTTTTGAGGATTAATACAAATTATGGTCTATCTATACGCGAAGGCAATCCATATTATTTTTGTTATCTGTTGGATGGCTGGGCTTTTTTATATGCCCAGGTTGTTTGTCTATCATACGGAAGCCAAGCAGAAATCTGATGTAGAATATCAGGTTTTGCATAAGCAATTCATCATTATGGAAAATAGGCTGTGGTGGGTGATTACTACTCCTTCGATGTATATCGTTGTTATTTCAGCCTTGGTCATGCTCTATATCAATCCAGCGCTGTTGTCTACAGGATGGATGCAGGTGAAGTTGGGCTTTGTTACGGCTTTGATCGTCTATCATTTTATTTCCCAAAAGATCATGTTTAAGTTAAGGGATGAACAATCGAATTGGACTTCCACGCAACTGCGGATGTGGAATGAGGTTTCTACGATCATATTGTTTGCCATAGTGTTCCTGGTTATCCTTAAATCTTCCATTGGATGGGTGTTTGGGGTATTAGGGATTTTTGGTTTAGGGATTTTACTGATGATACTTGTTAAACTTTATAAGAAATACCGAAAGAGTAAAGGGGAACAAGTTGACTAATATTTATGCTATGAAGAGATTACTTTGGATTTTTTGCGCGTTTGTTTTTCCTATTGCCTTGCATGCCCAAGAGCATGATTGGGCCTTTGGGATCTATAGTGACTTGAAATTGGATGATGCGGCCTATGACGCCAGTTTCGGTGTACAAGGTAAGTACGATTTCACCAACCGTTCTGCTGTTCAAGCTCAGATTCATGGTAGGGGAGATTTATTGGCGGTAGGTGCGGACTATGTAGTTAGCATTTTTAATAAGGAAAAGTCTAATTTCAACATCTTTTTAGGTGCCGGGTTGGGACAAGAGTTTTTCACCTATGAGAATGCTGTAGGTGCTGAAGGTGATGAGCCTATGCCTAGAAAAGAAAACCTTACGAAAGCCAATGGCCAAGTGGGAATCAGTTATTATTTCCCTTCAGTGGCTTTATCGCTTTATACGGGATATAAAGTGAAATATCAATTTAAAGATGAAGTTACGGAACCCAACTATGTGATGTTGGGCTTGAGATATCATATTTGGTAGATGTTTTGGAGGTTAATTGCCTCCAAAACAGATATATTTTACTTCGATGTATTCATCGAGTCCATATTTTGAACCTTCTCGACCTAATCCAGATTGCTTAACACCTCCAAAAGGTGCTGAGGCATTCGAAATCAATCCTGTATTGACACCGACCATTCCTGCTTCTAGCTGCTCAGACACACGGAAACATTGATGTACATCTTGGCTAAAGAAATAGGATGCTAATCCAAAAGGAGTATCGTTTGCTAATTTGATAGCTTCATCCTCTGTTTTGAATTTAAATAAGGCACATATAGGACCGAAGGTTTCTTCTGTTGCTATGACACTGTGTGCTGGCATATTGGAAAGTACCGTTGGTTCATAGAACAAGCCTTTCATGGCTTTGCCTCCAGTTTCTACTTTTGCTCCTTTATCAATGGCGTCCTGCACATGTTCTTCTACCTTCTTAAGTCCTTCTTCGTTGATCAATGGTCCAACCTGTGATGTTTTCTTTAATCCATCGCCGACTTGTAAGGCTTTTACAGCTTGCGTTAGTTTTTCGGTGAATTCTTCATATACTCCTTCCTGCACATAGAATCTGTTGATCGAGACACAGGTTTGTCCTGTATTCCTGAATTTACCTGCTACCGCACCTTCAACAGCTTTGTCGATATCGGCATTGTTGAACACTAGGAATGGAGCATTGCCACCTAGTTCCAAGGAGATTCTTTTGATGGTTGAAGCGGCTTGTTCCATCAGGGTGCGACCAACGGAAGTGGAACCAGTGAAGGAAATCTTTCTAATTTTGTCGTTTGTTGCCAGTTCTTTTCCTATTCCTTTGCTGTCTTTGGAGGTAATGACATTCAATACGCCTTTAGGTACTCCAGCTTCATCTGCTAGTTTTGCCAATGCAATCGCCGAGAAAGGTGTTTGGGAAGCGGGTTTCAATACCACTGTACAGCCAGCTGCCAATGCGGGACCAACTTTGCGGGTGATCATCGCCAATGGGAAATTCCAAGGGGTAATGGCTGCAACAACTCCTACTCCCTGTTTGATGGTTTGCATCCTGGCATTGCCAGCTAAAGATGGAATGGTTTCGCCATAAGCTCGTTTTCCTTCTTCAGCAAACCAATCGATAAAGGAATTGGCATAATCTACCTCTGTAAGCGATTCTTTAATGGGTTTGCCGCTTTCTAAAGTCATGATCTCTGCAAGTTCCTCCTTGTGTTCATTGATCAGGTTATATAAGTTCCTTAAGATTTTAGACCTTTCGCCAACTGGCGTATTCTTCCAAGAATCCCAAGCTTTGTAGGCTGTGTCAATGAATTTCTGACAGTCTTTAACGGTCAGATTCGGCAAAGAACCAACAGGCTTTAAAGTGGAGGGATTAATGACATCAAATGTTTCTTTGGAACTGATAAAAGATCCATTCAAATATGCTTTTTCTATTAATAGGGAATTCTTCATAGTCAATTTTTTATTCGAACAAATGGGGATGGGAAATGTTTCTCTCCAAGGGCAAGACCTTGGATAAAACAAAATGGAGGTTTTTAGGCCTCCATTATTATATTTTAAAGATTACTTAGGGTGTGACCCATTTTGTCTCTTTTAGTTTTCAAATATTCTTCGTTGTATTTGTTGGGGATGATTTCGATTGGCACATTATCTACCACTTCAAGACCATAACCGATCAACCCAGCACGTTTAGTGGGATTATTGGACATTAGGCGCATTTTAGTAACACCCATATGTCTCAAGATCTGAGCACCCACTCCGTAATCACGTAAATCAGGTTTGAAGCCTAGTTCAAGGTTTGCATCTACTGTATCAATACCAGTTTCCTGTAGTTTATAAGCATGTAATTTATTGACAAGGCCGATTCCTCTACCTTCTTGGTTCATATAAACGACAATACCTTTTCCTTCTTTCTGGATCATTTCCATGGCTTTGTGAAGTTGTGGTCCACAGTCGCAACGGCAAGAACCGAAGATATCACCTGTCACACATGAGCTGTGCACACGTACTAGGATGGGTTCATCTTCTTTCCATTCGCCTTTATAAAGTGCTAAATGTTGTTCGCCAGTATTCTTTTGGGTAAATGCTTTCATTTTGAAATCACCCCATTCCGTAGGCATTTCAACACTTACTTCCTCTTGGATTAGGGTGTCATGCTTTAAGCGATATTCAATCAAATCTTCAATAGAGATAATCTTAAGGTCAAACTTCTCTGCTACCTTGATTAGATCAGGAAGACGAGCCATTTCACCATCATCTTTAAGGATTTCGACTAAAACACCAGCAGGTTCAAAACCAGCAAGACGCGCTAAATCGACAGAAGCCTCGGTATGGCCAGTTCTACGCAATACACCACCATCTTTGGCGATCAATGGGAAGATGTGACCAGGACGACCTAGTTCTTCTGGTTTGATATTGGGGTCAATTAAGGCTTTGATTGTTTTTGAACGATCGGAGGCTGAAATACCGGTGGTACAGCCATAACCTTGAAGGTCTACAGATACAGTAAAGTTCGTTTCATAAACTGCTGTATTGTTGTTGACCATTAAACCTAAGTTTAATTCCTTACAACGTTCTTCGGTCAATGGAGCACATACCAATCCTCGACCATGAGTAGCCATAAAGTTAATGACCTCAGGAGTGGCATTTCTAGCTGCGGTTACAAAGTCTCCTTCATTCTCACGGTCTTCATCGTCTACAACAATGATAACCTTTCCAGCTTTAATGTCTTCGATTGCTTCTTCAATCGTATTTAATTGAATTTTCATTTGTTTTAAATATTACTGCAAAGGTAGGGGTATTTAGCCATTATTTTATAAGTATGTTGTCATAAAAAACGCTATTGGGAAAGTAACCTCAATTGAATCTAACCTACCGAGGAATTCGTGTGCTTGTTTCGGAATTCGCTAGGCTTAATCTGAAAATGCTCAAAGTATACCTTAGAGAAATGATGGGCATATTTAAAGCCTATTAAATAGGCTATCTCCTTGATTTCCAATTCAGGGTTCCTCAAAAGTTCTTGGGCTTTTTTCATTCTCCGTCTACGGATGTACCCGAAGATTGTGTCGCCGAATAGGTCTTTGAAGCCGTTTTTAAGTTTAAACTCATTAATTCCGAATTGCCTAGATAAACTTTTGATATGGAGATCCTGATGATAATTTTGGTCAAGGAAATCCTTTATTGATGTCATGTTGTCAATATCAGATTGGTTCCATTTTACTGGATTGATCTGGTTACTTGCCCCTGCAAATACCGTAATCATTAGCTCCATTGCTTTGATTCGAATGAATTGTTTTGCGAAATCTGACTGGTATTGATGGCTGAGGAGTTCTTGGATCAACTGTTGTTGCTGTGCTGTGATCAGGGTTGCCTTTCTGCAGAACGTATAGTTTTTTAATAGGAAATGGGCTTTTAGTTGCTGATCCGAATAGCCTTGGGTTCCTAATAACTGAAATAGGAAATCCTGTTCCACATAGATGTCCAAAACTTTTCGGGAACTGTTGTAAATGATATGGCCATCAGCGTTGGGGATATTGATGAATTGGTAATGATTGCCGGGGATGATAATGCAGTGATTATCTCGGCTTTCAAAGTGAGAGTTACCTTCAATTTCGAACTGCACTTTGATCATATGTGAACTATGATTGACCTTTAATTTAAAGGGCTTCAATAGTTCCCAGTCCTGGTAGCTGATGGAGATTGAGTCATCATGGTACTTTAATAATTTCCCTTCAACATATTCATTGGATATTTCCTTGGATGAAAAACCATTGGCTGTTTGGAATTTTTCAAAACTTGAGAAAAGTTCCTTCAAATGCTCTTTACCATAGAATTCCATTAATGTTACTGACTGCAATTTATCCATTATTTGTTATTGAATATCCCTTAGATGTTATCAAAAGGTAATCAAAAGTAATACTTTTGCAGCATTATTTATAATTATTCTAAATAGATTCCTGGGCAGTATTGGGGTGCTGTCTGCCTTCCTCGTGTTTTATACACGAATTCCTTATCAGTTGGTTGGTTCCAGACTGGCTTGAAAGGAGAGATTAGATGAAGATAATTACCCGTAATTAAACATTCTATCTATGAAAACAACAGAAATACAATGAATATTAATTTTTTATTATGTTATTACAAATCAAACTATGCACACTCCTGTTGTTGTTTTCCGTCACTCTCCATGCCCAATCCATTGTAAATGGTCGGGTGCATGATGAAAATAATGCCCCCCTTAGTCAAGTTACCGTATCGATCAAATCAATTTCTAATCAAACCCAAAAATCTATTTCAACTGATAAAAATGGCTCTTTTTCGTTCGACCTACCTTACGGTAATTATGATTTAATAATTTCCTATTTAGGCTATTCAAATTTTATTAGAAAAGATATTCCCGTGGCCTCAATGCAGATGAATTTGGGAAATATTACCTTGCTTCCTTCTGCTCAATCCCTAGAAGAGATTGAAATCAAGGGTGAAAGAAAGTTAATTGAAAGACTCTCGGACCGCATGGTCATCAACATTGAAAACAGCATCCTCGCTGACGGTATGACTGCTTTAGAGATCCTCCAACGAGCTCCAGCAGTCAAGGTAGATGATGATGGCAATATCAGTATGCGAGGCAAGACTGATGTTGCGGTCATGATTAATGGTAAATTATCCTACCTTTCGCCTAGAGACCTTGCTACCTTGCTTAAAGGTACCTCCTCATCATCCATAAAAAGTGTAGAGCTAATTACGAATCCTTCGGCTAAATACGACGCTCAAGGAATGGGAGGCATGATCAACATTGTCATGAAGAATGATAAAAAGGCTGGTTTCAATCTTTCCGTAAATAGCTACGGAGGCGCAGGAAGGAAAGAAAGGTATGGGGCTGGTTTCAACCTGAACAGCCAAAAGGACAATTGGAATTTTATCTTAGGATTTGACAAAGGGTTTCGAGGCGAAGAGGAGTTTCGAACATTGAATCGTTTCTTTGAAAGGAACCCATCAGAATCCTTAGCCAGGGAGTCAATTCAATATTCCCATACCAATGAACCTCTACAGACCAATAACGCAAAAGCAGGTGTTGATTTTCAGGCCAATGAAAAGCTAAGCTTGGGTATCGGTTGGACTGGAAGCTTCGGTACTTATAAGAACTTTAATGAAGGCTATAATAATATCCTGTTCAGTAATGAAGAACTCATTTCCAACTCACTAACCAATAACAGTAATATCAGCAAATGGAACACCCATACCCTGATGGCCAATTTGCAGCAGAAAATAGGTTCTAACGACAATTTGTTATCAGCCGATTTTGAATACCTACATGCACATTATAAAGCCGATCAGCAACTGATTTCGGATTTCCAGAAGACCAACCATAGGCCTGCTTTTCTTTCGAAGAGAAAAAACCAAACTCCATCCATTACTCAACTTTATGTCGGCAAGCTGGATTATTTGCAGCATATCAATAGCCATCAGAGGTTAGAGCTGGGATGGAAAAGCAGCTTTATGAACGCTGATAATAATGCAATCAATGATACTCTAAAAGTAGGGAATTGGGTTAATGATGGAAGTACCAGCAATCATTTCCTTTACAACGAGAACATTCATGCGGGCTATGTTAACTACCATTTAGAGTCGAATAACTGGAATTTTACTGCTGGGATAAGGGTTGAAAACACCTATTCCTTAGGTAATCAATTGACCAGTAATCTCCAAAATGAAAGAAAATATACCAATTGGTTTCCAAGTACTTCAATCACCAGAAAAATTGGTGAAAAACATAGTGTTCAGTTTTCCTACAGTAAAAGAGTCAATAGGCCAGATTATGAAGACCTGAATCCTTTTCGATATTACATTGATGCATTTGTCTTTTACGAAGGAAATCCCTTGTTGCAACCTGAGTTGGCCAATGCTTTTGAATTGAATTACAGTTTTGGAAAGAATCTCCATGCATCCTTCTATTACACCGATGTAAAGGATGTGATGACGAGTGTATTGACCCAACTTCCTGCCCAAAATGTCACTATTCGAACGATTGCGAACATTGAGGGATTTAGGAACAAAGGGGTCAATATCAACCATTCCTATTCTCCAATAAACTTTTGGACCAGTATCAACAATGCTAACATTTTTGAAAACCATTATTTTGGTAAGTTCAACAATGAATCCATCGATAATAGGGAATGGTCATATGCTATTCAACCCAATAATATCTTCAAACTCCCAAAGAAATGGTCATTTGAAATAAACGGTCAATACAATTCTCCACAGACAGATGGCGTTTTGCGCCAAAAAGGCTTTGGTTTTGTATCGGCTGGACTGATGAAAAACGTTTGGAAAGACAAGGTCAGCCTAAAATTAGCAGTCAATGATATTTTTAAATCGATGACTTATCAAACTGAATCATACGCTGGTGGAGTAAGGATGAACCAGAACTTTAATCTTGACAGTAGGACTTTCATCTTTTCAGCAACCATAAAACTAGGAAAGGAACTCAATGGAAGGCAAAAGAAAAAAGACAATGAAGAACAGAACCGCGTAAGAGGAGGGAACTAAAACCCATTAATATGAAAAATCCACCTTCCCCAAGGTGGATTTAAACCAAATTAAAAACTATATTGACTAACTAACTCTTTAATAGCAATGATTTAATTAAATGTGAGGAAATGTATTAATCCTTTAAAATAGGTTTAGGTTAATTATTCCCCACATATCAAATCTTTTTACAAATTCTTACATGTTTCTGAATAATCGAAAATAATATAATTAGCCTTAAAGAACTTTGCCTTAATTAACAAATATCTACACTATATTAACAAGTAGTTGACGAGATTCGATATCCCATCGCGTACTATTGATTCATTCCAAACAATTTTTTGCCTTCAGCTATTAATTTAGATAGACTACCTTTGAATTGCTATGAAAAAACTATTAATCTGTTTAGTCAACTTATCAATCTGTACTACCTTGAGCGCACAAAACCATTTAACAGCAGAACAATCTGATCCAAAACTGATGGGATGGATGAAAGGATTCCCTCCTGCGAAAGACAGCACCTTATCGCTATTTGATGGCAGTTTTTTCCAATTCCCGGGCTTACGCTACAGTGTTTGCCACATGCGTGAATTTATGCCAACCAAAGTGGTTCAGGCCACCCAAAATGACCGCTATGACTTTGAAAGTGACGTCGATGCGGAGTTGGACAAAGTTACCTTTGTACCCCTTGGAGAAAAATCTCCAGTTACCTTTGAGGAGTCATTGTCGAAAAATTATGCAGATGGCATTATCGTATTGCATAAAGGGAAAATCGTTTATGAAAAGTATTTTGCGGAGCTGGACCAAGAAGGTAAGCATGCGGTCATGTCCGTAAGCAAAACATTTACCGGAACCTTGGGAGCTAGTTTGGTTGCTGAGGGTATACTCGATGAGAATAAATTAGTCCAAGATTATGTTCCAGAATTAAAGAACTCTGCTTTTGGAGATGCAACGGTCAGGCAGGTTTTAGATATGACTACCTCTTTAGATTATTCGGAGGATTATGCTGATCCCAATGCAGATATTTGGGTGTTTTCAGCAGCAGGAAATCCAGTTCCAGTCCCTAAAGATTATAAAGGACCTACCAATTATTATGAGTTTTTGGAGACCGTGAAGAAAGCCGGAAAACATGGCGAGGCTTTTGGTTATAAAACCATTAATACCGATGCTATGGGCTGGATCATTAGTCGAGCCACTGGGAAAAGTATTCCTGAATTGCTCTCAGAAAAGATCTGGAAACCAATTGGAGCTCATCACGATGGGTATTATCAAATCGATCGGTCTGGAATCGCATTTGCAGGTGGAGGCTTTAATGCTAACCTTAGGGATTTAGCCATGTTTGGTGAGATGATCCGAAACAATGGTCAATTCAATGGAAAACAGGTCTTGAAAAAGGAAGTTATTGACGATATCCGTAAAGGAGGTAAAAAATCTGATTTCGCTAAAGCTGGTTATACCAATCTAAAGAACTGGAGTTACCGCAATATGTGGTGGATATCCAATAATAAGAATGGAGCTTTCTGTGCAAGGGGAGTGCATGGGCAAACAATCTACATTGACCCAACTGCTGAAATGGTCTTGGTGAGATTAGCTTCCCATCCAATAGCGAGCAATACCGCCAATGACCCATATTCATTGCCTGCTTATGATGCAGTAGCCAACTATTTGTTGAACAAGAAATAAAAAAGATGGTCCTTAAATCAAACTGAGGACTTTCGGTAAAAAAATAATCAATGCAACGACAACAGCTGTAATGGCACTAATTAATACAGCGCCAGACGCTAAGTCTTTGATGATTTTAATATGAGGATGAATATCTGTGGTCAAATGGTCACAGATATTTTCTATCGAAGTATTCAAGGTTTCTGTCACTAAAACAAAGCCTATACAAATCACTATGGCAACCCATTCCATACTACTGATTTCAAGCAGCCATCCAACAATCACAACCAAGATTGCCGCAATCACATGAATCCTAGCATTATGTTCAAGCTTCAAAAGATGAACTAATCCAGCAATGGAATATTCAAAACTCTTGATTCTTTTTTTCAGGCTGAAAGGTTCTTTTTCTTTGGACATTTCTTTTTGTTGTAAATAATTGCGGACCGAATTTTTTCAAAGGTATCAAATCCTGTGTATTAGAAATAAGGTAGGGACAATTAATGAGATTATTAAAGAATAAATTCTTTTGTCATGAAAAAATAAGATTTCAATTAAAAAACGATCAAAACTGAATTCTAATTTCATTCTAATATCGCACTTATACCCCTTTAATAGCATTTTATTTCCTTTGACAATGAGAAAATAAACAAACTCATGCTCTATGCTAACTAACAAAAAACTCTTTTTAGGAATGTGTTTTATGCTGCCTATAATCTTGAAGGCGCAGAATAAGGACCAATTAACAGCCGATACATTAAAAGTCTATCAAGTGGAAGAGGTAGAAGTCACATCAAAGTATTACAAGCGATATAATATCAAAGAGATGTCTGAAGGATTGAGGCTTCGCACTTCCCTGTTGAATACCTCCCAAAATATTCAAATCCTTGATGGCGAGATTTTCCGTGACCAAGCCGTAACCAACTTGAATGAAAGCTTGACGAGAAACGTTAGTGGAACAATGCGTGAAGAACTGCATAATGGTATTTCACCTGATATTTATTCAAGAGCTGGCTATATTTCAGCGCAAAGAAATGGCGTGGATTTGAGACCCTTAGGAAAAGGTCCAATTGGGGATGATGTTGCGATAATTGATCGGGTAGAATTTCTGAAAGGTCCAGCAGGCTTTATGCATGCCATGAGCGATCCAGCAGGGTCCTATAATGTGGTCACCAAAAAGCCAACAGGTGAAACCCGCCGGAGCATCGACGTATTAATGGGTAGTTTTAATCAATTGAGGGCAGCGGTAGACCTAGATGGAAAGTTTGGAGGAGCAGAAAAACTTCAATATCGACTGAACTTAATGGGAATGAAAGCCAATGGTTTTATGGAACATGATCGAAACAACAGAATTCTTTTTGCTCCATCCTTAAAATACCAGATGAATGAGAGGTCTTCAATTACGGCAGAATATATTTACCAACAACTAAATTACCTATTGTTGAGCGAAGCCCAAATGTCGCCTTATGGATATGGTACACTGCCCAATGATTTTACCATTACAGATCCAAGCGTCCGTCCTTTTTCAGGCAATGACCATAATATGTTCTTGACCTACCAAAACAGTTTTAAGAATAATTGGGAGTTTACCGCCAAAGCCAGTTATATCACAATGGGATATGATGGGTCCATTTTTTGGGTAAATGGTGCCAATAAGCAAAACCCAGATATCCTAGACCGAAATTTAGTCTATGATTCCAATAAATACAATGTCTTTTCTACCCAGTTTTATCTGAATGGCAATTTCAATACTGGTAGACTAAAACATAATTTCATTACAGGAGTCGATATCAATAATAAATCATCCAACAGTCGGGATACTTGGGGGACTGCCACCGCAGTTTATCCTCTTTCCATTTCCAATCCGGTCTATTCAACCACCATCATGAATAATGGCATTGGGGGTGACTTTGCCTCTGAAAATGATTTCTATTCTGAAGGAAATATCGTAGAAAGAAGACTATTCTATGCATCAGTTTATGCCATGGACGAACTGAGCATGTTGAATGATAGATTAAGGATTACACTTGGCTTGCGGTTGACGGCCTCGAATGGAAACTCTACCGACTACGGAGCAAAAACCGAAACCGACGACCTGGTTTTGACGCCAAGACTTGGTGTTAATTATTCCCTGTCGAAAGATGCTTCCCTGTACTTTTTGCATGATCGCACTTACTTGCCGCAATCGGGTATTTCAGTAGAAGGAAATGCCTTGAAACCCATTCGAGGAATCAATTATGAACTAGGTTTCAAACGCGATTGGGCTGAAGGAAGATGGAATACAACCTTGGCAATATATCATATCGAACGTAATCGGCTGGTTTCTGTTGATCCTACCTCCAACTTGATCTATCAGACCGGGGTTAGCCAATCCAGAGGATTTGAATTTGATATGAAAGGTCAACTCGCCAAAGGCTTGAATGCCATCGTCAACTATGCCTATACGGATTCAGAAATCACCGAAGATGAATATAATCCAGAACTTATTGGAAGGGCAACCCCCAATTTGGTAAAACATATCCAGAATACTTGGCTGAATTATTATCTGCCCATTCAAAAACTAAGTGGCTTTTCTTTGTCCGCTGGCTATCAGCTCTTGATGGGAAGGACAGAAAGGTTTCCAAATGCCACTTCGCAACCTCTTGAAGATAATTTTCGATTAGATGTTGGGGCAGGATGGAATAATGAAAAATATAAAATAAACCTTATCGTAAATAATGTATTGAACAGGAAAATGTATTCAACAGCATGGAGAAATGGTGCAAATGATATGTACTATTGGGTTCAGATGGCTCCAATCCATGCAAGACTTTCCCTACGTGCTAACTTATAATCAACAACATGAAAAATTCCATTAACATCATAACAATCCTACTGGGAATCATGCTAGTATTCCTGATGGTATCTTGTAATTCTTCACAAGACAAGACAAAAGAAGAAGGTAAATCAGCCATCATGGTCGTAGATGCCCTAGGAGCCAAAATCAATCTTGATAAGCCTGTAAAGCGGATTGTTTGTTTGGATGAACCGGGATTGGATGCTTTGTTTGTTTTGGGTGCTGAAAAAAGCTTGGTCGGCATATTCAATGATGTATACATGAGCCAAGAACTATATCCTTATTATTCTAAAATGAGTACGGAGATTGCCGAAAGAAAAATCCCTGCCCCCGGTTTGAATAATCAGGGGAATATCGAGAACATTATCGAACTATCACCCGATTTGGTTATAGCGGCCTCAACACAAAAAGATTTGATCGAAACCCTTCGTAACGCAGGTGTACAAGTATATGCCTTGAATGCCATTTCTGAAGATGAGGTCTACAAGACCGTTGAAGATATTGGCTTTCTCACAGGCAAGGAGGATAGGGCCAAAGAAATTGTTTCCTATACAAAATCAGAAGTGAAGCGGATGCAGGGAGAAGTGGCAGGTTTAGATAAAAAGAGGCGGGTATATTTTACTGGAGCACACGGAAGGATCTTTTCTACAACCGGAATTAATGGGATGATGCACTCGTGCTTGACCATGGCAGGGGTTGAAAATGTTTGCCCTTACGAGGTCGGCTTTCCAACCATTAATCCTGAAACCCTCATAGAATGGAACCCCGATATGATTGTAATGTGGAATGATAGTCCAAACCTTTTCTATGACCGAAAAGAGTTTGCAGGAATCCCCGCAATACAAAACAAGCAGATCTTTAACCTGGAGCCGATGTTCTTTTACAACCCGCACACCCTTAAAGCGCTATGTACATCGACATTGATAAATGAATGGGCATACCAAGGCGATAGTGCTCAAACCAGCCAAAGAATCTCGGAAGTATTGCAAAGACTATATGGAAATGAAAAGGCAGATCGGTTAGTCGAACTGCTATAATGTGTAGAAAAATTACATATAGACCCATTGCGGCCTATATTCTACATATAGGAAAAGCTCGATGAAAGTCGAGCTTTTCTATTATCCATGCTTTTCTTTACCACATTAATATCAAACATTTTAAACCTTAAATCCTTTATCATCATAAAGATTGTTGATAAGATGAATATAGAAGATAAAATCCTTGAATCTGCACTCAGGAATGAAAAACCCATCATTACCGATGAAATCGTTGCATATTATCAAAAGAATCCGACAGAACTGGACTCCATGGTCAATCAATCCATTTTCCAAGCCAAATTCTTGAAGTATTTCTTTGTTTTAGGCCTAGGCTTAACCATCGGCGTTAGGCTCCTGCGCTATTTCTTTGATGATGATGCCTTTGGTGAATTTGTCGATAGAATTATTCTGGATGTCCTATCCGAAATAGGGATTGCGATTTTTGGAGGAGCTTTGACCGTATACTTATTGGAATTCTTGAGGAAGAAACACTTTCAACAAAGTATCCAATTCAGAAAAGAGGTGAAAAGAAAAATCAAAGAATTGGAAAAGGAACAGAAAGATTAAGATAATATAAATTGTCAAAAGATAAGAGGCATTTTTTGAAAAGAAAGATAAAAGCAAAGGTATAATTTAAATGGAGCAAACTATGAAATAAATAGATTGTGTAAGTAAACAATTTATTTATATCTTGGTTTGGCATATATTAACGCCTAAAGATGACAATTATCTTTGTTTTTTCAATTATGTAAAATCTAAAAAAAGTTGAATTAATGTACGAAATTAGACCAGAAACCCTAAAAACTTTTGTAGAGGATGTAAATATTAAACTTCCAAGATTTCAAAGAAAGCAAACATGGGACAGTAAGAAAAATTTTGAACTATGTATTAGTATTTTTAAAGAATATCCTGTTGGTGTAACAATATTAAATGTTGAAAAATCGGATACTACAACCACAAGATGGCTTCTTGATGGAAGACAAAGGCGTAATGCATTAACTCAATTTTATAATGATCCAGAAAATGTATATGATTGGGCCAAAAGATATATTGGATTTTCTAATTCCGATCAATTGAATGAATTAGAAGAGAAATTTTGGAATAAAATAGCAGAATATTTAGAAGAAGAAGAAAATATTGCTGAGGATTATCCGGAATTAGAGAATAAACTATCACTTTTTGAAGATTCTACTGATAATATTGAGGATTATCATAGTGAAGCTTCTCCTGATGGTTACTATGACAAAAGTTTGTCTGGTTTGAATCTATTACTACATATAATAAAGTTAACACATAATAAAACAAGTACATCAAACGGTTTTACAAGACCTTTTGATTTTTCAGCATACACAGTTAATTTACCATATTATGATTCTGAAAGTGGAAGTAAAAAACTGAATTCTCGAAAGGTAAAGTCTTTTATTAAAGAATACAAAAACTTTTGTAATGATGAAAATTTATTGAACTCAGATCAACTAAGCTTTGAGAAATTTGTTTTCTATAGATTGCAAGTTATACCAGAGCAGGCTGATAAATTGAGGACAACAATAAAAAGGACTTGGGATAGCATTTTTGAAAGAATAGATATATTAGATAAAATAGTAACTCTTTACACTAACTCGAAAATTGGATTGATTGAAGTTAAAGATTTGAAATCTACTGATTCTCAAAAAATATTTAATATTATTAACTCTAAAGGAACAACTTTAACAGCTGTTGAAATATTGTCGGCAAAACCGAGTTGGAATAAATTAATAAAATCACCTACTGAAAAACAAAAAAGAGAGACAAATAAGCTGTATGAGACAATCGGCGTGAAAAATGAAGGTGTCGTTAAATGGGATTTAGCTGCTACAATTTTAGACCGTCTAGACAATTCACGACTTTTCTTTAAAAGTTTCTATGAGAATAAATCAGATTTCGAAAAAAAACTCACTGTTGGATTCAAATTGTTATCCGGAATAATCGAAAAGGGTGTCAAGAAGGAGAATATAGATTTATTGGGTAATAATTTGAATTTTAATTGGGAAATTCAATATGAAGAATTGATTAATGATATTAACAGTGTTCATAAAGTAATCTTTGCGTCTCCATATTTTCGATTTTTGAATTCATATAGATTTTCGATTATGAATAATCTTAGCGATGCAATTGCATTAAACTTTACTGTTTTAATGTATTTTGATTGGATTAGAAAGGGAAAGCCAATTGCAAATGAAAATGCTAAGCAAGTTCAAAAAAATGCTTTTATCTTATTAGATAATCTCATTTATGAATATGTTACAAGGCAATGGAGAGGATCAAGTGATGGAATAATTGCAAGAAATATTTTAAATTTTGACATGAATGGTGTTTTACTAAAATCTATAGAATCCAATAAATGGAAATCTTTAATTACTGAAATAATCGAACAAAATAATATTCTTGGAGAAAGTGTTTCTAAAAGTATGCTAGAGCCTATTCTTTATCATTATTATGCTATGAAAGAACTTCAAGCACCGGATAGTAATTTTACATTGGAAGTTGATCATATCATCCCGCAATCATTGTTTAAAGCGTCAAAAATTGAAAACAATGAAGTAATTCAACATAATTTATTCAACCTATGTATATTGCCTAAGGATGAAAATATTTCAAAAGGAAAGAAGAGGCTTATTGAAATTACTGACCCTTGGTTAAAAAAGCAAATTACAAAATATACAATAATAGATGAGTCTGATTTTAATAAATATTCAGATATAGGAAATTTAGATGGTTTAAGGGTTCTTCGTGGAAACGATATCCTAAAAACATTTTCCTCAAATAGAGACAGTATATTATTGAATTAAAATTTAGCAAAAAATTAAGAAGATTAACATTATTAGAATGTTGAATGAAAGTTAATTTGCTAATGCATTGATAATAAATAATATAAATTTTCAAAGAAGGTCTTATGGTAAGTTTTTGAATCTGATGCAGATATCGCAAAGTTCCATTTCCACCCTAGGTCTAAATACTAAATACTTTCTACTAAATACTAAAAAAGCTCGACGTAAGTCGAGCTTTTTTTCCAGTAGCGGGGAGCAGGATCGAACTGCCGACCTCAGGGTTATGAATCCTGCGCTCTAACCATCTGAGCTACCCCGCCGTTTTTCGGTATGCAAAGATAGCAATAAGGAATAATTTTCAAAGAAAATTTTATACAATTTTAGACTTCAAATCCTCGGTTTTCAGCAGAATTCTTACAATCAATTTATATTCAAAAGGATAGCCTCAAGAGAAATTTAGCGAAATTTAAGAGACCATCCCCATCTAACGCAATTCTGTACTGTTAATAATGCTGTTTTTGTGAATAAAAGATTTTTGTAGTTTTTTTTGAATAACGGATTTATTCATTATACTTACAAAAAGTAGCATGTAATCCATGCTCATTATGTACTAACAAAAATATTAAGATCTACTTATACATATCAAATGGCAGAAAAGATTAAATTAAACTTAGAATATGTATTAAATTCTTCACCTAGAATCCTCTTTCCTTACCTTCAGGAGCCAAATGAGCTTGCTCAATGGTTTGCAGATGATGTGAATTATCACGATGGTATCTATGAATTTATTTGGGATAATGAATCCCACCGCGCGAAGTTGATCGCAACTAAAGAAAACAAAAGCGTTAAATTCAAATGGTTGGATGATGAACCCTATTTCTTCGAAATCGAAATCATCCAAGATGAATTGACCAATGACGTAGCATTGAGTGTTACAGATTATGTGAAAGAAGACAATTTGGACGATAGAAAATTGATTTGGAACAACTCCATCGGTTACCTGCAAAGGGTTATCGGAGCATAAAAAATACTTATAGTAATGCAGGCCTCTAAATATTTTTTGGAGGCCTCTTTATATCCATCTTTCTTCAGCCATCAGAAATCGAGAAAGCTGGATTGTTTTACGACCACATTAACTTTTTTCTAACATTTTTCCGTTCACAAAAAGTGTATCTTTGCAGCAAGACCATCTCTTTCCGAAGGGATTTTGTCGAATGGTCCTATTGATATTACATGAAAAAAGTAAACTTACTCATATTACAAGCATTTATTAAGCCCTTTTTGGTGACTTTCTTTATTGTCATGTTTGTACTGTTGATGCTGTTTTTGTTCAAGTACATCGATGACCTTATCGGAAAGGGTTTTCAATGGTATGTGATTTTAGAGCTTTTAGCTTATCAATGTGCCGTACAGCTTTCCATGGCGCTTCCTCTGTCCATGCTCCTTTCGTCCATCATGACCTTTGGTAACTTGGGAGAAAGTTATGAACTCGTGGCCATCAAGGCTGCCGGTGTTTCGCTACGTAAGGCCATGACCCCTTTGTTTATCGTGGTCGGTCTATTTAGTGCCGGATCCTTTTTCTTCTCGGATTATATCCTTCCGGTGGTCAACTTAAAAATGGGTTCCCTGTTATATGATGTCCGTAAGAAAAAAGCGGATTTCTTTATCAAACCTGGCGTATTTAATAATACCATTCCAGGCTATAGTATCCGCGCAAAAGGAAAAAGTGAAGATGGAACAACATTGAAGGATCTAATGATCTATGAACATCCATCTGGAGGGACAGCTAGCAATGTTACATTTGCTAAGGAAGGCTTTATCCAAAATTCAGCCGACAATAACTACATGGTCCTTGAATTAAAGGACGGTGTACGATATGAGGATGCGCGTGTAGAAAACGCGAAACGTTACGATCCAAGACAACAATTTACACGATTCAGGTTCAAAGAGACGACAACCAAGTTTGATATGGGTAGTTTTCAGATGAATAGGACTGACCAAGACCTATTCAAATCCCATCATCAGATGTTGAATCTAAAGCAACTGCGATTATATTCCGATTCCAATAGAGTTTATATCGATAGCTTAGAACTGGTCAATGCGGCCGAAGCAAAGCGATATGTCAATTATTATTCCCCATACTTCAGGGAGAACAGTCCCGGCAGAACGAAAGCCAAGGTTTCCTTGCCTGATCTGGATAAAAATGGACAATTGCGAATGGCCATTAACAATGGCTTGAGCCAAGCAAGGCAAATAAAGGACATGGCGGTCAATAGGGATGCGGAATTCACTCCGTATGCCGAAAAGGATGTTCGATATGACATCGAATGGCACAGGAAGTTTACCCTAGCGGTATCCTGTCTCTTACTTTTTGGAATAGGGGCACCTTTGGGGGCGATTATCCGAAAAGGTGGTTTAGGTCTTCCGGTGGTTATGGCGATTATATTTTTCCTAATCTACCATGTTATTGCGACCTTAGCCGAGAAAGCAGCGAAGGATGCTAGTCTGACCCCAATGTGGGGCATGTGGATGGCCATTATCGTCCTGACACCACTAGCCATCTTCCTGACTTATAAATCAACCTCAGATTCTGCCTTATTTGATGCAGATCAATATAAGATGAAGGCACAAGCCATCTGGAATAAGATCGTCGGTTTTGTCCAGAAAAAGAAAGAAACAAAAAGTACTACTTCTTAATAATAATTACGAGTAAATCAGAAGGAGTTGTCTACCCAGACAACTCCTTTTTCTTTTTATTTCTAAGCGGGCGAATTCGATACGACCATACAGAATTGGATACCTTTCAAGCAAATAATAATCTTGGCCTATCCTCTCATCCCGAACATCCTGGTTCTTCCCATGATCTTGGTCGATCCTCCCATCCCGAACATCCTGGTTCAAATGTATGTTGCGGGCGAATTCAATTCGCCCCTACGAAAATTGGATACCTTTCTGGTGGTAAATTGATCTTGGTCCATCCTCCAATCATTGAATCCTGGTTCTTTCCATGATCTTGGCCTATCCTCCCATCCCGAACATCCTGGTACAAAAAAGAAAGAGCTAATGAATTTTCACTAGCTCCTTCTTGTATTTAATATCTCCGATTATTTAATCGGTTTAAAAGTCATGACTGGATTATAACCATGCAGCACCGAATCATTTGTCAATTTCAAGGTCAATTCATCCTCCGATAGGTTGATGATCTTATAGGTATTATAAATAATCATTGAATCGCTAGAAAGATTTAACCTGTTGAACAGCTTTTCGTTCACCCGATATGAAAAAACCAAGGTCGAATCTTGTCCATTAAAAGAATAATCACCCCAATATTCCGAAATCCTATCGGCGGTCTTTACCTGATCCTTATTCCCTTTCAACACAAAGCTATTGTTCACTGAATCCTGAACCGTATGGGTATATTGGGTTGCTGTAAAGCTTAGGGTTGTTACACGGTTATAATGTTCTGGACTGCTGTTGTCTGTGAAAACCTCATCAATCAGGATATCATTTTTCCAGATGTATTTTTCCAAGAGTGACTTGTCAAATTCACCTTCGATAGGAGACATATCTTCCTCTTTACATCCTATAAGGATGGTAAAAATTAAAAAGAGTAGCAATCTTCCTTTCATGATATGATCCCAAATTTGGTTACTGATACTGGTAAGCTGGTTAATTAATATTTGATTACTTCAAATTTAAGCTAAAGTGTTTTACAATCAAACACTTATGTATAAATTTTTGTTTGGTTAATTATGATTATTCATTTTTATAATAATTCAAACATGCCCATTACAAAAATGTATATTTTCTTTTAAGTAATAAAATTTTTTTGAAATTAAATTTAACAAGCTCAGTACTGAATAGCATAATGCACGATTTTCATCCCATCAACATAATTTTTATCTGTTATAAGTGTTAATGCATAGTTCTTTTTGACTCCTTCAAAAAGTTTTGTGCCAGAACCAATGATAACCGGATTGAGCTTGATTTTTACCTCATCCAATAAATTGTTGTTTAACAACCAACCTGCTAATTGACCACCTCCGCATAAATAGATATCAGTATCTGCTTTTTCCTTTAGTTGTTGGATTCGTTCAATCTCCAAAGGGACAACCTTTACCTGTTCATGTTTATTTTCAAATGTCAAGTTATTGGAAAGTATGTATTGCGTCATGTGGGCATAAGTAGGAGAGGGATCACCTGGTTTCACACCGAATTGATAGCCAAATTCATAGGTCTTTCTCCCCATCAATACGTGATTGAATACCTTTAGATCTTCTATATATTGCTTTATGGTTTCACCTTCATAGGTAAATCCACTCACATCATCCTGCTCTCCGGAGATAAACCCATCTATGGAGGAGGCTACGTAATAAATGATTTTTTTCATGTTTTCCTTTCTTCTTTTAGTGTAGAATGATGTTCTCTTTGATCCCTATATCCTCCAAAAAGTATTGATCATGGGATACTACAATCAAGGTCCCTTGGTAGGATTGTATGGCTGTGGTAAGTATTTCAATATTTTGAATATCGATATTGTTTGTAGGTTCATCCAATATGATGATATCAGGCGATTTGCTACTAATGTTTAAACAACACAATAAAAGTCGCATGCGCTCGCCACCACTCAGTACCAGACAACTTTTGTCCCAACTTTCTTTGGAAAATAAAAATCTGTTCAAACGAATCTTAACCTCATGCTCCAATAAACCAGATTGGTTAAAGGACTGTGCCATCTCATAGACTGATTTTGAAGAGCTGACCATAGAATAATCCTGGTCGACATAAACATAATTAAAGTCTGCTTTTTTAATCTTGCCTTCACTCGGAGCTATTTCGCCAATCATTAGCTTGATTAAACTGGTCTTTCCAGACCCGTTATTGCCTTTGATCGCGATCCTATCTCCATATTTTAGCTGGAAATCCAAGTTCTGTTTCCAAAGGTCGTTCCCATTGATTTGAAGGTTGACTTTTTCTAACTCCAGCAGAATTTTCCCAACTGGAAGACCAGATTCCTCGAATCCGAATTTCATTTGGTCGATTTCCGGTAAATTCGATCTGAGATCTCTCAGGTTTTGTTGGATACCTGTGATCTTTTCCTGATGTACACCCTTTAGTTTGGCGCTACTACCCTCGGCCTTATTTTTCAAGGCACCCATTAAGATCTTTGGGATACCGGCTTTTTCCTGCTTTTTCTTCCCACGGGCATTGAGCTTGTTCTGCCTTTCTAGGGCTTCACGTTCTCTGTCTTTGGCTTTGCGTAACTCCTTTTCCTTGGATTTTACATCATGATCCAAGGCGTTCAGGGCAATTTCCTTCTGCTCAGCAAAAAACTCGTAATTCCCGCCATATTTTGAGATGCCATTTTTGCTCATCTCTGCCATTTCTGGGATTAGCCTTAGAAGTGCTCGATCATGGCTTACCAGCAATAGTGTTTTGTTGCAATTTTCTATAAATTGATAAAGCAGTTCCCTGGATTCCAGATCAAGATGGTTGCTGGGTTCATCCATCAAGATCAGTTCCGGATCATGGATGTCGATGCCCGCCAAGAAAACCTTGGTCTTCTGTCCACCACTTAATGTCGATAAAGGCTGATCTAATTTTAATCCTATTAGGTTCCATCGGTTTAGGGCCTGCTGAACCCTGTCCTCAATAGTCCAATCATCATTGAGGATGTCGAGGAGCTGCTCGTCCATCTGTCCCTCGAGTATAGCATGAAAAGCTTTTAATTTATCCTCAATTGCCAATACCTGCGCAATGCTCATAGCATTGTACTTGTCCAATAATTGTGGAATGTAGTAAGGGGTACTTGCACAATCAATCGAACCAGCATGCAGCTTGACCTCCGAAGCTATGGCTTTGAGTAAAGTGGATTTGCCTACACCGTTATTGCCGATCAAAGCAATTTTTTCTTGCTTATTGACGACGAGGTTAAGGCCTTGAAATAAAATATCTTTATTGGGGTGGATATATGTTGCGTTCTGTATAATAACCATAATTCCTTTCGCTTAAGAGATAAAACCATCGAAAAGCATTCAAATGCTTTGTTAACTGTTTTCGGAAAGAAATTGGGTATTACATATATCCTGTTTTGATTAATAGTTCTGCAAATATAGAATTTTTATTTTTAATGCATGATTTCTATTGCCTTATGCATTTTCTATTGTTCTAAAAGTTAGGTTTATCCGTGCCCCATGTATGGTTTTAGTGGGAGGGAGCCTATGTAACCAATGGTCCTGGGTTTGATCTTTCATGATCAGCAAGCTGCCATCTTCCAAGAAAATATCAATCTTCTCCTTGGAGTTTTTATGTTTGAATGAAAACTTGCGCTCTGCACCAAAGGTAAGGGAGGCGATTGCTCCATGTTTTTTCAGGTCCTTTTCCCCATCACTATGCCATGCCATTCCTTCGGAACCATCATGGTAAAGATTGAGCAAGCAGGAATTGAAAGTCTCTCCGGATTCTCTTTCCACGATTTCCTTTAGTTCAAGCAATACCTCTGTCCAGGGTTGTGCAATTTTCAGGATATTGGAATAGCTATATTCAAATCTTTTATCACCATACCAAGCTACTTTTCGCTTGGTTTCGATATGCCTCCCGAAGATGACTGCCTGATCATTTTTCCATTCAATGCCATGCATTAACTTTTCAAAATAACCTTTTTCGGAATCACAGACTATGCCGTAATAGTTGACGCATCCATCATAAGGCAATAGATTTTTACTAGGATCAGCAGTATTAAATAGCTTCATTGTGATTTTCTTTATCAGTCTTAGCAAATTCCCATCCCAACATCAGTGTTTTGCGCAAAGGGTTCCATCGATATCCTCCAGTGTGCCCCGAAGTCTGTATAACGCGGTGGCAAGGAATCAAATAGGCGATTGGATTGCTCCCGATTGCCGTTCCGACTGCCCTCGACGCACTAGGATTACCTACCTTTTCTGCGATTTCCTTATAAGAGTTCAATTCCCCCATTGGAATGGATAGCAAGGCCTGCCATACCTTCAGCTGGAATGCCGTTCCTTTTAGATGCAGTTTAATGCGTTTTAAGGAAGAATCTTCCAGGTTGAAGATCGATAAGGCTTCCCGATGGATGGCTTTCTCCTCGGCGATAAATACTGCCTTCTCAAAGGAGTGTTCTAACTCAGCCAACCCTGCGGCATCATCATCGACGAAAGCCAGGTAACAGATCCCTTTCTCCGTAGAGGCAATCAAGCATTTTCCAAAAGGACTGTCCTGAAAACTATAGGCGATGGATAGTCCCTCAGCACCTTGTTTAAATTCCGCTGGTGTCATCCCTTCGATTTGGACAAACATATCGTGCAATCTGCTGGTACTGCCAACACCGGTCAAGATATGGGTGTCAAATAGGGTCCGTTTTTCCTCCTTCAGCAATTTCTTGGCATAATTGACCTGTGTATACTGAAGGAATTTCTTCGGGCTGGTCCCGACCCAATCCGAAAATAAACGCTGAAAATGAAAAGGGCTTAAATGAACATGCTCCGCTATCTCTTCCAGGCTAGGTTTCTCCTGAAAGTGATCCTGGATAAACAGTATCGCCTTGGCAATACGATCATAGTTTAACTCTTGTTGCGACTTTTCCATATTCAAATTTGCACACTAATCGGAATAATAAAAATCCGAATCTTGCTAATTTACAAAGAACCTAGAATAATATTGGCTTGAACCAGGATTCGGGTTCGACTCCGCTCACCCAACAGGGATGGGGAGGATGGACCAAGACCATTATTCTGCCAGAAAGGTATCCAATTTTCGTAGGGGTGAATTGAATTCGCCCGCTTTCTACATTCCTCAATTCCATAAAAAAACGAAAGGCAATTTTTTCAATTGCCTTTCGTTTTTTTTATTTCGCTAAATAACCGCCATCCACTGGATAATAGGATGCCGTCACAAACGAAGCTTTATCCGAAGCCAGCCATAAAGCCAACTCGGCTACTTCTTCCGGCTTACCCAAGCGTTGGAAAGCATGCTGTGTTTCTAGATATTTCAAGGAATCTGCGTCCAGGTTAGCCTCCACTAATGGGGTGGCAATAAATCCAGGACCAATGGCATTGATGCGAACTCCTTTGGTCGCATATTCCCAACCTGCCGCTTGGGTCAATCCCACTACACCATGTTTGGCTGCAACGTATGCCGAAGATTTTGCAAAACCAACTGCTCCAAGGATGGATGCCATATTGATAATGCTACCGCCTACCTTCTCAATCTCTGGGATCTGATAGTGCATGCCATAAAATACCCCATTGAGATTGATATCGATGACCTTCTTCCAACCTTCGATGGATAGGTCAGCAACAGCGTTGGACTCTCCACCAATACCCGCATTGTTTACTGCAATATGTAGGGCACCGAAATTCTCAATGGCAGCCTCCACAATCTTTTTATTGTCCTCTGCGGAAGAGGCATCTGCTTTAATAAAGATGACATTCCCTTCGCCAAGGTTATTGATCAATTCTTCACCTAACTTTTCGTTCAGATCCGCTATAACAACTTTAGCACCTTCCTTTACAAAAAGTTCAACGATCGCCTTCCCAATGCCGGAAACACCTCCGGTTACAATAGCCACTTTGTCATTTAGTTGTTTCATATTGTTCGCTTATTATTTTGATAATAAGATACAAAGAAAACAAGTGCAGTTATGTGACTTTTGTCATCCAAAAAGCTGATTATGACTTTAATAGGAAAGTGCAAGTCAAAGCTTACAATCTTTTGATAATCATAAACTCAAGCCTTACCTGATATGAATAGTATTTCTTTTATTCGGTTTTTTCGGGACTGTCTGTACTCAAGATAATGGAATCTCCTTTGCCATATTCGTTGGAGTAAACCTTGATCAATACTCCCACAGAAGAAAGGATCAATGGTCCGAAGATCAATCCCAACATACCAAACAATTTCAATCCCAATAACACCCCAAATACAGTGATCAGGGGAGGGACATTCCCTAAGGTCTTAAGGATGGTAAAACGCAAGATATTATCGATACTTCCGATCAACAGGAAGCCATATAGGAGAATACCGATACCATTGGCGGTTTCACCGCCAGCTAGGGTAATGATTCCTAATGGTACATAGATCGTCATGGTTCCCAATACCGGGACAATGGAAGCAATACCGGTCAGCATACCCATCAGGATAAAGTTATCCACTCCGAAGATCCAATAGCCTAGCATAGCCACCAAACCTTGGAAAAATCCTAAAATTGGAATACCGATGGCATTGGAACGAACCATGGAGTCAAATTCTTTCCATAATTCAAGTTTGCTTTTTGGCGAGAAAGGCACGCCACTGGAAATATAGCTTTCCATTTGTCTACCATAGACCAACATAAAATAGAGCACAAACAAGGCCACTATAATATTGATCATGACCTCCGCCACTGAATTCAAGATGCTGGGTACATATTTGGTAAACCGTTGCAACATATTGAGCAAGGCCTCATCAGACATATCTATATCCTTCAGGAAGGGCTTGTCTGCCATATATTCCTTCAAGAGATTAAATTGAGAGACGATCTTATCCGTATTGTTCAGGAAACTGGTAATCTGTGGGACCAAATAATCCACCAGGGCCCAGATCGGCAATACAATAAAGACTATCGATATGAGAATAAACAGGAGACTGGTCAGGATCTTGTTCCATTTTCTCCTTTCCGTCAGCTTAAAATAGCTGTTTCTGAACAGCACATATAAAGTAATCGCTCCTAAGAAGCCCGGCAAATAATAGTATAGGTTCTTGAAAATTAGGATACATACCAGGATAATGATGATAATCAACATGATCTGGTTGATGGAATTGTTGTTAATCTGCTTCGTTCTCATATTCAGTAGCAATTTAAGGAATAGATGCGAATTATGGGATATGAGATGTGAGATTTGGGATAGGAGATAGCATAACGCTAAAACATTACCAAGCATCACTGACTTCATTTCCTTTCCTCATATCTATAATCTACTAAACTGTAATTTGGTTGATGTGGTTTGCAGATTGGAGAAAAATTAAAATCAAATCTTTCAAAAAAGCTTATATAAAGTTTACTATCCCCATACTCATATCCCACATCTCAAATCTATTTTTAATAAAATGTGCTAGAAAGGTTACTATCTCAATACTCATATCTCACATCTCAAATCTATTTTGGAAGTTCACTATCTCAATACTCATATCTCAAATCTCAAATCTATTTTTAATAAAATATGCTAGAAAGGTTATATCTCAATACTCATATCTCACATCTCAAATCTATAAAACAAGAAAAGCCCATCCTTTTAGGGGATGGGCTTTTCTTGTTTTATAATGCTTACGCGCCTAATTGTACACGTTTGAAAGCAGTAACAGTCAATCCTTTAGCAACTGAATCCAAGAACTGAGCGATAGATTTAGAAGAATCTTTAACGAACTCTTGGTTCAATAAAGTGTTTTCTTTGTAGAATTTGTTCAATTTACCTTGAGCGATTTTTTCTACCATTTCTTCCGGTTTACCTTCAGCACGGATTTGTTCTTTAGCGATTTCAAGTTCGCGTTCGATAGTTTTTGTGTCCACGCCATCTTTATCGATAGCCACTGGGTTCATTGCAGCGATTTGCATAGCAACGTCTTTACCAGCTTCTTCAACACCAGCAGCATCAGCAGAAAGGCCTACCAATACACCTAGACGGTAGTTACCGTGGATATAAGCAACAACTTTATCAGCAGCAACGGTTTCGAATTTAGAAACGTCGATTTTCTCACCGATCTTACCAGTTTGTTCGATCAATAAGTCAGCGATTTTAGTACCACCGATTTCCAATGCTTTTAGGTCTTCTAGAGTAGCAGGGCTGTTCGCTAACGCAGCGTCAGCTACTGATTCAGCAAATGCAACGAAATCAGCGTTCTTCGCTACGAAGTCAGTCTCACAGTTTACTTCAACTACGATACCTGATTTGCCATCAGCCGCAGCTTTAGCAATAATTACTCCTTCGTTTGAGTCGCGGTCTTGACGGCTAGCAGCAACTTTAGCACCTTTTTTACGTAGGTAGTCAACAGCAGCTTCGAAATCACCATTAGCTTCCACTAATGCTTTTTTACAGTCCATCATACCAGCGCCAGTTTGTTGACGCAATTTGTTTACATCTGATGCAGAAATTTGTACTGACATAGTATATTTTTTGTTAAAATTACAATTGATGTGTTAAGCATTCCTTGAATTAAAATCAACAGAATGTTAACTTTTAATGTTCAATAGGTTTTTGCCTTTCAGCAAAAAAACCGGAAAGACAGGGGCGGTAAAAGGAAGCAGATCTTCCAGAAACCAACACTTGTCTATCCGGCTTATATTATAGAATAAGATTATTCTACGTCTTTCGCTTTACGAGTGCGTTTTCCTGGAGTCGCTTCAGTAGCTTCACCATTGTCCACTGCAGCTTTAGCAGCAGCAGCTTCTTTTTCCGCGTCCTCTTCTTTATCGCGCTTGCGCTCTTCCAATCCTTCGATGATAGCTTTACCAATTACGCTTGCAATTAAGCTGATTGATTTAGTCGCGTCATCGTTCGCTGGAATAGGGAAGTCGATGTTTGTAGGGTCAGAGTTTGTATCAACCATTGCAAAAGTAGGGATGTTTAATTTCATCGCTTCTGCAACCGCAATATGCTCTTTCTTAACGTCGATAATGAATAATGCAGCAGGTAAACGGTTCAAGTCTGCGATACCTCCTAAAAGGTTCTCTAACTTGATGCGCTCACGTTGGATCATCAATTTTTCTTTTTTAGACAATACATCGTAAGTGCCATCTTTTTGCATTTTATCGATGTTTGACATTTTCTTGATTGATTTACGAACAGTTGCAAAGTTAGTAAGCATACCACCTAACCAACGTTCTGTCACGAAAGGCATGTTTACTGCTTTCGCTTGTTCTGCCACGATTTCTTTCGCTTGTTTCTTTGTAGCTACGAATAAAACTTTACGACCTGATTTTACGATCTGTTTGATCGCTGATGCTGCCTCTTCTAATTTTGTAAGAGTCTTGTTCAAGTCGATGATGTGGATACCATTGCGTTCCATGAAAATGTACTTAGCCATTTTCGGATCCCACTTACGAGTAAGGTGACCAAAGTGAACACCTGCATCCAATAATTCTTGATATGTTGTTCTTGCCATTTTTTGATCCTCCTTATATTAACGTTTACTGAATTGGAATCTTCTACGAGCCTTACGACGTCCTGGTTTTTTACGCTCAACCATACGGTCATCACGCGTCATCAAACCTTTAGCACGTAAAGCAGGTTTTACTTCTGGGTTAAGCTCTACCAAAGCTTTTGCAATCGCTAAGCGAACTGCTTCTGCTTGGCCTTTTACCCCACCACCTTGAACGTTAACATTGATGTCAAAATTTGCAAGAGAGTCAGCTACCAATAAGGATTGAGTAACGATGTATTGCAAAGGTAATGTAGGAAAATATTCCTTGTAATCTTTACCGTTTACGGTAATGTTTCCATTGCCAGCTGTTAAGTAGATGCGGGCAACAGCAGTTTTTCTTCTTCCTGAAGTGTTAGTTGTTGACATAATCGTTCTCCTTAAAATTTAACTGGTTTTGGATTCTGAGCCTCATGCTTGTGCTCTGTTCCAGCATAAACATATAGGTTCTTAAATAACTGACGTCCTAAACGGTTCTTAGGCAACATCCCGCGAACAGCTTTCTCCATGATGCGCTCTGGGTGCTTTGCCATTAACTCTTTTGGAGAAACGAAACGCTGACCACCTGGGTAGCCTGTGTAGCGAACATATACTTTGTCGCCCAATTTGTTTCCAGTCAATCTAACTTTGTCTGCATTGATAACAATCACGTTATCTCCACAGTCTACGTGTGGGGTGAATGAAGGCTTGTGCTTTCCACGGATCACTTTCGCAATCTCGCTTGCCAAGCGCCCCAAAATCTCGCCTTCAGCGTCAACAACGATCCACTCTTTGTTAACGGTGTTCTTGTTAGCAGAGACAGTTTTGTAACTTAACGTATTCACTTGCTTTTATTTAATTAATTAATAATGTTTTAAATCCTTCTGTAATCACTACAATAAGGTCTGCAAAGGTACAATAATTTAATTTAATTCTCAAAGCCAATTTTATTTTTTTGTTTACGGCTGTTTTTCATGGCCTTAGCCTCATGGCAGAAAAGTCGGGCCAAACCTTTCTTTTCCGGTGTCACACTGAGGAACGAAGTGTCTCGGAACAATACAAATCATGATTGGAATGGCGAACAGGTCTTACACCGAAGGTGTAGGATGACAGCAGGTTATGGGGCATTAACGTACAGATTCATCTAAAATAATTCAGCCCTTCTAGGGGAGTACATCGCTAAAAATGCCCTTCTTTTCCGGTGTCACACTGAGGAACGAAGTGTCTCGGAACCATACAGACCAAGATTGGAATGGCGAACAGGTCCTCAATCTTCGATTGAGAATGACAAGCTCATGAGGTGGAGAATCGTACAGATTCTTCACTAATCGTTCAGAATTGGATATTACTGAGAGGGTTTCAGAGCACAGCGAAGAATCTATTTTTTTATTTTTATGGCATTGTTGTCATCGAGAGCACAGCGAAGAATTTATTTCCTTTCCTAGGGTAGATTTATTGAAAAATATTTCACCCCTTCCAGGGGTTATCCGGTAAACGGTACATTTTTCTACAAAGATTTCACCCCCGCTGGGGGTTTTCTGCAAACACCATCCTTCCGGAGGAAGTCCTTTAGCCTCCGGCTCATTTCCAGTGGCGGAGAGATGGAGAGAATGCCGATGACCTGTGCGATGGGATTGGCCTTGGAATGCTTTCAAAAGATCATCCCATCAAAAGGGATGGTCTTTTGAAAGATATTCCCGACAACAAGGCATTCTATCCATGTGCGGATGATTGTGCGAAAAGCCACCTTAAATGGGCCGAAGCCTTTTGGTTACTTTTGGGCTCCAAAAGTAACAATGAGATCGATAATCCTTAAATGGGCCGAAGCGTTACGGATTCGAGTTGTTTTTTGGTATCCGTGAGCTCCTTCGTCGGTTTGGTTACTTTTGAGCTCCAAAAGTAACATTAGGATTGGTGTCCCTGAGCTCCTTCGTCGGTTTGGTTACTTTTGGGCTTCAAAAGTAACATAGAAAATCCTTTGATATTCAAATGCACTTTGGCTAATATTGGATGCCAGCTTGAATTTAGTTATTGCAGGCTTTGCAATGCTGATTTTAACCTTATTCGAGACTCATTCGGAATTTTTGCAAAATGCACAACCATATCCTTGATAACTTCCCGAAGCATTCCCGAATGATTCTCGAATATGCCTCGAATAAAACCCCTGTTTTGGTCGCATAGTTAAAGCAGATTTTCATTGGGTAAAATGGGAGGGAAATAACTTACAAATATCCAATAATGAAAGACCCGTTGATTTCAATCTGTGGACATAAAGGATTCAAACAAACTAAGGGGTTGCCTAGTATAATTCTACCTTCAAATTATTTATGAATTGGACTTTTGGCATTATAAGCTTATCACAGAAATATTACGCTTGATTAAACATTATGAAGGGTGATTTTATCGTGATTTAACATTTCTTAAAGATATTCATTTAAACTTTTCTGCATTTTTGTACTCTTTAAAATTAATTTATTACCTTGAATTGCCTTAGACTGTGCGCTAAGCAAGATAAAAGGTGAATAATTAAAGAGATTTAGATGAGAAGATTACAATGGTGCAAGCCCCTGGTTCTGGGAATAATGTTGATGGCGGGACAAGTGTTGTTTGCGCAAGAATTGAAGGATGATAAGGGTTATAAGGAGCAATTGGCATCAATTGAGTCCAAGCTGAAAAGCGGTGATTTAGCAAATGCCTTGCAAAGTATTGAGGAGACCTTGGAAAAATACCCGAATGGGGCAGAGGTCTACTATGCCAAATCCTTGTTATATGCTCAAGCTAGAAACTTTGATGTCGCCTTGCCTGCTGCTGAGGAGGCCGTGAAGATTTCCCCTGAGAACATTCTCTATAACAACCATCTTTTGGAACTGTACAAGAGCAAAGGTGACTTTGCCTCTGCGGTTGAGTTATTGGATGAGTTCATCAAGAAGCAGCCCAACAATCCCCAAGTATATCGCGAAAAGATCATGATGCAGCATGCCGGTAAAAAATCGGAAGATGCATTGAAGACATATGAGGAAACAAAGGCCAAGTTTGGTGAAACGGATACGCTCGATGTCCTGAAGGCTGAAATCCTGATGGATATGGACCGCCCAAGAGAGGCGAATGAGGTTCTTCAGCAATGGAGAAAGAAAAAGTCGCCAATTCGCCAGGTGTACAGCAGCCTGAGCTACATCTTGATGGACGAGAAAAAACCGAAGGATGCCTTGAACGTTTTGGAAGAGGGGTTGTCCACTACCAAAGATGATCTGCTATACTTGGATATGGCAGACGCCAATATGGCGATGAAAAAAGGTTCCCAAGCTTTTGAGAATATCAAGAAAGCATTCCAGTCTGATGCGGTCACCTTTATTGACAAGCATCGAGTCATGATGAATTTGGTGAACAACAATAAGGATTTTACGAAGGATCAATTGCAGGACTTGGCGAACACGTTGGTGTTAAAGCACCCTAGGATGCCAGATAGCCATATGTTTAAGGGAGATATCCTTTGGATGCGGGGCGACCTTGACCAGGCAAAATCTTTGTACCTGACAACGGTAAGCATGAACCCGCAGCATGTGGATGCTTGGCGGAAGCTGATCAATGTGGAATTGGCGCAGAATAAATTGGATGAAGCGATTGTAGATGGAAAAGAGGCATTGAGCCATAATCCTGGGAATGTGATTATCACTTATTTTGTTGGGGTTGCCTATATGATGAAAAAGGATACCAACAATGCCAGGTTGTTCTTGGAGCGTGCGCTGGATCAGAGTGGCAATGAAAATGACTTTGTGAAATCCATGATTTACGGTGGACTGGGTGATCTATACCATGAAATCAAAATGGAATCGGCATCTGAAGTGGCATACGATGAGGCCATCAAATTGGATAGCAATAATGTCACGGTGATGAACAATGCGGCCTATTACCTTTCGCTACAAAAGAAAGATTTGGAAAAAGCTGCCGAATATGCCAAGAAGGCGAACGAGATGGAGCCCAATTCTGGAACTTTCCAAGATACTTATGCTTGGGTACTGTTCCAACAAGGGAAATATCAAGAGGCCTTGGTCTGGATTGAGAAAGCCATCAAAAATTCAGAGCCTTCAGGCGTATTGTTTGATCATTATGGAGATATCCTGATCAAATTAGGAAAGACTAAGGAAGCATTGAAACAATGGGAGAAGGCGATGACCTTTTCGGAGGGAAGTGCCTTGGATAAGGAAAAGCTAAAACAGAAAATCAGTGAGAAGAAATATATTGAGTAAAATCAGTTTGGTCTTGGCGGTATTGATGCTTGCATCAGCTTGTGCCAGTAAAAAGGCAACCGTTAAGAAAGACAATGCAGGGACTACAGCAAAGGGTAAGGACCTTTTGAGTACCTATGAATTGAACAATTTGAACTTTATAACCTTTTCGGGAAGGGCAAAGGCGAGGGTGCAGTTTGGTGAAGAGACCCAAAATGTGACCTTGAATGTGCGTATGGAAAGGGATAAAGCCATTTGGATTTCCGTTACTGCTTTGTTGGGGATTGAAGCTGCCCGGGTATTGATTACTCCAGACAGTGTGAAGATCATCAATAGATTGCAGAGCGAATATATCGCTAAACCTTTTTCCTATATATATAGGTATACCAATCCAGGTATTTCCTTTAGGATGTTACAAGATATCTTGGTTGGTAATATATCCACAGAGATGTTGCGTACCGATCAATTGCAGATTGCAACCAGTGAAGAAGATGTGCAGGTTATTGGGGTTAAAGATGGTTTAACTTTTCATTATGGCGTGAACAAGAGCAACCGACCAACGCTGTTCAACCTGATGGAGTTGGGCAAATCCAATAAACTGGAAGCCCAATACAGTGAATTTGCAGTGATCGACGGACATAATTTTCCACAAAGATTCACGTTAAACATTGAAGGTAGTGGTGCGAAAGTGTCCTCAGACATGCTTTACAACAAGTCGGAATTCAATAAAGGCGTGGAACTGAATTTCAGTATTCCGTCCCGATATAGGGCAATCAATTAATTGCTAGGGCGATTGAATGTAAAGAAATTGTGTTTTTATTATTTTCGTATTAACTATATCCTTATTTTTGGAAGTTCTGTAAAATAGAGACGAAAGAATTTAACATTTCATGGATTTTAAAAAGATTGTACTCAGTATATTTTCCTTATTGCTATTTGTTGGCTTGAGCTATGGACAAAGTAGTTTGGAGTTAAAGAAACAAAGAGAAAGAATAGATAGAGAAATTGCTGAGCTCCAAAAAATATTAAGTGCAAAGACCCAAGAGAAGATACTTTCCCAAAAGGAAGTTTCTGCACTGAGTAAGCAGTTGGACTTAAGGGAGAACAAAATCAGTACAATCAACTCGGAGTTGCGCATCATCAACAAAAACATCTCTTCGAATAATGCCATCGTAGACAAGCTTAAAGGGGAGTTGGAAAAAATGAGACAGGATTATGAAAAAATGATCCTCTTTGCATTCAGGAACAAGAACTCCTACAATAAGATGATGTTTATTTTCGCCTCAAAGGACTTTAACCAAGCCTTTAAAAGGGTGAAATATCTTCAGCAATTTACGGATGCCAGAAAGGTAAAAGTAGCCGAGATCGAAGGAACCAAGAAACAGATTGAGCTGAAGATCGCTCAGTTGGAAAGAGATAAAAAGACGCAACAGTCCCTGTTGAAAGAACAGGAAGCGGAGCGCAATACCATTGCCAAGGATAAGGCAGCCCACTCGCAAGAGCTGAACCAATTGGCTCGTGAGGAACGTACCTTCCGTGGTCAATTGACCAAGAAACAGCAAGAGAAGAAGCGTTTGGATGCAGCGATCAAAACTGCCATTGCCCGTGAGGTGGAAGCAGCTCGTAGAGCAGAGGAAGAACGCAGAAGAAGATTGGCGGAAGCTGAAGCTAAGAAAACGGGTACCACTGTTACAGAAGCGGAGAAAAAAATTGAAAAGAAAACTGGTTCTGCCGTGCTGAACAACTCGCCGGAAGCAACCAAGTTGTCGGCTGGTTTCTCATCCAACAGAGGACGTCTACCTTGGCCGGTTGGACAGGGTAATATCGTGCGTAATTACGGTAGTGTGACGGTGGAACGTGGAGTACGTGACTTCTATGATTACATCCGTATCCGTACATCGGATGGGGCACCTGTAAAAACCGTATTTGAGGGTACTGTATTGCAGGTTATCAATATCGGATCTTATGCGGTCGTGGTTCAACATGGTGAATATCTGACAGCTTATTCTAACCTGAAATCGGTGAACGTAAGCAAGGGACAGAAGATCTCGACAGGTACCGTAATCGGTGCTGCAGACTCGGATCCAGAGGTGGGATATTCCTACATTGACTTGAGTGTTTATCGCGGTACAACTTCGATGAATCCATCAATATGGATAGCAAGATAGTTACAGGGTTTTAAATTATTTATCTATATATTTGTTAGATACACTAAAAGAAAAGAATCAGTAAATTAGTAGAATATGTATACATCAGGATTATTATTTATCGGTACCAATGAGATTATCATTATCGTGGTATTGGCGTTATTGTTATTTGGGGGAAAGAAAATTCCTGAATTGATGCGTGGGTTAGGACGTGGCGTGAAAGAATTCAAAGAAGGCCAAAAAGATGATCCAAATGCTGAAGGCAACACAAATACAACAGCTAATAATGATACAGTTAACAAACAAGGTTAATTATATTCATTAAAAGATTTTATAGAGTTTCACTAGATATGTAATGTGTCTGGTGAAACTTTTTTTTTATAGCTAACCAAAAGAATTGGCACAATTTGCCAACGATAAGCGAAGAACTAACACAGATAGTTTTTACAGTAGCGATTACTTATGAACAAAAAAATTAGTTTCCTAGTTACAATAGGCTTGTGTGTCCTGAAGTTTGGATACGCACAGGAACAGCAGGCGGACCCCAGCTTCTTTGGGGACACCTTTCAGGCCAATATTATTGACCAATTAGAGAAAGATAAGGAAAAGACTTTCCTGATGTTGGATTCTGTCAAGCAATTGGCAGGTGGCGGCGTTGTCTTCAGTGAGGAGGACGTCAATATTGCCCAACGTATCCAAAGGATACAGAAAACTGTTCCCTTAGAATACAATGCCCGCGTGAAGGCTTACTTGGATAAATATATTTCCAGGAACTATAAGCCTTACATGGAAAAGCTGCTTGGCTTGAGCGAGTATTATTTCCCGATCTATGACCAGATCTTTGCCGAACAAGGCGTGCCTGATGAGGTCAAGTATCTGTCGGTCATCGAATCCTCCCTTAATCCACATACCGTTTCAACTTCTGGAGCTGTAGGGCCATGGCAGTTTATCTATGGTACGGCAAAGGTTTATAACCTGACCATGGATTCTAACTTTGATGAGCGTAAGGATGTTTATTCGACAACCTATGCGGTATCTAGTTATTTAAAGGAGGCTTATGATGAGTTCAATGATTGGTTGTTGGCTCTGGCTTCATACAATTGTGGTAGGGGCTGTGTACGTCGTGCAATTATCCGTTCTGGATTGAATAGCCCGAACTACTGGGAATTGTCTCCTTTCCTTCCTAAAGAGACACAAAACTATATTCCTAAGTTTATTGCGATGACCTATGTTTTGAACCATGCTGAGCTTTATGGCTTGAATACGGAAGTGAATGACCTGCAAACAGATCATAGGGTGTTGATGCTGGATAAATCGGTTAATATGAAGCAACTTGCTTCGGCCTTGACCTGTTCTCCTGAATTGCTGAAACAATTGAACCCCGGCTATAAGCGTGAGGTGGTGATTGCCAGCCCTGAGAAGCAAAGGCGATTGGTGATTCCGGTGAACGAGGCTATGAGTGATTCCCTGATTTATGCTGCTCTGCATAATCCACAGGATGAGGCTATTCAAAAAGCCATCGCCGCTGTGGATGTTAAAGAGGATAAAAACCATGAGGTAGCCAAAGGGGAGACCCTGCAGACGATCTCTAGAAAATATGGGGTGAGTGTCCAAAACCTAATGGCTTGGAACAATCTAACCTCAAGGAGTTCAATTACCGGCAAGTCTTTGGTGGTATCTAGAGCAATAGATGAGGAATTGACCAAGAATGTAGTGGCTGCAACCCGTGCAAAGGCTACAGTGAAAAGTAATCCTACCTATGTAACCTATGTGGTGCGCAAAGGGGATACCTTGTCGGAGATCGCTGGTAAGCACCGTGGAGCAACGGTCAATAAGATAAAATCAGATAATAACCTGCGTGGGTCAAACCTTCGCATTGGTCAGAAACTGAAGATTTATAAGGGTAAGAGTTAAAGAGGGATTACCTAAACAAATAGAATTTAAAAGAAAAGATGCGGCTATGATAAATAGGCCGCATCTTCTTTTTTATCGAATTCTTCCAAGACCACCTCAACATGTTCTTTAAGGATGGTTGAAAGCTTTAATCCATAGTAATCACTGAACACCGGGAACTGATGGTGGCTGCGGTCGATTAGGACGGCTGTACGCATGCGTTTCAAGGGAACATTAAGGAACACGCCCAAACCATAAGCTAGCGTCCTACCGCTGTTTAAAACATCGTCTATCAAGATGATTACCTTATCCTTTGCTGTTTCAACCGGTACATCAGTTGTGGCCTCCAAATTACGCTTGGTTTTCTGCACCGTAACCTTGATCAATTCAAAGGTCTTATCAGGTGCTATTTCCATTAATATCTTCTGTAAGCGCTCAGCAAATACATAACCGCGGTCAGCAAGACCAACAAGTACAATTGTAGACTCATCAAAGTTATCTTCTACGATTTGATAAGCAATACGTTTAGACTTTTGGTGGATCTGCTCTTTATTTAGGATAAGTGTTTTCTTAGATGACATTGTTGCTTTTTTGATAAGGGTAAATTTAGCAAAAATTTAAAAAATAAAGTCCGAAAGCATGACTTTCGGACTTTATTTTAATATTTTATAATTCTAGTTTGATCTAGTGAAGATTGCTTTTTTGATTTGGATTAGCATCGGCAGTCATGATTCGCTCACCATCTTCCAATTTAGGACGGCCGCCGTTGTAATAATATCTTTTCCAGTATGCTTCATTTAGGTTACTTACCATGACACCTTTGCTTGATGATGCATGCGCAAATTTGTCGTCTCCTAAATATACACCTACGTGAGTAATGCTTCTGCTTCTAATCTTAAAGAACACTAAGTCTCCTGCTTGCAAATCATTCTTGCGAATAGGAGTTACGTTGGAGTATTGATTGCGGCTGTTATAACCGATCGTTGTGTTGAACACATTTTCGTAAACCGCCAATGAGAATTTAGAACAATCGATCCCTCTTTTAGAATCACCACCAAGGCGATAAGGAGTTCCTAACCATTCGTAAACAAATTGATAAAGTTTTGTGTTCGTAGTAGCGTTTGATGCAACGCCCATGATTTGAGAGAAGTATTCTTTTGCTAGGTTATCAGGGTCTGAGGATTTTTGGCTGGTTTGAGCCTGCGAGAATAGACATAAGCCTATGAATAGCATCACTGCCACTAGTTTCTTTGTTTTCATTAAATCGCTAATTTATACAACCATAAGCTCCCTGAAAACCTTCATTTTTTTGTAATTTTTCAAACGAGCTGAAGCAAATCTAATACATACTGTATAGAATTCAAAACATTCTTAAAGAAATTTAACAAAGTTTTAACACTTTTAACATTTGTATTTTTTATCTGTTCAACCTTTTAATTGTCGAGTTACATCTAAATAATGGCTTATTTTGATATAAGGCTACTTTTTACAATTTTTTTAAATTTTTTTAATAAAACTACATTGTTATATAAAATTTAATAATATATTTGGGCATTCAAAAGCAAAATTAATGTTAAACGCATCTATTATTATTACAATTATCATTACCATCGGGGGCAATACCAGGAGGAAGTGATTCTATTGTATAGTAATTAGTACAGATATTAGAAGCCTTCCTCTTTTGAGGAGGGCTTTTTTTATGACGAAAAAACAAACAGTAAATAAACAGAGCAAGAAAGCATGAAAATCCTAAAATTTGGCGGGACATCCGTAGGTTCCGTAGAAAGTATCAAAGCAGTATTAGCAATCGTAAAAGAATCTTACGAAGCTGGAGAGAAGCCATTGGTCGTATTGTCAGCGATGTCAGGAATCACCAACCTGTTGACAAAAATGGCTGAAGATGCAGCTGAAGGCAAACCTTTTGCCGAAGATCTGAAACTCTTGGAGGAAAAACACTTTGAGGTGGTCAAGAAATTGATCGCTGTGAAGTTCCAAAATCCGGTGTTAACCAGATTAAAGCTCTTGGTCAATGAATTGGAAGATCTGTTGCAAGGGGTAACCGCACTAAAGGAACTGAGTAATCAGAGTAAGGACCTGATCATCTCTTATGGCGAACGTTGCAGCAATTATTTGGTCGCCAAGATCATGGAGCAAGAGGTTCCCGAAGCAGAGTACATCAATGCTTCTCACTACATTAAAACAGACTCCAATTTTGGTAATGCCCACCTGAACGAACCCCTTACCGCACAATTAATCCAAGCTCTTTCTCAAACTCACGCCGATAAACTCCTATTTGTAACTGGATTCATCGGTTCTAATGACAAAGGCAGGATCACAACTTTAGGTCGTGGTGGTTCGGATTATACCGCTGCCATATTCGGTTCGGTACTGAATGCAACTGCCATTGAAATATGGACCGATGTGAACGGTATGTTGACTGCTGATCCTAGAATCGTTAAGAAGGCTTTTTCTCTGCCTGTACTTTCCTATACTGAAGCTATGGAGCTTTCTTATTTCGGAGCAAAGGTTATCTATCCTCCGACGATGGTTCCGGCTTTTATGAAGAAGATCCCGATTGTAATCCGCAATACGTTTCAGCCTAAATTTCCTGGAACGGTTATTCAGTTCGAAACCGGAAAGTCTGGTTTTCCTATAAAGGGGATATCCTCGATTTCTGATGTTTCAGTTATCAACTTGACAGGTAGTGGTATGGTTGGGAAGTCTGGCTTCAGTGGACGCCTATTCACCCTATTAGCTAGAGAGCAGATCAACGTCATCTTGATTACCCAATCTTCTTCTGAACATAGTATCACTTTTGCTGTTAATCCAAGTGATTCGCAAAAAGCCGTTGAGCTTATCCAGAACGAGTTTGAACTGGAGCTCTTGGCTAATAAATTATCCCTGCCAGTGGTAGAGAGCGATCTATCGATCCTGGCTATCGTAGGGGAGAACATGAAACGTACGCCTGGCATGTCTGGTAAGTTATTCCATGCGCTTGGCCGTAACGGTATCAATGTACGTGCAATAGCTCAAGGATCATCAGAGTTCAATATCTCCGTTATCATCAATAAGGAAGATCTTTCTAAGGCACTCAATGCTGTACATGATGCGTTCTTTGCTGAATTAAAGAAAACTCTTCACGTATTCAATATCGGTACTGGTAATATTGGTTCTACTTTGTTCAGCCAATTACATAAACAACATGCCTTTTTGGTAGAACAAAATGATATTGAAGTCAAGGTTGTGGGTATCTCTAACTCCAGAAGGATGTATTTCAATGCTGATGGAGTGGATCTAGGGAATTGGAAGGAAGAAATGGATGCGAATGGAGAGGTTGCTGATCTAGCTACGTTCATAGCTAAGATGCAAGAGATGAACCTGCCAAACTGTGTATTTATCGATAATACAGCAAGCAAATTGCCTTCGACCTATTATGAAAGCATTTTTAAGTCGAATATCTCGATTGTAACTTGTAACAAGATTGCAAACTCAGGCGATTATGCACAATATAAACTATTACATGAGACCGCTAGAAAGCATGGGGTAGATTTCTTCTATGAAACCAATGTAGGCGCTGGTTTGCCAATCGTGAGGGTTCTGAAGGACCTAATGATGAGCGGCGACCGCTTGTTGAAAATAGAAGCTATCCTATCCGGTACTATTTCCTATATCTTCAATAATTTCAGAGGAGATGCTTCTTTCTACGATGTAGTAAAGAAAGCACAGGAGCTAGGCTTTACAGAACCCGATCCACGTGATGATCTAGGCGGTATTGATTTTATGCGTAAGATGCTGATATTAGGAAGAGATGCTGGATATCCGATTGAGTCCTCTGATGTACAATTGGGTAATATACTTCCGGAAAGCTGCTTGAAAGCAGATTCCGTGGATGAGTTCTACGCAGAGTTGTTAAAGGCTGATGAATACTTCAATAATTTGAAAGAGGAAGCTGAAAAACAAGGCAAGGTTATCCGCTATATCGGTACCTTAGAAAATGGTAAAGTAGCCATCAGTTTGCAAATGGTCGATGAGAATCATCCATTCTATGCGCTTTCTGGTAGTGATAATATCATTTCATTTACGACTGAAAGATATAAGGAAAGGCCATTGGTCGTGAAAGGTCCAGGTGCAGGTGCAGAAGTTACTGCAGGAGGTGTGTTCGCAGATTTAGTCAACGTCGGCGCTTAATTCATAAAAAATAGAAATCATGTCAAATCCTGAACAATTAGTAAAAAAGGAAAATACATTGAATCCAGACAAATGGTTAAAAGAAGTACGCGTATTTGCTCCGGCTACGGTAGCAAATATGATCTGTGGCTTTGATATATTGGGTTTTGCAGTAGATAAACCTGGAGACGAAGTTTATATGCAAAGGGTGGAAGAGTCCGGAGTACGGATTCGTTCTATCCAAGGGGATGATGGCCGTTTGCCATTAGACCCGGATAAGAATACTGTGAGTGCCTGTGTCAAGATGTTATTGAGCCATTTAGGGCTTGAAGAAGAGATTGGTATTGAAATCGACCTGATCAAGCACATGCCCATTGGTAGCGGATTGGGCTCTAGTTCGGCGAGTACGGTGGCGGGTTTGTTTGCCATAAATGCTTTATTGGGTAATCCTTTAACCAAGAATGAGCTGATGCCTTTCTGCGTAGAAGGCGAACGATTGGCTTGTGGCCATGGACATGCCGATAATGTTGCTCCAGCGTTGATGGGTGGTATTACATTGATCAGGGGTTATGAACCTTTGGATATCATTAATCTGCCGGTTCCGGAAGATTTGGTTGCTGGTATTGTGTTTCCGCAGGTGGATGTGCCAACTAGGGACGCTAGGCAATTGATCAAGGAAAAGGTATCCTTGAAAGATGCCGTTAATCAATGGGGAAATATAGCTGGCTTAGTTGCGGGCTTATACCGTAGCGATTACGAATTGATCGGTAGAAGCATGCACGATGTATTGATAGAGCCTACTAGGGCTATCCTGATCCCTGAATTCTATGAAATGAAGCGCATAGCGATGGAAGCTGGCGTGCTTAGCTTTGGTATTTCAGGATCAGGGCCTTCTGTGGTTGCCATCAGCAAGGGAGCTGAAGCCGCTCAAGTGGCTGTGGACCGTATTCAGGAACATTTGACCGCCAATGGTATCGAAAGCTTGCAGTTTGTTTCTGCAGTCAATGCTGAAGGACCCAAAATTCTTTCTTAAACCTAAACTTAAAACCATGCAATTTTATAGCACAAACAATAAAGATCTACGCGTTTCCTTCCAAGAGGCAGTATTTAATTCTTTACCTCAAGATAAGGGACTCTATATGCCTGAGAACATCCCCAGCCTGGATCCTTATTTCATAAAAAATATACAGCAATATTCCTTTCAGGAGATTGCTTTTCAGATTGCTAATGCCATTATAGGGAATGATATCCCGGAGAAAGACTTGAAGGCTATCATCAATGACGCCATCAACTTTGATGCACCAGTAAGGTTCTTAAGCCCCGATACTGCTGTATTGGAGCTTTTCCATGGTCCATCCTATGCCTTTAAGGACTTTGGTGCTCGATTTATGAGCCGTGTAATGGGTTATTTCTCGAAACAAGGAGAGCAGTTACTGGACGTCCTGGTTGCTACCTCAGGTGATACCGGAGGTGCCGTTGCCTTAGGATTCCTGGCTGTTGAAGGCACAAGGGTCACTATCCTATACCCAAAAGGAAAGGTTTCCAAAGTGCAGGAAGAACAATTAACGACCAATGGACAAAACATTAGGGCATTGGAAGTGGAAGGTACTTTTGATGATTGCCAAGCTTTAGTTAAGCAGGCTTTCAATGATCCAGAGCTGAACCAAAAACTAAGGCTTACTTCCGCGAATTCTATCAATATTGCCAGATTGATCCCGCAGACCTTTTATTATTTCTGGGCCTATGCTCAATTGAAGGCTCAGGGTATGCAAGAGGTTGTGTTCACAGTTCCAAGTGGTAACTTTGGTAATATTGGTGCAGGCTTATTGGCTTATAAGATGGGATTACCGGTTTCTCATTTCGTGGCAGGTACGAATGTCAATGATACCGTGCCACGTTTCTTGAAATCAGGTCAGTATGAGCCTAAAGCTTCTGTACAGACACTTGCGAATGCGATGGATGTCGGAAACCCAAGTAACTGGGTCCGTATCCAAGACTTATTCCATAATAATCTTTCGGAACTGCAGGGAATGATTAGTTCATACACCTACAATGATGAAGAAACTAAAAAGGGTATGGATGAGCTGTATGAGCAGTTCAAATATGTGGCCTGTCCGCATACAGCGATCGCTTATTTAGCCTCCAAGGCTTACCGAAAGGATCATCCTGGCGAATATGCTTCGGTGTTCCTATCCACGGCACATCCATGTAAGTTCCCAGAAGCTATTTCGGAAGATGTTTATAAAGAAGTTAAACTGCCAGCAGGAGCGGAAAAGCTCCAAGGCAAACCAAAGTTAGCTGAAGAGCTGAAAGTAGATTACGACGCCTTCAAAGCTTATTTGATAGAGAACAATTAACATCTTCTATAATACAAAAAGGATCAATCCGAGTAATATCGTATTGATCCTTTTTGTTATTTACTGTGCATTTTATTCTAATGCTGCCAGAAACTCTTCCATCCTCTCAATAGGAAATTTTATCTGCACCAGGTTCCCGGTTTTCGTGTTGATGATCAGATAAGTTGGATAACTATGGATACCCAAAGAATCATGAAGCTCTTTAACTTCTGCTTTCTCTAACCAATAATTTTCATACTTCTTTGGATGTTCATTTAAGTGATTTTTCCAATTTGTTTGCTTTTCATCAATAGAAAGGCCAATAAATTTGACGTTCTTTTTGCTTATTCCTGCAATTCTTTCATATTCCGGATGCTGCTGAAGGCAAGGCACGCACCATGTCGCCCAAATATCCATGACAATATAGTCAGCTTGATTATATAGATCTTTGATGTTGAGGGTATCATCCTTTAGGCTGGTCAGCTTTATTGCGGGGAAGGGGATTTCGGCTAACTCCTCAGTGCTTTTATATAATTTTTTATAGTTGTCTAATAATTCATCTACCTTTTCTTTAGGAAGATTTTGTTCTTTAATTTTTGCAATCAAGGTTTGAGCAGCATAAATATTTTGAGGGTTTAGATTTTTTAGCGCAGTTTCCATAAATGGATCTTTATAAGTATTGTTCAGGAACTCCATAGTAAGTAATGAATTCGGGTAGTTCTGAAGGACTTTTAATGACTCCGAAAAGGTCTGCTCAACCATATCGTCGTAAGATAAGTTACCTTCCTGCCAACTTTTCATCGTTTGTGTTTTCGCAGCATTTAATTCCAAATTTTGCTTATTCAGGGTACTTCCTTCCACGGAAGCGATTTTCTCTTTAGCATCGACCTCAAGTTTCATGTTCTCAGCATCTACTATAAACCGGATGGGGTCTTTGCCCATATGCAATTCTTTTCTTTCGTTTAGTTCAGCTACCAAACTATCTGAATCCCTATATTCATTTTTACTCAATACGATGAAAACATGGTTTACTTTATCCTGAGGCAATTCTCCAGGGATCTTAAATTCAAAGGTATTGTTATCCAATTTATGGACTTGAAAACCATTAAAACTAGAAAGGTGGATATACTTTATGCTGTCGCCAAGGTTGCTGATGCTTCCTTTGATGGTTATCTCTTGAGCGGATAAAGATTGAAAGAAAATGGATACAAATAGGAAGATAGTGCTAAGAAATCTCATAAGTGGTTTATTAGTGGTTATTATGAATATAATGAAAATAAATGTTGAAAGAGAATAAAGGTTCCAACGGTAAGAAAAGAAAAGGATAAAAATCAAGAAAAGGGGGCTGTTATTCAAAGTTTTTTAGTCCATGATGAATTAATTTCTTTCAATTCTATTTATTTTTGCATTCATGAATAAAATAATCCTGAACAAAGGAAAGGATAAAGCCGCTTGGCAATTACATCCATGGGTCTTTTCCGGAGCAATCTCAGCTGCCCTGGGCAAACCACAAAATGGAGATATCGTTTCTGTCTACAACATAGAAGATGAATTTATTGCTTACGGTATTTATAACGGCAATTCTAGGGTTGCGGTCCGTTTATTAGAATGGGATCCTAGTCAGGAGATCAATGAGCAATGGTGGCGCAATAGGGTAAGCAAGTCGGTCAATAACCGCTTGAGCTTACTGCATGACACCAACAATACCGTTCGATTGATCTTTGCGGAAGCCGACTTCCTACCAGGATTGATTGCCGATAAATATGCCGACTTTATTTCCGTTCAGGTTCATTCCACGGGAATTGAAAAGGTAAAAGATATTATAGTTGACCAATTAGTCCAATTGTTGCAACCCAAAGGAATCTATGAACGCAGTGACCTGAAATCTAGGGAATATGAAGGACTCCCAGATACCAATGGGATCCTCTACGGCGCTGTACCTCCTGAATTTGTTGACGTCATTGAAAACGGTATCCACTATCAAGTCAATATCGTAGAAGGGCAGAAGTCGGGTTTCTATTGCGATCAGCGTGAGAATCGAGCAATTACAGCACGATATGCAAAGGACAAAACGGTACTGGATTGCTTTAGTTACTCCGGTGGTTTCACCTTGAATGCCTTCCGCGAAGGAGCAAAATCCATTACCTCCGTAGATAGCTCGGGATTGGCAATCGAAACCTTAAAGAACAACATCAGGCTCAATGGATTCGACAGCAGCAAGCATACCGCCGTTCAGTCTGATGTAAACAAATACCTGCGCGAATTGGGCGAGCAAGGAGAGAAGTTTGATGTCATCGTTTTAGATCCACCTAAATATGCCCCTACCAGGTCTGCTTTAGAAAAAGCCTCTCGAGCATACAAGGACCTTAACCGTCGTGGACTGATGCTCTTAAACAGTGGAGGCCTGCTGGCTACCTTCTCCTGTTCCGGAGCCATGGATATCGACACCTTCAAACAAGTCATCGCCTGGGCCGCTCTAGACGCCGGTAAAGAAATTCAATTCATCTATCAATATTGCCAACCCGAAGACCATCCCGTTCGTGCTTCCTTCCCTGAAAGTGAGTATTTGAAAGGCTTGTTGGTTAGGGTGCTTTAGGGAGACAGGAGATTTGAGATATGAGATATGAGATATGAGATATGAGAAATGAGAAATGAGATAGAAAGGCTATCTAGTTTAATATCTCAATACTCCAATCTCAATACTCATATCTAATAAAAAAAAACCTCGCCTCAGTTTATCTGAGGCGAGGTTTTTTTTATTTTATCAACTTAAGCCAGGCTTCTGCCATCAAGTTGGCTCCGGCCATGGTGGTGTGGACACCGTCGGTGGTCCAGTAGCCGCCATTGCTGTTTCTTTTCAAGCCTTGATCAAAGATGCTTTGGTAAGGCAAAAAGATAGCGCCGTATTCTTGGGCTATTTCCTTGGCTGCATTCAAGTATTTTGGGAACTCAGGGAACCAAGCATCCGTAACATGTTTTACGTTCTTGACTCCGAAGGGTTCTATAATAATCAATTTTACATCAGGCAGGGCTGCCTTGGTTTTGTCCAGCAACTCCTTATACTGTGCTTTATATTGCTCAGGAGAGTTTTTTGCACCACTATCCATCGTTCTCCAGAAGTCATTGACACCGATCATAATGCTCAGGATATTCGGTTTTAGATCCAAAGCATCCTTTTGCCAGCGATTGATCAGATCAGGAACGCGGTTTCCACTGATCCCACGGTTATAGACCTTGATATCCTTGTCCGCATATTTATTTAGAAGGGTACTTGCTGCCATAAAAGCGTAGCCGTTTCCAAAAGCATTGCCATCGTTAGGGTTTAGGTTTTCTTTATTTCTGCCTGCATCCGTAATCGAGTCCCCTTGGAACAAGATGACATCACCTTGGTTGATGCTCAGTTTAGCTTTAGCGCCAGTAGAAAAATCTATGGCATTAGCGAATGATGTTCCTAAGCCGGCTGCTCCCAGTGTCAACAAGCTTTTCTTTAAAAAGTCTCTTCTGTTATCCATTTTATGTTTAAATAGGTTGATAGTGTAACAGCAATTTAGTTATTCTAACAGAATTTTTCAATCCCTTCCCTAATTATTTTACAGGAATGGATGATTTCATCCTCACTGATCGTCAATGGAGGAGCTATGCGCAAGGCTGTTTCACAATGCAGATACCAATCAATGATGAGTCCTTTAGAAGCACAGTAGTTGCTGACCTGGTACACCTGGTCAAAATTGTCCAATTGTAGGCACATCATCAGCCCGAGACCACGGATTTCCCTGATCTGTGGCATTTGGAGTTCCGACCTAAAAAGCTTGGCTTTGCGGTCCACATCTTCTATCAGTTTTTCGTCTTGTATCACCTTCAGGGAAGCCCTAGCTGCCACACAGCTCACCGGATGTCCACCGAAAGTGGTAATATGGCCCAGCATAGGGTTCGCTTTTATTACGTCCATCATTTTTTTAGGAGCTACGAAAGCACCCAATGGCATCCCGCCACCAATACCCTTGGCCAGCATCAGGATATCCGGAACGATCCCAAAATGTTCGAAAGCAAATAATTTCCCGGTCCTTCCGAAACCCGTCTGAATTTCATCAAAGATCAAGAGCGCGCCCGTATCGGTGCATTTCTGACGCAGGGCTTGCATATATTCCTTGCTAGGGACACGAACGCCCGCCTCACCTTGAATGGCTTCTACGATGACCGCTGCGGTCTTGTCGCTGATCTTGTCCAGGTCAGGAAGGCTATTGTATTCGATAAAGGATATTTCAGGAAGGAGTGGGGCATAGGCCACACGATATTCATCATTGCCGATCAGGCTCAATGCACCCTGCGTACTACCATGGTAGGCCTGTTTGGCAGCAATGATCTCCCTGCGTCCCGTAAATTTCTTAGCGACTTTCATGGAACCTTCTACAGCCTCTGCTCCCGAATTGGTAAAGTATACCGATTGGAATGAATCCGGAAGGACTTCTAATAGTTCCGTAGCTAACAGCACCTGCGGGGATTGGACAAACTCGCCATAAACCGTCACGTGCATAAAGCGGTCCAGCTGTTCCTGAATGGCTTTTAAAACTTGGGGATGTCTATGGCCAATGTTGCTCACATTGAAACCAGAGACCAGATCCATATATTTCTCTCCGTTTGGCCCATATAGGTAAATACCTTCAGCACGGTCGATTTCTAATAATCTTGGTGAATCTGAGGTTTGGGCAGTGTTTTTTAAGAAGAGTTCTCTATTACTTATCATGATGTGGCAAAGATAGGCATAAACAGAAACTTTCATGAACCTTTAGGGCAGGACGGCCCATGAATTTACAGGCATATTATAAAATAAGGCATAAAAAAAGAAGCGCTAGCGCTTCTTTATATTAATGTCTTCTGCTGTTGAGTTCTTTGTACAGCAATTCTATAAATTCCTGTTCTACGGCAAAGAATTGCGATGCTCGGGATTGCCCCAGGACATCCGCAAACTTGGTCCGGTATCTTTTCTTGATATCAACTTCTTGGGCATCATATTCTATTACATCATTGCCGGGTCTGAAGGAGTTACCGCGGTTGCCACTGTTGTTGTGGCCTTGCGATTTCTTGGACTTGACACCTCTGATTTCTTTCGAGTACTGATTGTACAGTGGAAAGAATTGCTGTGCTTCCGTTGGAGTTAATCTCAGTTGTTTGGTAATATAAGCCGCCTTCTGCTTTTCAATTGCATCAAATCGTTCCTGGCGTGACTGTCCATTCGCAACAAAACAAGCTATCCAAATCAAACAAAGCGTTGAAATAATATGTTTTAAACGAATCATTATAAATTATAATTTAAGTAATCTTCTAAAACTTCCTTATCGATTCCTTCCCCCACGTTTAGTGCTTCCTCTGGCTGATAGATGTACTCTGCATAGTACTCTATGTCCGAAGCATCACTGTAACTGGATAGGTAGTTGATAATTTCATCTTCTGGAATTTCATTCAACGACACCTTTTCCGTTGGCATTGGTTGGTTGTATTCTGCGTTGTAAACAGATACAGCGATCACTGCAGCAACACAGGCAGCAGCGGCTGTGGTCAACCAAGCATAGACTTTTCCTTTCTTCCCAGAAACTGAAGTTTCAGACTCATTACGTGAAGGCAAGGTAATTACCTTCTTGTCCTGAACTTTGTCAAGGATAGCGGTAGACATCTGATCGAAATAACCCGCAGGTACTTCAAACCCATCTGCCTGAACTTTTGATTTCAGTTCTTCGGTATAGATGGAAGCCATGATCTGATCGTCAGCTTCTTCAAAATAACCTTCTGGAACTGTAAATCCAGGTTCTGCTATCTCTAGCGTTAACTCTTCTTCTTCAATTCTGTTTAGAATACGAGCAGTCAAGTTATCAAAGTAACCGGCAGGAACTTCTGTTTCTTCCACCTTTTTATGCCCGTCTATGTGGACTTGGCCAAGGATCTGCTCACTCAATTGATCAAAATACTGCTCAGGTACACTGAAGCTTTCAGCAGCTCTATACTGGTCGATCTTGATTTGACCTAACAGTTGGGACTCTTGTTGTTCAAAGAATCCATTTGGGGTGCTCAATCCTGCTTTTCCTGTGTCTGAAATTTGATCAAGTTTAGCGAAGAACAGACTTCTTTCGGTTAGCTTTTCAAAGTAATTTTCAGGTACAATGAAAGGGTTGACACGCAACGAGTTAGGTAGTTGGTTGCCTCCTAAATTTTCGTAATATGTGTTATTTTCTTTCATAGTACCATAATAGATGGTTTTTGCGGCAAAAGGTTTAATCGTTTGAGGCAAAAAAGTTCTCTATTTTTTTTACTGCTAAGTGGTATGAAGCTTTTAAGGCTCCGACACTGGTTCCTAACACATCGGATATTTCTTCGTACTTCATGTCCTCGAAATACTTCATGTTAAAGACCAATCTTTGTTTGTCCGGCAAGGTCAAAAGAGCTTGCTGTAATTTCATTTGTGCTTTGTCGCCGTTGAAGTAGGCACCATCTGCCAAGGAATCGGAAAGATAAGCAGAGCATTCATCATCCAATGAAACACTCTGCTTTTGCTTTTTCTTGTTCAAGAAGGTGATACACTCATTGGTAGCAATGCGGTATAACCAAGTATACAATTGCGAATCTTCCCTGAATTTCTCAAGATTGCGCCATACTTTGATAAAGATATCTTGTACAACATCATCGGCATCATCATGGTCAATGACCATCCGTCTGACATGCCAATAAATCTTTTGCTGATATTTTTTAAGCAACAAGCGGAATGCCTCTTCACGAGTTTTTTCATCCGCAAACTTTGCTATTATCAGGGAATCTTCCATAGATTGTTATTTTCTTGTAATTACTTTACGAACTGCATTCACAATATTTGCAGCATTCAAACCGTATTTTTCCATCAACTGTGCTGGCGTTCCCGATTCGCCGAAGCTATCGTTTACGGCAACATACTCTTGTGGAGTCGGTAATTTCTGTGCCAATAATTGCGCCACGCTGTCGCCAAGACCACCAAGACGGTTATGCTCTTCAGCCGTAACCACGCATCCAGTTTTGGTCACTGATTTTAGGATCGCTTCCTCATCCAATGGTTTAATGGTGTGGATATTGATGATTTCAGCATTGATGCCTAATTTCTCCAACTCTTCACCCGCTTGGATCGCTTCCCATACCAAGTGACCTGTTGCTACGATCGTTACATCTGTACCTTCGTTCAACATCACCGCTTTACCGATCTCAAATTTTTGGTCTGCAGGCGTGAAGTTAGGAACTACAGGGCGTCCGAAACGAAGGTAAACAGGACCTTCATGGTCTACTAACGCAATAGTAGCCGCTTTTGTTTGGTTGAAGTCACATGGATTGATCACTGTCATTCCAGGTAACATTTTCATCAGACCGATATCTTCTAAAATCTGGTGGGTAGCACCATCTTCACCAAGTGTCAAACCAGCGTGTGAAGCACAGATCTTAACGTTCTTGCCAGAATAAGCAATAGATTGACGGATCTGGTCATAAACACGGCCAGTAGAGAAGTTGGCAAAAGTACCAGTGAAAGGAATCTTACCACCGATGGTAAGACCAGCAGCGATACCCATCATGTTAGCTTCCGCAATACCGATTTGGAAGAAACGCTCTGGATAAGCTTTTATAAAGTCGTTCATTTTCAATGAACCGATCAAGTCAGCACATAAGGCTACTACGTTTTCGTTTTTCTGGCCAGCTTCCAATAAACCAGCTCCGAAACCTGAACGTGTATCTTTTGATTCTGTGTATGTATATTTTTTCATTACAAAACTATCGTCTAAACAGTGATTAATAATCGCCTACGGTTCTAGGGATTTGGTTTAAAGCAGATTCTAATTGCTCATCGTTAGGAGCAACACCATGCCATTTGTGCGATCCCATCATGAAATCCACACCTGAACCCATTTCAGTGTGCAATAAGATGATCACCGGTTTGCCTTTTCCAGTACGAGATTTCGCCTCGTCCAATCCAGCAATTACAGATGCCATGTCATTCCCTTTATCCACTTCCAATACGTCCCATCCAAAAGCTTCCCATTTAGCGCGAAGGTTTCCTAATGACAATACATCATCAGTTGAACCATCGATCTGCGCGCGGTTGTAATCCACTGCAGCGATCAAATTGTCTACTTTATTGTGAGGCGCATACATAGCAGCTTCCCAAACCTGACCTTCTTGCAATTCACCGTCACCCATCAAAACATAAACTAAACTGTTGTCTTTGTTCAACTTTTTAGCTTGTGCTGCACCGATCGATACGGAAAGCCCTTGGCCCAAAGAACCAGAAGCAATACGGATTCCTGGCAGGTGCTCATGCGTAGTTGGGTGTCCTTGAAGACGAGAGTTGATTTTTCTGAAGGTAGCTAATTCGCTCACTGGAAAATAACCAGCTCTAGCTAAGGTACTGTAGAAAACCGGAGAGATGTGACCGTTAGACAAGAAGAAAATATCTTCACCAATGCCATCCATGTTGAAAGATGGGTCATGTTTCATCGCGTGAAAGTACAAGGCCACAAAATAGTCAGTACAACCCAATGATCCCCCTGGGTGTCCTGATTGGCATGCATGCACCATACGAACAATGTCTCTTCTTACTTGCGAAGCGATCTGTTCTAATTTGTTTATATCTGCACTCATTTTAAAGTATAAAGTTTCGATTATTTTGCCGATAAAGTTAGTGATTTTTAATGGAGTGCCCTTGAAAAAGCTGAATTATTTAGACCGTAACCAACGGTTCCAAAGGAATTTTGTCCACAATTCACATTTATCCAAAAATTATAAGTCTAGGTGGTCAATTGACCTGCTCTGAATATACAAAAATTTTGGAATTGTTTAACTCTACTAAAGCTTTAAATTCCGAAGGGCATGGGCAAGTTCATCCCGAGCTCCTTTTGACCTTGTTCGAGCCATGTTTTGAAATTTCCGAATATGCCTCGAACAAGACCAAATGCATTCCCGAATGACCTCGCCTATTTTTGATCGATTTTGGACCCCAAAAGCACAAAAAAAGAGTCGCCATTTTGGGCGACTCTTCCTTATATTTTCTGATTTAGTTTATTAATACTTAAAATCCATATCTCTTCACAGAAGGTCTAAATACTAACTACTAAATACTTTTTGTTCTATGTTACATTGCATTTGCAACAACTTCTTCCACTTCAGGGACCATACGCTTCAATAAACCTTCGATTCCGGCCTTTAAGGTAATGGTTGAAGAAGGACAACCCGAACAAGATCCGCGTAATTCAACGGTAACCGTTCCATTGTCAAAAGACTTGTAAGCGATTGCACCACCGTCTTGTTCTACCGCTGGGCGAACATAGTCATGCAATACCTGTTGGATTTTTATTTCCACGTCATTTCCTTCAAAAACAACGTCTTCGGAATGTTCAACAGGTTTCACTGCCAATTCAGATTCTACTGCTCCCTTAACGAATTCTTTCAATAAGGCTTCGATATCATCCCATTCTGCATCTTCAGTTTTGGTAATGGTAACGAAATTGCTGGCAAAGAAAACGCCGTTCACAAAGTTGAACTTGAATAGTTCCTTTGCAAAAGCAGATTCCTGCGCCTTCTCTCTATCTGGATAATCCAAGCTTCCGTTGATCAATAATTTATTGACCAAGAACTTCATTGTTGCTGGATTGGGGGTGCTTTCTGTATATACGTTAATCGTTGCCATGAATTCTAATAGTAAAATAAAAACACAAATATACTGTTAATACCTATTGCTAAGCGTCATTACTTCGTAAAAGCTTACAGCTTTACGCCGGTATAGTTGCTTGGAGAGATCGCTTTGATTTCTTCTTTAACTTCTTCTGTAACATTCAATTGGTCGACAAATGCCGCAATCGTGTCTTTGGTTACGTGAGTATTGGTACGAGTCAGGTCTTTCAATGCCTCATAAGGTTTTGGATATCCTTCGCGTCTCAAAATAGTTTGGATCGCCTCTGCTACCACCGCCCAGTTGTTTTCAAGGTCTGCTTGAAAGGCAGTTTCGTTCAAGATCAATTTTCTCAATCCTCTCAAAGTAGATTTGATCGCGATCAAGGTGTAAGAGAATGGAACGCCGATGTTTCTAAGGACGGTCGAGTCGGTCAGATCTCTCTGTAATCTGGAGATCGGAAGTTTGGCTGCTAAATGTTCCAATACGGCATTCGCTAAACCTAAGTTTCCTTCTGCATTTTCAAAATCGATCGGATTAACTTTGTGAGGCATGGCAGATGAACCAATCTGCCCTGCAGTGATCTTTTGTTTGAAGTAATCCATGGAGATGTAGGTCCATACATCACGACAAAGGTCGATTATGATATTATTGATACGCTTTAAGCCGTCGCAGCTGGCAGCGAAGTTATCGTAATGTTCAATTTGGGTAGTCGTTTGTGATCGGTCAAGGCCTAATGTTTCGTTAACGAATTTGTTTCCAAAGGCAACCCAATCATTGTTTGGGTAAGCTACATGGTGAGCGTTGAAGTTACCAGTAGCGCCACCGAATTTGGCCGAGAAAGGAACTTGTTTCAACAGGTTCAACTGTTTTTCGATACGTTCTACAAATACTTTGATTTCTTTTCCTAAACGGGTAGGAGAGGCCGGCTGGCCATGGGTACGGGCCAACATGGAAACATTTTCCCATTCTGCACTCAGTTTTTTCAATTCCTCCAGTAATTCATTGATGGCAGGATGGTAAACCTCTTTCAAGGCATCCTTCCAAGAATGAGGGATTGCAGTATTATTGATGTCCTGCGATGTCAAGCCAAAGTGGATGAATTCAAGGGAGTCATGCAGACCCAGTTTTTCAAATTCATTTTTCAAGAAGTACTCCACGGCTTTCACATCGTGGTTGGTCACCTTTTCTGTATCCTTAATCCATTGTGCATCTTCCAGACTGAAGTTTTTGTAGATATCACGTAACTTATCATTTAAGCTACCATCAAAATGGCTCAATTGCGGAATACCCGACTCGCTAAGCGCGATAAAGTATTCTACTTCAACTAAGACACGGTATTTTATTAATGCGAACTCTGAGAAGTAATTCGATAGATCTTTGCTGGTATTGTAATATCTGCCATCAATGGGTGTGATTGCAGTCAATGGGGATAAAGTCATTTTATTTTCTTTAGTACGGATGCAAAAATAAGAAATAGATGTGAGATTTGAGATATGAGATGGGAGACAGTGAGCCTGTTAGCTTATTGGGGGGGATGTCAAATTTGGGATTTGGTATGGGAGACAGTGGGGTTGTAGGTTATTGGGGATGGATGTGAGATTTAAGATTTAAGACAGTTGAAGAGGTGGAGGTTAATATCTCAATACTCAAATCTCAATACTCATATCTCCCTTCCATAAACAACAAAAGCTCGTTTCTTAAACGAGCTCTTGATGTATTTTTAAAATCTGTTCGGATTATTGAACGTTTTTCAAAGAATCAGCGATAGAATCACCAGTTGCACGAACTGAATCAGCAACATTTTCTAAAGAGTCAGCTACGTTTTCAGTAGTTGAATCTACAACGTTTGACAAAGAGTCAGCAGTAGCTTCAGTTTTAGTTTCAGCGTTGTTACAAGAAGCAACAGCGATAGTTAATGCTAAACCTAAGAATCCGAATTTGAATAAATTTTTCATTTTTAATTTTCTATTTAGTTGAAACAAATTTGTTTATTTAATTCTTAATACCCAATACCTAAAAAGGTAACCCAAGAAAAGATAATTTTTTAAAATTTTTATTGAACCTTTTGATTTTCAGTCGTTTGATTTTAAATATTTTCCTTAAGGCAGCGCAAATATACTACTGTTTTGTTGATTTGCAACAAGAAAAAACAAAAATTGTTATATTTCTGTTAAATTTTTAAAAGAATACTATGCTAGAAAGACTACAGAACATCCTAAAGCTCATGAAATCAGTGGATTTGGAGCAATTGGAGAAGATATCGAAGAAGGTGGATTTGGCCGAAGTTTTGGGTGCAGTTTCCAAAATGGACGAAAATCAGCTCAAAATGGCCATGAAAATGTTGACTGGAAGTAAAAAGAAAAAAGATCCGCCCCCAATTAATGCTGATTTTTACGATATATCTGCAAAACTTTCCGAAGAAGATAGGGCCTTGCAGATGAAAGTCAGGACGTTCTTGGAAACTGAAATTCAACCCATCGTCAATAAATATTGGCTGCACGATGAATTTCCTTTTGAGATCATTCCCAAGTTAAGGGAGCTCAATGTCTGTGGTTATGTATATGATGGCTATGGCTGTGCGGGCGGTACTTCCTTAATGGATGGCATTATTGCCGCTGAATTTGGCCGTGTCGATCCATCCATCGCAACTTTTCTGGGTGTTCAGAGTGGATTGGCAATGGGTTCGATCTATATGTGCGGATCGGATGAACAGAAAAATGAATGGCTGCCTGCCATGCAGCAGTTGAATAAGATCGGTGCATTCGGATTGACAGAGCCTTTGGTGGGTTCTGCAACAGCCGGTGGATTGACAACAACCTGTAAACGGGATGGTGACAATTGGATTTTGAACGGACAAAAGAAATGGATCGGTAACTCGACCTTCTCAGATATTACCATTATTTGGGCTAGGGATCTGGATGACCAACAGGTGAAGGGATTTATTGTCCGCAAGGAGAATCCAGGCTTCTCGGTCGAGAAAATCAAAGATAAGATGGCATTGCGTATCGTTCAGAACGGTCTGATTACATTAACGGACTGTGTGGTTCCTGAATCAGATCGTATGCCTAATGCCAATTCCTTTAAGGATACGGCCAAGGTGTTACAGATGACCAGGGCCGGAGTGGCTTGGATGGCTGTTGGATGTGCTCGTGGTGCCTATGAGAATGCCTTGGATTATACCATCAAACGAGAACAATTCGGTAAGCCTATTGCATCCTTCCAATTGATCCAAAACCACCTGGTCGAAATGCTGTCCAATCTGACCGCGATGCAGACCCTGGTATTCCGTCTATCCGAATTGCAGGATGATGAAAAACTTAAAGACGAACATGCCTCCCTTGCCAAGGTATTCTGTACCCTTCGGATGCGCGATATCGTATCCAAAGCCCGTGAAGTCATGGGCGGCAACGGAATCCTATTGGAATACAACGTAGCTCGCTTCCTTGCCGACGCCGAAGCGATCTACTCCTACGAAGGAACCAAAGAGATCAATTCCTTAATCGTCGGAAGAAGTATCACAGGATTTAGTGCTTTTGTGTAAGGGGGATGTGAGATATGAGATTTGAGATTTGAGATTTGAGATATGAGATAGAAAAGGTTAATATCTCATATCTCAATACTCATATCTCAATACTAATGATATGAGATGTGAGATTTGAGATAGAAAGGTTAATATCTCATATCTCAATACTCAAATCTGAATACTAATAAAAACAAAGATCCCCGGTTATTAAAACCGGGGATCTTTGTTTTTATTTTTTATCCTTATTCTGTTGAGCGGCTTGTTGTGCTCTCATCATTTCTTCCATTTTCTTTTGGAAGGAGGATTGTTTCTTTTCGGATGCTGGTTTCTTTTTGTTGGCTTCGATACCTGCAAGGATCTTATCGTCGTTTACGAATTGACGGATGATCACTTGGGTTAAGAAGGTAAGGACTGCTGATAAGAAGTAGTAGTAGTTCAGACCTGCTGGGAAGCTATTCAATACAAAGAAGAATACCAATGGCATGATGTAACCGATGTATTTCATTTGGTTGTTTACAGCTCCTGAAGTGGAGTTGTTGTACCAAGTGGTCAACAAGGTGGTCAAGGTCATCAAGATACACATGAACGAGATGTGGTCTACACCTAATAAAGGAAGAGGTGCAAATGTGATCGGTGCATCGTATGTTGATAGATCTTTAATCCATAGGAAGCTTTCTCCACGTAATTCGAACAAGTTCGGGAAGAAGAAGAAGAAGGCTAATGTGAAAGGCATCTGAAGCAATAAAGGAAGACATCCACCTAGAGGGTTTACACCGGCTTGCTTATAAAGCTTCATTTGTTCTTGTTGCAACAACATTGGGTTGTCATCACCAACCTTAGCTTTGATCTCATCCAACTGAGGTTTTAACACACGCATTTTACCCATTGATTGGTAAGATTTGTAAGTTAATGGGAACATCAGAAGTTTTAAGAATAAGGTAAGGATCAAGATCACGATACCATAGTTCATATTGAATCCATCTAAGAAATCGAAGATAGGAACCGTGATGAATTTATTGATCCAGCCCATTGGTCCCCAGCCCATGTTAATGATCTTATCAAAACCATTACCTTCAGCCTTTAACGTTTTGTATTTGTTAGGACCGAAGAAGAAGCTGAAGCCATGTAGGCTTTCGTTTTGTTTGTTTAATGCTAATTCAGTTGAAGCACGGTAATGCTTAACCACGCTATCTTGTGTGATTAAGGTAGACTTAAGGTCTGCATTCACGAAACCTTCTTTGCTAGTCAAGATGCTCGAGAAGAAGTGCTGTTTGAAAGCAATCCATGAAACTTTCTTTTCTAGTTTTTCTTCATCGTCACTGGTTTCTGATAGGTGGTCTACAGAGCCATCTACTTCTTTATAGAAGATACCTGACTTTTCACGTTCAGACTTTACATTACGCTCTTTTTGCATCAAAGTGGTTTCCCAGTTCAATAGCATTTTATTTGAGCTTACATCAACTAAGCTGCCGATTCCAACGGTTTTGATATCAAACTGTACGTTGTAATCATTGCCTTTTAAGGTATATATGTAATCGATGTATTTGTCTGCAGCGTAAGAAAGACGCATGGTCAATGACTTAGCGTCCTGTCCAGCTACAGAGAAGCTAGCTCCTTGAGCTTGGAAGAATAAGTCATTTGTTTTTACAGCCTTTCCTGGGATATTGAATTCAAGGCCAAAACGATTCTCATCGCCTTCGAATAAGATAAGTTTAGATCCGTCGAAATTAGTCTCACCTTTAAGTTCAACTGATTTTACGCGACCACCTTTGTTGCTCACGTTTACTTTTAGGAGTTCGTTTTCCAAAGTAACGATTTGCTCCGATCCTACGGAAGCAGAGCCAAAAGGTTGGCTCAACAGCACAGAATCTGGAACGGCAGGGGTGGTAGTGGTAGCAGCTTTTAAGGAATCGCTGATTGGAGCTAGTCCTTCTTTTGCTCTTTTGATTGAATCTTGATGTTGTTGTTCTTTTTTGATCTCGGCATCGGATGGCTTCAGGAAGTAGAAGGATCCAGCCAGGATGGCAAAGATGAAGATGAAACCTAGAATGTTATTTCTATCCATTGTTTAATAATTACTATTAATATATAGAGGTCTAAACTCTACTTTGATTTTTTATGCGTTAATGCAGCGGCTACAAAGCTAACAAAAAGTGGGTGAGGATTTACCACTGTTGACTTTAATTCTGGATGAAATTGTCCAGCAACAAAGAAAGGATGGTCTTTCAGTTCCACGATTTCCACTAAGCCAGTGCTTGGATTGATACCTGAAGCGATCATTCCGGCCTTTTCGTAATCTTTTAGATACGCATTGTTAAATTCGTAACGATGGCGGTGTCTTTCTGTAATTTTCGACTTGCCATAAACGCCGTATGCCTTGGTTCCTTTTTTGATCTCACAGTCATAAGCACCCAAACGCATGGTTCCACCCATATTTTTGATGTTCTTTTGCTCTTCCATCAAGTTGATGACAGGATGTGGAGTGTTTTCGTCCATTTCGAAGCTGTTTGCACCTTTAAGGCCCAATACATTTCTTCCGAACTCAATAACTGAACACTGCATGCCTAAACAGATTCCAAAGAAAGGGATTTTGTTTTCACGAACGTAACGGATGGTTTCTAATTTACCATCTAGTCCACGTTCTCCGAATCCAGGAGCAACCAATACGCCGTCCATACCTTTCAGTTTTTCTCCGACGTTTTCTTGGTTAACACTTTCAGCGGCGATATATTTTACTTTCACGCGGGTCTCATTGGTAGCACCTGCATGAATAAATGCTTCAGCGATAGATTTGTAGGCATCTGGAAGCTCTACATATTTACCTACTAGGCCGATATTGACTTCGTCTGTAGGATTTTTCAATCTGCCTAAGAAGGATTTCCAGTTTTCTAGATCTGGTTCATTCTTGGTAGAAAGTTTCAATTTAGCCAAGACAGTTTTGTCTAATTGCTCTTTCAACATATTCAATGGCACATCATAGATCGTAGGGGCATCGATAGATTCCACTACGGCATTGATGTTTACATTGCAGAACAAGGCTAACTTTTTACGGATATCATTGTTCAGTTTGTGCTCGGTTCTACATACCAAGATGTCGGGTTGAACACCATATTCCAATAATGTTTTAACGGAGTGTTGCGTAGGTTTGGTTTTAAGTTCACCAGCTGCTGCTAGGTAAGGGACCAATGTCAAGTGAATTACCAAAGAGTCGTTATTGCCCAACTCCCAACGTAATTGACGTACTGCTTCAATAAAAGGTAGGGATTCGATATCACCAACAGTACCACCTAATTCAGTGATGACGATATCATATTCTCCAGACTGGCCCAATAGCAACATACGGCGTTTGATCTCGTCTGTGATGTGCGGAACGACCTGAACGGTTTTGCCAAGGTAGGCACCAGCGCGTTCTTGTTCGATCACATGGCTGTAGATACGGCCTGTTGTAACGTTGTTTGCTTGGGAGGTAGGAACATTCAAGAATCGTTCGTAGTGACCTAAGTCAAGGTCCGTCTCAGCACCGTCCTCTGTAACATAACATTCGCCATGTTCATAAGGGTTCAATGTTCCTGGATCAATATTGATGTACGGGTCAAATTTCTGGATGGTTACTTTTAAACCACGTGCTTGGAGAAGCTTGGCAAGGGAAGCTGCAATAATTCCTTTCCCTAACGACGAAGTTACGCCGCCCGTAACAAAGATATATTTAGTCATAACAATAATGGATTTCTAACTTAGATGCCTAGATAAAAAGCATCGTTCATCTGCTCTATGTACGGGATACAAAGGTACGAAATTTTATTAAATAAGGTCTAAAAAAAATCGTTCGAGACCAATTGTGAGGTTAACGAAACGAAAGTCAATCAGTTGGGACACTATTTGCTCGTTTTTTTACTTTCCACAGATGCTTGGGGAAATTGAATTCTGCTAACTTTAGGATAAAAATCAAATAATATGGAATACAGAAGAATGGGAAAGAGTGGCCTTCAGCTGAGTGCACTGTCATTTGGATCGTGGGTTACTTTTGCCAGACAAACTGATGATAACACCAATGAGCGCCTTATGGCGCAGGCTTACGAGGCTGGTGTAAACTTCTTTGATAATGCTGAGGTGTACTCTGCTGGTCTTTCTGAAGAAATGATGGGCAGGGTGTTGAAAAAGCTGAACTGGGATAGGTCATCTTATGTACTGTCGAGTAAGGCCTACTTTGGCTGGAAAGGAGTGGACAAAAAACCTAATCAACATGGATTGAGCAGGAAGCATTTGATGGAAGCCTGCCATGAAGCTTTGGAAAGGATGCAGGTAGAATACCTCGATCTTTATTATTGTCATCGCCCTGATCAAAATGTACCCATAGAAGAGGTCGTGAGAACGATGAATACCCTGATCCAACAAGGCAAAGTTTTTTATTGGGGTACATCAGAGTGGTCAGCAGCTGAGATCATGGAGGCACACATGATTGCTAAGGAATTAGGATTAGAGGGGCCATCCGTTGAGCAGCCTGAATATAATCTGTTCAATAGAAGAAAGATTGAGGTGGATTATGCGCCGATCTTTAGGAATGTAGGCATGGGCACGACCATTTGGAGCCCATTAGCTTCTGGTCTTCTGACTGGAAAGTATAATGATGGGATCCCTGAAGGTTCTAGAATGTCTCTGGAAGGGTATGAATGGCTGCGGGATAAGGCCGTAGTGAATGAAAAGTTAAATAGGGTAAAAGCGCTAGGAGATTTCGCCAATGAGCTTGGAGTTTCACTGCCAACTTTGTGCATCGCTTGGTGTATCAGTAACCCGAATGTAACAACGGCAATCTTGGGAGCGACCAAAGAAAGTCAGTTGACTGAAAACCTGAAAGCGTTGGATGTCCTTCCCTTGATTACGACAGAGGTGAAAGAAAAGATAGATGAGATTATGGGAACCAAGCCTGAGGTAATTCAGAATTAATTGCTTGGGTAAAGGGCAAATAAATAAGGGCTTTGCAAATGCGAAGCCCTTAAATATAATTTTTAAAGTCTCTCGATTATCTTTTTGATTTGATACGAGCAGCTTTTCCGGTAAGACCACGTAAATAAAATAATTTAGCGCGACGTACTTTACCAATGCTGTTAACTTCTATTTTCTCAATGTTAGGAGAGTTTACAGGGAAAATACGCTCTACACCAATACCGTTAGAGATTTTACGAACGGTAAAAGTAGCATTAGCTCCTTCGCTGTTTAATTGAATTACCACACCTTGGTACACCTGTACACGCTCTTTATTTCCTTCGCGAATTTTATAATGAACGCTGATGGTATCTCCGGCTTTGAAAGCGGGATTTTCATTTTTTACTACCGCTTGTTCTTCTACAAATTTTACTAAATCCATGATTCTGAGTAATTAATAACGATATTTAACCTGTAAAAATCGGAATGCAATATTACAGCTTTATTTTGATATTTGAAAATTCTTTTTTAAAAATATTCTACATTTCGTAGAATGCCTGCAAAAGTAAAAAAATTCTAAACCAATTCCATATTTATTCCTGAATATCCTCCTGTTTTTTCAATTATTATTTTTTGTCCTGAATAAAGTTCAATAAATGAGCTTGTTAAGGGTGTTTTTCTTGATTGCGCTAATATTTATCGAAAGGTTAATTTATAAATGTTAAGGTTAAAATATGGTTAGAATAGGGTATTATACGGTCACTATCCTGTCCTAAATCTTTGGAAATTAGCTAGTCAGAAATTGAATAACCAATAAACACACTAACTAGATGAACAAAAGACTTATTACCTCTTTGGCAGCTAGTCTATTCTTCTCGACCGTTTTGTTTGCCCAAACGCAACTTAAAGGCCGAGTTGTCGACGAAAGCGGAGCACCAATTTCAGGAGTTACATTAACATTGAAAAATGGTACTGCGACTCAAACTGGTGCCAATGGTGAATTTACCCTCTCTTATGATCAAGCTGGACAGTTGAATGTCTCGGCTTTGGGGTACAGCAGAAAAGTTATCAACTTATCAAATCAGACCACTCTTGAAATCATTCTGGACCCCAGTACAGAAGGACTTGATGAAGTCGTGGTCACTGCATTAGGTATTTCTAGGGAAAAGAAATCCTTGCCTTTTACGGTGCAGGAAGTCGGGGCGAAAGAGTTGACCCAAGCTGGCCAGCTGAATGTGACCAGTGCGCTATCTGGAAAGGTAGCAGGTGTTCAGGTCAATCAATTTGGCGGTACGGTAGGTGCATCATCCCGGATTAGTTTAAGGGGTAACTCTTCTGTAAAGGCTGATCAGCAACCTTTGATCGTGGTGGATGGAGTACCTATTTCCAACGATACCCAGCGTTCGGGCGACAATACCTATTCTGGTGTCGATTATGGATCAGGGATCAATGATATCAATCCTGAAGATATCGAAACCATCACCGTCCTAAAAGGTGGTTCAGCTGCTTTATATGGTATGCGTGCTGGTAATGGTGTAATCTTAATTACCACCAAATCGGGTAAACGAGGTGACAAGGGCATACAGTTATCCTATGATGGTAACTTCTCTGTCGATCAAGCTGCCTACTTGCCTAAGGTCCAAAACCTATATGGTCAAGGTTATAATGGTGATGAAAAACACTATAATGACTTTCAAGCATCGAATGGCAAAATCTCTTATCAAGATTATGCGCAAACTAAAGGTTTCGCCTATGTGGATGGAACAGGGCAAACAGGTGTTTGGGATGGATTCGATGAGTCATGGGGACCACGTTTAGATGTTGGCCTGAATTTGCCGCAATTTGATAGTCCGGTGAATAATGGGGTTCGGACTCCTACACCGTGGGTTTCCCAAAAAGATAATATCCGTGACTTCTTCCAGCCTGGATTCTCGATGAATCATAACCTTTCTATTTTGGCCCAAAGCGATAAATCAAGCACCCGTGCTTCCTTGTCATTTAGGGATCAAAATGGTACAGTTCCGAATACGGACCAAAAAAGATATAGTTTACAGCTGAACAACAATACTAACATCTCAGAAAAAGTTTCCTTTGATGTCAGCACCAATTACACCCGTACAGAGAGTGATAACATCCTTAACCAAGGTTATGATGGTAACAACCCAATGAACGGTTTTATATGGTCGGGTAGGCAAATCAATATGCAAAGCCTAAAAGATAATTGGGACCAAAGAGATGAACAAGGAAACTATACCTATTACAACTGGAATACCAATTACCATGTGAACCCTTATTTCAATATCTATGAGAATACGAATTCCTATAAAAGGGATCGTTTTTTCGGAAAGAGTTCCTTGTATTACCAACCTTTTGAATTCTTGAAATTCGAAGGACGTGCCGGTTTGGATTATTACAATTTAAAGGCCTTTGAAAAGAATTATTACAACAGTGCCTTTCCTTATGGTGGATTCCGTGACCGCAAGACAGACAATACAGAATTAAACCTCGATTTCATTGCAACCTTCAACAAGCAATTCGGTGATTTCAACGTTTTGGCGTCTGCTGGAGCGAATTACAGGAACCTGATGTGGGAAACCAATGTAATGGGAGCGGATGCTTTGACGGTTCTGGGAGTATATACCATTGCAAATAGGGTTGGTGATGCGGTTACCACAATGGACCATAGCCATGTCCGTTCGAATTCTGTTTTTGCGACTGCAAATCTAGGCTGGAAGGACCAGATCTATATGGACTTGACGGCCAGAAATGATTGGAGTTCGACGATCAAGGATGATTTCTTTTATCCATCTATCAGTATGAGCTGGTTGCCTACGAGTAGTTTCCCGAGTCTGAGAAATAGTGTATTGAACTTTTGGAAGATCCGAGGTGGTTGGGCAGAGATTGGTGCGGGTACGACAGCATACCAGAATAGAGCATATTACTATCCACAGAACAATGCATTTGGAGGAGTAGCACAAATGTTCCGCTCGATGGTATTCCCGAATGCGAACCTGAGACCAGAGCAAATTAGGACCTGGGAGATTGGTACCGAAATCGGTTTCTTGGATGATAGAATCCATGCCGATGTAGTATACTACTATAAATCAACCAAAGATCAGATCTTGGCAGTAACGACTTCCAATGTTGTTGGATTTAGTTCCATGCTGCTAAACGCTGGAGAGATTGAGAATAAAGGTGTTGAGGTGCAATTAAGAGGGGATGTGATTAGAAAAGAAGAAGGCTTTAATTGGACGACCTATATCAATTATGCCAAAGATAACAGTAAGGTTATCGAACTCTATCCAGAGCTGGACTTAAATGTTTATCAGATTGGATGGACTTGGGGTATTGCCAATGTTGCCCGCAAAGGTGAACGTTGGGGCTCGTTGATTGGTGGCGGATACGACCGTGTTGAAGACGGACCGATGAAAGGAGCGATCAAAGTTAATAACCGAGGTTTGGTAGTCAATAAGAATGCCCAGATCATTGGAAATACTACTCCTAAGTTTTTAGCCAGTTGGCGAAATGATTTCAGGTACAAGGACTTCTCCATGGGCTTTATGTTTGACTTACGCGTTGGTGGGGATATCTGGTCACAAACCATGAGCCACTCCTATACAGCGGGGGTAGCAGCCATCACTGCTGAGAACGGAATTCGTGAAAAGGCTATCGTGGCAGGTAGAGATGTGATGACCGATGAGAAATTCGTAATGCAGGATGCAAACGGAAACTGGGTTGAAAATACAATCGAAACTGATGCGCAAACATGGTTTGAAAGCGGTGGTATTGCTCAGACCTATGTTTTTGATGGTTCATTCCTGAAACTAAGGGAAGCATATCTATCCTACAATGTTCCTTCTAGATACCTACAGAACATGCGTGGTATCAAACGAGTAAATCTGTCTTTGATCGGATCCAATCTAGCGCTGCTTTGGACACATAAATCCAATACAATGCGGATAGATCCTGAAACAGGAGGTGTATCGAGTGATAGCCGTGGGGTAGGTTTTGAGCAAGCTTCAGTGCCTTCTTCACGTAGTATCGGTCTTAAGTTGGGGGTTACATTTTAAGAAAACAGAAATCATGAGAATTAAATTTAATAGATATACGGTTGCTTGCTTTTTGATGATAGGGCTGGCAACATCAAGTTGTACCAAATCTTTTGAAGAAGTCAACACTGATCCTGATGCGCTGACCGAGGTGCCGCCAACCAATATCTTAGCCAATGTTTTGCGCAATACCGGTGAATCGTTTGGGGGTGATGTGGATGGCTACGGAACGTTTGCAGGCTATATTGTGAAGATCCAGTACATGGACTATATGGGAGGATTGGTCCCTACGAATAATACCTTCGGTAATAGATGGGCTGCATGTTACTATAACAACACGCAGTTGCAGGAACTGATGAAATTAACCGATGCAAGTCCGGATGGTTATAAAAACATCCGTTTTGTGTCCCGTATTTGGCAAAATTATATGTGGTCCTATTTGACCGATGGATGGCGCAATGTCCCCTATTCAGAGGCCTTGAAAGGAGCGGAAGATAAGGGCAATATCCTAAAGGCAGCTTATGATAAGCAAGAAGATATTTATCCTAAGATTTTGCAAGACTTAAAAACCATTGCTGATGAAATGGCGGCAGGATTAGGGACAGATGAGCTGGGTGCCGGCGATTTTATCTACAAGGGCGATATGGAAAAATGGCAGAAGTTCTGTAATTCCCTTCGCCTTCGCCTTGCCATGCGTATTTCTGGGGTAGCTCCAGCTTTAGCCAAATCGACCATTGAGGAGATTGCAGGCAATTCAACCAAATACCCAGTTTTGGAAACCAATGCCGAGAACTGTTACCTGAAATATCCTGGAGCAGCTCCATATTACGAACCTTGGTATAACAACGGTATCGTAGGCAAGCGTATAGACAATTTTGGGATGGCTGATATTTTTATCGATCATTTATTGGAAACTGAAGATCCAAGGATTGCCAAAGTAGCCAACAAAACTTCCGATGGAGTTTACCGTGGCTTTCAAAATGGAGCAAAAAGCGGACCTACTCCCTTAACTTCCATTTCATTCATTGGTGATAAATACATGAATGATCCTGTAGGATTTACGCCATTCTATAAATCTTCTGAGACTTTTTATATCCTAGCTGAAGCGGCGATGCTTGGTTACAATGTGAAAATGACCGCTCAACAGGCTTATGAAAAAGCAGTCAGGATTTCTATGGAAGACAACCAGATTGCGGAAGCTGATATCGTGAAATATTTGGCTGGCAAAGGAAAATGGAACAATACGAAAGAACGTATCTATTGGGATATGTGGGTGGCCTTGTTCAAGAATAATTTCGAAGCATGGACCCTGTACCGTCGTACCGGAATTCCATCTACCAATTACCCTTCACTGAACTCTATTTATGGCAATGCGCATAACGATCAGCCATTCCGATTACCATATCCAAACAATGAATACCTGTATAATGCTGTCAATGTAAATAAAGAAGCAGAAAAACTGAAAGATTTTGTTTGGGGTGAACAGATGTGGTGGGATAAAAGAACTGGAAAATTTTAATTATTGTTAAACTAAAACCTAAACCTAGAAAGAGCCATCAACCGATGGCTCTTTTGTTTTTTTACTGAAGTTAAAATCCTGCAAATAATGGCTAAAAAGGGATTGAAGATGTAGGAAGTTTTTTTCCAACTTTATAATCTGAGAAATCTAGATTAGGAAAAACATTATTTATTTAAGTATTCAAGAATTTTTATGGGTCTTACAAATAGCATGGCAAAGATATTTGGATTGTTGATCATTTGGATTGGTGGAGTAAACCTGTTGGTTGCTCAAGAGTCAGGAGATCAGATATTGGATGGAATTGGTGAAACGGGCATGATCGCGCGATATGTGTTTGATGGCAATCTCAAGGATTGGTCAAGGAATGGCTTGCATGCCAATTCCAAAAACAACCAGCCCAAATTCATTAAAGATGAAAAGTTTGGTAATGTGCTTTCGCTTTCTGGGGCAAAGGATGATTATCTGACCTTGCCTTCCGGTACCTTAAACGGCTTGGAGTCTTTAAGTATTTCGGTTTGGCTTTCCTTGAAATCTGATGGCACTGGACAATATATCTTTGACTTTGGAAAGGATAAAAACCAACATTTCTTTGCTGCGCCTTTTGGTACTTCTGCCCAAAAAGGCTTTCAGGCTTTGATTACAGATCAAGGAGAAACTAAAGCAGGGGCCATCGCTCCGGTGCCTGCATTGAATAAATGGCTTCATGTTGCTATTGTAGTCGATGTGTTTTCGAAAAACATTGTTACTTATGTGGATGGAAAACAAGTTGCTGAAGGCAATAAAATTCCGCAAGAGATTGCCAAGCTGTTTGATAGCTCTGGGAAGTTCAATATCGGAAAATCCTTGTCGGCTGAGGGTCCTACCTTAAATGCTTTAGTCCATGATTTCCGCATCTATAGAGTTGCATTGACCAAAAAACAAGTTTCTGGAATTTATTTTAATGGTCAGAATGCCGTTCGTCAGGACAAGAAGACGATGGGTAAGGCTGAGGATGACCTGCCAACCTATGAATTGACAAAGGCGCAGTTGTACAATCAATATTTACTTAAGGTCTCGGATGTCAAAGTGGAAACCGCCTTGGGTGATCTTCCTCGATTGCCTTCCTATGTGGATGGTGATTATAAAGAAGGCATGAAAGGACCTAAAGTTCGCGTCCTGTGGCCTGCGGACATCGATAATGATGCGGTCCTGAAGGCAGGAGAATATGTGGTAACTGGACGCATTCCTGGCACTGATCTGAAACCAAAAGCTTATGTGACCGTGAAAGGTTTTGCGAATACCAGAGCCCCAACTGAAAAATTATTGCCTTTTGAGCTGAGCCAAGTTTCCTTGAATTCGGATAGCAATAATGAAGAAACTAAGTTTATTGAAAACCGCGATAAGTTCGTTAATACTTTGGCCAAGACGGATCCCAATTCTTTCTTGTATATGTTCCGCCATGCCTTTGGTCAGAAACAGCCTGTTGGAGCCATTCCATTAGGGGTGTGGGACAGTCAGGATACCAAACTCCGCGGACATGCCACAGGGCATTATCTTACAGCTATTGCACAAGCCTATGCAAGTACAGCTTATGATAAGGCGCTCCAAGACAACTTTGCCCAGAAGATGGATTACATGGTCAATACCCTGTATGATCTGGCGCAATTATCTGGAAAGGCAAAAGAAAATGGAGGCGAACATGTGTTAGATCCCACTGCTATTCCCGTTGGTCCAGGCAAATCCGCTTTTGATTCTGACCTGACCGAAGCTGGAATCCGTACGGATTATTGGAATTGGGGCGAAGGCTTTATCAGTGCCTATCCGCCAGACCAATTTATCATGCTTGAAAATGGAGCTACCTATGGTACGAAGGTTACCCAAGTTTGGGCTCCATATTATACGCTGCATAAGATATTGGCAGGACTTATTGATATCTACCAGGTTTCTGGTAACAAAAAAGCATTAGAGGTAGCCGAAGGAATGGGAGAGTGGGTTTATCAGCGATTGAATAAAATCCCGAAAGATAACCTGATCAAAATGTGGAATACCTATATCGCAGGTGAGTTTGGAGGGATGAATGAATCCATGGCGAGGTTATATGAGATCACTAAGAATCCACATTTCCTTACTACCGCTCAATTGTTTGATAATATCAAAATGTTCTACGGCGACCCAGAACACACTCACGGTCTTGCAAAAAATGTTGATACCTTCCGTGGCTTGCATGCCAACCAGCATATACCGCAGATTGTTGGGAGCATCGAAATGTACAAAGCTTCCAATGATCCTAATTATTTCAAGATTGCGGATAACTTTTGGTACAAGGCAGTCAACGACTATATGTATAGCATTGGTGGGGTAGCAGGAGCACGTAATCCAGCGAATGCGGAATGTTTCATCAGCCAACCAGCTACCTTATATGAAAATGGTTTTTCAGCTGGTGGACAGAATGAAACCTGTGCGACTTACAACATGCTGAAATTGACGAGTGACTTGTTCCGCTTCGATCAACGTGCTGAATTGATGGATTATTACGAAAGAGGACTTTACAACCATATCCTTGCTTCAGTGGCAGAGAATAGTCCAGCGAATACCTATCACGTTTCATTAAGGCCGGGTGCAAATAAGCAATTTGGAAACCCTGATATGAAAGGATTTACCTGTTGTAATGGTACCGCAATCGAAAGCAGTACAAAATTGCAGAACACTATCTATTTTAAGAGTAAAGACAATAATGCACTTTATGTGAACCTGTTTATTCCATCTACACTGGATTGGAAGGAGAAAGGCATTACAGTAACACAGACTACCAGCTATCCAAAACAGAATAGTACCCGTTTGGACATCAAGGGCAATGGAAAATTTGCTGTGAATGTACGTGTGCCAAGCTGGGCAAAAAAAGGATTCTTTGTGAAAATAAATGGCAAGGATCAAAAAGTTGATGCTAAACCAGGAAGCTATTTAGCCATTGAGAGAGATTGGAAAAATGGAGATACTATTGAATTGACCATGCCATTTGACTTTCATTTAAATCCAGTAATGGACCAACCCAATATTGCAAGTTTATTCTACGGACCGATTTTATTGGCCGCACAAGAAACTGAGCCTCAAAAAGAGTGGAGAAAGGTTACTTTGGATGCAAAAGATTTAGGGAAATCCATCAGTGGCAATCCAGAGGCATTGGAGTTCAAGATCGATGGAGTGGTTTATAAACCTTTCTATGATACTTATGGACGTCATTCGGTGTACTTGGATGTGACCTTAAAATAGCCTTTTTAGCAGCTTTTTACGATGGATTTTAAAAATATCCATCAAATAGTCAGTGGGTTACATAGAAAATTTATTTAAGGTATTGGATTTAAAAAATATCCCCTTATATTTGTGCCACACAAAATCAAAGGTGATACCTTTTCGGGGTGTAGCGTAGCCCGGTATCGCGCCACATTTGGGATGTGGAGGTCGTAGGTTCGAATCCTGCCACCCCGACACAAAAAAGCTCGACTTAGGTCGAGCTTTTTTTGTGTTCGGGTGTGGCAGATTCGAACCGTGGTTCGATCCGAAGGAGCTTCAGGGTTAGAGTTTGGGGCTTGTGGGGCTGAAGCAATCCTGCCACCGGTGCGTAGTATTTAGTATAAAGTATTTAGTATTTAGAGCCTTTCTTAAGTACTACAAAAGGAAGAGAATAAGATTTACGCTCGACTTAGGTCGGGCTTTTTTTGTGTCCGGGTGTGGCAGATTCGAACCGTTGATTGATTGTTAGATCTCATAAATCCTTTGAATCTTTTTAACAGTTGCTTTTAAAGCATGAATCAAACTTTGTGGTTCTATAACTTTCAGATTTTCCCCATAGGATAAAAGTTCCATGAAGAAATCGTGAGTAATAAATAGTTTGAGCTGTATTCTTAATTCAACATCATTATCAATCAAAATTTCTTGAGAATCGTGTAATGGTAGTGATTTGATATATTTCCCTTGGAACACATTGAAAGAAAGGATTACACTTTCAGGTTTAAGATCATTCGGACTAATAATTCCAAAACAATATTTATAATGTTCATTTACATCAAAATCCTTTGGGAACTGAAATTTCTTTCTTGAAATTTCCAAGCCATTAATGCGGTCAAGAGAAAAGCTCTTAATTTTGTTGTCTCCTAAATCTTTTGACAAAACATACCATCTGTTTTTGAATTCTTTCAAAGCATAAGGTTCTACAAGACGCTCAGATAAAACATCCTCCCAATATTTTTGATACACAAATTTTATTAGAAATTGATTTTTAATAGCATGAAGTACTCCATATAGATGTTCTGTGCCTTGCGGTTTTCGCTTCTCAAAATGTATGTGTTTAGATAATCTATCGGTCAAATTCAATGCGTTAAAGGTGTCAAAAGCTTCTAGGATCCTTTCATTTGCTTCAGGTTGTTCGTCGAAATCTATGTAATAGACTTTTTTAGTAAAATCAAACATAATATTGATATTATACAATGACCGAATATCGTCTCTATCACGTTGAAAGGTACGTTTTGAAACATTAAAATTATACGCTTGAATTTCCGATTCCAAAGCAAGATATTCTTCAATTTCAGCAAATGTTGAAGGTCGCTTTCTTAACTTTTTAATAATGAGATTATACCTTGCTATTGATTCTCTTTTTGACATAACTTAGGATAAATTGATGCGTTAATATACTGAACGTTTTTGTGTTTTGTTCTTCCTAATCGGAAGGTTGTGACAATTTCGTGAAACCTTACAGTATGGTGTAATTAATTGAAATTCGCCGGAGTATCTGTTGCAATAAAATGTATTGACATTTAATATTAATCTTGCGCGTAAACAAATCCAACTTTAGGTGTTTTTGTGGTGATACATTCCTCATTACAAAATGATTGTATTTGTTCAAAGTTTGTTACAGTACCGCGAACGATTTCCTGTATTTCACTTTTGCGGATGATATTGTCTATCTGCCCACCTGAAAAGTCAAATTTTTCTGCAAGTATTTGACAACTCTGATTATCAAAATGTGGTAATTTTGATTTCCATATTTTAGCTCTAACCTTTTTTGTGGGTTTGTTGAAATGTACTTTGAATAAAAATCTTCGTTCAAAAGCAGCGTCCAAATTATCAGCTAAATTGGTAGTTGCCATTAATATACCTTCAAAGTTTTCCATCTCCTCAAGGATAATATTTTGAATAGAATTTTCTGTTTGAGCCACATTGGAGTTACTGTTTTCTTTTCTTTTAGAAATAATGGCATCAGCTTCGTTAAATAATAAAATAGGGGTTAGTTTACATTCTTTTGCATAGGCATTGTAGTCTGTAAAAATGCGTTTAATGATTTTTTCACTTTCTCCAAACCACATAGATTTTGACTGGCTGATCTCTACTTTCATTATTTCTCTGTCGGTTGCTTTTGCCAGTTGTTTTACAATTTCGGTTTTTCCTGTTCCAGGTTCACCGTGTAACAAAACGGCAATTCCTTTCGGTAATCCTTTATTTTTTAACCTTTCCTGCGTTTCATGGAATTTTTCTTCTTGGAGCAAATTTTGAAGAATATCTAATTGATTCATCTCATCCTTGTCAAATACCAATTCCCGATAACCAATTTCTGCGGGAAAAATGATGTTTTCCTTTTTCTTTTTGTTTAGAAAAAGTTTAATATCACAATCAGTTAAAAGTTGAAGAGAATAATCCGTTAATTTTAATTCTGTATCATTGAAAAATTGAGCTTCAATAATTTCAACAAAATTATTCTTAATAAGAATATGATTTCCTGACAATAGGGCTTGTGTCTCATTAACTTTCTCTACAGTACTATCATAAATGCCCTCTAAAGCTCTTCCAATTTCAGTGGCTTGGTTACCTATTATTGTTTTCCACACTAGATATAAAAACAAATAAGCATTCTCAGTACTGAAATTAAATTGCTTAACTTTCGCAATTAATGGGAAATGGTTGTTTCCATCAATCAATTTATCAACTTCATTAAACAGTTCAATAGTTGAAATTTTCTCCTTGTCACGTTGGTCACCCAATTTGTATAACTTTTCTAACAAATCTATTATCCCATTTAATTCCTTGTCAACAATTTTAGGCAATGGTTTATTCTGTAAAATAGCTTCTGTGATTTTTTCATCTATTGTAAATTGATCATTAGCTCCTGCCAATTTTACACGGTGTTTTGATTTCCTTTTGTCAAAAATCCCAACTTTATGTAGAAACTCGAAATCATCGCTATATTCAAGGATTTTCATTGGGTTACAATCAAAATAATCTATTAAATCATTCAAATCTACAGTGTCGCCCCTGTAATTTAGAGCGAAAACCATTGCGATAAAAAGAGTTTGAGTATCAGTTGTTTTGAAATATTGGGAAAGTGTATGAAGTTCAGATTTGATACTGTCAAAAAATGAATTTTCGAGCTTGCAATCTTTAGATTGTTCGTACACTTTCCCGATACTTTCCAGAATTTGTTTCTTTGTAATACTTTCCATAAATCTATCTTTTTTGACAAAGATATCTCGAGAGTAAGACAATATGTGTCGTGGGTTAATCCCAGTATAAGTTATTTGATTTTATTGAATAGTGATAAAATACTTCCTTTATCAATACGGTTTTGAACATTAAATGAAAATGGGTCACTCGGTAATCATTTACTACTCAATAATTACCTAATCATTTATCCCTAAATTACCTCCAATAATACCCATCTTAACGAATTAACATATCTTATTGGATAGGATTCAAATCATCAATAAAAGTTTCTTCTATGATTATTTCTTGATTTTTTTGCTCTGTTATATAATTAATGACAGTATCTCTATTTTCAAATTCTTGTTTGTTATTCCAATCGTGATCTTTTGTCCAAGCGAACTTTTGGGAGCTAAAATCAAATGCAATTTGCCTGTTTTTAAAAATTAGATACTTCTTATCATTCACTGATCGTTGTGGGTAATATGAAATATCAGTTAAACTGTCCTTAGTTTTTAATTCAATAAATAGAGAATAAGAATAATATTCATTATGGTAACCACTTGTTGCTGTAGACCCTAATAGAAGAATATCATATTCATTATCCCGTCTTATTAGTTTTTGCTTCCCACAAGCAGAAATCATTTCACCTTGTTTTATGAAATAATATCTCCAATCTTTTTTATCAGAAAATTCATCAACAATATTTTGTAAGTCGTGATTTAAATTTAATACAGATACTTTATCAACGAGTTGCTTTAAAAAATCCCGTTTTTCATTATCATCCCTAAGAAGCCTCTTCCAACTAATATCACGGTCATGGTCGATTAAAAAGCTGTAATTTTTTCTCTTTCTTAATAAATAATCTCCTGTGGCTAATAAAGCTCTTTCAAAAATAAAATTGTCAAAACTGTTTAAACCTTTAGAACCAAATATTGCTTTTGATTTTTCGGAATATTCCCTAAATCTAATCAAGTTAGGTTCGTTATTTATTTGGCTCCAATGTAATATAAAACCAATTTGACCATTGAAATATTGGTGATTTTCTATACCAATTATTGTGTTTTTCCAATCATCGTTTTTTGTAATCAACTGTGCTTTTAGTTTTTCTTCTGCAACTTGCTCCCTTATGAAACCCGAAAGGGAATTGATTTGTGTTTCTGCAAAATAATTTTCGATCGAATTTCTATGTTGCAGCAATTCGTTTATAGAGTGTAGTGCATTTGCAAATTCATTAGCATTATTGAATAAATAGGATCTGCTACCTTCCACTAGGTTTCGAACAATACGCAACCAACTATTTAATTTTTCTATTTCAATGGTTTCTTCTAATGCCAAATATTGATAATAGGCAAAAGCAATAACCAAATCAGGCATTGATAGCTCATTTTTTATTGTACGAATAAATATTTCTTCAATATTTATAAAAGGGACCTCTGAAATAAATGTCTTCAATCCATTTTTTTTAGCCAATTTATTTAAAGCACCTTTCAAAGTTTTAAAATATCCCTCGTCAAAACTGTCTAACACCAAATAATGATTGAATGAAATCGGCAAATCAATAAGACGACCATTTTCGTCAAGACTTCTTAAAACCTTAATATTATTCTCAAAAATTTCATCTCTGTTTGATGTTTTCAGGGTGTAATTAAGTACGGCTATTGTTCTGAAAAAATTAAGAATTTGTTCGTCAATAATTATTTCTGCTTTTTCTTTATTTTCCCAAAATAAATCGGCCCAAAGTGTATCTATTTGATGTGAAAATTTCTCTGTTGGTTCAACGTTATTTTCCCAATTAGGTTCGATGTATTGTTCAAACTTTGCTTTGAAGTTTTCAAAATTAGTTAGAGGTTTACCTCTTGCGTTCATTTTGATATACAAATCGTCTGAAAGACCAAAGTTTTGTAATTCTATGTAGTGAAAAGTAATGTTGTTGAGTTTGTTCCATCCATCCGTTTCACCTTGAAACGTTTGCTGGAATGCATCTAACATAGTAAGCATTGATTTTATTGTCGGGTCTCTTTTCCAAGAAAGGAAAAACCAAGGACTATCAATGATTGTCTTGGACAACTCATTATTTTTCGGTTTTGTTTTTCCTTTATCATAATAATCTGTTTCTAATAAATTGTTATGATCAATTCCCTTATTGATTAAATCGTTGCAAAATTCTCGTGAACTGGCTCGTGTTTCGTAAGTGAATTTCGTTAACAAATTTTTCAACTCATCGTCTATTTTGTTTTCTTTGTTCATAAGGAACCAATGCAACAAAAACAAAGTTGTTAATCGCTGTTGCCCATCAAGAGGTTGCAAAGTTGTATTATCCTCTTTATCCTTTTTAACACTTCCGTACACAAAATCTAATTCCAACTCTAATTTATTACCATCAACCACCTCAAGTAAAGCCTTTAAAAAATTGGTCCTTATTTCTGCTTTTCCCTCTCTTCCTTGAGCATAATCTCGCTGAATAACAGGGATTTCAATTTTATGTTTACTAATTAACTCAAGAAAAGTTAATTTTTCAGATGTTGGATTATTGTTCATTTTCAGTTAAATCGGTATATGGTAAATATTCAGTAATTTCTTCTTTAATTTTTTTTAAATATGATCTTTTGTCATTTTCATTCCATACTTCAATATCTTTTACGCTGGAAGAGTAATATTTCATAAAAACATTCTTGGTACAAATTGGAATGAAAGTTCCTTCAATTTCTCTTTGGATGATTTTTTTCCTCTTTTCTTTAAACGAATCATTTTTATAAGAACGGTTTGTTCCTCTGTCCAATAGACAAAGATTTTGCAAACTGTTATCTTCTTCGCCTAAAACATAATCGATAATGTTATCAAACTCATTTTCATCAATGCTGTTGCCTGATTGTATAATTTGTTCAATTTGATTATTTCTGTCTTTATCTTGATGGGGTTTTGAATAGACGAAGTTATTCTTTAACCAATCAACTTGGTTTTCCTTATTCACTTTCACATCTGTTGCAATGGCGTGAATATGTTCAACGTCCCAATACTCTTTTTTATATTTGTCAAAAGGAAATCGATTAGTTTCATTTACATTTTTGAGCATTGATTGAATATTGTGCAGAAGTAAAATTTCACGTACAGATCCATCATTATATTTTATTTGCTCAAAATTCACGTTTCTATATTTGAATTGTATTTCATTATTTATCCAATTCAAAAACGCTGTTTTTGTCTTTTCTCTTTTCTGGTTGATGATTTTTTTGATGTTTGTTCCAGTTGTAATTAGATAGCCAATTTTATGATACAATTCTCTATCGTAGAACCACTCTTCAAGCGTTTGGAAATATATTTTTATTTCCTGCCAATTATCGTTTATCTCAGTTTCCGATTTAGAGTTGAATTTTTTATTAAAGAAATAAAAAGTTGAATATTTATCATCACTAGGTTTGTTTGACATTAAATTGAAAATAAATTCTATTCTCGTTTCCAAATTGTTTTCACCTTTGTTGATGAAATACCAAAAGGAATCATCTTGTAAGGAATATTCTATTCTATCCCATTCAGATGCTATTTCTAATTGTTTTAATCGAAGTTTTTCTGTATCTGCGTTTGCAAAGTTTGAACTATTTAGGAATAAAGCTTTTATCAATTCAGCATTTGTAAGTGGGATTTTTCCGCTGTTTATTCTTGTGAAAATATCTATCGAATCTTCGTTTTTTGAAGTTTCAAACCATATGATTTTGGTACAATCTTTAAAATTATCCTCAAATGATTTTTCCACTTTCTTTTCTTGGAACCAGCTCTTAATAGTTTGATAGGCAATGGAAATGTGGAAATAATCAATATTTGAATCGTCAATTTCTATTTTTCCCAATTCATTTCTTAGGTAATTTGCTGAACCTTCTCGTGTTTCATATTCCAACTCAAATAATTTAACACTTCCTTTTTCAGTATCACTTTGGTTCAAATAATACAGAATTAGATATATTGTGGTTAATCGTTGTTGACCGTCAATTACATCCCATTTATTTTCACTTTTTTGTTTTACAACTATTGGTTGTAAACAATACCAAGTTTTTTCATCAGAATTGGCAATTTCTTTTGGTGAAAATTCGTTAATATCATTCAATAGATCTGTTACTTGTTGTCCTGTCCATCGATAGCCTCGCTGAAAGGATGGAATGTAGAAATTATATTTCAGCAAGTCGCCGATTGTTTTTATGGATATTTTGTTATTCATTTTATTTCATTTTTTTCTATACACATTCAAGAAATTCAGCCCATGCTGTTTATATGGGATTATTTTAAATAAGGTTGATTTATATTAATTAATGGAATAGATGTATTTTTTACTAAAGTTTAAAAGCCAAGCCTTTGGAACTAACAATGGCTTGGCTCTTGAAATAAGGCTCTAATTTGTGTCAAATCTTGTCAAAAAATGATCTTCTTTATTCTCTAATTAAAGGTAATATCCTGATGGTCATAAAATCTCAATTAGGAAACAATTGAAAATGTGTAAAAAAAAATGTTTTTATTTACAAGGCATCATTATTGAAACGGATATTTTTGTCCTGACAAATATTCCCACAAAAATCTTTTGCAATATCAAAGTTTATTTGACTAAAACAATTGTTTTACAAAGCAGGTGAGTGTTTTCCTTTAGAAGAACCGTTAGGATGTCTGCCACAATAAGCAGAGGTTAGGTTTGATATTGAAGAGGCTTTCGTTCCACAATATTTACAGACATACTGAGATTTTTCGCTTCCCTCATATAATTTGTGTTTTCCCTTAGAAGCGCCGTTAGGATGTCTACCACAATAACCTGAAGTTAGACTTGATACACTTGAAGCCTTAGTGCCACAATACTCACAATAATAATTTGCCATAATTTTAGTTAATAATTTATGCCTACTCTATAGGTTTTCGGCATCCCCTTGATTTAACAACAAAAGTAAAATCACACTACGACAAAATATGGCTTCCATTAAGATTAGATGCGAATTTTTTAGAAAAATAATTGAATTCGGTAGCTGTGGCAAATTGTTTGATTCAACTCTTACACGTTTAAATCGAGCTGAATAACATACTGTTTTAGGATGAAAGCAAAATATCTTTTGAAATTACCATAGATAGAATCGTCAATGTTTCCTGAGCAATATAATAATATTTTCTATTGTTGAAGCTGTATAAACATCAGCAGGATCTTAATAAAATTTATTGCTTACATAAATCAATCTTACTCGGTGCTTTTTCTGTTTTCCAAGATCGCCAGATTTTAATTTTCCTATATTTAAAAACAATCTAAGACTTAAAAATGTCTAAATATTTGAACTCAAATTCAAATCATTTACCCTTTTAAAAAATGAAAAAAACTTCATCTTTTTTTAGCTATCCAAAAAATATCTCATCCCGAAAAAACCAACCCAATCACCTTACTCTCATTCGAGACTCATTCGAGGCATATTCGGGAAAAGCTCCAAAATCCTTCCGATATTTTCTCATTTTATTCCAACCCTTCACCCATCAAAATCCGATCATTTTTCGACATCCATCCGAAGCCTCTTCAACCAACCCTTTATACAGCTTGCAAAAATTCCGAATGTGTCTCGAATAAGGTCAAAAGGAAATGCAGTAATTTGCCTCCATCCCGATGTCATGTGATTCAATACACTTTTCTTTCAATAAAAATCAAGAAATAAAATTACATCGACCTCTTCCAGTTTTTTATAACCACCTGTGGCAAAAACAAATCATCATTCGTTATACTATAAAACCAAAATTTATACATCTAAATATCTCTAGCCATGCGAATTAAATCAATTATTATTGCCTTGCTGATTCCTTTTTTATTTCTATCCTGCGAGAAGTCTGATCTTAAATTCGATTCTGAATTTAAGGAAAGTTATGATGTTTTTCAGAAATTTAAAGCTAGCAGCAACAACAGCTACTTTTACATTGTTACGGGGAATTCCTTTTTTGGTTATTCTTGGGAAACTAAGTTAACAGTCAAGTCCGGAAAGGTTGTAAAACGGGAATTTTATTTTACAAAATTTGAATCTGTGCAATTGCCGCCAAATGGCTGGACTGCAAAAGAGTTGGATGAGATCTTAAAGAAAAGGGGGAAAGAATTTGAGGAATCCTTAAAAAAAGATGGGATTACACTACTTGAATATTTACAGTGGGTTGAGGATGAAAATAATCTTGGGAAATTGGGGACCAAGGTAGATTACGCATCACAAATAAAGACCCTGGATGAAATTTATAAATTAGCCGAAACTGACTGGATCATAAAACGTGCAAATGCAAAGGTGTATTTTGAAACTAAAAATAACGGTATGATATCTATTGCGGGTTATGTAGTAGGTAATTGTCAAGATGGTTGCTTCAATGGCATAAATATCAAAAGCATTCAGGCGATTCGTTAATGGTTTGGCTAAAATATCTCTTTTTTCAATAGATACATTTTCTGAAATTAGTAGCTATGAAGAGAATCCTATTGACCTGCCTAATCATAGTCAACTGTTTGGCATTTTGCCAGGCCCAATATATTCAGGTAAAAAATCCAAGTCAGCATGCCAGAAAAGAATTGCTTTCCATTCCCTTTCAAAAATTCAAGGAACATTTTAAGGTCGATACCGTCTTTAGTATTCGCAATGAAAACAATCAGCATATTCCCTATCAATTAGAAAAATTGGGAACAGCTAATCCAGTGAATGTACTGATCCAAGTGGAGCTACCGGCAGGCTCTACCATAAAATATACACTGGACAAAGAACCTAGAACTAGGATAGAGCCAAAGACTTTTGCACGCTATGTGCCTGAACGCCTTGATGATTTTGCTTGGGAAAATGATGTTGTTGCTTTCCGCTTATATGGAAAGGCATTGGAAGGTCGAAAAGATGATGGTCAGGGGATGGATTACTGGGCAAAAAGAACTGATAAGTTGATCATAAATAAATGGTATAAGGTTGAAAACTATCATCAAGATACAGGAGAAGGAATGGATTATTATACCGTTGGACAAACGCTCGGGGCAGGAGATGTAGCTTTGCTATCCAATAATGGCTTGCATTATACTAAACATTATCGTCAATACCAGATTTTGGATAATGGGCCTTTACGGAGCACTTTCAGGTTGGAGTATGATCCGGAAGAGTTGGATGGTCAGGAAGTGAAATTGACGAAGATAATAAGCTTGGATGCAGGCAGTAATTTCAATAAGATAGTTTTACAGGTTCAAAATAAAACGGCCAATTCTACTGCTATTGCCATTGGAGTGGCTAGACGAAAAGAAGATCAACCAAAATTGGCCATTGGACCAAAAAATGAAACATTGGCCTATTGGGAACCGGAAATTGCTAAAAATGGACAGACCGGAATAGCGGTCATTATTCCAAAGCAGAAGGTCAGCATAGATTCCGAAAGGCCTGAACAATTTTTATTATCAAGCCAAGCTATGAACGATCAAGATTTTGTGTATTACAATGGCGCTGTTTGGAACCGAGCAGTAAAGGTCAGTTCGGCTGAAGAATGGAATAAAGCAGTGGAACAAGAGCTTGAAAAAATCAAGAAACCCTTGAAGTGGGTCCTTAAATAAAAAGACAGGAGCAAATGTTTGCTCCGGTCTTTTAGCTATATATCCTTACTTTTCTTTTGCAAATTTTATCGCATCCATCAAGGAGAAGTGGATTCCGAAGGTAACAACCGTGCCCTTGCTTTCCCAGTCTACCTCACTCATTGGCGTACTGCCCACAACTTGTAACTCGGCCTTGACAAATTTATATCCTGCCCTTAAGGTGAAGGCGGGCTCAAAGAAATAATGCCTTTTATCTGTGATATTATCCAATTTATGTTCGCTGATATATTCAGGAGTCATTCCATTGGCATCAAAATTACTGTATTTTATACCTGAAATTCTTGTTGCTAAACCTACATCGAAGTAAGGGAATGTTAAGGATATTCCAGGTTGGATAAAGGTCCTGTTAAAGTTCATATTCACATCACTACTCAATTTACCGCCACCATAACCGACATAGGTATCGGCGATCAAACCAAATCCGTTTTCACGTGCAATAATGGGATAATAACCTCCAACTCCACCTTCAAAGAGCCCAGCATGCGCATCCACATTTCCTTTGGATGGGTCTTCTTCATTAAAGTTATAGTTGTAATTGGAGTAATTGACCATCACGCCCAAATACTTGATAGGGGAGTAGGCGGTTTGTAGATTGATAATGGAGGAACTGGTATTGGTACCGTTTAAATCCTCGGAACTAGTGGTTCCAGAAATACCAATTTTTAGGTCCCCTTTTTCTTTCATCATCGGAGCATTGACAGCATTAGGCTGGTAGTAATAGCGGCTACATGAACTTTGAAGATAATTTAAGCCAATCAAAGCTAGGCCGAACAAGAGCGATTTTATTTTAAAGGTTTTCATATTTTTCTCCTTTCTGATTTGTTAACTCAAAGTGACGACAATTTTTATCCGCATAAAACATCCGAAAAGAGGATTTTGATCAAATCCCTTTTTTGGTGTATTTGACTAACCTGAAAAGGTGATATTCCTCTGAAAGACCTTATTTTATAGTGCTTTAGCTAGGTTTTCTACGAGATTAAACTGTAAATTAGGATAATGAAGCTGCATGGTTTGATATGGACAATGGCAGTTAGTCTGCTCTTCGTTTTGTTTTCCAATAGATTGGAAGCGCAAACCATCTTGTTGCCAGATACCGCAGAACACCTCAATATTGCCAGTTCGACTGCCTTCTATTACGATAGGTCGGCAAAGGATAGCCTACCAGCCGAAAATCAATTTCAAGCTTTTCAGGAGCCTATCTATAATTTTGGGAAGGAAGATGGGAATCTATGGGTGCGGATCAATCTTGCCAATCAGGATTCCGTTGCTAGAAATCTGTATCTAGAATTTACCAATCCCAATCTTAACTCCCTCACCCTGTACAAAAAAATAGGGGAGCGCTTTGTTTTGGTTAAGATCCTAGGTTCGAGTTACCCATTTAGTAATCGGACGGTAAAGCATCAAAACCTGATCTTCTCCATAGAATTGCAGCCGTTGGAGATAGGCAGTTACTATGTCAAGGTTCATTCAGACTATTCTGCCATCAATTTCAATTTGTTGCTCTGGGATAAACATGAGCGTGAGGCCTATTACCTTAAAGAGACCACCACCATTTCTTACTTCTTTTTTATCACTACCGCTTTCCTTTTTATCTTGGGAATCACATTGGTGCTGACCAAGGAAAGAAAGCAATGGGCTTTCTTCTTTTATATCCTCTTTGGGGCCTGTTATATCTATTCAGATTTAGGACTTTCTTATAAGTACCTGTGGGGAGAATATCCCTCGGTTCAGAATATATCCAGTTATATCTTTACCAATCTGTACCTGATTTTTGGTGTCAGTTTCTTTCGGGAATATTTTGTTACCAGGCGCTTTGTCAAGAAATTAGATAGGATACTTTGGATCTTTGTCCTCTGTTCCTTGCTGTTGACCTTTATTGCTATGTTCTATCAATGGATTCCCCATACCATATTTTCCTGGATCCAAAAGCTGAACACCATCATGTTCTCCATTACCTGTGGAATCATTTTGTACATATTGGTCATTTTATTGACCAGGCAAAGGAACAAGACCGAAACAATCTGGTTTATGATTGCATTTGCTCCGCATGCCTATACGATCTTGACGACCAGCATTAGGCAATTGGGCCAGTATTATTTCAATCTAGAATTGGATGTAATCTCTAAGGTCCCCTTCTTCCTTTGGACCATCCATGTACAGAATCTGATGCTGTGGTCGATGGTCTGGGAAGTACTGATTGTATTTACACTGATGATGCTGCGGTTAAAAAAAATGTACGAGCAGCATAATGCCATGCTGTTGGAATTGGGTAAGAAGCAGGAGGAGGATACCAAATTGTTGATGGCGACCGTGGAGCAGGAGCGAAAGAGGATAGCCCAAGAACTGCATGATAGTTCTGGAGTCCAATTGTCGGCAATCCGCATGAAGCTGACCCATCTGCAAGATCAATTGGATGATCCAAGAGTAGCGGAAGATATCCATAAATTGATGCAGGATGTGGATCGGGTCAATGCCGATATCCGGACGATCTCGCATAACCTGATGCCTATTTCGCTTAGCAAATTGGGGTTAAAAGCTGCCATCCAGGAATTGGTCAACCATATCAAATCGAGTTATCCGAATATCAAGTTCAATCTTTTCCAGCAATATGATTCCAAGAACCTTTCTGCGAATATGGAAGTCCACATCTATATGATTATTCAAGAGTTACTTAATAATATGGTGAAGCACGCTCAAGCAACCGAAATCAATATTCAATTGATCGACAATGAATCGGAGCTGATCATCAGTCTAGAAGATAATGGGAAAGGTTTTGTTTATGCACCAGAGAATACAATGGGTTTGGGCCTAAAGAGTATATTGACCAGATCTCAATTGATCGGAGGGAAGTTTGAAGTCGATAGCAAGTTGGATGCGGGTTCCTTTTTTTCGATTACCCTTCCACTCAAGGCTTAAAGCAGCTGGTTTTTGTTGGCAAAGGTGATAAGCTCGGTGATCTTTTTGACGCCACATTTAGCCATGATGTTTTTCCTATGCGTATCTACGGTGTTGGCACTGATAAATAGTTGATCGGCTATCTTGCTGCTTGGTTTTCCTTCAGCGATCAGTTTCAAGATTTCAATTTCTCGGTTTGATAGATTGAATGCATCTTTATTCGAAGACTGTTCAACTTTGCTATGGTCTTCATTCATCAAGAAAGCTTCCACCACCTTGTTCTGTACCTGCTGGTCCAGGTGTCGTTTCCTGTCATTTACTGCTACAATTGCTTTGATCAATTCATCCTTGGCTATGTTTTTCAAAACGTATCCTAAAGCACCTTTTCGTAACGCCTCCCGAATGAGTTCGGTATCATCATAACCAGTCAACATCAAAATCTTCTGCTCAGGATTGGTCTCCAAGACGGCTTCTATACATTGGATACCATCCATATTGGGCATGTTGAAATCCATTAGGATCACATCTGGCTTGTATGTTTGGATGGCAGTTAAAAGTTCGTTGGTGTCCGTGCAGGAATTGATTTCGCCAAATTTTGGATGACCATTCAAGATCATGATCAGGCCATCTACGATAATCTGTTGGTCTTCGACGATGAGTAAGTTTATCGGCTTAAAAGGAGTACTTTCTTCCATAGGGTACATTTTTTTGCTTATAACAATATACTAAAATATCCTCAACTACTAGGAGTCAATTCTTTGAAATTAAAAACCGCTTATTTTTTCAGATTTTTTGTATCTTAATGAAATGTAAATTACACCATTATTATACACCTTATTTTAAAACCTAAAACATCAACTATAAATGAAAAGAAAAGATTTTCTCAAGAGTGCCGGCGTGCTTGCCGCCTCGACTTTGCTTTTTAAAACCGAAGCTTTCGCGAATCAGGATGCTCCCTTGCATATCGGACTGATCGGCGCAAATGGCATGGGCTGGTCAAACCTGAATGCGATATTGAAAATAAATAATGTTACCTGTACAGCGCTATGTGATGTGGATGAGAATGTGCTGAACAAAAGGGCGGCAGAATTGGAACAAAAAAACATCAAGGTCAAAAAATACATTGAATATAAAGATCTATTGAAAGATCCCAATATCGACGCAGTTATTGTTGGTACGCCTGATCATTGGCATTGCATGATGATGGTCGATGCGGTAAAAGCTGGGAAGCATGTGTATGTGGAAAAGCCTTTAGGTAATTCGATCAAGGAATGTGAGGTGATGCTGGCAGCCGATAAAAAGTACAATAAGATTGTGCAGGTTGGTCAATGGCAACGGAGTCAACAGCATTTTAGGGATGCGATGGACTTTGTGCACAGTGGTAAATTAGGAAAGATCAGATCGGTAAAAGCTTGGGCTTACCAAGGATGGATGAAGAGTATCCCCGTGAAGCCAGATTCGGCTGCTCCTGCTGGCGTCCACTATGATAAATGGTTAGGTCCAGCTACCAAAAGACCTTTCAATCCTAATCGCTTCCATTTTGATTTTAGATGGTTCTGGGATTATGCAGGTGGCTTGATGACTGACTGGGGAGTGCACATGTTGGACTTTGCATTGATCGGCATGAAGGTGTCTAACCCTAATTCTATTATGGCGACTGGAGGTAAATTTGCCTATCCAGATGATGCAGCGGAGACTCCAGATTCACTAACCACTGTTTTCGCTTTCGATGATTTTTACCTGCAATGGGAACAGGCCACAGGGATCGACTTAGGTCCTTATGGAAAAGATCATGGCGTTTCTTTCATTGGAAACAATGGAACCTTGGTGGTGAATAGAGGGGGATGGGAAGTCATTCCGGAGAAAGGTAGGATGGAAGCTGTTCCGCATCAACCGTCAAAAGATAATGGCTTGGAAAAGCACATGGAAAACTTTGTAACCGCAATCCGCACTAAAGATAAGAGCATCCTGCATGCACCTGTGGAGGCTGGAGCGCATATCGCCATCTTGTCCCAAATGGGGAATATCGCTTACCGAACAGGGAAGAAGCTCTATTGGGATAAAAACAAAGCGAAATTTACTGATGAAGAAGCTAATGGCTACTTGGCTGCCAAATACCATAATGGTTATCAGTTGCCAACAGTATAAACTACTAAAAAAGCCGGTATTAACCGGCTTTTTTATTGTATCATGTTTTATTCTTCCTTTAACCTTTGAATAGGATTGCCTCTTCCGTTTCGGTATAAGATAATGAGGATTAAGCCAGCCAATAAGCCCAACAGGAGGAGGATAGGCAACAAATAATTCCATGCAGAAATCTGTATCCTAAATTCATAATTAGTGAGCCATTTCTTCATCATAAAGAAACTGATAGGTACAGCCGTCAATACAGAGGTAATAAATAACAGGTAATACTCTTTGGAAAACAAGACCAGCAAGTCCGATAGTTTTGCACCTAGTATTTTCCGCATCCCTACTTCTTTACTTCTGGCGCTAATCGATAATGAAACCAATCCCATGATGCCTAAGCAAACGATAATAAGTGTGATAACTGTCGCGGATATAGAGGCTCTGTACAGCTGCAATTCGGTTTCATACATTTTGCGGATATTCTCTTCCATAAAATGGTATTCAAAGGGAGCTTCAGGCATAAGGTAGTGCCATTTCTTCTCTATGTTTTGGATGGAATTTGAAATAGATCCCGGTTTCATGCGGATATTGAAATACCGGTAATAATTATTTTGGGCAACATTCAGCCAAATAATAGCAGTATTAGGGCTGTGCATTGAATTAGGGATAAAGTTTTCCGTGATCCCAACGACTTTTACAGGATCTTGGGAACCGTTAATTCTTAAATTTCTACCGATTAATTCATCGGCATGCTCAATCCCCAAAACCTGCATTGCTTTCCGATTGATGACCACCTCCTGAGGAGCCATGGAATCAACCAGGTTGGAGGTGAAAAATTGACCTGCAATCATCGGGATCTGATAGGTGTCGGCAAATTTGGAATCTGATATTATCATTTGAGAATTGATTGCCTCTTCCGACTTGTCCATTAAGGCGATTTCAGCTTTCCCAACGATATTGTTAGGGGTTTCATAGGACAGACTGATCTCTTCTATTTCATTTAGTTTTTCTAATTCCTGTTGGATGGTTTGCGTTTTGCGGACACCCTCCGGGCTCCAATCTCTTGTTGTTTGTACCGTAAGGATATAATCTTTATTATAACCCAAGTCACTTTTGACAAACAATTGGATTTGTCTGGCAATAATAATGCTGGAGGTCAGAATAACGATTGCTGTGGTAAACTGAAGGAAAAGCAAAGCTTTCCGGATGTTTTGTTTGTTTTTTACCTTGTCAAATTGAAGCTTTACAGAGTTTAATAGGCTGTTTCTTGAAAGTTTGATGGCCGGATAAAAGCCGGATAATAAGCCGATCAATATAGAAAATAAGAAGATCCCTAAATAAAAGTAATATGGCAATTCCGTAATCTGAGGCAGCTTTCGCATGAAAATATTCTCAAAAAGCGGCAAAGCAAGGACATATAATGGGAGACAGATCAATAAAATCAGACAGAGAAGAATCACATATTCGGTGAGTAGTAAGCTGGCTATTTGATTAGCGCGAGCACCCATGATCTTCCTGATTCCGATTTCTTTTAAGCGACCGATATTTTGACCTAGATTGAAATTGATAAAATTAATAATGGCCATTAATAGGATGAATCCAGCAATATAAAGCAGGATATCAATCATTTTTTGAATGGCGCCATTGTTACTCTCCAAATAATAGGTCTTCAATGGCTTTAAGTCTGGGCTATAATTATCCGAAAATTCCTTGTCCGTATGTTTGCTGACTAGGGTTTTTATGGCATGGCTAAGCTGAGCTGGAGAAACATCTTTTTGCAATTCAACGAATCCAGCGATATAAGGATTTTCCCAATTATCAATGTCTCGACCAAAATATTTCTCGGAAGCAATGGGTAAAAAGAAGTCACTTTTCAGGGCTGGAGTCAACTCCAAGACCGAATTTTGATAACTGGGTTTAATAATCCCGGTCACCATAAAATCATGCTTCTCTCCATTGAAATTTCTAATGGATAGCTGTTCGCCTAGGGCATCAATACGACCGAAGTACTTTAGGGCTGCAGCTTCGGTAATAACCAGTGTAAAAGGATCTTTTAATGCGGTGTTGACATCTCCGGCATGAAGCTCGAATCCAAACATGGATAATAAGGTCGGATCTCCTAAACTAGCCCCTTCTTCAAACTTGTCAGTGCCATTGGAAACAATACAAGTCAATCCATCAATTCGATAATAATTTTTGACAAGCTGCGGATATTCCTCTGCCAAAGCTTTTGGTAGTGCGCCTAGGGTGGTGAGTTCTAATCCTAGCCCTTCTTTTTTATAACTGCTCTGCAATAAATATTGCTGGTCCTTATTCTTGAGCTGGGCATTAACCTGCTTAGCATCCCAAATATAGGCAGCGACAATCATAACAAAGGTGATACCGCAGATCAATCCAATTAAATTGATGATGTTCTGAAGTTTTTTCTTACTGATGTTCCGCCAGGCAATTTTTATATAACTCCACTTCATGCTCAGGTCTTTTAATAGTGCTAATGTTTTGTTTCGATTAGCAATATTATTGCCAGTGAGCTAAGAGGGTTAATATCAATCGGTTGTAGTTTGATTGGGGCCGGTGCTGTTCATTTTCGGACATATTCTGTTCGGAAATGAACGAGAATGAAATAAAAAAGCGGAGTAGGAATTATCCTCTCCGCTCATCAAATTATCACTCAATTATTTAACTATAATTTTTTATTTTCTACGTCCCACCATAGTCTCGTTCCGCCATTATCTGGTCCTCCTAGCATTTTCACAGCTTCATTCACTGCTGCACTATTGCTATTGTATTCCCTTTCTGGATAAGGCATCCTTCTGATTCCTGGAACCGATGGAATCGTGTTGTTACTGTAATTGACCACCACTGGAAAAAGTATAGGATATCCCGAACGACGATACTCTGCCCAGGCTTCATCTCCATCAGGGAACATTGAAATCCATTTCTGGGTGATGATCCTTTCTAATTTTCTGTCCCTGCTATCGCCTTCATTCCAAGCAATGGTAATGGTACTCAAATATGGAGAGCCTAGCAGGATATCATTTTGTCCTGCTTTGATTGCTTTTGGGTCTATGTAAGGCATAGGTTTATTGGTAGCATTGTTTTTGTAAGCTGCCGCTTGTGCGCTTAAACCATACATTTCAAAAGACCTTTCAATTCCGGTCTCATAGTTGGTTTTTGCATCGCCAGCATTGCTCCATCCTCTCAAGGCTGCCTCAGCCTTTAAGAACCAGCTCTCTGATGCTACCATTAACTGCATACGATTAGGTTGGGGAAGCAATTTCGAATAATTGTCATACCTGCTTTTTGCATCGATATCAATTCCAGTACGGATCCCTTTAAATTGGCCTCTAACCGCAGGATCTGTTGCTGGTAGGAATAACTCTGCTAGACGTGGGTCTTTATAGCCGCCTAGAAATGTCTCTATGCTGGCATTCATCCGTGTATCACTCCATGTTGTTGTGAGGATATTCAGGGGATGGTCGGTGCTTAATTTGATAAAGCAGTTATCTGATGTGGCTTCCAATAATCCGCCGTTTTCTGGGTTTAAGGCTTTTTCACCTTCAGTCTTGGCTAGTGCAGCATCCTTGAATGCGATTCGAAGGGCAAGCCTCAACCTCAAAGTGTTTGCAATTCGAAGCCAACGGTCGTAATTGTTTTCGGTGTAAGCCATGTCAGACTTTTTCATCGCTGCTGACACCTCCTTGCCTTTGTAAGTCTTTAGGATAGTGGTTGCTGTGTCCAAATCCTTGAAGAAGTTCATATAGGCATCCTGTTGGCTGTCATACTGGATTTGATCATTGTCATCTGGAGCATTGTATTTACTGTAGATGATGGGGCCAAATTTATCGGACGTGCGGTGCATTGCAGAAACCTTCAATATTTTTGAAAAGGCAAATATATCGCTCAACTTTTCATCATTCCTGGTCATCAGCTCCACCCTAGCTATCGGATTCATCCCTCGGATATAGCGATCTACCCAAAGGGAGGAATACCATCCAGGGACTAAGCTGTAGGTCAAGTTGTTTGCATTACCTACAAAGGGTGCTTGCGCGGCAAAATATCCTCCGTAAGAATCGCCTGCCAAATTGTATGAAACCTGGTACTCATTTACATTTTCTGGAAGGATGGCCCTTTGGCCTTGAGCTAAAAATGATGCCACTAAGGCAAAATCACCCATTGCCTCCTCATCGGTTACTCCCGCTGGGTTTGTGTTTAATTCCCTGAAATCTTTGGTACAGCTTAACGTCAAGAAAAGGCTGCTCAATAATATTCCGGTTAGTTTATAGTATGATTTTAATGTCTTCATTTCGTTTTTCTTGCTTGTTAAAAGGATACTTTAAGGTTTAGTCCATAGCTGCGGGTAGTTGGTAGGGCAAAAGAGTCGTAACCTTGACCTCCAACACCTGTAGTGGTATTTAATTCAGGGTCGTATGGGGCATCATTCCGGAAGAAAAACAAGTTCCTACCGGTCAATGAAACCGTTGCGCTCTTGACACCCTTCCATTTGATGGGTAGCCCATAACTCAATGATATTTCACGCATACGGATATTGGTAGCATCATAAACCTGACCCTCTACGATGCCATCTCGATTTCCAACAGCGCTATAATAAGCATGCGCAGGAATCTTTCCTTGCCAAGGTGTACCATCTTTCTTTACTGCTGGGATATCCAAGCCACCAGCATCCCTAGCTGCAGCACTTTCTTCGCTGACCCCAAATGAATTCAAGTAACCATCAGTAAGCGAAATAACCTGTCCCCCAAATCGTGCATCGATTGTAAAGCTTAATCCGAATTTGCCATAATTGATAGTGTTGTTCCATCCCACAATAGATTTCGGGTTGTTGTTGCCAATATATCCTTCAGGTCCGATCTGAGGCCTTCCCTCATCATCCACCACCATGACTCCATTCTCATCACGCAAGAAGGTTCTTGCCCAGAAATCACCGAAAGAGCCATTCAATCTTAGAACGTTGTAGTTGCCTCCAACGGAGTATCGCTCGCCTAGTTTTGGCGCCAATTCCAAAATCTTGTTCCGATTTGCCGTGAAATTCAGGGAAGTGTTCCAGTTAAAATTCTCCTTCTTGATCACATCTACCCCTAATGCTGCTTCAATACCCTTGTTCTCCACATTACCTGCATTTAGGAATACCGTTGTGAATATTTGCCCGACTGGCGCTTCGTAAGAGAAGTATTGATCTTTAGTATTGGTTTTGTAAAGGGCTAAATCGAAGTTGATGCGGTCGTTCCAGAATCTACCTTCATAACCCACTTCATAACTTCTGCTGATTTCAGGACGCAATGGTAATCCTTGGTATGGTCCAGAAACATTCGCATTCAAAATACCGGTGGCCAAGGTATTGGTTGGAATTGTACTATAAATTCCAACGTCATTACCCACTTCCGCCATGGTCAGCCTTAATTTACTATAGCTGATAAAGCTTGGCATTTTCAGCATGTCAGAAAGAACAGCTGATAAACCTGCTGACCAATAGAAATAGCCGTTCTTCTCTTCAGGGGTATTGGCTAGGGTGGAAGCCCAGACATTACGTGCTGTTAGGTCTAAGAATATTTTGTCTTTATAACCTATATTGGTTGACGCAAATACAGATTGCAACTGGCGTCTAATGATGGACTCGTTTAACACATTGATGGGAGCATCCCTATAGATATTGCTCAACAAGAATTTATTGGCAACCGCCAATTTTAATTGATCGATATTCCAACCTTTTGAACGGGTGTCATTGATGGAGGTACCTGCCGTAAAGTTCAAGTCCCAATCCTCAGCGAAGGTTTTGTTACCGATGAAAAGAAAATCTCCATACAAAGCAGTGCTTTCGGTCTCATCTCTCATAAAACGTCCATTATCATCTAAAACACCTTCGATTTTCTCGCCAGATAACACTCCTTGGGTACCTGCATATACATGCCTTTCCCATTTGTCCCATCGCTTGTTCAGGGTTCCGCGGGCACTTACTGAAAGCCAATCATTGATAGTGTATTTCAATTGTCCTTGTGCTATGATATTGTCCCTTAATTGGAAGGTTGGATTTCGGTTCAATACCCAATATGGGTTTTGTGAATGGTGTGTTCCAGTCAAGCCGGCATCTGCATTGATGTTCCACCAGTCTTGTAAGTATAGGTTTCTCGAAGGAGATAGGTATTGGTAATTGTTTTTGTATTTATTAAAATCCAGACCCCTTGGAAACATGTAAAGACCCGATATGGGGCTAAAGTATAAGCCAGAAGTAGGACGGTTTTGGATGTCTTGTTTAGAGTACATCATGCTACCATCAAAGCTTAGTTTATTGTCAAAGAAATTACTGGAATTTCTAAAGGTTGCCGAATGCTGTTTGAAAGAATTGGTTGGTAAGATTCCTTTGTTTGTGGTGTTACCATAAGAAAAATAGTTTTGCATTTTTTCAGTTCCCCCACTCAAGGAAACGGTGTTGATCAAGGTAGTTCCGGTATTGAAAAAGCCATCTACTGGGTTGTCAAAAGTACCTTTATCACCCCAGCTCTCTTCTGATCCTTCTGCGGTCTGTCCATACCGGTACTGTAGCTTCGGAAGATAGAACGCTTGGTCCGCGGTGATGCTCGATGACACATCGATTTTTAGGACTCCTTCAGCACCTTTCTTGGTCGTGATCATAATGGCGCCATTAGCTCCTTGACTACCATATAAGGCAGAAGCCGAGGCTCCTTTTAGGACATTGATGCTCAAGATATCATCCGCATTCAGAGTGCTCAGGATATCGCCACGATCAGGTCCACCGCCAAAAGGACCTTCCGAACCCGAACCTGAGGTATTAGTAATCGGTAGTCCATCGATCACATAAAGTGGTTGATTGTTACGATTCGATTTAAAACCACGTAGAACAATGTTAACCGATCCGCCAATCCCCGAGGAACTCCGATTGATCTGCATTCCCGAGATTTTACCCGTCAAGTTGTTCATTGGATTGACATCCTTTACTTTGGTTAGTTCTTCGCCCTTAATCGATTGGGTGGAATAGGTCAAGCTTTTAGACTTTCGCTGAATACCTAAGGCAGTCACGACAACATCGTCAATCCTAGCGGTCTGTGGCGTCATGGAAATGGTAATAATGCTGTCTGCTGCTGTTACGACCTGTCTAACAGTATTGTATCCCAAGATACTGATCGTAAGGTTGGCGTCTCCTGATGGAACCTCAAGGCTGAAGGCTCCTAATTCATCGGTTTGGGTCGCTTTAGAGCTGGCGTCCAATCGGACTGTCGCACCGACTATACCCGACTTGGTCTGTTCGTCAACGACTTTGCCTTTAATGGTTCGTTCCTGCCCATAAGTTAATTGTATGGCAAAAAGCCACAGGAATAGATAAGTTAGTGTTTTTAACATAATGTGAGTTTATAAATGAGTAAATAATGTAACAGCTATGATACAATTTCTTAGAAAAAGAACTTATTTTGAATATATTTTGTCATTTAAAATTAAATACGAATGAATATAGGTTGATTGTTGAACAGGTTAGTGTAATTGGGCTCATGATCAATTGATTGTAATTATTGTTGAAGTTAAATAAAAATTTATTTTCAATACAATTTATTTAACCAAATAATATTCTTTTAACATTAATATTTTTTAATGATGTAAAAATATTAACCAAAATGGTATAATGTTTGGATGTCTTTATTTACTTTTTTAAGAGAGGAGTTCAAAAAAAGTCACTTTTTCAGCTCTAAAATTTTATACTTATTTTAACCATATAAAATATTCGACTATGTTAACAGCTGCTTGCCCAAAATTACCCATGAGAGTAAAAACCGTAACCAAGGATTTTTACATTCAGCAATTAGGTTTTCAAGAAATAGGATTTGCCAATTTTGAAAGCTATATGATCCTAAAAAAAGATGAGGCAGAACTTCATTTCTTTATTTTTTTGGACTTGATTCCTGAGGAAAACTATGGTCAGGTTTATATCCGAGTAAACCATATCGAACAATTATATCAAGAATTGGTAGACCGTGGTGTAACCATACATCCTAATGGAAGTTTGGCAGAAAAACCTTGGGGCCAGAAAGAATTTGCTATACTTGATCCTGACAATAACCTAATTACCTTTGGTCAAGCGATATAATCTGTTTTCATTTATTACCAATTGGTAATTGAGGGCTTCTGAATGTTCTGGTACTTTGTATTAATCAAATTTCAAAGTCATGAACAAATCAAAAGTATTGTTGACAGGGGTGACCGGGTTCTTGGGTTCTCATACCGCTATTGAATTGCTCAACAGAGGATATCAGGTTACCGGTTCTTTACGGGATATGAAGCGTGCAGATGCTATTCAGAAAGTAATTGCCACCCATACACAAAGTATAAGTAACCTATCCTTCGTACAGGCTGACCTGCTTGATAAAAGGGCATGGGTAGCAGCTTGTGAAAATCAGGATTATGTAATCCATACTGCCTCACCTTTTCCTCGTGAATTACCAAAGAATGAGAATGAATTAATCATCCCTGCAAAAGAGGGGACATTGCGTGTTCTTCAAGCAGCCAAGCAAAACCAGGTAAAAAGAGTGGTTTTGGTCTCTTCCATTTCCACAGTGGTATATGGAAAACAAATTGATGAATTGGACAATGTATTTACAGAGGATCATTGGACCGATGAAAGCAATAAACGGGAAACCGCTCCATATATGAGAAGTAAGACCATTGCTGAAAAAGCTGCATGGAATTTTATCAAAGAAGAAGGAAAGGGAATGGAATTGGTCAGTATTCTTCCGGGGGCTATGTTAGGACCTATATTGGAGGATGATTTTGGTACCTCCGCCAATATTATCGTAAAGATCTTATCGGGTAACATGCCTGCTATGCCAAAAATAGGATTTGAAATAGTGGATGTGCGTTCTGTTGCTAAATTATTGGTAGATGCGATGGAAATAGAAAAAGCAGCTGGAAATCGATACATGGCTTCTGAAGGTCATATGTCGATGAAGGAGGTAGCTGAAGTCCTAAAAACCCATTTCCCCGAAAGGAAAATCAGTACCGCCAACCTCCCTAATTTTATGGCTAGATTGATGTCCATTTTTGAACCCGCCTTAAAACCCGTATTATTAGATTTGGGTCTTAGGAGAAAGGTCGATGCTTCCAAAGCCAAAAGGGAATTGGGTTGGAAAGGACATTCAATGGAGAAGGCTATATTAGATTGTGCAAATAGTGTTATTAAACTAGGAATCGTAAAGTAAATGCAAAGGTTAAAATCCATATTGAGATTTGGGGCAATTCTCTCCGATGCGGACATCGAGGTAATTGCCTCCAACTTCAAGCAAAAACAGTTAGCAGCATCCGATTATTTCTTAGAGATAGGGCAGATTACTCACGAAATCGCTTTTATTGAATCCGGTATCGTCAGGATCTTTAAACCTGATCAGGATGGGAATGAAATCACCAAGTATTTCTTTAAGGAAAATCAATTCTTTGTTGACTTGGAAAGCTACTATTCCAGTATCCCCGCAAGTGAAGCTTTCCAGGCTGTGGTCGAAACAGAAATATATGCTATCCATAAGTTAGTTGTGGATAGATTATGCCAACAGATCCCGAATTTCTTTATCTTCCTTAAAACGATTACGGAAGCTACTTTGTTGAATAAGATTAAAGACAACGACTTCTTAAATTTTGGCAATTCCAAAACCAAGTATCTTGAATTTGTGAAGCGATACCCTCAACTTGCCTTACAGGTTCCGCAACAATATATCGCATCCTACCTCAAAATCACGCCCCAATCCTTGAGTAGGATTCGACGCGAACTTGCCCAGCCAAACCAATAAATCCCTATAAATACCCTCTGAAAATAGGACCAGCTTTTTTGTAAATCATTTATAAACAACTTGGTTTAAATTTCTTTGCAATTAATAAAAGATAAATTTGTCTTTTATTAATTCATGTCTTAACTTTGTTCAATTAAGTCATTGAATTATTCAAATAAATCCAAGCGAGGGTAGGTTGCATTCCATGCAATACTTTAACGACTTCCTGAAAACTAGACTTTTCATCAAATCGCGAATTCTTCAAATTCCTTTTATTTAGAAATATGGCTAAATCTAAATTCAAAGATCATATCGAATTTAACATGAATTCTATTTTAACTCTTAATTTAATCCTTTCGGACGATAAATCGGTCCAAGATTTACTCACACAATCCATTTTTTTCCATTCCAAGATCAGTCCGATTGAGTTTTGGATAGGTTTTCTACTGCTAGTTTTCCTGTCCATTCTCATTGTGGTGCTCCTGCTGATTGATCGAATTAAACAAGTCAGCACCTTTCTTTTAAAAGAGAAATCAAAACTGAATGTGAACCTCTGGAAAAACTCACTCAAGAAAATGAACTCCAGCCAAATTGCCCGAATTATCAAACAAAAGAGCAGGCAGGAGCTGAAATCTTGGTTACTGGCCTTTTTCCTCTTTGGAATACCCTTGTTTCCCCTGGAATCCTTAGCGCAGACTGTATCCATTGATGGTACCAGTGAATCCATCTGGTCTAAGGCAGGCATTATTATCACTTTAGTGTTGCTCTTGATACCGACCATTTTCATTCTAGTTTTATTGTTCGTCAGAATCAATCGGAGGTTATCTAAATTGAACATTAACGCCCAAAAAGATGAAGCAAAAGTAATTGTCCAAGAATTGGAAAACAGGCCTTTAGCTGAGGTTGAAAAAGAACTATTAGCCTTCCAAGAAGCCGCTGATTATAGATTGAAACCCGACGTGCTGTCCGGTTCCAAAAAAGCAGTGGACCCTAAAGGGCTATTGTCCATCAATGAAAACCATGGTATCCCGATCGTTTCCAAAAAGAAAAGATCAACCGATAGAACCAACTTCGATGTAGACCTCTCTAAAATGGTCAACTGGTATTTGATATCGGCAACAGCGTGGTTGGTTTTTGGAACCACCATTGGCGAATACCTCGGTTTTAAATTTGTTGCTCCGGATATGGAGAGCTTTAGCTGGCTTAGCTTCGGGAGGTTAAGGCCAGTCCACACCAATGCTGTCTTCTGGGGATGGGCATCCCTGGCAATGATCGGATTGGGTTATTATGTGGTTCCTCGTGTCAGTAACACCAAACTCTATAGCTTAAAATTGGGCTGGTACAGCCTAATTTTGATCAATGTCTGTGTGTTCGTGGGAACCATTTCCCTCATGGCAGGAATTAACAATAGCGGAGGCGAGTATAGGGAATATATCTGGCCTATTATGTTGCTGTTTGGAATTGCATTGGTTTTGACACTAATCAATTACTATAAAACCATTGCAAAAAGAACAACTCGGGAAATTTATATATCAAACTGGTATATAGTCGCTGCGGTAATCTTTACTATTGTGATTAGTCTAGCAGCCTATTTACCTTTTTGGCAGAATGGCCTCGGAGAGACAATCATCCAAGGCTATTACATGCACCAAGGTGTTGGTATGTGGTTTATGCTTTTTTGTCTAGGTCTAGTGTACTATTTCCTTCCCCAGCAACTCAATAGGCCTATTTATTCCTATAGTTTAGGCATTCTCGCTTTTTGGACCCAGATATTATTTTATACTCTGATCGGGAGCCACCACTTTGTGTTTAGCTCTATCCCTTGGTGGTTACAGACAGTTGCCATAGTCGGAAGTGCTGGAATGGCAATTCCTGTTATAGCAGGTACAACCAACTTTCTGATGACCTTTAAAGGATCCTGGTATAAGCTAGGAGATAGTTATATCCTGCCTTTTTTCCTGGTCGGCATCATCTTTTACTTCACCGGGTCGATGCAAGGTACTGCTGAAGCCTTTCGTGAAACCAACCTGATTTGGCACTTTACCGACTTCACCGTTGCCCACTCGCATTTGACCATGTACGGCATTATCAGCTTTTTCCTTTGGGCATCCATATATACCATCGTTCCGCGATTTACCGGAAGAGAGGCGCCTCAGATCAGTATTGGAGCCCATTTCTGGTTTGCCTTTATCGGCATGCTCATGTATACCGTGCCGTTGATGTATGGTTCAACCATGAAAGGAATCATGTGGTTAGACGGCAAGCCATTTATCGATGGCGTGACCTTTATGGCGCCTTACTGGTTATGGAGAGCCATCGGAGGTAGCCTGATGTGGCTTTCTCACCTCATTTTCGCCTATAATTTGTACAAAATGATGGCGGATGTAAAAGAATTAGACATTGCTGAAGAAATTACCAGCCAATTTGAAAATCAATCAACTATTAAAGTTCAAAAATAAAATAAACGATCATGGAGTTTTTCGACGATCATAAGAAACTATTTATTACCGCAGCGGTCTTCTTCATTGTGTTGACGATCTTTGTTGCCATTCTTCCAGCATTGAACAACCAGTTGATAAATGCACCGCTTCCTCAATCTGAACCCCTTTCTCCGGATGCTGTAGCCGGTAAGTCAATCTTTATTGCCAACGGCTGTGTGGCTTGCCATACACAACAGGTCAGGAATGTAGATATGGATAAGGTTTTCGGTCAGCGACCTAGTGTAGCTGCTGACTATGCACATAATGAAAGACTGGATGTGTGGAGAAATACCGCAACCTTGATGGGAACTGAAAGAACTGGACCTGACTTGACCGATGTAGGTAACCGCCAGCCCAGCAAAGAATGGAACTTGGTCCACCTTTACAATCCGCGTATCGTGGTCAAGGAATCCATTATGCCGGCCTATCCTTTCTTGTTTGAATACAAATCCATACCAGCCAAGGAAGACGTAGTGGTCAATATCCCAGAAGATTTTGCGCCCAGTAATGGAAAAAAAGTCGTAGCAAGCAAAGAGGCTATGCAGTTGATAGCCTATTTACAGTCATTGAAACAAGTTAAACTGGAAGCTGATGTTCCAGAATTTCTATATAAAAGGAAAGCTCAAGCCGCTGCTGGCCAAGGTGCAGCTGAAGAAGAATTGGATGGCGAGGCCTTATATGTAGCGCATTGTCAAGCATGCCACCAAGCTGATGGCAATGGGCTACCTGGAGCTTTCCCTCCTTTAAAGGGTAGTCCCGTCGTAACCGGGGATGACCTCGAATTATATGTCGATATCATTATGAACGGTTATGATAGCAGACCTGAATATGGTGTGATGGCAGCAGTGGGCGTCAATGCCGGCTTTACTGAAAAAGAAGTAGCCGCCATCATCAATTACGAGAGGACCAGCTGGGGTAATAATGGTAAAAAAGTAAAAGCTGAAGATATCAAGCAAATCGTAGATTTCGTAAAGACTCAATCCAACTAATCATGAAAAAAATTCAATTGACACTGCTTTTTAGTACTTGCATCTCCTTTTTGATGGCCTGCCCGGTGTGCGAAAGAAACCAACCTAAAATTTTGAGGGGCTGGGTTCATGGCACAGCGCCAAAAAGCGACCTGGAATATATTATGGTCATCGCCATCATCCTGATTTCATTGATTGCATTGGGCATGTTCTTAAAGATGATCATCAAACCGGGAGAAAAACAAACGGACCATATCAAAAGGTTTATTTTAAATTCTGATAATTATGAGCCAAAGAAGTAAAATATTTATTTTCATCGATGACGAAAATATTCCGATTGCTGAAACCTATAGCCCAGTGAATTTTGAACTGGATACACGGAAATTAGTAGACGGAAAACACCAATTGCGTATCGTCAGCAAGGATCCTGGCGGAAAGGAAGGGGTTCGGATTATCCCTTTTGAAGTCCGTAATGGTCCGGCGATCGAAATCACTGGAATTAAAGAAAACGCTGTAATTGACGACCTGGTCCCTATCATGATCAACGCCTATGGGAAAGGGAACTCCGAAACCTTTATGATTGATGGTAGTGAGACTCCTCAAGGTATTCCTTGGTGGGTATGGATCATCATTATTGTCTTTATGGGTTGGGCCATGTACTATGTGTTCATGTACCTATACTTACCGACTTCGGTTAATTGAGTGTTAGCAGGTTTAAGCGTTCTTTTTCAAACTTTTTGAGCTTTCTGTCGTTAATTGGGTAACTTAATTGTTTGGATACTAACCCAATTGCCATGAAGAACGCTTTAAGACCTGCCATACTCGTTTTATGGTGCCTTTGTTTTCACCTTAGCTTTGCACAACAGCATCAGCAACCCAATATCATCCTGATCTTGGCCGATGATCTGGGTATTGGTGATTTAAGTTCCTATTACCATCAATATGAAACGCCAAATCTGGATAAATTGGGAAAGGAAGGTATTCGATTCAACAATTATTACAGTGCTTCTCCAATCTGCTCACCCTCGCGCGCAGGGCTCCTAACTGGCCAACGTCCCGCAAAACTACATTTCACCACTTTCCTGAATACCCGTGAAGATAACCGGAAAAAAGAACAGGTTGATTTTCTGGATCCTTCTGTGCTGACCATGGCTGATGTGCTGAAGGCTAATGGCTATGCGACAGCTCATTTTGGCAAATGGCACCTCGGTGGTGGTCGGGATGTAAACAATGCGCCTAACTTCGACCAATACGGTTTCGATGCGTGGTCTGGAACCTATGAAAGCCCTGATCCCGATCCGGCTATCACGGCCACTGACTGGATTTGGTCCGATCAAGACAGCGTAAAAAGATGGAACCGCACAAAATACTTTGTGGATAAAACCCTTGATTTCTTGCAAAAGAACAAAGATAAACCCTGTTTTATCAATGTATGGACAGATGATGTCCATACCCCTTGGATAGCTGGCGATGATGAAAAAGGTAGATTCGACTGGAAGCCCCAAGAGGAAAGGAGCTTTAAATTTGTCCTTCAGGAATATGACCGAGAGATCGGAAGATTGATGCAAGGCTTGAAAGAAATGGGTCTAGATGAAAACACTCTGGTCATCTTTATTAGCGATAATGGCCCCTTACCCAATTTCAGGCAGGATCGTTCTGCCGGTTTACGCGGTAGTAAGCTCTCCCTGTATGAAGGAGGAATCCGTATGCCCTTATTGATGCGCTGGCCAGCAAAGATTAAAGCTGGTCAAGTAGATGAACAGACCATTATTTCTGCGCTTGATTTCCTGCCAAGCTTAGCAAAACTGGCAAAAGCTCCATTAAAGAATGCCAAGGGACTCGATGGGCAGGATCTCAGCAAAGCTTTTCTTGGAAATCCAGTAGCCCGAAACAAGCCGCTCATTTGGGAATATGGCCGGAATGACTCAACAGCCTTTAGTTTCCCTAAAAAAGTCAATCGTAGTCCCGCTCTTGCAATCAGGGATCAAGACTGGAAATTCATGATGAACAGCGATGGGAGTGATCCCGAACTGTATGACCTAAAAGCCGATCCCAATGAAAGGACCAATCTTGCGGCGGATAGAAAACAGCTCGTGATAAAATATACCAAAGCTTTATCGCAATGGTGGAAAGGATTGCCTCCTTATAGGAAAATCGAATAACCTTCTTTCTATTCTCCTTTTTAAAAAGGCTTGTTACAATTGCTTATTGAAATACATTTATTAAGCTTAATAAATGTTTATATTTTAATTAACTTGAAATTTTAAAACTTTAAATTTCTCGTTTTTTTCTTATAAAAATATATTTACAATTTAAATTGGTTGCCTAAAAAAATCATTTTGTATTTAGGTTTGATTCTCCTATTTTTCCCCAAATCTAATTAAAATCTAATACATTATGAACGTGAAATAAGATACCCTAACTCCGAACACCTATTACAAACAGAACCTTTATTAAAGCCTTTTAGGCAATCTTTTTATTCTCAATTATAACTATAATGACTCAAAAAAATCGTGTTTTTTTTGGGGCAAAGTCCTTGTCGTTGCTTGCGATGTGCTTATTGATGAGCTCACCGGAAGTCTTCGCCGAAAAAGCTGATTTTGCCCATTCCGTTGTTGCTAATCGGCAACAAACTATTTCAGGATCTGTAAAGGATGATGGCGGAAACCCAATCGTTGGGGCAACGGTGCTCGTCAAGGGGACAACAAGAGCCACCAGTACGGATGCCAATGGTGAATTTTCCATCACTGCTAATAATGGTGACGTCATCGTCATCCGTAACCTCGGTTATCTGACTCAAGAGATTACAGTAAGCAACGCCCAAAACATCAATATTTCCCTAGCACCTGACAATGCTAATATTGATGAGGTGGTTGTGGTCGGATATGGTACTCAAAAACGTGCTAATATTACTTCTGCCATCTCCACCGTCAATGGAGATGCCCTTAAAAACGTTTCACCATCCAACCTTTCCAATGCCATCGCAGGTCGTGCTCCTGGGGTGAAAGTAACAGGAACTTCAGGTCTTTCAGGGGCTACTTCCAAAATTAGGTTTAGGGGTAGTTTCGCCGAACCTTTGTTCGTTATTGATGGTATTGTGCGCGATAAAGCTGCTTTCGACGCCTTGGAAGCCAATGAAGTTGACCAGATGTCCTTCTTGAAGGATGCCGGTGCTGCTGCGGTTTATGGTACTCGTGCAGGTAATGGGGTTGTGATTGTGACCACTAAAAAAGGAACGGTCAAAAAACCTGAATTCAATATCCAAAGCAATGTGGCCATCAGTAACCCGACCATGACTCCCCTGGCAGATCTAACGACCGCCACGGATGAATTGACCTATCAAAATAGGGTTGCCGAATTCCAAGGTTTACCTATTCCAAATGGGGAGGAGGAATTCGCCTATTTCAAAGACAAAAGTTATAGTGTTAACGATGTTATCTGGAGAAACCCAGTTAGCCATAGACAGTCCATTTCCGTTTCCGGAGGTAGTGAAAAGATTACCTATTATAACTTATTGAGCTTTAGAAATGAAAATGGTTCCTATAAATCGGTGGACCATCAAAAATTCAACTTAAGGTCCAATGTTTCCGCAAATATTACCGATGCTTTCAGTATCGATATGAATATTTCTGCTAATCAGCAGAATTCCAATCGTTTCTACTGGCCGTTCAGTACCTCATCGAACGATGATGACTTTGATGTTTCCGATTTCTATCGCGTGACCTTCAACTGGCCAAAAATGTATCCTTTCTATTTGACCCAAGATGGTACCCCTAGTAATGAACCAACGGAATATCCCGTACAGACGCCCATGGGTAGCTGGCAAGCTTGGAACGTAATCGACCAGGTTATCGGTGATCGTTATATCGACCGTAAGGTTAGACAGATCAACCCGATCCTTTCCCTCAATCTGAAATTGGATAAATTGATCCCTGGTCTATCTACTAAATTTGTAGGTAGCTATATCGCAGAAGATTACCTTCGTAAGCGCTATATGAGCTTCCAAAAGAACTATACCTTTACTTCTTTGGATCCTGATGGTAACCCATTTATCCCGGCTCCGCCTTCGGAAGACCGTATTAATATCTTCACGTTCAGTCAGCAAAATCCATTTATGGATTATTACACCCAGCGTAAATGGGAATACCAAATGAACTTCTTCATCAATTATATGCAAACCTTTGGTAAGCATGATGTTGGAGCGACCTTGGTATTTGAGCAAGGTGAAAAAGGATATACCAATATCACTTCCACTGCGCAAAGCCCGATTACAGCATTGGATCAAATGCACGTTTATCCTACCGACCGTAATTTCAGATATACCAATGGTCTGGAAGGAATTGATGCTAGACAATCCATCATTGGCCGTTTCAACTATGCTTATGGCAGTAAATACCTAGCAGAAGCCTCCTTCCGTTATGATGGAGCAGCTTTGTTCCCTGAACAAAAAAGATTCGGTTTCTTCCCTTCGGTTTCTGCTGCTTGGAGAATTTCTGAAGAAGAATTCTTCGCTGGGATCAAGGATAAAATCTCCGACCTGAAACTTCGTTTTGCTTATGGTGCTACGGGTAACTACTTGGACGTAAATGGAAATGCAATCAATCCATTCTCTTTTGCTGAAAAATATGCAACCACCACAGGCTTTATTTTCGGTGACCGATACTACAATGGTTTGGCCTACGGTTCAACCCCTAACCCGAACATTACCTGGACAAGGTCAGAAAGCTACAACTTAGGTTTGGATTATGGATTCATCAACAATAAACTGAATGGTTCCATTGAGGTCTTCAAACGTGCTGAAACCAATATCTTGGGCCCTAGAACCGTATTGTTGCCAGATACCTACGGTCGTGCCTTGGCGCCTGAAAACTATGCCGCAAGAAGTTATAAAGGTGGTGAGGTTTCCGTAAACTGGAATGACAGGGTAGGCGAGGTTGCTTATGGCATCTCTGCTAACTTGGGTTATGCCGTTGATCAATGGGATGTTTTTGATGAACCAGCTGCTTATGCAGAAGGCGGACTTGAACATTTCAGATCAAGGATTGGTAGACCTAACAACGTAATCTATGGATTGAATTCATTAGGATTGGTGCGTACGCAGGCAGAATTGGATGATTTGCTGGCCAAAGGATTTAAAACCTATGGGAGGGATCCTTATTTAGGGATGATCCTTTATGAAGATATCCGCGGACAGGGTTACTCTGATACCCCAGATGGAAAGATCGATGGAAATGACGTTACCTTATTGTCGACCAACAATTCTCCAAGATGGGATTATGGTTTAGGCCTGAACGGATCATGGAAAGGTATTTCCATCAATGCATTGTTCCAAGGGGTGTTCAATTACGACCGTATGATTTCCAACCAAGAAGGTGGCGGTATGCGTCAACATGGTGGTACTTTCCGTCCTTATTACCCAATTTGGGCAGATGATGTATGGACGCCTGAAAACCCGAATGCGCAATATCCTAGACCAATCGGCTACAACTGGGCGGAGTCAGGAACGAACCCTTCAAGCTTCTGGATGCGCAGTGGCGCTTTCTTCAGATTGAAAGACCTCAATGTGGCTTATCAATTACCGACTAGCTTCACTGAAAAAATCAAAATGAACAGTATCAATTTGTTCTTCAATGGTACTAACCTGTTTGTTTTCTCCCCAATGACCGAGTTTCATGATCCTGAACAATTGAATTATGACTCTTACCCATTAATGAAGACATTCACCTTTGGCTTGGACATTAAATTTTAACCGGAACTGAATCATGAAAAAAATATTATTAGTAGCACTAGGACTATCAACCATTTTTACTTCCTGTAAGAATGTGTTGGATATCGAAGATCTCCAATCCTTGGATGAAGAAAAGGTGTGGAAAGACCCGAATTTAGTAAACGCATATATGGCAAACCTTTATACCGTTTTTGGTAATTGGAGTGCCGGTGCAGATGTATATAGTGAACAATTGGTAGGTGTTCCTTTCCAATTAAATACCATATCGCCGACTGCAGGTGGTTTCAAAACATGGGACTATACCAATATCCGCAAGATCAATACCGCAATCCAAAAGGTTCAGGAAAGTACCAGCTTGAGCCAAGAGGTGAAAAACAGCACCTTGGGTGAGGCTTATTTCCTTAGGGCTTTTGTGTACTTTGATATGCTTAGGCTTTATGGAGGTATTCCCTACATTACCGTGCCGCAGAACCAAGCGACAGATGATTTGAATACGCCGAGAAACTCAACAAAAGAGTCTTTCGAGCTGTTAGTTAAAGATTTGGATGAAGCCATAAAATTGCTTCCTCAAACGATCGAGAAATCATCTTCAAACTATGGTAGGATAGATGGTAACTTTGCAACGGCATTTAAAGCAAAAGTATTGCTTTATAAAGCCTCTCCACAGTTTAACCCTGCCAATCCTTACAATAATGCTTATTGGAAAGAAGCCAATGCAGCCAACAAAGCAGCTTATGAGCAGTTGATCAAAAACAATTATACACTGACTCCTGACTATGCAAACATCACACTGCAAGAAAAAGGTCCGGAGGTCGTATTTGCTGTAATCAATACCTATCCAAATAAGGTTGCTGCATGGGATTATGGTGTGCGTCCCGGATCAGAAAGCCGTGGCCCTGCCGGGGCAGTTCCTACTTGGGATTTTGTGAAGGAGTTCCCTATGAAAGATGGTAAGCTCTATTCAGATCCAACCGGAAAATACTTTAAATCGGATGATGATTTCTTGCAATCCTATTGGTTGAATAGAGACCCAAGGTTTGATAAATCCATTGTTTGGAACGGAAAGATCTATGAAGTTTCTGGAAAAGCTGGAAAACGTCAATATACCTCCCTAGGTATTGCTGATGCCCTTGACAACTTCGGTATCAATCCTGCAGCAGGTATCAACTCCACCAACCAAGACCGTTACAGTGGCTTCTTTATCTTGAAAAACAGTAAATTATCCCTAAAACAAACCGAAGTGGAAACCCAATATGATGTTGATTTTGTATTGATGCGTTTAGCAGAAGTGATGTTGAACTATGCCGAAACTGCCAATGAAACCGGAGATTTAGGCACAGCGCAGGATATGTTGAGCCAATTGAGGAAACGTGCCGGTATCGAAGCTGGAACCGATGGAAAATACGGTATCACAGCGACAAACCGCGATCAAATGCGTGAAGCTATTTTGGCAGAAAGAAACATCGAACTTTGTTTCGAAGGCCATCGTTTCTGGGATCTGAGAAGAAGCCGTAAATTGAAAACATTGGATAAAGGAACCAAGTTTGGTGTAGAAGCCATCGCGATTGAAGCCGATGGATCCGATATGGATATCAAACAGGCGAATGCCTTGGCTAAAACTTATCAGTTGAAGGAAGCTAACTTCAAGTACAGCATTCTTCAAGTTCCGAAAAATGGAGTTAAGGTAAGTGAAGTGCCTGATACCTATTATTTCTTCCCAATCCAACAATCTATTATTGACAGAAACCCTAAGGTTCTGCAAAATAAAGACTGGGGTGGGGCATTCAATCCTACTATGGAATAAAAAAATCAGTATATGGAGAAAGGGCTGCCTATTTGGGTAGCCCTTTCTTTTTCTTGAAATTTCAGCGGAAAATACCTTCCCATTTTATGGTTTTTATTTTGACCTGCTTCGAGAATTATTCGAGGCATGTTCGAGAATAATTCTATCCAGTTCGGAACTTTTGGGAGTTGGCCCGAATATGCCTCGAATGAGGTCCAGTTTTTCGATCTATAAATCTATTTTGATCTAGCATCTAAAATTAAATTTAGCTCCTTGGGTATTGTTTGGATTAGGCTAAAAAATAAATTCAGCAGCATGGCTTTTAGGCTAAGCATAAAATACTTTCAGTAAGACGTTGATTTATAGATTATTTATTTTGGACTTGGTTAATTTCTTAGTAGATTTAATCATGCCAATTGAACTCAAACACCTCTGGCAATTCTATAAGCCAATTTTATTCATCAACCTGGTGTTGAGTCTTGCGATGAGCATTCAATATTTTGGCTACTTCCCCTATGTGTTCATGACGGTGGGTTATTTATGCTCGGCAGCAATGGTTCGGTTTTTTGAAGGCAATACCAAATACCTGTTTTTCAATCTGGGACTTTCCCGAAAGCATCTAGTCATATACACCTTCCTTGCCAATCTTTTGATTTCATTTCTACTTATTCTAATCGTGCACTATGGATATAAAGGATAAAGAATTGTTTGTAGACTCTGTGCAGTTCAGTTATACCAGTAACAATCAGTTACTGACCGGGGGATATCTTGGATTGAAAGTAGGTGATATCATCGGGTTATTAGGACGCAATGGTACTGGAAAGACCACCTTGATGAAAATTATCTTTGGATCCTTACGGGCCCAAAATGCCTATATCAGAGTGAATGGCAAAAAGGTGAGCCAGGCATTCCCCACCAGAGAAGTTTGCTACCTTCCCCAAGACAGTTTTTTGCCCACTTCATTCCGCGTGAAAAATGCCATATCGTTTATGCTCTCTGATCAAGAAAGTAGGGCAATTGTAGAAAGTGACGAGTTGATCAAACCCATTTTGGACAATAAGATTGCAGATTTAGCCGGAGGAGAGCTCCGCTATTTGGAAATCATGCTATTGGTAGAACAAAAAGCAACCTTCCTGCTACTGGACGAACCCTTTTCAGGGATATCACCCATCCTGAAAGAGAAAATCCAAGCACTATTAGTTGAAAAATCAAAAGTAAAAGGTTTCTTGATTTCCGACCATGATTATATGAATGTGCTGGATGTTGCAACCCAATTGTTGTTGTTGGAGAATGGTGGTTGTCGAAAGATCAACCGAAAGGAAGAGCTGGAGCAATTCTATGTTCCGCTAGGAACTTTTGATCATGGAAATACCCCTGATACTGATAGCAAAAACAGCTTTTAAATCGCGCTTATTCTCCCATAGGCTCCTTGAAATTAGTATATTTGCTTAGCATAACCTTTAAAGATAAATTACATGTCTACAATATTGATAAAGAATGCCCATGTTGTGAATGAAGGCAACATTCAGGTGCAGGATCTTTTTATAAAAAATGGCAGAATAGAAAAAATAGCCGATACCATTGAAACCAACGCCGACCAAACCATTAACGCAGAAGGCCTACATCTTTTTCCGGGATTGATCGATGATCAAGTCCACTTCCGTGAACCGGGCTTGACCCACAAAGCGGATATCTTTACAGAAAGTAGGGCAGCAGTAGCAGGGGGAACCACTTCCTTTATGGAAATGCCAAATACGGTTCCTAATACCTTAACCCAAAAGTTGCTTCAAGATAAATACGATATTGCCCAAGATAATTCCTTGGCCAATTATTCCTTCTTTATGGGTGCTGCCAATGATAATTTGGACGAGGTGCTGAAAACCAATCCTAGGGATGTATGTGGTATTAAGGTATTTATGGGTTCTTCCACGGGAAACATGTTGGTGGACAATGAAAAAGCTTTGGAGGCTATCTTCAGCCAGGCACCTACATTAATTGCCACCCATTGCGAGGATGAAGCAACCATACAAGCTAATCTAGCGAAATTCAAGGAACAATATGGCGAAAACGTAAGCATTGAAATGCATCCTTTGATCCGATCTGCTGAAGCTTGTTACCTTTCCTCATCCAAGGCTGTGGAATTAGCAAAAAAGAACAATACCAGACTTCATATCCTGCATATTTCAACCGCTAGAGAAACTGGATTATTTGAAAACAATATTCCATTGGAGCAAAAACGAATTACAGCTGAAGCATGTATCCACCATCTATGGTTTTCGGATGCCGATTATAAGAGCAAAGGGAATTTCATTAAATGGAACCCTGCCGTAAAAACAGCTGATGATCGTGATGCTATCCTTAAAGCAGTATTGGATGGCCATATTGACGTTATTGCAACAGACCATGCGCCACATACTTTTGAAGAGAAATCTCAACCTTATTTACAGGCACCTTCTGGTGGACCATTGGTACAGCATGCCTTACAGGCTTTGCTTGACCTGGTAAAAGAAGGAAAGCTGACCCTTGAACAATTGGTTCAAAAGACTGCGCATAACACGGCGATATTGTTCCAGATTGAACAGCGAGGCTATATCCGCGAAGGATTTTGGGCTGATTTAGTATTGGTTGATTTAAACAAACCATATACCGTTACAAAGGAGAATATTCTATCCAAATGTGGATGGTCTCCTTTTGAAAATCATACATTTACATCTACTATTGAACATACTATTGTTTCCGGACTATTGGCATATACCGATGGTAAGATTCAAGAGGTAGGTTCGGGACATCGTTTACTTTTCAATCGTTAAGCAATGGATAAACGTTCATTTATTAAATCTTTGGGGATAGGTTTAGCCGCTATGCCTTTATTTGGAAAATCAGAAGCAATGGCAGTAGCCAATCAGATCCAACCTTTGCTGAAAGGCAAGGTTTTGAAAACTGGTGATACCATTGGGATCATTGCGCCTGCCAGTGCAGTGACTGGCGAGGATTCCATTACACAGACCAAAGAAGTGTTGGAATATTTTGGTTTCAAAGTAAAGGAAGGGAAATATATCAGGGAGCGCTATGGTAATTTGGCTGGTACGGATGATCAACGATTAGAGGATTTACATGCCATGTTTGCGGACAAGTCCGTGGCAGGGATCTTATGTATCCGTGGTGGGGCAGGAGCTTCCCGTTTGTTGAAACGTATCGACTATAATATGGTCGCTAAGAATCCAAAGGCCTTATTAGGCTATAGTGATATCACGGCTTTGATTATGGCTTTCCAAGCTAAAATTGGCATGGTAACTTTCCATGGGCCTGTGGGTACCAGTACATGGAGTAATTTTGTAGCTAAGACCTTTGCAGATCAATTTATTGAGAATAAATTGGTTAGCTATAGCAACCCGGTTAAGAAAGGGGACGATATTATCCAGTACAAGGATAGGATAACGACCATTAACCCTGGAGTTGCAGAAGGAAAATTATTAGGCGGTAATCTAACCCTGATTTCAGGTCTTTGTGGCTCTGAATTTCTACCTGATTTCAAGGATAGCATCCTGTTTTTGGAAGAAATCAATGAATCCCCAGAAAAAGTAGACCGGATGTTCTGTCAATTGATGAATGCAGGTATTCTTTCACAAATCAAAGGTTTTGTGTTTGGAAAGTGTACCGATTGTTCACCATCAGGGGGTTATGGTTCCTTAAATCTGGACCAGATCCTCAGAGATTTTATCAAACCACTGAACATTCCTTCTTACTCTGGTGCGGTTATTGGACATATCAATGATCAATTCTTATTACCGGTTGGTGTTAAAGCTAGAATTGACGCCAATAAGGGTACAATAGAGATTTTAGAAAAAGCGTTAGTATAGTATGAAATTTTTTGTCATTTCCTTAGGCCTATTGGCCGCAACGACTTGCAGCAATCCATTTTCAGGTTCCTCTAACGGAAATATTCCTGGGTACAATTTGGATACCGCACAAATGAATAAGATCCATTCAACCTATAAAGAATCAGGACTTGTTTCCAGGCGATTTAAACATAAAGACATTGACTCCCTTCTGCAGTTGCATAAGAAGAGCAATGTGTTTAAGATCACGGAAATAGGCAAGTCGGTTGAAGGTCGTTCGATCAATGAGTTGGAATATGGAAATGGTGATAAAAAAGTAATGCTCTGGTCCCAAATGCATGGTGATGAACCAACAGCCACCATGGCATTGTTTGACCTGTTTAACTTTTTGGAAGGAAAGGATGATGGTTTTGACAGCGTCCGGACTTTGCTGAAAGATAAATTGAATATTCACTTTATCCCGATGTTGAACCCGGATGGTGCTGAGCGCTATCTTCGGAGAAATGCCCAAAGCATAGATCTAAATAGGGATGCGCGCGCAAACCAGACGGTTGAGGGTGCACTTCTGAAATCAAGGGCAAAGGAAATCCAGCCCCGCTATGGTTTCAACCTGCATGATCAAAATATTTATTACAATGTGCCAGGTACCAAGAATCCTGTGACCATTTCCTTATTGGCTCCAGCCTATAATACAGAGCGTGAAATCAATGAGGTAAGGGAAGGGGCCATGCAAATCATCGTGGGAATGAACAAAGTGTTGCAGCAGTATATTCCAGATGCGGTTGCAAAATATGATGATACCTATACGCCAAGAGGTTTTGGGGATAATTTCCAATCTTGGGGTGCAAGTACGGTTTTAATTGAATCTGGAGGCTTGAAAGGTGATCCAGAGAAACAGGAAATCCGAAAATTGAATTTCGTGATTATCCTCAATGCCTTGATGGAAATAGCCCAAGGAACCTATGAAAATTACGATGCCAAGGGTTATGAAGATATTCCATTCAATGCTAGCAATATGCATGATATCGTTATCCGAGGTTTGGAATTTGGGTCTGATTCTATTCCATTGAAGAGTGATATCGCTATCAGACGTGGTGAAACTACCGATGGTAGAGACTTCTTCGTGCGTGGAAGGGTTGAGGATATCGGTGACCTTCCTGAATCTTTTGGCTATGATGAAGTCGATGGAATCGGGCTGAAATTTATCCAAGGTAAAATTGCGGAAAAACCTGTCGCAACCTTGGAGTCCATTACGCCGGAAATAGCGTTTGACCTTTTGAAAAAAGGTTATATGGGCGTCCAAGTGACTGCCTTGAAACCTGAACAGGCAAGTATGCTGCATAATTTACCAATCCATATTTTCGGTAGCCAAGCCTTCGCGGCCACCCCATTTATCGACCTCGGCGGAACCGCCAATTTCTATATCGGCGACTCCAACGGAAATTTGAAATACGCCATTCTAAATGGATACTTAATCGATCTTTCCAAACCATTGAGTGAAGTGGGGCTGTTGAAGAATAGGGTGTTATAGATATGAGATGTGAGATATGAGATCTGAGATAGAAAGGTTAGAGATATGAGATGTGAGATATGAGATCTGAGATCTGAGATAGAAAGGCATTTATAGAGAAAATGGATTTTATATAAATTTTAAAGGGGACCAATTTTGGTCCCCTTTTTTGTAGAGTTAATATCTCAATACTCAAATCTCATATCTCAATACCTTGAGGAGTTAATATCTCAATACTCAGATCTCAAATCTCAATACCTTGTAAAGTTAATATCTCAATACTCAAATCTCATGTCTCAATACCTTAAGGAGTTAATATCTCAATACTCAAATCTCAAATCTCAATACTCCCTTACGGTTTATCCCACCAAAGCTCAGTGCTTAATGGCACCTCTGCTGGTACGTTGGAACCGTTTTCGGTGATTTCATCGGCTGGATAAGCTACACGGCGGATAAATTTGCCACCTAGTACAGCACCAATTGGAAGTTTGAAGTCTTTGTATTTGTAATCAAAGCGGCGTACATCGTTCCATGCTTCGGCATTGAGGTAGGTTACGATGTATTTTTCGCGGAAGATATCCAATAGGGTCAGGTTTGCCTGGCCTACGGAGATTGCCGTGATGTATTTCGTTGCATCAGCTGCAGGAACACCTAATTTATCCATGCTGGCCTTGACACCGGCAAGGAAGGCAGCGTATGCTACAGGTTTGTTATTGTCTCTAAATGCGGCTTCTGCTTCAATGAATTTTACTTCAGCATAGGTCAAGATCATCAATGGAGATGACTCACTGCTTACCGGTGATTTTGAGCTGATGTAGCATTCATCACGAACGGTATTCGCTGCACCTACGTTTCCTTGTCCACTTACTGTCCCTACATACACACCATGCACTGTTTTTTCAGTGATCTTGGAGATTCTTGGATCTTCAATTCCGTAGGTTTTTCCATTCATTTGATCAATGAAATTACTGCCTAACCAGCCATCCAAGTTGTTCAATAAGTTACTGATCGAAATCGATGCCCATGGGTTTACACCATCAAAAGTTGACATGCCTACATCCTCAGCATTAGATTCTAGGGAGGCCTGCGCTGCAGCCAAAACTTGTTTTGGATTATATGCCGCTTTCTTGCTGATTTTGTTCAGGACACGTGCTTTTAGTCCATTGGTCAGTTTGATCCATTTGTCAAGGTCTCCGCCACATAATAGATCATCTTTTTCACTCAATTCTTGGGTAGCATCTGTTTTTTTGAAATTCTCTAGGGCCTTGTTGATCAGGTCCACTTGAGCTTTATACAAGTCTTCTTCTGAGTCAAAAGGTACGGTCAGTGTTTCCTCTTTTCCAAAAGCTTTGCTGAATGGAACAGAGCCCCAAGTATCAGCAACTAAAGCCAATTGGTAAGCTGTTAAGGCTTGCGCAACGGCTAAGTGGTGGGTAGCACCAGCTTCTTCAGACTTGACCATAAAGTCATACAGGTCAGCTAAAGAATAAAAAAGATTGTTCCAGGTAGAGGAATTATTGGTGATCTGATACGTATCGGTATCCGAACCACCAGAAGGGCTCGCAAAATATTGCGAGTACTGATTGTTGAAATATGCGATCCTATAGTTGTTGAATGCAGCCTTATGTGTGGCCGTAGTCAATAGGGCGTTCAAAGGTGGAGTTTGAACCAAGTTAGGGTTATCGGTCAATTCGAAATAGTCCTTACAACTGTTCAAGGAGAACAGTGCTAGGGCCAATAAGGAAATTTTACCTATTTTGATGAATTTGTTCATGATCTTAAGAATTAAAAGCCAACATTTAAGCTAAATAAGAAGCTTCTCACAGCAGGGTAAGTCATCCCCGCGAAACCTTCGATATTGGATCCACTCGCTGTGGTTGAGTTTTCAGGGTCATAACCTGAGTATTTCGTCCAAAGTGCAAGGTTGTTTCCAATCAAAGAAACTCTAGCATTCTTAACAAACTTGTTTTCTAACCATTGTTGTGGTAAGCTATAGCCAATGGATACCGAACGTAATCTTAACCATGAAGCGTCTTCCACAAAGGCCTGTGAGTTACCACGGAAGTTATCTCTGTAATAACCATTTCCATAATCCACACCATTCTTAGGGTCTTTTCCTTGACCTAACCACACTTCTTTGGTGTTCTTCGATCCGTCTGCCAATACCCCGTCAAATACTTTGTAATCATTACGGTTCTCCGTGTAATCGGCTTCTCCGAATGCAGCCATAAAGTTTCCTAATTGGTTGTAACGGTATTGTCCAACGCGCGCATCAACCAATACATTTAAGGATAGGCTCTTGTAGTTGAAAGTATTGTTCCAACCGCCAACCCAGCTAGGTTGAACATTGCCTAATTTCTTAGGAACAGAAGTTGATTCCAATACTGGGAAACCATTTGCACCGATCAACATAGGACGGCTTTCATCGTATTCACGTGTTTTGTCCAATCCTTGAGCGATTTCATCAGGAGTATAGTAACGTTTGTATGTTCTACCGTAAAGTGTTCCATAAGACTCTCCTGGACGGATACGCATGGAAACGGTAGAGTTTAAGTATCCATATTCAGAGGAAACCACGATTTCATCGTCCAAATCTTCACGGATATACAGGATCTTGTTTCTGTTGAAGGAGAAGTTGATATCAGAGTTCCATGAGAAGTTGTCTATCTTAACTGGTGTTGTGTTCAAGGTAATCTCCAAACCTCTGTTACGGATACTACCTGCGTTAATTGATGCAGTAACAAATCCGGTTGTGGAGGATACAGGTACTTGGATAATCTGGTCCTTACTTACCGAGTTGTAGAAGTTAACATCTAACCCTAATCTAGAATTTAAGAACTTCATCTCCATACCCACCTCATAAGTATCGGTAAATTCAGGTTTCAATTGCGGATCACCCAGTAATGAAGGTCTTGTAAATCCGATATATCCTGTTGGTAAGTTAGTATATGGAGCAAATCCAGCACTGGTTGAGTAAGGAGCTGCATCTTTACCAATCTGTGCGTATGATAAACGCAATTTAGCGAAGTTAATGGCTTCAGGCATGCTGAACTGGTCTGAAAGCACATAACTCAAGGTTGCAGAAGGGTAGAAGAATGAACGATTATTCTTGCTCAATGTAGAGGTGATATCATTTCTACCCGTCAAGGTCAAGAATAAGTAATCCTTATAAGCTAAGTTCAACTCACCAAAGAAACCCATCAATCTGTATTTTTCATTGTAGGTAGCTGCTTTAATGATATTGGCATTGCCTAGGTCAAACCAGTTGTAAACCGTTAAATCACCACCTTCTGTTGCTGTTCTTTTGATGAATCGATCATACACGTCCTGACCGACACGTAATGTTGCATTCAGGTCGTCGTTGAAATCATGTTTGAAGGTTGCAATGAAAGTGCTGGTCAAAGCCCTGAAATTATTGTTGTAGACATTGTAAAATCCACGACCATCTGCTCCTTCAACACCATTATCATAAACTAAGCGCTCATCCGCTAGGCCTTGGTAACCTATTGCTGTTCCTTCGCGATTATCTCTGTAAGCATCGATACCCACGCGGTACATCAAGTCTACCCATTTCGCTGGTGAATAGGTTAAGTCAAAACCTCCGATTACACGTAATACATCATCTTTAAATCTGTTTGTATGTGCTACATAGATCGGGTTGTCGGTTTCACCATAAGATTTCATGGTTCCATTATCCATAAGGTAATCCCTCACATTGTATCTTGGTGTCCAATATATCAACTGCTCGGCATAGCGATTGGCATTTCCACGGTAACCACCAGAGTTGGTCACGGCAAGGGAAGAACCGCCTTTTAACTTTTCACTTAGGGTGAAATTGGTGTTCAAGCGAGCCTGGTAATTTTTGAAATCAGTTGCAGGAAGTACACCATTGTGTTTCAATTGGGAAACGGAGGTCAAGAAACTGAATTTTTCGGATCCACCGGAGAAGCTTAGGGAATTACGGAATTGGTTTCCGGTTTCGAAAGCTTCTTCAAAAGGTTTGTATAAGGTTGCTGGGTGCGTAGGATCTACTTTTATAGCATCAGCTACAGTAGGACCCCAAGCAGGCCAGAAATCGTCTTTATCATAAACACCTTTCCATCCTTGGGTATAGGTGTCCTGCATTTTTGGGAATTTGTTTACATTTTCAAAGCCAACTGTTCCTTGATAATCAATCTTCAAGGATCCTGCTTTTCCACTTTTTGTGGTGATGATGACAACACCGTTTGCACCACGTAATCCATAAAGTGCTGTAGCCGCACCACCTTTAAGGATATTGATGGTTTCAATATCATCAGGGTTGATGTCGACAGAACGGTTACTCATCCCGCGTACTTCTGCACCACCTTGTGTTGAAGTCGAGTTATCCATGAGGATACCATCAATAACGAAAAGCGGTTGGTTATCCCTAGTAGGGTCGATTGAGTTGATACCGCGGATTTGGATATTCGCACCTTGACCAGGAGCACCACCGGTAGAGCTGATGGTCGCGCCAGCAATCTTACCTTGAAGGGCATTGACTAAGTTGGGTTGTTTGTTGGAGTTCAAAGTGGCACTGTTCACACTTTGGGCACCATATCCAAGCGATTTTTCACTTCTTTGGATACCTAAAGCTGTCACTACAACTTCATCGATTTCACTGTCGTCGTGTTGAAGTTGAATGGAGATGTTCGTTCTCCCGCTGATAGGAACCTCAAGAGGGGCATATCCTACAGCACGAATCAACAGGGTCCCGCTGCTTGGTGCATTCAAAGTAAACAATCCGCTTTCATTACTGGAAGTTCCTTGTTGGGTTCCTTTTACAAAAATAGAAGCCCCAACAATTGGTTCACCTTCGGCGTTAGTCACCTTTCCAGCTATGGACAATTGTTGCGCGGAGAGCATCTGTATGGAACATAATGATGCAACCGCAATTGATAAGCAAGTTGGTAAATTCATCTTTAGAGTTATTGGTTATTAGATAAACGAATATAACGGATTCATGTTAAAAACAATGAAAAAATTGCAAAAAAATGCATAGCTCATTGGTGGAACGTTACTGTATTGGCGTAATATTATGGGATTTGTTAAAATCCTTGCGTTTTTGTGAAGATTTTGGCAAAAAAGATAAAGTGTTGTTGAAAAATCCCTTTATTGGAGATGGCGCTGGTTACATCTTTTTTGTAATCATCTGAATAAGCAGGTAGTAAAGGGTTTGGTCTTGGTTTATCCTCGAGTCTGTTGGGTGTGCGGAGTCGATCCCGCATACTTTTTCAATAAAAAAGGCGGTCAATCTGACCGCCAAATTCTGTTTAAAAATTGTTGCTTAATACCCTGGGTTTTGTTGTGCTTCAAGACCTGGGTTTGCATTGATTTCTACTTGTGGGATAGGTAGTATGGTTTTAAAGAAAGTCCTGTTGATGGATTTTTCTCTATGTGACATCGTCACACCCACATGTTCATCGTTAAAGGTAATGGTTTTATTCGTGCGGATCATGTCCCAATAACGCTGACCTTCACCGTAAAGCTCCTTGCTCTTCTCATCCAAGATCATGGCTTCAGTAACGGTTGCAGTAGTTGCTGGAGCCAACTCTGGAGCACGCTTGCGAATTTCATTTAGATAAGTAGCGGCTTTAGCTTTATCTGCTGATGGTTTTTTCAAGGCTGCTTCTGCTGCATTCAGATAGACTTCAGATAGACGAGCCACTTTAATATTGACTGCAGTATAAGTATCCTTGCCATCTCCGTCTTTTTCAACTGAGCCAACATATTTATAGCAAGCTGCCTGACGATCTAATTCATCTTTCGTGAAAATTCCCCAACGAACATCTTCTTCATCTTGTCCTAATCGTGACAAGAAATAGTCTGAGGCGGTGAAGTTACCCAAGGCATTATTGTCCTTGTTCCTTAAATAATAGAAACCTAAGGAAGCAGAACCTAAATCACCTTGGTCCTTTGCTAAAGTGATCTCAAAAATAGACTCTTTACCAAATTGATTTGCCCAGGAAGGCACCCACTCTGCATTCGAGTACAAAGAATACACTTTGGAATCAATAACTTCTTCGGCAGCCGCCAAAGCTTTGTCGAAGTCACCCATGGTCATGTAAACCCTAGAAAGTATCACTCTATTGGCGTAGTAATTAATGTAGCCGTTTGCTTTCGTTTTAGGAAGCAAATCTGCCGCAGCAGTAAGGTCCTTTACGATCTGTCCGTAAACTTCTGAAACCTTATTACGGAGAGGTTGTGCAGAAGTACTTAAGGCTTCAGTAACAATAGGCACACCAAGTGCATTCGGGTCCTGCGTATAGGTTTTTCCGTAAAGTTTGACCAACTCAAAGTGCAACAATGCCCGGATGGTCAAAGCTTGACCCTCAAAATTATTAAAATCCAGTTCAGTTCCAGCTGCTTGTAGGTCATCAATACTTTTGATGATATTGTTTGCTTGCATGATCGCATTGTATCCATCTGCCCAGAAGTCTGAATAGTTATTGTTATTTATGGAATGGTTGAAAACATATAAAGCATCCAATCCGCGACCTTGCGAAACGATGGTCAAATCGCCACCCTTTGCATCTCCATAGAGCATTAAGTTTCTCCCAAATAAGCTTGATTTTACAATTTGTCTTGTCAAACCATTGATCATCACCTTTGCATCCGCAACGGTTTGGATCGTTACGCTGGAATCGGTGGAGTTGGTTGGTTTTACGTCCAAGAAATCCTTACAAGAAAATAATGATAAACTTGCAAGGGCTATGATATATAATGAATTCTTTTTCATGATGATAATAATTGAAGGTTATAGACTAACTTCTAATCCAAAGGTATAGGTCTTTCCAAAAGGAGTTTCCCAACCTCTTGTTCCGTATTGGTTAACCTCTGGGTCGGCCCATTTAAATTTAGAAGCGGTTAATAAATTAGTACCATTGAAGAAGATTCTAGCATTACTAAATCCAATTTTGCTTACTACCGTATTAGGTAATCTATAAGAAACATTCACGTTTTTCAAGCGTAGGAATGAGGCATCGTATAGGTGACGTGTTGAACGTGTGATACCATCTTCTGGGTCATTTCCACTGACAAAAGGATAAAGTGAATTCGGGTTGTCTGGTGTCCATACATTCTGGATGGCGTAATAAGAACGAATTCTTTCCCAATAATAACCATCTTCAGCCACATCTCTAGAACCTGCATCAAATAACTTTCCGCCGATTTTATATGTGAAGTTTAAGCCCAGTGAGAAGCCTTTGTATTCAATGTCGGTATTGAAACCACCATACGCTTTAGGGATTGGCGATCCAACGATGACTTGTTTCGCATCACTTACTTTATTGGTAGCACCACGGCCATTATGCAGGAATTCCCCTTCTGTTCCATCATTAGTATACCACATTGGTTTACCATTGCTCGCATCTACACCAGCCCATTCAGCCATGTAATAGGAGTAAACATCTTCTCCTTCTTTGTAGATAAACTGTACTCGTGCATCTCCACCTGTAGGATCCCACCATGTGATATCTTTGCCGCCATAAAGTTTAGATACTTTAGATTTTAAGAATGAAGTGTTGACATTTGCTGACCAACGGAAATCATCTTTTTTGATTAGGTCTCCACCTAAGGAGATTTCGATACCTTTATTGTTGATCTCTCCAACGTTCAATAGGGTAGAGTTGAAGCCAGTAACCAAGGAGATGTTCACATCTTGCAATAAATCCTTAGAATCTCTGTTGAAGTATTCAACGGTACCATATAATCTATTGTTAAATAAACCAAATTCGGCTCCTACGTTGAAGGTATGACTCTTTTCCCATTTCAAATCTTTGTCTGCGATTGTCGTTAAGATTCCTCCGGGTTGATCCATATAGTTGTAACCATAAGATGCCAAGGATCTCCAACCGAAATTCGAGGTAGGAAGGGTTCCGTTGGTTCCATATGAAGCTTTTAGCTTTAGGAGATTGATTTGCTCAATTTCTGAGATAAAGCTTTCGTTTTTAAGGTTCCAAGCAGCTGATAAGGACCAGAAATTACCCCAACGCGTATCAGGACCTAATCTGGAGTTCCCATCTCTTCTCAAAGATCCGGAAAGGAAATATGTGTTTTTATAATTGTACTCCGCTCTAGAGAATATCGACATCATATTATTTCCCCACATGTAAGCATCTGCGTCCTTGATACCAGCTGTAGCGACCGTATGAAGAGAACTTGAAGGAAGATTAGAACCACTTGCGAATTGATAGTTCGTTTCATTCTTTTCAGCCTCAAAACCTACCAATAAATCTAAGGTATGTTCAGTTGCAAAGGTTTTGTTATAATTCAAGGTTGAAGAAGAAATCAACTTCTTGTAATTGGTGCTGTACTCAAATACTGTCCCGTTAGCTGTAGCACCATAAGTTGTATGGTAATGCAATGGACTATAATATAAATGATCCTTAACCTCGGCATTGTCATAGGAAAATATGGTTTTACCGGTCAATTCTGGAAGGAATTTTACGGTCAAGGAGGGAGCAGCCACAATACGTAGGGTCTTTGAGGTATTCTCCCATTGTTTATCATAGTATAATGGGTTGTAACCTAAAGAATTATAGCGTGTTGTGTATTCTTTGCCCGTTTTGTAATCTGTAGGCCAATAGAAAGGAAACAAGAGATTGTTAGCAAGGTACATGTAGTTGGTACCTGTGTTACGCGTATCATTGTATCCTTCTTTGTTGTTATGGTTCAAATTGAAATTGGTAGCAAATTCAACTTTATCGGATAGTTTTTGCGAGAAGTTCAATCTACCTCCGATTCTTTCAAACTCATTGGTATAAGCTCTACCTTTGTCGGTGGTGTAAGATAAGGATGAATAATATTTGGTTTTATCCGATGCTCCGCTTACCGCAAGGTCATTGGTTTGATATTTTCCTGTACGGAAAAGGGCTTCATTCCAGTCAAAATATTGACCATCTCTGTTTTCTACCCCGTCGGTTTTACCCTTGATGATAATTTTATCATACAAACCGGTTCCTTCGCTAGAGAATTCATAGCCATGGATGCCGAATCTCGTATTCATACGGTTTAAGGCATATTGATTTGCTTGTTCTTGGGTGTATCCGTTAGAGGTTCTGTAATCGTGGAAAATTTGGTAGAAGTATTGAATTTGTTCTTGAGGGTTTCCAGGTTTGTAGTTGTCAGTAGCCCAAGTTGGTGTAACAGCATAAGATGTGCGGAAATCAATTTTTGGTTTCCCTGCTTTTCCTGATTTGGTTGTAATGATCACCACACCATTTGCCGCACGAGAACCGTACAATGAAGATGCAGCTGCATCTTTCAAAATGGAAATGGATTCAATGTCATTGGGGTTAATGGTCGACATAATGTTGTTGCTACTTCCAGAAAGTGCGCCACTCATCTGTCCAACATTTCCTGAAACTACGGGTACTCCATCCACTACATATAATGGTTCGTTGGATGCATTCATGGAACCGATACCCCTAACCCGGATACTGGAAGTTGATCCAGCCTGGCCTGAAGTTGTGTTGATTTGAACACCCGGTACACGACCAGTTAATGCCTGTTCAAAAGAGGTTACAGGAATGTCCTTTGCCTCTTTTTCATAATTTACAGTTGCTGCTGAACCTGTAAAGGAGCTTTTCTTGGCAGTACCATAAGCGACAACCATGACTTCGTCAATGGCTTGGTCATCCTGATTTAAGGTAATGTTGATGGTTTTTCTGCCATTCAGCGGGATTTCTTGGCTTGTGTATCCAATATAAGATACGACCAAGGTGGCATTGTGATCTGCATTTAAAGAAAACAAGCCATTCTCGTTGGTACTGGTACTGATAGTGGTTCCCTTCACAGACACAGTTACTCCTATGAGAGGAGTGCCATCTGATCCAGAAACTTTCCCAGCCACAGCGATCTGTTGCGCATTAACGACCTGCATAGACGTGCAAGCCACTACGCACAAAGTTGTGAGCAAGTGATGTTTCATAATTTTGGTAATTTGTTATTCTTAGGTAATCTGTTTTTTTCTAGGTAATGTGTTTTTTGGTTTTTTATGCAATTTATATCTTTAAAATTCCAATTCCAGGACGATCAGGTAAGTGGCATAAACCATCCTTCACGGTCATCCCGTCGTAAATATCATTTCCAATCAATAGAGCTCCATCTAAATCTGCCCAATCCACTAAGGGAGCTAATTGTGCTGCTGCAGTGATGGCACAAGAGGTTTCAGTCATACAACCAAGCATAACTTTCATCTCCAAAGAGCGGGCTAATTCGGCCATTCTCTTAGCTTCACGCATCCCTGTACACTTCATTAATTTGATGTTGATGCCCGTGTAAACATCTTTTAGAGCTGGCACGTCGGCAAGGCGCTGGCAGCCTTCATCCGCAATCGTAGGGATTGGAGAGCGTTCAGTAAGCCAAGCATTTTCATCGATCATTTCTTTTGGCATCGGTTGTTCTAGAAAAACAACATTTCTTTCCTTTAACCAATGGGACATTTCCAAGGCTTCTTCTTTGTTTTTCCATCCTTGATTGACATCTGCGCAAAGGGGAACATCCGTTACTGAACGGATCGTATCAATGATCATCTTGTCGGTGTCAAGACCAAGTTTTACTTTCAAAATCTTGAATTGCTGAGCCTCAGCCACTTTTTTGCGGATCATTTCTTCCGTGTCAATTCCAATGGTATAGGAAGTTGGAGGAATAAGATCAGGGTTTAATCCCCAGATTTTATAAAATGGTTGGCCCATTATTTTGCCTAATACATCGTGTAATGCGATATCGACAGCAGCCTTAGCTCCCGTATTCTTTGTGTCGACCTGATCGATGTAATGTAGGATTTCTTCGGTCTGGAAAGGGGAGTTGAACCTTGAAAGATCGATCTTGTTCAAAAAATTCATGACCGACTCTTGGGATTCCCCAAGATAAGGAGGCATGCTGGCCTCGCCATAACCTATTACACCATCGTATTCGAGTTCAGTCAGTACGACTGGAGTTGTCGATCGACTAAAAGACGCTACGGTAAATACATGGCGTAGTTCTAGCGTATAAGGCTTGAAACGAAGGGTGAATTTTCCCATTTTTTTGCTTTGCCACTCGTTACTGTTCATGGTTATTTTTGGTTATAGTAAGGGTTTTCTTGGATCTTTTGTACTTGTTGGTCTTTTACGCCAATATATCTTTTAGCGGCTACCACGGTCCTTGTTTGGAAGTCATCGTAGTTTGCGGCATCTTTCAACATAGAATTGATGCGTACAGTTCCGGCAGAATGGATAAATTCTCCATTTCCGATATAGAGTGCAACGTGGGTAACACGGGCATTCGGATTACTGTTTTTGCCTGAAGCAAAAAACAATAAATCAGCCGGTTTTAAGTTTTTAAGTGCTTTTTTAGCATCGAAATGACCGTCTTTATCGAGGATGTCAATATTCTGTCCCGCCAATACCTGTTGGGATGCATCTCTAGGAATGATGTAACCATTCATGTAGTAGGCAGTTTTGGTAAAACCACTACAATCTACCCCTTTTACCGAGGTTCCGCCCCATAGATAAGGCAGTCCCATCATGGTCTTTGCGCTGCTGATAACATTGTCGGCTGTCAATTCTCTAGAGTTGAGCCATTTATCAAAAGTTAATGCTTCATCCTTAGGGATGAAAGCAATTCTGTGGTCTGGATAGGTTACTTTATAATAATTTCCTTCCTCAGCTAAAAGGCCAAGGATATTTCCATAGACTAAATCAGAAACCCGCACACTTTTGGGGTCTGCTTTAGAAAGAGATTTTCCAAATTCAGCAGTATAGATTAATTTCGGTAGCTTTCTCCATTTTTCCAAATCAGCCTGGTCCATAGCTGCAATTGATGAAGCAGGAACATAAGAGATATATCCTTCAGGGGTCCTTGCTCTATATTCGCCATTCACTTTTTGTAAGAGGTCGACTTCTGTTCCAAGAATAGCTTGTGTCGCCATTTCCGATGCATTCCCTGGTTTTGTCCTGAAGTTTGCCACAGATAAATTAACCACTCCATGTACTTTTTTGCCTACTGAAGAATCTGGAAGAGCATTGATTCGGATTGTTGCAGGGATATTAGCTGATTGAGCCTTGATGTAGTTGCTGGCTTCAGCAACACTCGATTCAATTACGTACTGATTATTGATGGCATTTGCCTCTGTAAGGGCAACGATTTTGGTTCGTTTATCAGGTGCAAATTGTTGTTTAGCGTCTTGGACGATCTGGTCAACTTTTTTATAGATTGTAGAGTCTGTTTGGGCGTAAGAAGTTGTGTTCAAACAGAAAAATGTGCAGAATAGCGCAGTGATACGTATCATCATTCTAGTCTTTAATAATTGTTATCTTGGTAAAAACGCATAAATATGCGAAAAATAGACTGTAATTAAGCGTATTTTTACGTTTTTTCCAAATAATTAACTGTAGATAACGCATAATTTACAATCGTTTAATCCTTGTTCTTTGTAAATTGTATTCCTAATATTGTAATTACTATGCATTCAAGAAGAAAATTTATAAAACAAGGTATCATTGGGGCTGCCAGTATCGGTACGGTAGCTTCTGCTATTTCCTGTCAAGCGACAGAAAAAGCTACCAAATCGGTTCGTAAACCAATCGTTATTTCCACCTGGGATTTTGGAGTTGCTGCTAATCAAGCGGCTTGGGAGATCCTGAAGAAAAAGGGTCGGGCATTAGATGCGGTCGAAGCCGGCGTAAAAATCCCCGAAGCCGATTTAAAGAATGTAACAGTGGGCAAGGGCGGTTATCCAGACCGTGACGGACATGTTACCTTGGATGCATGTATCATGGATGAGCTGGGCAATTGTGGTTCGGTAGCTGCAATGGAGGATATCGCTCACCCTATTTCCGTAGCGAGATTGGTGATGGAAAAAACGCCGCATGTGATGTTGGTTGGAGATGGTGCCAGACAATTTGCGTTAGAAAATGGTTTCCAAGCGGAAAATTTATTGACACCTAGTTCGGAGGAGGCCTGGAAGGAATGGCTCAAGGAAAAGAACTATAAACCGGTCATGAATATAGAGAACAAATCCTTTGCGACAGAAAGATTGCCGGGAAACAAATACAACCATGATACCATAGGAATGTTGGCCCTAGATGCAGATGGAAACCTTTCTGGTGCCTGCACTACTAGCGGTATGGCCTTCAAGATGCATGGTAGGGTTGGTGATAGCCCAATTATTGGTGCAGGTTTATATGTTGACAATGAAGTTGGGGGTGCGACTTCGACCGGTGTGGGGGAGGAAGTCATCCGAAATGTGGGGAGTTTCTTGGTCGTGGAATTGATGCGCCAAGGTTATTCGCCCGAGGACGCCTGTAAGGAGGCCGTGATGCGGATTGTAAAGAAAAAACCGGACATCGCTAAAGATATCCAAGTAGGCTTTTTAGCCTTAAATAAAAATGGTGAATATGGATCCTATGCATTACAAGATGGCTTTACTTTTGCTATCTGTGATGATAAGCAACAAGATTTGATCGAAAAAGGTAAGTTTCATTACCAACCGAAATAATATTCCTACAATAGGGTAAGGAAGGCAGAAACAGGGTGTTGTTTCTGCCTTTTTTATTTAATTCTTTCAGGATCAGGCTTGCCAATTCCAAATGGCAAGCCTTTGGTTTTTATCGTTTTGCTTAACACGGAGTTAAACCATTTCCTGATATATAACATATTCTTAATATCTTTTTAATTAAATTATATTAATTCAAAAGTAAATTTGTTGTGCAAATAAAAAAGACTTCTTTTAATAAAGTCTGCTTTACTAGCCAATTTAATTATATAAGGAAACATTTGCTTTCCATTAAAGAAATATTTTAAGAATGTTTAGGAGATTACTGTTTATTTTCACAGTTACACTGTTATTTTTTAGTTCATGTCGTAAAGACTTTGGTTGGGTTCCAGACCAGCAAAAAAAATCCATTTTATTTTCAAGTAAGATCTCTGGACAGGTACTGACTCGTATGTCTGGTTCACAATGGGATAATAATGATTCCATTTCTGTTTTTATGTATCATGGTGATGCATTAAATCAAAATACGGTCTTGTCTGAAGGGTTCAATAAGCAATTTATTACCAACAGCAGTGGTAATTTTTCACCGAAGACAACTGCAGATGCCATGAATTTCCCAGCGGATAAGGAGGTTAGGTTTGTTGCATTTTATCCTTATAAAAACAGCCTTGATTTCCATCGGGATCTGGATATATCCGATCAGGAAGACCAGGATCAAATTGATTATTTGCTGGGTAAGAGTGCCAGTAGTTTAGGTTATCAGCAGGGTGCGGTCCAACTGAAATTTGAAAGGGTCATGTCGAAGATCCAAGTAAGGGTCAAAGCTAAAGTAATACAGGCTGTAACGGCCAAATTAAGTCCGCTGTTGACTGCAGCCACATTCCAAATTGGTCAGGCAGAATTAAATCCCCAAAAAACTTTTAAAGATGTTTCTGGCAAGGTCATATCAACCGGTGAAGAAACGGTAATTGAATGGGTTGTTTTTCCAGGAAAATTGGAAAGCCAATCTAGAATGGTTTTCAAGAGCAATACGGGTGAGACCTATACTTGGGAAATCGGAAAATTAGGGACTGAGTATGAGCAAGGGAACAGGTATTCCTACGATATTAATTTATCGGATGGGGGGATAGTGGATCCCAAGCCTGCTGTATCTTATATGGAGTTACCTGTCATCTCCAATTCAACTGAACTGGAGTATAACTTTAAAATGACTCCAGATCGATCTAAACGAAATTACTCCATGCTGTATGACAAGAAGAATAGAATTGCCCATTGGGTCGCCTATCCTTTGAGCAAAGATTATTTAGGTAGGCAATCGAGGACCAATCGTTGGGCGTTTGACCCTAATTTTCCGGACTATACCCAGCCCCTGTTAAGGAAAGGTTTTGGGGTGTCAGGGATAGACCGTGGGCATCAAATACCGAGTGCGGATCGGACAAGAAATGCTGCAGAAAACGCAACGACTTTTTATTATACCAATATGACAGCGCAGACCAGTTCCTTAAATCAAGGTGTTTGGGCAAAATTGGAAAATCAAATCCGGTCCTGGACTACCGCTTCTGGAGTAGATACCATGTATGTAGTGACTGGTGCGGGCTTGAGTATCGCAAATGGGTCCATTGACTACGTGCAAGATAATCAAGGGAATAGGGTTGCAAAACCAAAATATTACTATAAAGCCCTAGCGGTAAAACGCGGTACAGCCTATTACACTATCGGATTTTATATGGAGAATAAAGTGACCCCAACGAAAGCCAATTTTTCGAGCTACCGTATGACGGTAAGTGAATTGGAAACGAAGACTGGATATCAATTCTTCCCAGGTATTCCTAAGGAAACAAAAAACATGATCAATGATGCGATCTGGAGATAAGACTTACTATAATTCAATTAAATAAATTACAATGAAAACAAAACAATTATTAGGTGCCGCCTTGGCATTTATCGCTCTGGTCTCTTCCTGCAAAAAGGATGACTACAGAAAGTTGGAAAAAACCAACCCTTCAGAGGTACAGTTCACTTCTAGGATTTTAGGTACACAAGCGACAAAAGCTAATGGTAACACCTGGGATTCTAATGACGAAATCGGTGTATTTATGAAGCAAGGGACTGGCTTGAGCAATATCTTGGCTGGGAACAAAAAGTACAGTACCAACGGAAACGGAAATTTTTCTGCCTCTGGAAACAATGTGATCAATTATCCTGAAGCTGGTCAAGTAGACTTTATTGCTTATTACCCTTATTCAGCAGATTTAAAAGGAACATCTTTAGGCTTCAATATTTCAGAGCAAAGTAACCCTGCGAAGATTGATGTCATGTATTCAAACAACGCAAAGAGTTTGAGCAAAGGTTCAACTACCGCAAGTTTGGAATTTGCGCATAAGTTGGCAAAAGTTGAATTGATTGTGAAGGCTGGTAAAGGAGTAGCGAATTTAACAGGTCTAAAAACAGCTTATAACAATATTCCAACCTTGTCAAACATGGATTTGGCTACGGGAACTATTGCGAATGGATCAGGAGCTGCAAATGTTCAAGCTAAGGTAACTGCTCAACAAGAAAATCAATTAGTTGAAGCAATCTTGATCCCGGGAGAATATAGCGCTAAAGAAGTTGTGTTCAGTATTGGTTCGGATAACTATAAATGGACTTTGCCAGCGAACCTGAACTACGAGTCTGGTAAGAAATACACTTACAATATTACCCTACAATTAGGTGGTTTAGTTGCTGTAACTGGAAATGCCATTATTACAGATTGGATTTCGGTAACTGGTGGTACACATACCATTGGAAAAGATGGCGGAACGGTTACTCCTCCAGTACCAACTGGAACTGAACAGACTATTTATGAGGAGAATTTTGGGGATCTGGGTGCTGGAAATAGAATTAAAATTGACCAATATACTGGGTTTAGTAATAAAACGGTAAAGTATTCAAATTTATATACAACGGGATGGGTTGATATCCGTAAAATTAGTACTCAGGATGCGCATGTTTGGTTTGCTGCGAAAAGAACTACTGGTTTAAAAATCGAAGGTGTCAATACAACAGGATATAAGAATTTGAAATTGACTTATAAATTGGCAGCAAATGGTTCAGGTGAACCTGTTGAGGGTTTGAAAGTTAGAATTAACGGGAATGAATTACAGCCAAAAGGCGTATTAGGCGGTCAAAATGAATTTTCAGTTCAAACTATAAGTTCTGGTATTCCAGCCGCAGCTATTACCATTGAATTTGATGCACAATCTGCGAATAATAAAAATGGTTATCGTGTCGATGACATCAAATTAGTAGGAACAAAATAATCATTATTAATACAAGGTTGGGGGAAATAATTTCCCTCTTCCTTGTTCTATAGATTCTTTAGAATATTAAAGAACATGCAAAATATTTTTTCCATTATCTTTTTGTTGACCTGCTTATGTACTACCGTATTTGGTCAAGGAGGTATACAACTTACAGGTAAAGTGGTTCATGGCCGAACGAAAGTTCCCTTGCTGGGGATTTCGGTTACTCTGGAACAAAACAAGATGAACAGCAGCACGAATGAGGAGGGCGAGTTTGTCTTTGTAAACTTGAAGGCTGGACCTGAAAAAATAATCATCCAGTCGGCAGGTTTTCGAAATTATGAAATGGATTTTGAATTAAAGGATTCCACTTCCATGAAATTGGAAGATATAGCATTAGTTGCCGAGAACCAGATTGATGTACAAACCGTTTTGGGGGTAATAGATGATGATGTCATATCTTCGGATGGAGACATGAGTTCACAGGATATTCAGGCATCTGTCATTCTTTCTAATGACCTTTATTTAAATAAGGTTGGCTTTAAACTCTTCCCATACAGATTTAGGGTTAGGGGTTATGATCCCAATTATGAACAGATTTATATCAACGGTATTTTGGCAAATGACCAATATCGCCGAGTTTTTAATTATGCTTCCATCGGAGCATTAAATGACCTGACCCGAAATGGGGATGTGGTCAACTACAATCAAATCGGAACATACACTTTCGGAACCATTGGAGGTTCTGAAAATATCAATATGCGAGCGAGCTCCTATGCAAAAGGAGGTAAGCTCACCATGTCTTATACCAATAGGAATTATTACGCAAGGTCCATGTTCAGTTATTCAACTGGCTTGAATGAAAAAGGATGGGCATTTACAGGAGCAGTTGGTGGACGCTTTTCGGACAAGGGATCTATCCCCGGGACTTCCTACCGAAACCTATCCTATGCTCTTTCCATGGAAAAGCAATGGCAGGATGGAGATCATTCCCTTTCCGTCCTTACTTTTGGGTCTCCGGTGATCCGGGGGCAGCAGGGATCTTCTTTTCAAGAAGTATATGATCTGGTCGGCAATAATTTATACAATCCAAACTGGGGATATCAAAATGGGAAGGTCCGCAATTCAAGGATGGTACATGCTTTTGATCCCACGATGGTCATTTCCCATCGTTGGAAAATTGATGAAAGAAGCAGTTTGACCTCTGGCGGGATTTTACACTATGGCCGATACAGTAATTCTGCATTGAACTGGTATAATGCCTGGATCCAAGGCCAGATTATTACCGGTATCTGCCGTCTAATTTTTCCAGATTTACTCCAAACCTTGATGCAAGGACCATTCAGCAGTATACTCAACTTTGGAAATCCAGGGATCCAAATGTAACCCAGCTGAACTGGGAGGAATTGTACAGGCAGAACCTGAACACCGAAAATAAAAGGAAGATGAATGGTGCTGCCTTATATACTTTGGAGAGAAGGCATTCTGATCTTTTAGAAGGAACGGTAAACGTGACTTTCAACAAGCTCTACCAAAATAATTTCAATCTTACTGCAGGTATTGAAGCCCGAAAAACGAGATCTTACCAATATAAGACCATTGACGATTTACTGGGTGCAGACCACGTCCTGGATTTGGATAAGTTTGCAGAACGAGAAAATCCTGGGAATGAAAATGTCAAACAGAATGACCTACAATTTCCAAATCGGAAGGTATATGAAGGCGATATTTTCGGGTATGACTATGATATCGATATTCAGGCAGTCAATGCATGGGTGTGCAATAGTTTTCAGTCAAGGAATTTAGAACTTTATTATGGCACAAAAATAAGCTATACCGACTTTCGCCGGGTTGGGAATATGAGAAATGGTCGATTCCCAGATCATTCTTTTGGGAAAGGACCAAAGTATGATTTTGTCGATTTCACCGTGAAAGCGGGGTTGACTTATAAATTTGATGGCAGGAACTTCCTTTCTGCAAATTCAGCCTATATCACTGAACCACCGGCACCGGATCGTTCCTTTGTAATGCCAAGGGTGACGGATAGGGTTGTACAGGGTTTGTCAAGTGGAAGGATCTTTCATAACGATATCAATTACGTTTTTTCCTTGCCTCATTTATCTGGGCGACTTTCCCTTTTCCAGACCAATTTTTACGATCAACTGGAGCGGATGAATTATTACCATGATTCCCAGCGCACCTTTGTCTTCCATAATCTGAGCGGGGTTGACCGTAAGCATAGAGGTGTGGAGGCAAGTCTTACCTATAGTCTGAATCAGAATTGGAATTTTGACTTTATAGGAACTTTAGCGGAATATTACTACAGCAATAATCCAATGGGAACAATGAATTCCGAGAATGGGCTTTTGCTGAACAGGGAAGAAAAGGTTTACATGAAGAACCTATTTGTTTCCGGGACTCCACAGGCGGCTGGAATAATTGCGGCCAGATATTTCTATGATTATTGGTTTCTGGAAATGAGTGGGAATCTGGTCGGATGGAATTATATGTCCACAACTGCTTTAAGAAGAATGGCATCGGTATATGCTACAGTGAGTCCGCAACAAGATAATTTTGAATCGTACAGGAAATTGACGAGTCAAGAACGACTACAAAGTAATTTCACCATAGATGCTTCGGTAGGGAAAATGATATATCTGAAGAAAAGACGGTCGCTGAATTTCAATCTATCCATCATGAATTTGCTCAACCAAAAGAACATAGGGACAGGCGGTTTTGAGCAAGGCCGGTTAGACTTGGTTTATCCAGAGCGATTCAGTTCTCGATATTTCTATATGCAGGGTTTTAATGTCTTCTTCAATACGAGTTACAGGTTTTAATAAAAATATAAAATGAAAAAAATTAGGCTAATCTATTTATTCCTTTTCAGCATGCTGTTCTTTGCATGCGAACGCGAGTATACTCCACCACCTTTATCAGAACCTGTTTATAAAGGAAAACTGGAGAACATTAGTATAAAGGAGCTCAAAGATCGATTTAAGGATTTAAAAGATCCAAAATTTATGGAAGAGGAACTGATTATCAAAGGAGTGGTCACAGGGAACGATGAATCCGGAAATATCTATAAGCAAATATATGTTCAAGATGGAAGTGCTGGGATTAATATTGGGGTAGAACAGAATTCTGTCTATGCAACCTATCAGGTGGGGCAGGAAGTATTTGTGAACTTAAAGGATTTGTACATCATAAAATATGGAGGCGAATTACAGATAGGCCTTGGTACAACAAATGCCAATAGGATTTCATGGCAAGGTTTTCAAGAAAAAGTAAAGATGAATCGATGGCCCAACCCTGCCAATGTAAAACCCAAGCTCGTCACATTGGATAAATTGACCGATGATTTAGTTCATCAGCTCGTAGAGGTCAATGATGTCAGGTTTGTAAATGGAGGAAAGAAATCATTTTCAGGGAAGAATGAGACCAGTAATGAAGAAATAAGGGACAAGAATGGGAAAGTATTGGTGGTTCGGACGAGCAATTATTCTAATTTTTCCCAAGATCTATTGCCCAAAGGAACTGGGAACCTAGTTGGAATTTTAGGTAGGTTTAATGGGACCTGGCAGTTGGTACTCCGGACGAAAGAGGATGTTTTGCATTTTAATGGACTTGAACCAGAAGAAGTAAAACCTACTGTCGGTAGTTTTTTCAAAGAGACATTTGGAGAAGGAATCTATACAGCCGGGAACCGTCCGAAAATCAATGATTTTAAAGGCTTCGACATGAAGCCACCCGTACAATATAAGGAAGATGCTGGGACCGCTGATATTAGAAGTATCTCTGGTGGAAATGGAGCCCATATTTGGTTGCCAGCCAATCGGGACGCTACTGTGGTTATCTCCGGAATCAATTCCCAAGGAAAAGGAGAGGTGACCCTTAAATATCAGTTGACGGCTAACTTATTCGATGCTTCAGCGGTGGCTGATCTGAACCAAATCCAGGTCAAGATTAATGGGCGATTGATGCCGATCACAAGTAAAGCAATTTCAAATGCTGCGGGTGACAATAATAAATGGTTTACTATTAGTATTCCAAAAATCCAACAGTCCAATAACCTGACAATCGAGTTTGTTTCTAGCTCTGCCAACAATAAAATTGGCTTTAGATTAGATAATATTGAATTGCTTGCTGCAGATGCTGGAAAGGGAGGAAAAGAAGAAGTCATTGTACTTAAATCGAAATAAGGTTATGATGAGAAATCTTCTTAAAAAGTATTTTCTTTTATTTCTTTTAACAACCATCTGTTATTGCAGCCTTGGTCAGCAAAAGCAATATTCGGTTTATCCAATTGCCTTTTATAACGTTGAAAACCTCTTTGATACGGAACGCGATAGCAGCATTCAAGATGAGGAATTTACTCCAGGTGGAGGTATGAATTGGACACCCGATAAATATTGGAAGAAACTAGAAAAAATAGCCTCTGTATTGAGCAGTATAGGTCGGAAATACGGTAAATCGGGGCCTGCAATTATCGGTCTTTCCGAGATAGAAAATAGAAGGGTATTAAATGACCTGATCATGCAAAATGAGATTGCAGGAAACCAATATGGGATCGTACATTACGAATCCCCTGACCGTCGGGGTATAGATGTTGCAATGCTCTATAATCCAAAACTCTTTCGGTTGATTGACGCGCAAGTATTGCCTTATAAATTGGCAAGTAAACCTAGTTACGTGACGCGGGATGTGCTCATGGTAAAGGGTGTGATGGCTAATGAAATGGTCCATATATTTGTCAACCATTGGCCTTCAAGGTTTGGTTTTAAATCCTCTGAACTTCGAGAACATGCTGCAGGTATAGTCAAAAATGCAGTGGATTCCATTTATCTGAAAAATCCCCAAGCGAAGATCATTATCATGGGAGACCTTAATGATGACCCTGTAGATGTCAGTGTCAAGGATGTGCTGGGAGCAAAAAGAAGAAGTGAAAACCTGAAGACAGGGGATTTATATAACACGATGTACAAGCATTATGTACAAGGTATCGGTTCCCTGGGCTATCTCGCAAAATGGAGCCTGTTTGATCAAATAATTATTTCTGAAGCTCTTTTAGGGGATGATAGGAGCAGTTTGAAGTTTTGGAAATCTGAAATATATAATCCCGATTATTTAATTACCAAAGATGGCAGGTATAAGGGATATCCCTTAAGGACTTTTTCTGGGAATCTTTTTCAGAATGGTTATTCCGACCATTTTCCGGTATTGATTTATCTGTTGAAGGAATTAAATTGATTCAAGTATGAAAGATATTAGAAAAAATTGTCAAGGCAAATTCGTTATAGTTTTATTTCTTATCATCAGCTATTTTCTGAATGCGTGTAGCAGACCGAATTTAGTTGATAATAAAGAGGTCTCCAAGACTGTTATGGTTTATATGTCAGCAAATAATAATTTGGCTTCAGAAGCCTATGATAATATCAATCAGATGGAGTCGGGTTATTCTGATATTGATGGCAAGTTACTCGTCTATGCGAAGGTATTTGGGCAGAATCCCAAGATCTATGAAATAATCCATGATGATTCCCCAAAGATTGTCAGCCATGTCTTGAAAGATTATCCAGACCATAATGCGTCTGACCCAACAATCATGAAAATGGTTTTCGAAGATATGGAGCGACTTGGGAAAGCAAAGAACTATGCTGCAATCCTATGGTCACATGCCACTAATTGGTATCCTGGCAGTAAAAAGAAGGCAAAGGTTAAATCGTTTGGAGATGATGACGGTCAGACCATGGATGTATTGGACCTGAAAAAGGCACTCCCAAAAAACTTAGATTATTTGGTTTTTGATGCCTGCTCTATGGGTTCCGTTGAAGTCCTATATGAATTAAAGGATATTGTGCCTTATGTATTGGCTTCTCCAACGGAGGTCATCAGTGTAGGGCTTCCTTATGACAAGATCTTAACACATTTTTTCGACAAGAATATTAAAAGAGGGCTGATGGGTGCCGCTCAAGTGTACTTTGATTTTTATAATAAACAAAATGGACTTTTGCGTTCAGCAAGTTATTCTTTAATCGACATGAAGGAGATGTTGGATTTGGCAAGGGTAATGGGTGAGATTATTCATAAACAGACAAAAATGGAGGTATCGAGGGATCGCGTGCAAAGATTGGATCTTGATGTCTCGGTGACTAATTCCGTTCCAGCTTTTGACTTATTGGATTTTTGTGAAAAGAATTACCCAAAACAGGATGTAGATTTGATTAAAAGACAAGTCGAAAAAACGGTACTTTTTAAGGTGGCTACACCGAGCTTTTTAGGAAGTCCTATTCACTCTTTTTCTGGTCTATCATGTTATGTTCCCTCAGATTCAGAGACTGAATTTGGTAAATACTACCAAAGATTAGGTTGGAATTCAGCTTCATCCTATTTTAAACTATTTCATTGGATATCATAAATATCACATAATTACTAATTGTTTTTTTAAAGGAGTTCATAGGGCACTATGGCTCCTTTTTTTATGGATTAAGAATGTTTTATTGTAATAATTCCTTAATATCTTATTAATTAAATAATTAGTTTTTAAAAGTAAATTTGTTTCATAAAATATTTTAAAAAACATAATACAGAGTAAGCTTAAGGCAAAAAGATTCATTACCAAGATATACTATAATACAATTAATAAATTTCAATGAAAACAAAACAATTATTAAGTGCAATGCTGGTTTTTACCGCAGTTATGACTTCTTGTAAAAAAGATGATTTTGAAAAAAACAAAAGTGTAAAAGATTCTGGAGTAGAATTTACTTCAAGGATTATGGGTGACCTTGCTACAAAAGCTTCTGGAAATCGTTGGGATGCTAATGATGAAATTGGTGTTTTTATGAAACAAGGTGTTGGTTTGAGTAAAGTCCTAGGAGCCAATAAAAAATTCACTACAAAAGGTGATGGTAATTTCTCTTCAACTGGCGATGATATTTTAAATTATCCTGCAAAAGGACAAGTTGATTTTATTGCTTATTATCCTTTTTCTGCTGCAGTTAGCAAAAATTCGGTGGAGATCAATGTTGCTGATCAAAAGAATCAAGCAAAGATTGATGTTATGTACTCAGACAATGCTAGGGGATTAAACAAGAAATCTGGAACAGCGAAATTAGAGTTTTCACATATGTTGTCCAAAGTTGAAATTTTGGTTAAGGCTGGGACGGGAATTGCAAATTTAACTGGTTTAAAGGCGGGCCTAACTTCAATTCCTACAAAATCATTATTGGATTTGGCAACCGGTAAAATAAACCAAGGTAGTACCGAAGTAAATGTAGATGCCAAAGTTTCAGTTCAAAAAGCGGATCAATTGGTTGAAGCTATTTTGATTCCTGGAAATTATGAAGGTAAGAAGATTGTTTTCTCCATAGCTAATGATAATTATACATGGACTATACCTGCAAATACCAAACTGGAATCTGGAAAAAGATATGCTTATTCAGTGACCTTATTGGGTTCTAAAGCAGTAAAATTAGAAGGAAACGCGACTATCACAAATTGGATTGCGGTACCTTCAGGACAGGTCGATGTAATTCAAGCAGACTGATTCTGATACTAGGCTTTGATCAACGAGAAAAGTATTGATAATGTAAATGATAAAAAATCAAGATAGAAACAAAAAAATGGTTTTTTGTCTTGTTGCAAGTTTGGTGATACGAAATTAGGTAAGCGAAAGTTACAGGTTTGATTAAACCAAGGTTGCAGGAACTAAATTGTTAATAAATTAAAAATGGGGATCTAGTCCCCATTTTTTTATTTTAATTATCTTCTTCCTCTTGTTCATTTCCGCCGAACAACCCTAGTTGTCCATTATTGTCGATTTGAATATCATCTGGATTGGTGATTTCAAAAGGGATGTCTTCAGGTGATGCAGATTTTGTTTCCTTAGGCTTTTCTGGCTCCGAAACCGGTTTATCTGTCTTGATCTCTTTCTCTTCCACAATTGGAGAAGCAGTTTCGATGATTTCTTTTTCCTCTGGTTCTGCAGAAATCGAGAGATCCTTTTCTTCAGATAAGAGTTTTATCTTTTGTACCGTATGGAAAGACAGCCTATTACCCTGAGCTTTCATCCCTTTGACATCCACGATTTCATTTAATTCTTGCTCTAAATGTTCATGGGTCTGGGATTTACCTTTTAAGATGTCCAATGAAACCACTGGATTGTCATTATTGGTCAATAGAAGCAATTTGCTTTCCTCCGGAATGAAGCGAACTCGTTTGCCTACTGGGTTGTCATCGAAGTTGAATCTCTTGACGTAGTAAGTTCCAGATTTGCTGTCTTGGTGAATTGCTGTATAAATTTGTTCAGGGATGAATTTTTCCAAACGGATCATCTTCTCGTCGAAGTGATTGTTCAAGTCAAAGTTGGTCAATTCATAAGTACCATCATTAACCACCATGAGGATTTTATCATCACCATCGAATTCACCTAAGAACTTACCTCGATTGTCAGCATTCAAGCGTTTTAAAATATCGTCATACCAGATTTTTCTCCCTGCAAGGGTTGAAACCCCAGCACTTTTGAAGGTTACTTTTTTAACGGGGTATTTGCTGACGATATTTCCTTGGGAAGCACGGCCTTTGATTGCGATTTCCGCAAAATCCATATCAAAGTTCAGCTTGCGCAATTTTGAATGTGGCTTAAGCTGGATATTTACGATTTCAGCCTCTCCATTTGGATTGGCTGTAAAGTAAAGGATTTTAGTGCCTTTACTGGCTTTGCCGATATCGTAATCCTTGTCCCTCGTCACTGCCGTAACGGAGAAACGTTTGATGTAACTGGTTCCCGAAGCTCCATCTTTATAGATGGCATTGTATACGGTCCGGTCATCTCCTTTTTTGAAGACCGCAACATGGATGATGTCTTTTCCTACGAATACCTTGTCCTGAACTTTGACAACTGAATATTTACCATCTGCACGGAAAACAATGATGTCATCGATGTCGGAACAGTCTGAAACCAATTCATCCTTACGCATATTGGTTCCAATAAAACCTTCCTCGCGGTTAACATAAAGTTTTGCGTTGGCTAAGGCAACTTGAGTTGCTTCAACCTTATCAAATACACGGAGTTCAGTTTTTCTTTCTCTTCCCTTACTGTATTTTCCACGGATATATTCAAACCACTTAATGGTGTATTCCGTAAGATTTCTTAAGTTCTTTTTAACCTCTTTGATTTCATCCTCAAGCGCTTTCATTTGCTCATCAGCCTTTTTGACGTCAAAGCGAGTGATGCTGCTCATCGGTTTGTCGATCAATCTCTTGAAATCCTCTGGGGTGATGGCACGATAGAACTGATCAAAGAATGGTTCAAATAACTGATTCAAGACTTCTACCACGGTATCGAAATCGCCAGCATTCTCATAGTCAGCATGCTTGTACATGCCTTCTTGGATAAATATCTTCAGCAAGGAGCTAAAGAAAATCTTTTCCTGAAGTTCATGCAGCCTGATCTCAAGCTCTTGTTTCAATAAGTTCTTGGTCTGCTTGGTGTTTTCGATCAAGATGTCATTGACACTCATGAAATGAGGCTTGTTGTTCTTGATGACACAGGTATTTGGCGAAATGGAAGATTCACAGCCCGTGAAAGCATAGAGGGCATCTATCGTGACATCAGGTGAAATCCCTGGTGCAAGATGGACGATGATTTCAACGAACTCTGCGGTGTTGTCTTCAATTTTCTTGATCTTGATTTTCCCTTTTTCATTGGCCGACACGATACTGTCGATCAATGAGCCAGTGGTTGTTCCGAATGGGATTTCGGTTATCGCTAATGTTTTTTTGTCGCGTTCCTCGATCTTTGCGCGGATACGGATTTTTCCTCCACGCTGCCCTTCGTTATATCCCGTTACATCAGCCATCCCTCCAGTCGGGAAGTCCGGATAGATTGCGGGTCTTTCGCCTTTTAATACCTGGATGGAACCATCGATCAGCTCAATAAAGTTGTGCGGCATGATCTTGGTTGCCAAACCTACGGCAATACCTTCGGCACCTTGAGCCAAAAGCAAAGGGAATTTTACAGGAAGGGTGATAGGTTCTTTATTCCGGCCATCATAACTCAATTGCCAGTCGGTGGTATCCGGGTTGAAGACCACTTCATTGGCAAATTTGGACAGTCGACCTTCGATATAACGAGGGGCAGCTGCCGAGTCTCCCGTAATGGGATCTCCCCAGTTACCCTGGCAATCGATCAAAAGATCTTTTTGCCCTATTTGAACCATGGCATCACCAATGGAAGCATCACCGTGAGGGTGGTATTTCATGGTATTACCGATGACATTCGCCGCTTTATTGTACCGTCCATCGTCCATTTCCTTTAGGGAATGGAGGATTCGACGCTGGACAGGCTTGAAACCATCATTGATATGAGGTACAGCGCGGTCCAATATGACATAAGAAGCGTAATCCAGAAACCAATTTTCATATAGTCCCGATAAGGGGATGGTATTGCTTTGTTGGTCTTGATTTGGGTTTGAGTCGTTATTCTCTTCTATATCGTTGATTTCGTCACTCATGAAATTTTCGTAAGATTTTGATGGGTTTGCAGGATTGATTTCCGCAAACCTCGTAAAAATACAAAATTCATTTTATTTGTCTTATTTTTAGGATTATTCTACAATCTATCAAAACCCTAACAGATGAAAAGATTTTTGACCCTCATGTTTTTTTGCTTCTCCTTGAATTTTCTTTTTGCCCAAAGTGCAAATTATGGGCTGAAAGAGAATATTGCTTATGTGTCCTCTGACTCGGATGCCTATAGTAAGGAGCGTTGTCAAGTGGATGTATATTACCCCAAGGACAAGAAAGATTTTGCTACCATCGTATGGTTTCATGGTGGTGGGTTGACGGAAGGTAAGAAGGAAATTCCTGCTTATTTGAAAGAGAAAGGGGTTGCTGTAGTAGGGGTGGGTTATCGACTTTCACCAAAGGTCAAGGTTGAAGATATTATCAAAGATGCTGCAAAAGCAGTTCATTGGACATTTGATCATATTGCTGAATTTGGTGGCAGTAATAAAAAGATTGTTCTTTCAGGGCATTCCGCTGGAGGATATTTGAACCTGATGCTTGCCTTGAATGCCCGCTATTTAGCTGATGAGGGTATCAATGCAGACGATCTATTTGCTGTTGTTCCCTTCAGTGCTCAATGCATCAGCCATTTTACGGCTCGTGCCGAAAAAGGAATCAATATCAATCAGCCTGTAGTGGATGAGTTTGCTCCCTTGTATTGGGTTCGAAAAAACAAGGTTCCCATTACCCTGATTACGGGTGATCGTGAGCTTGAAATGGTAGGTCGATATGAAGAGAATGCCTACCTGGCCAGAATGTTTAAGATCGTAGGCCATCCTCAGGTTAAATTGTTGGAATTGGATGGATACGATCATGGAATGGCCTATCCAGCTTTCCCTCTTTTATTGAAAGAAATCGAACGCTTGAATAAATAAATAAAAGTTTATTTTACTAATATTTTTAGTAATTTTGAATTGTTTCATATTCGAAATTACTATGAATTTGGTTGATAATAAGCGGTTTGTGGCTCATTTGGACTTGGATACGTTTTTTGTAAGCGTAGAACGTCTGAAGAACAGTAAGTTCATTGGTAAACCCTTGATTGTGGGAGGAATGAGCGATAGGGCGGTCGTTTCGGCCTGCAGTTATGAGACCCGGAAATTTGGGGTGCATAGCGCGATGCCGATGAAGTTGGCTTTGCGTTTATGTCCGCATGCTATTGTGGTCCGCGGGGATATGGACAGTTATAGCTATTATTCAAGGGTGGTGACCGATGTGGTTCGGGAGACTGTTCCGGTCATGGAAAAGGCGAGTGTGGATGAGTTTTATGTGGATCTGACGGGGGTTGACCGTTTTTTTGGGTGTAGTCAGTTTATGGTCGACCTGAAAGGAAAGATCCAAAAGGAGAGCGGCCTGCCAATTAGTTATGCGCTAGCCTCCAATAAGCTGATCAGCAAAGTGGCGACCGATGATGCGAAACCTGATGGCCGCAAGGAAATCCTGCATGGTCTGGAGAAAGATTACCTAGCTCCTCTAAAGATTCAGCGGATGCCCGGAATAGGGGACAAGACCAGTATGCTCTTGCTGCAGATGGGCGTGAAAACGATCAAGATATTGAGTGAGATCCCTGTTCCGATGATGCATAACCTTCTAGGGAAAAACGGTATTGACCTTTCCCGAAAAGCCAATGGCATCGACCCTTCACCGATTATTCCCTATTCTGAACAAAAGAGCATCGGTACGGAAGAAACCTTTGTGCAAGATACCATCAACATGCAGTTCCTGAACAGTGAATTGATCCGGATGACCGAACGGCTGACTTTTCAATTGCGGAAACAGGAACGATTGACCGGTTGTGTCACGGTCAAGTTGCGGTATGCCAACTTTGATACGGTCAGTAAGCAGATGGTGATATCCTATACCGCCTCGGATACCGTACTGCTGAAGAAGGTCAAAGAGCTTTTTGCCAAGCTCTACGACCGTCGGATGCTGGTTCGGTTGATCGGAGTTCGATTCAGCCATCTGGTACAGGGTTCACAACAGATTAATCTGTTTGAAGATACCGAAGAGGCCGTGAGACTGTACCAGGCCATGGATGCGATGCGAGCGCGGTATGGTGACGAGGCCATCAAACGAGCGATATCCCTAAAAGAAATCAATAAAAAGGACCGAAGTCCCCACTTTTAATATTCCTTGGAGTGCACCAATTTTAATGAAGAATTCTTATAGGTCAACTCTCGGAAAGTATGGAGATAGGATGAGGCCATGATTTCCCAACCGTAATTTTCTAAACTAAAGGCTTGATAAGATTTTGCCAGAACCTGATATTCTTCAGTAGAATTCAGGACCGCATTTAATTGGTCGATCCAATGATCGGAATCATTGGAAGGCAGAAGGATTCCGTTTTTTTGATGCTGGACGGCATCGGTGATTCCTTCCAGAGAGGATGCAAGAACCAATGTGCCTGCTAAGGAGGCTTCTAGACAAACCAATCCAAAACCTTCCATATCCCCCAAAACCTGAATGTTGGGCATCAAAAAAGCCGATGCATGCCCTAAAATCGACTGAAGATGCTGGAAAGGAATCTTACCGAGATGTTTTACCCGAGAATTGATGTTAGGGTCTTGCAGAAGCTTGCGGATCTCCCTTTCATCGGAGGGATATCCCAAAAAAAGAGTAATCAAGTGATAGGCTTTTTTAGGGAGCAGACGAAGGATTTTTTCTGTAAGACTGGCTTTCTGATTAAAAGGCCCGATCATTAACAGTTGAAAATCGGATGGCATATGTGGAATAACTTCTCTTAATAGCCAGGCGAAACCTTTTCGTTTAACAGGACGGCCCAATGTAACCAAGTATTTCTTGTTGAAGTCGATCTGTGGATAATAATGCTTAATCTGCTCCAACGGAACCGGCCTGGACTTGGCAATATCATGATCTACACCATTTTTGATGACGGTTATTTTATCCTCGGAAATGCCACGCCGAATAGCAGCTTTTGCAGTGGCAGAGCTAACGGCTATGATGTGGTCATATTCATTGAAACGGGGAAGGATCTTTTTTTGGAAATATCGCATTGGAAACACCACATCCAACCCATGCAGGGTAACCACTCTTTTCAAATGCTTATAGCCAGAATGAAAGAGGGCAAGCGAGGCAATGAGTCCGTCATTAAAATGGATCAGTTGAATATTAGGATGGAGTTCCAATATTCTTAGGATATTGCTATTGAGGTTCCAGAAAAACTTCAACAGACTTTCTTCACCTTTCCGATAAACCAGCATATGGACTTGAACCTGGGAATGCTTGCTAAGGTTGTTGATCAGTTCAAAGCTTTGTTTTTCCATACCGCCTGTTGCGGGTGGATATTTATGACTAACAAATAATATTTCCATTTTTCAGCGTAGAAGATTGTGAACTGTCCTTTTTGATAAATAGGTAAAGAATAAACCCTACAGCTATCCAGAAGAGCTGTCTTGCACGACGAAGGATAGAGGCTGATATCCAGATGCTAGCGGTGCTGATACCTATGATCTGCAGCATCATTTTGTTTCCTAGTTCCTCGACCCCCAATTGTCCGGGAACAAATGCTCCAGCACTCTTAAATACAATAACCCCCATGTCCAACAACAGGCCATGCATGGGCTGGACATCAAAACCTAAAAAAACAAGGATGAGATAGAATTCTAAACTCCCGATAACCCAATGTATGCTGGCTAAGAGGTAAGAGTACCAAAATAGCCTTGGGTTAAATCGATATGATTTTCGGATATTGAATATCAATTGTACGATCTTTAACCTGAGTTTTTTCCAAAAACCCTTGGCAGTGTTGCTGTTCACTGGTTTTGACGTCGATCTGCTGAATATGAGCCAATAGAAAAAAAATAAGTTCAAAAGGATCAGAAATGCAATAAAGACATAAAAGGCAATACCTATACTCTTTATTGCAGCTTGTCCGGCTTCCATTCCACTCAGCCAAAGGCAGGCAATCAGGAACAAGAGAATCTGTGAAAGCACAACCGTGATCCTTGAAGTCGCTACAGAGCTCAATGCTGTTTCGGTTGAGATGCCATAAGGTTTGAGCATTTCAGCTTTCAGCAAATCTCCTCCAACTATGCTGGTTGGGTTATATTGTCCAACGGTTTCACCGATCTGCCTTACTGCAAACATCTTCATCAGATTGATTTTCTGGCGATCATCGCCTAAGCAGACATGCCAGGACCAGGTACCAAAGAAATAAGCCAGGAACGTTATTCCCAGGAGATAGATGAATTTATAGCCAATTGTAGCCAATTCCTTTTTTATTGCTGAGAAATCAGTGTTGAAGACATATACAGCAATAAACCCAAGGATGATGAGGATAAGGAATATTTTGATCTTTTTTTTGCTGATCCTTAATTTCCTGCCCATGCAATACTGTTTACAGGTTCAGAAGCTAACTCATGGATATCATCAAAATAAGTTTGTGCTAGCTTGCCCCAATCCAATTTTCTTACATAATTCAATCCGGCTTGTTGGAATTCATTTTTCACCACAGAGTCACTCAGGATTTTATGGATGAAATACACGTATTCCAGAGCATTGTTGGGCACACATTTATAGCCATTTCTTCCGTGATCAATCAGGCTGGAACTTCCACCTCCGTTGGCAATGACACAGGGAAGACCAGAAGCCATGGCTTCTATTACCACGTTGCCATAAGTTTCAGAAGTAGAGGTGAATACGAACACATCCGAAGAAGCGTATAGCTTTGAAAGCTCGGTATGGTCCAATTTTCCCAAGAAATGAGCTGTAGGCATCAACATCTCTGCTTCTTCCCTTGCCGCTCCATCTCCCGCGATAATGAGGTTATATTCAAATTTTGATTGCTTGAGCTGTTGATAGATATCGATTAGGGTCTGCACGTTTTTCTCCCAGACCAATCGGCTTGCAAACAGGATATTGGGCTTATCGTTTTGTGTGATATTGCGGATATAGGCTTGATCAGCCTTCTCAGGATTAAATAACCTCAAGTCGATACCTCTTTGCCATAATGTCAAGCGATCTGATTGTATCCCAATTTCTTTCAACTCATCCATGATATTATTGGCCGGCACATATATCTTATGACAGCTATTATAGAAACGAAGCATAGCCTTTCGCATCCAGTATTCGGCAGGTCTGATCAGCGAAGAAAGATTGCGAAGGTAATAAGCGATATAAGAAATGAAATGGGTGTGATAGATGCTCAGGATTGGGATATTCCTTTTCCGGGCATATTTCATAGCAAAGAATCCTAATAGGGATGGGGTGGCGATATGGATCACGTCCGGGGCAAAATTATCCAGGGCTTCTTCCAGCTTCCATTTTGATAATTGGGGAACTGCCAATGAATAGTCATCATTGATGGGGATGCGGAAAGTTGGGACTTGATAAGATTGATGGGTCTTGAAGTTTTCTGGACCTTTTCCGTATATGAAAAGGTAGGAAAAAGCAGTGTGATCGATTCGTTTAATGATTTGAAACATGGTCCTAGAGGCACCGTCAAAATCTTCTATGAGAATCTCAGAAAAAAAAGCAACTTTCTTCATTTAGAATTCAAATTGTCTATCGGGTAAAAGTATATCCTCTGTATTTCTTTATTGCTAATTTGGTATTATGCTATTGTGAATGAAATGTTTATAAAAGATGAAGTCTTAATGAATACTAAATATCAAATCAACAAACCTTTAATATTGCCTTAAGATTAGATTTAACCGTGTACGGTAATTTTGCTGTAGGAATTACGATTGATAGATATGCTGATCAACCTTCCTTATCCTCAGAAAAGTAAAGCGTGGCATTTCAGGTTTATAGTACTGATGTCGATTATTCTCTCCCTTGTTTTTATTTTCAGTTACAAACGTAGCAATGGCTCCAAGGCCATGCCACTGCTGAACTATCCTGAACTGGAACATCGTTCATCGGGAGAGCTCTCGTTGCTGACCTATAATATTGCTGGGCTACCGGAATTGATTTCTAGTGCGGAAACCCCTAGGGCAGCCAGTATCCGGACGATCGGAGAACGGATCAATCGTTTTGACATCGTCAATCTCCAAGAAGATTTCAACTACAATTTCGAATTGTATTCTTCCAACCTTCATGTATTTCGAACCGTGAGCATGGGCACTGTCCCGTTTGGTGATGGTTTGAGTACACTCTCCAAATATCCTATCAAAGAATCCGAACGAATTTCCTGGCGAGACTGCAGTGGCAGTGATTGTTTGACTCCCAAGGGCTTCAGCTATGTCCGCTTAGAGATTGCAAAGGATGTATTCCTGGATGTTTATAATATCCATGCCACAGCCCAAGATAATAGATCAGCGGTTCTCGCTAGAAAGAAAAACTTGGAGCAGCTCGCGAACTACATAAAGGAAAAATCTGCCGATCAGCCTTTGTTGGTCATGGGTGATTTTAATGCACACTATGCTTTTGCTGAAGACAATGTGCGGGCATTCCGATCTGAGATGGACTTGGTCGATTCTTGGGTTTTTCTGCGGAATCAAGGTCGCCTTCCGGACCATGAAGAAAACTTCATCGCCCAACATGCATTGACCGTAACGGACGATTGCGAGAGCATTGACAAGATATATTTTCGCAATAGCAAACAATTGATTTTCAAACCAAAAAATTACCAAGTACAACATGAACTTTTCAGCACAGATGCGGGGGAGCCACTTTCTGATCATTGTGCGATCTCATTAAACTTGGAATGGGAATTGAATGATTCATTGATGACTTCTGATAAGAAACCTAAGTTCATTGATCAATTTGAAGGTTTTCATGAAGGGGAGTAACAAAAACTTAATGTTGCGTTCCCATTTAGATAATTTGAAGAAGATACTTTTATTTCATATAAGTTAATAGATGACCATACTTTTTATACTAGCGGCGGTAATTATAGTTTTACTATTTATTTTCAAGAGCTTAAAGGGAAAGCTGATTTCCGTAGCCATTCCCCAAGAAGAATCCTCTACAGAACGTTTTTTGCAAGGAAAGATATCCTTGCTGACCTATAATATCGCCGGACTACCACAGGGTATCTCGGCGGCGAAGCTCCCTAGAAAATTCAGTATTGCTGAAATCGGTGAAAAAGTTGAGCCTTATGACATCGTGAATGTCCAAGAAGATTTTAATTATAACACATCTTTTTATTCCAAGAACTTACATCCTTATCGCACGCAGACCAAAGGGAAGATCCCTGTTGGCGATGGATTGAATACCCTATCAAAATATCCTATTATTGAATACCGAAGGATTCCATGGCGTCATTGCAGTGGTCCTGATTGTTGGACGGTGAAGGGCTTTAGCTTTGCCCAGATCCAACTTGCCAACCAAGTGACTGTAGATGTCTATAATGTGCATGCAAATTCAAGCGATGTTGCCCGAGCGGCTCGTGCCAGAAGGGAAAACTTTCGGCAGTTAGCGACTTATATCAATGAAAATTCTTCGGGTAGACCTTTAATCGTAATGGGGGATTTTAATGCCCATTATGCCTATAAGAGGGATAATTTACATGAGTTCTTATTGACCACAGGACTGTCTGATGGTTGGGTGCAATTCCTTCGCAAAGGTGTTTTTCCAGAAGTTATCCCCAAATTTATCGCTCAGCATATGCTGAGCCTCAATAACGATACTGAGAGTCTCGATAAGATATTTTTCAGAAATAGCGAACACCTGAAATTTCAACCAATCGATTATCAGGTCGAAATCCAGCACTTTACCAGTGTAGATGGAGAGGCCCTGTCGGACCACTTAGCAGTTTCCATGCAACTCAACTGGACCTGGGAGGATTGATAACCATCATGTTTGATTAACCATCGAGTATATAATAAGTAATATTAGATTTAGCTGAGCTACAATAGCTCAGCTTTTTTGTTTGTATTATTGCTAATATTTTTAGTAAAATGATTTAAAAAAACCTTAATCTTGTAAAATGTTTTTGAATTGCAAGACCTGGTTTAGTTTTCATTATGGAACCTTTCCTACGAGGGATTTGGTGGAGCGTGCGCAGTCGTTAGGAGTCAAGGCAATGGCCCTGACGAATATCAACAGTACGGCCGATTGTTGGGATTTTGTATTGAAATGTCAGGAAGCAAACATCAAACCTATTGTGGGGGTCGAAATTCGCAATGAAAACGAATTGTGTTATATCCTTTTGGCGAAAAACAATGCCGGTTTATTCGTCATCCAGAGTTTTCTTTCCTTTTACAAACAACGGAAGTTGAACTTCCCCAAAAAACCACCTTTTGAATCCGATGACCTATGGGTGATTTATACTTTTGAGAATCATCCTGAAATTGAACTTTTAAGGCCAAATGAACTAATAGGGTTAAGGAAAGAGGACCTCAATAAATTGAGTTGGCAAGAGGCACTTCAAGCTGACTGTTGGGTCGTGCTGCAACCTGTAACCTATCAAGATAAGACCCATTATGATCTTCATCGCATTTTAAGGGCGATCGCTAAGAACACCTTGTTATCTAAGTTGGTCAAGGAAGATTATGCCAAGCCCAACGAGACTTTAATGGATGAAGAGAGCTTAGTCTCGGCCTATGCAAAGTTTCCCTCTGTTATCAGCAAGACCATGGAAGTGGTCAAGAGCTGTTCGATTGAAATGACTTTCCATGTCGATAAGAATAAGAAACACTTCACCGCGAGCATGGACGATGATCATGAACTGTTGAGGAAGTTGGCTATTGAAGGTTGCAAGATCCGTTATGGGAACAAGAACAAAAAAGCCATGGAACGGGTGGAAAAGGAACTTTCCATTATTAAGCAATCTGAATTCAATTCCTATTTTTTGATTGTCTGGGATATGTTGCGCTATGCCAATGAGCAAGGCTTCTATCATGTGGGGCGGGGTAGTGGTGCCAATTCGGTCGTGGCCTATTGCCTACGCATTACCGATGTGGATCCCATCAAGCTTGACCTCTATTTTGAACGGTTCTTGAACCCCAATCGGACCTCTCCGCCCGACTTTGATATTGACTTTAGTTGGAAAGATCGCGACGCCATCTTTGAGTACCTGTTCATGCGATATGGTCGCCAGAATGTTTCTCTGTTAGGCATGTACAATACTTTTCAACGCCGGGCTATCGTGAGGGAATTGGGAAAGGTATTTGGTTTGCCTAAGGAAGAAATTGATGAATTGGTGCATAAGCGAGAATGGAGTGCGGAAGATAAAATCCAACGTTGGATCCAAAAATATGGAGCTCTGTTGGTTGATTTTCCAAGTAATATCAGTGTACATGCCGGTGGGGTATTGATCAGTGAAAAACCATTGAATGATTATGGGGTATTGGAATTACCACCAAAGGGATTTCGGACCCTCCATATGGATATGTTCGAAGCCGATAGGATAGGGCTCTTTAAATTTGACATCCTCAGCCAGCGCGGACTGGGTCATATCAAGGATGCCCTTGAATTGGTGCAGAAAAATAGAGGCAAACATGTGGACATCCATCAAGTAGATCGCTTTTTTGAAGACCCCAAGCTCGCAGAAATGATTCGTAAGGCCGATACCATCGGTTGTTTTTATATCGAAAGCCCCGCCATGCGGCAGCTTTTGGGCAAACTGAAATGTTCAGATTACCTCACCTTAGTGGCTGCCAGTTCGATCATTCGGCCTGGGGTAGCTCAATCAGGGATGATGAAGCAGTATATCGAGCGCTATCATGATCGCGATAAAATCGAATATCTGCACCCTAAAATGAGGGAACTCCTTGAAGAGACCTTCGGCGTGATGGTCTATCAGGAAGACGTGATCAAGGTTGCCCATCATTTCGGGGGGATATCCTTGGAAGAGGCCGATATCCTGAGAAGGGCAATGAGCGGTAAATATCGCTCTGAAAATAAGTTTGAGCTGATGCGTGCGAAATTCTTCTCTAATTGCAGAGAGCAGGGCTATGAAGAATCGGTCACTTCAGAAGTTTGGCGGCAGATGGAGAGCTTTGGCGGTTATTCCTTTGCCAAGGGCCATTCTGCGTCCTTTGCGGTCGAAAGCTATCAAAGTCTCTATCTGAAGACTTATTTTCCATGCGAATTTTATGTCGCCGTCATTAATAATTTCGGAGGCTTTTATCGCACGGAATTCTATTTCCATGAATTACGGAGGAATGGCGGGATCATCCAGCTTCCATGCTTAAACAACAGCGACCATCTTACCAATATATCAGATCAGCAGGTCTATGTCGGTTTTATCCATTTGCAAGGCCTTGAGCAGGAGTTTGCCCATCAGATTGTTGAAGAAAGGCAGCGAAATGGTGCTTACAAGAGCTTGAATGATGTCCTCCAGCGCTTGCATCCTGCTCCCGAACAACTCAATATCTTGATCCGGATCGGGGCATTGCGGTTCACTGGATTGGATAAGAAAACTCTGCTATGGGAAGCGAATTTCAGAAACAAGCGGACAGAAAAAGATGATCCCAAAACCCTTTTCGAAACAGAAGAAATCAAGTTTTCATTGCCTGAATTTGAAAAGAACAGGATGGATGACCTGCGGGATGAGCTCGATCTATTGGGCTTTGTCGTAGGTGACTTCTTTGAACTCTTGAATAAAGAATATCTGAAAGGATCAGTCCTGGTCAATCAGTTGCCAGACCTGCTTGGCCAACAGATCAAGATCATCGGCAGATTGGTGACCTTGAAAGAAACCCGAACCATCAAAAAAGAGCGGATGTGCTTCGGAACCTTCCTAGATGTGGAAGGAGATTGGCTGGATACCGTGCATTTCCCACCCGTACTCCGTCAGTACCCTTTCCAAGGGAGCGGTTTTTATGAACTTCACGGCAAGGTAATGGAGGAGTTTGGGGTGTACAGTGTTGAGATTTCGGCAATGCGTAAGCTTGGTTTCAACATTCAGCAATAGGTATAAAATAACAAAAGACATAAAGCTTACCTTATGTCTTTTGTCTATGTTTCAGAATTCCGAAAAATCTACTCTTCGTCCTTCTTCTTAAACTCATCTTGCGGAAGGTCTTCATACGGAAGTTCTTCCGATTCATTGATTTCCTTGTAAGTCATTTCCGTATGGGGTGTCTCTTCAGGACCATCTACTGAGACATTGACATCAACTTCAATCTTCTTCTTGTTTTTCGGCATTCGGACGATTCCCCATTTCATCAGTAGCTCCTGCGTCGAATTTCGCTTGAGATGCAGCTTCTCTGGTTCCCCAATCAAGAAACCGAAGGCTTCCATATTAGGGTTTGAATCAAAAATAACCTTCAATGTCGCGATAAAAGGCAAGGCGATAATCAAACCGGCCAGTCCGAATAACATCCCACCCAATAGGATTCCGATGATCGCCATCAGCGGATTGATGCTCACCTTGGATCCCACGATATTTGGTGTAATGATGTTCCCTTCCAGGAATTGCACGACTTGAAACCATGCCACCACACCCAATACATATAGAGCACTATCTTTCGTTGCCAAGGCGAATAATGCAGGCAAAATCGAACCAATTGCGATCCCGATATAAGGAAGCAGCATCAGCAGGGAAGCCAATGAACCAAAAAACCAAGCATAGTCAATTCCCATCGCCATAAGCCCCACCGTATTCAGTACCGCCACAATTCCCATCACGGTAATCAAGCCGACCAAATAACTCTGAACCACATCATATATTTTGTTCAACACCTCATTCACTTTACTCTGAGGGGATGATTTAAAAGCTTTAAAGAAAAATTCACGGAAGAAATCACGGTAATACAAAAGGAAAAAACTCAATAAAGGAACCAAGATTGCACTCGCGAGGATATTTCCAATTGAGCCGAATGTACTGGATAGCATTCCTCCAGCGTTCTCCATGGCCTTTTCACCCTGTTCGCGCAATTTTTCCATCACTTCAGTCCTTTCAATGCCGAATTGACTTTCCAACCACTTCTGGCCACCTTCCAATACAGACATCACCTTGTCCGTAATGGCTGATGCATCTTTTCCAATCAAGATACTTTCATAGACAATAAACCATGATAAACCTGAAATAATCGCTATCGCCACAATGACGGCTAAGATTGCTGAAAAAGCCTTTCCAAGACGGATCCGCTCAAATAATCTTGCCAATGGATAAAGGGAAATTGAAATCAGAATTGAAAAAATGAGTGGCAGCAAAACACCCTGGGTAAAGTACATGAGGACAATGATAAGTACCAACGCCATTAAGCTTGATGCAAGCTCGAAGGAATAGGGTCTTTTGGTTTGTTTATTTTCCATATGAATGCTATAACAGGTTATGAGTTTTTTTGTTTTTTGAATTCCAGTAAATCACATAAAAAAATGCAAGTAAGATGATCAGTGCATTTCCATAGAAAATATACGGAATTCTCAGTATTTCATCGTGATAAATGTACCCTGCAAATAATGCGCCACCTCCGATACCGGCTTCAAGGGCAATATACATGGTCGCCATGGCTTTCCCACGATATTGTGGCAGAGATAGGTCGATCGTCCAAGCATTGACCGCTGGCGAAAAAATCCCCGTACCTATACCGTACAGACAGGCGCCGATCACCAATTGTGCAATGCTATTTCCAAAACCAAGATACAAAAGGGATATAGCAACGACAACCAAGCCCACCTTCATCACACTGATCCTACCGTACCGATCCGCCACTTTTCCAGATATAAATCGAATCCCAATGGAGGCCACGGTATAGGCCGTGAAAAACAAACCCTTATTTACTATGCCCAAATGCTCACTCCAATCGGGGATTAGGGTCAATATCACCCCATAAGCAGTGTAGGAGAGCAAAGTAACAATGGCGGCAGGTATCACGCGCACCTCGATAATATCACGACGTGAAATCTTGAGCATCTTAGGCGAGAACCTGTTCTTTTCCTTCAGCGTTTCTTTCATGTTCATCACGATGATGATGGATAGGAACGCAAATGCCGAAGAACTATAGAACATGGTATTCAGGTCATACTTCAGCGCAATATAACTACCGATAGCTGGCCCAACTGCACCGCCAATACTGAAACAAAGCCCGTGCATCCCCAATGCCTCACCCCAACGCGTCGATGGAATGATATCGGCAATATAAGCAGAGGTTGCTGTGGGTTTAAATCCTGTTGAGAAACCATGCACTAACCGAAGGAGGAAGAATCCAGAAACACTGCTCAGGATAGGGTACAAAAAACCACAGATGACACATACGATCGAACCTATGGCCATCACAGGTACTCGCCCCCATTTATCAGTCAATCTGCCACTAAAGGGTCTTGAAATTCCAGCCGTCAGTGTGAAAAGAGCAATGATTAAGCCCTTGTGTGCTGCACCTCCCAAGGAAGAGAGGTAGTTGGGTAACTCCGGAATAATCATATTAAAACTCGAAGAGAATAGGAGCGAGCTCAAACAGAGTAGTCCGAATTGTATTGTATATAAAGGTTGATTCTCGTTTTCTATATTATCCATTTTTCCTTTCCATATTTTGTCGCGTCAATTCTGAACAAAATATTGTCGTCGCCACTGCCACATTCAATGACTCCGCCTTGCCAACCCGTGGAATGGTCACCGCCTGATCAACTTTAGGGATCAGGGTTTCCCTAATTCCATTGCCCTCATTTCCCATCATTATAAACCCTTCCTTCCCAAAATTGGTTTCATAAATGGAATCTCCTTTCAGAAGAGCACCAAAGATAGGCATGCTGTTTTGTTGAATGAATTCTTCCAAATCTAGATAGTGTAGTTTAATCCGGGAAAGTGAACCCATGGTGGCTTGCACAACCTTCGGATTATAGGCATCTACAGTGCCTATTGAGCAGATAATGTTTTCAATCCCGAACCATTCCGCAGTACGGATGATGGTTCCTAAATTGCCTGGATCTTGCACATCATCCAAAATCAAACTATGCTTCCCCTGAAGATCCTTTACATTTAATTGATTAAAATGCGGTATTTCAACCAAAGCCAATGCGCCTTGTGGATTCTTCAAGCTACTTATTTTCCCAAACTCGACTACAGTAAGCTCTTCAAGTTTTATATTTTGCGGTATTTTGCCCAATTTTACAGCGGCATCTGCTGTCGCAAATATTTTACTTATCTTGTAGGTTGAATGTGCAAACTCCAAAACGGATTTTATGCCCTCTACCACAAATAAGTTATGCTGAGTTCGGAATTTTTTATGCTGCAATGAAGTAATTAGACTGATTTGAGCTTTTGACAACATGGGATGAATGACTAATAAAAGAAGTTTATTATTTTTTGCAAGTATAACGTTTTTGTCGCTAATTATTGCGTCCTGTCGATCGGCGAAATACCTCGACGACAATCAATATCTGGTCACCGATGTCGATCTAAATGGGGTAACACCTGAATTGAAAGAGCCCGCAGGAATGTACGTGGCTAATGAAATTCGTCCAAATTCTCCACTCTATTTGACCATTTATAACATGTTCAATACCCGAGATGGACAATATAAAACCGAGAACATCAAAAATGTAGGGGAGGCCCCTAGGATCCTTGATTCTGCGGTCGTCGAACTCTCCGCAACCCAGATCCAACGATTTCTTCAAACCAAGGGTTATTTTAATGCCAAGGTTGAGCCCCAGATCGAATTCAATAAAAAGAAAGCCAAAATCAATTTTAATGCAAACCTAGGAAATCCTTATACCATCCGAGAAATCGATAGGACGGTAGAGGACCCTGCAGTAGATTCCATCTATCAGGAAAAGGTCGTTCCGATCAGCCCCTTAAAATCCGGAAAACGCTATGATGCATCCGATCTATACCTTGAACGAGAACGCCTCTATACCAATATGCGAGAGTCGGGTTATTATGATTATTTAAGGCAGTATATGCGTGCTGGAATTGACACCATAGATTTGGACAATCAAGCCGATTTATTGATCCAGGTGTCCAACAGGGAAGATTCAACTAAACATAAGATTTATTATATTGACAGTGTGTATTTTACAGTTGAAGCTGCCGATCCGGAATTAAAAAAGAATTCTGAAGGTAAATTCGATACCCTGACCAAGATTTTCTATACCGATCAAACCGGCAATTTTAAACTAAGACCGCTATCCAGATATGCTTTCCTCAGGTCTGGACAAAAATTCAATAGTGCTAACGAAGAGCTAGCCTACGACCGTTTATATGAAATGAATGGTTTCCGCTCGGTTAAGATCAATTACCAGCAAAAAGATTCCAACAAATTGGATGTCCAATATACCGTTGTACCGCGTTCTGCCATGAGCAATCAGATAGAAGGAGAATTTACATTCAGTTCAGGGATGAGCGGTTTCAACGTGGGTAATACCTTCTCACATCGGAATGTATTCGGAGGTTCTGAAACCATTGAGGTCAAAATGCGGTATGGGGTCCTTTTTGATTCCAGGTTGCCAGGAAGCTTGGCGGATAAAATCTTTAACAATGACTTTCAGGTAGGGGTAAATCTTTCTTTCCCACGATTATTGACCCCGTTTAGGGTTCGTAGTGTGGGTCGATATGGTTTGCCTAGAACAACTTTTTCTTCAAGTTTGCAATTATTCTTTCAAGATCAAACCTATGCCAATCGATATTGGATCAATAGCCTGAACTATATCTGGTATGAGGCGACCAATAAGATGCACAGCTTGACCCCAGTGGTTATCGAGTATAGACATGGACAGTTGAACGATGAATTCAAAGAGAGCCTGATCGATCAAGGCTATGGTCTGTATGTCCGAAGCAATGACCGTAAATACTTTGGCTTAGGGGCTCAATATGCCTATACCTACAATGGGCCGAAATTAACGACAAAAGAGAACTTCAGTTATTTCAGAGGGGCAGTGGATATCAGTGGAAATCTGCTAGGACTATTAGGAAATGTCATGAAATTCAAGCAAAATGAAGACGGCGAGAAACTGATCTTCGGCGTGCCGTTTCTGCAATATATGAAAGGTGAGATAGACTATCGTTGGTATAAACATCTGGGTGGAAACAGGCAGTTTGTTTTCCGGATTAACTCAGGCGTTGCGGTTCCTTATGGAAACAATTCTTCCTTGAACATGATTTTTGAGAAGAGCTTTTTTGCAGGTGGTATGAATGGGATCCGTGCTTGGCAGGCCCGTACGCTGGGTCCCGGTGGCTATAATCGTTCTTCCATCAATCCAGAATTCCGTGTGAACCTGAGAAACCTAGATCAACTGGGGGAAATAAAGTTGGAGTCCAATGCTGAATTCCGCTTTCGGATGTTGAACAATTTCTTTGGCGCCAAGTTAAATGGAGCTACCTTTTTGGATGCAGGAAACGTCTGGAGGATCCGTGAGGATATCATCAATCCAAATGGAGAATTCCGAGGTGATAAATTCCTTTCACAAATTGCATTGGGTACAGGCTTTGGATTGCGTGTAGACCTTGATTATTTTATTATCCGTCTTGATGCAGGCCTTAAACTGAAAGATCCCCAGTTCTCGGGATCAGATCAATGGGTGATCAAGGACTTCTTCAATGCCAAGAAATTCAAACAGGATTACTATCAGACCAACTGGCCTGACCGTTATAGCTTTATCCAATATAATTTCGGAGTAGGGATGCCTTTCTAGAGCAGACCTTTCAATCCCATGATACTGCTTTCGATCAATTGGCGAACATCCAATCCTTTGCTGTAGTTCAGATAGAAGTAAATAGCAGCAAGAATCAAAAGAGTGATCAAGAAGCGCTTGAATTTATAGGCAATATATAAGATCAACAATGGGATAATGATCAACAGGAATCCACTGATTTTATAAGGTGTAATGCCTTTATCTGTTACCCGCAAAAAGAATAGCTTACCCAAGTCAGATCCAGCAAATTTATGCTTGAAAAATACAAATGTGGAAGATTCAATAGGATTGCTTGTAACAGCGACGCCGTCCGTAAATTTAAGTTCCTGTGAAAAACCATTGATGGTAAAATTATAATTACCGTTGATCGTATTGTCCGTTTTTTCGGCAGTATCGATGGCAATTATCGCCAATTTTCCATTCTGCGAAAGGTTTTCCTTTACCGTAAAGTCCTTAATAATTGTGTTTTGCGCCAGCAAATCTTGGGGCATAAGGTACAAGATACCAAGGCATAAGAAAAGAAACCAACTGTTTTTCATGATGCAATGATACAAAATTGCAAGGATTCTAAAAATGGATAGGCTACAAATTCAAGTTTATTAATTGCGGAGGTCTTCTTATCTTTGCTCCCGATACAAATAAAAAGCATAATTATATGTTGCAATTAAATTACATCCGCGAAAATCGGGACCATGTAGTTGAAAGGCTTGGAGTTAAGAATTTCAACGAAGTAGAATTGGTCGATCAGATCATTGCTTTAGACGAACAACGTCGCAAAACCCAAAATCATTCTGACTCTATTGCAGCGGAGGCAAACTCGTCCGCAAAGCAAATTGGAGACTTGATGCGTCAAGGTAAGAAAGAGGAAGCTGAAGCAATCAAATCGCGTTCTGCATCATATAAAGAGCAAATCAAAGAGCTTACTGAAGCATTGGATAAGATCGAAAAAGAACTGCACGATAAGTTGATCCAATTGCCCAATCTTCCATATAAGATGGTTCCTGCTGGCTTAACACCAGAGGATAATGAAGTGGTTCTTGAAAACGGAACAGTTCCCCAATTGCCTCAAGGCGCCATGCCACACTGGGAATTGGCGGCTAAATACGATATCATCGATTTCGAATTAGGTACCAAGATCACTGGTGCTGGTTTCCCTGTGTATAAAGGTAAAGGAGCTCGTTTACAACGTGGACTGATCAACTTCTTCTTGGATGAAGCTGCAAAAATGGGCTACCGCGAAGTTCAGGTTCCTATTGTAGTGAATGAAGATTCTGCTTATGCAACAGGGCAATTGCCTGATAAAGAAGGTCAGATGTACCATGTCACGAATGACGACTTTTATTTGATCCCAACAGCAGAAGTTCCAATTACCAATATCTATCGCGATACCATTGTAAAAAGCGATGATTTCCCGATCAAACACTGTGGCTATACACCATGTTTCCGTAGAGAAGCGGGATCCTATGGTGCCCATGTTCGTGGATTGAACAGATTACACCAATTTGATAAAGTAGAATTGGTTCAGATCGTGAATCCAGAAAAATCTTACGAAACACTGGAGGAAATGAGCAGCTATGTACAGTCCTTGTTGCAGAAATTAGGATTGCCATACCGTGTTTTACGCCTATGTGGTGGCGATATGAGCTTTACATCTGCCATGACCTACGATATGGAAACCTATTCAGCAGCGCAAGAGCGTTGGTTAGAGGTGTCTTCTGTGTCCAATTTTGAAACTTACCAAGCGAATCGCCTGAAAGTACGTTTCAAAGGCGAAGATGGTAAAACCCAACTGGCACATACCTTAAACGGCTCCGCACTAGCATTGCCTAGGATCGTAGCTACACTCTTAGAGAACAATCAAACCGAAAAAGGCATCAAGATCCCAGATGTTCTGGTCCCTTATGTAGGGTTTGACTATATTGACTAAAAACAAAACATCCCCGATTTCTCGGGGATGTTTTGTTTTTAGTCAGTATTGAGATATGAGATATGAGATGTGAGATTTGAGATATTAAATTTGAAACCTGTATATCTCAAATCTCAATACTCACATTTCTCTTCAAAAAAATAGCGCCTTTCTATCTCATATCTCACATCTCAATACTCACATCTCTTTTAGAGCCTTTCTATCTCATATCTCAATACTCATATCTCAATACTCTCTTAGTGCCTTTCTATCTCAAATCTCAAATCTCAATACTCAATACTCTCTTAGAGCCTTTCTATCTCACATCTCAATACTCATATCCCAATACTCTCTTAGAGCCTTTCTATCTCAAATCTCAAATCTCACATCTCAATACTCATATCTCTTCTCGGCTCCATCCTTACCAAAAACTGGTCATTATCATCTTCAAATAAGATCTGTACGACCCAGTTTTCTTCATGGGCGATTTTGATAAGGGTTTGTTGGTCAATATAGAGCCATTTAAAAGGTTGGCCAAGGTTTCCTTTGTATTCGTATTGGAAGTTGATTTCACCAAAGTAATGATCCGGTCTGGCGATCCTATACTCTTCGTATAGGTAAGAAATATCTGAACTATCAAAGATCAGCTGACCTTTATCTGTAAGCAGGCTTTTAGAATGTTTAAGGAGGTTCCTGAAACCATCTACAGTTTCGGCGATACCTATGCCATTCATTAAGAACAATAAAGTATCATATTTTTTCTCAGCGAACTGAAAGAAATCCGCATGGATTACATTTTTTACGCCACGTTTTTCCATGATTTTGCAGGCTGTCGCCGATATTTCCATAGCATCGACCTCAAATCCTTTTTCTTGCAAATAAAGTGCATGCACACCCGCTCCAGCACCCACATCCAAGACCTTGCCATCACATAGGGATAGGGCAATGAATTCCAATTCTGGAATATCTTCCTCTTCCCTGAAAAACACCTCGATAGGCATTTCCTCAACATCGCCATAGCTGCTGTGCAATAGGAGAGGTTCATTCAGTTTCCCTAGCCCATGATAATCATACAGGGCTTCGCCATAAACATCTCTATTCATGGTTTGAAATATTTAGGAATCGCTTCGCCATTTTTATCTCTTCAGGGTCGCCAGTATGCTTGTTAGGCTCATCAGACAGCTTGATCACTGGAGTCCATTCCCCTTCATCAGGAAAGGCTTCTGTCATCTTGATCACGATGTTCATTCTCGATAAGCCAACATCATTGGTAAAATCGGTTCCGATACCAAAAGAGTATCCAATCTTACCCTGACAGAAATTCGAAATCTTAACCACCTTCTCATAATCCAAACCATCTGAAAAGATGATGGTCTTATTGAGCGGATTAATGCCTTTGCTATTATAATGGTCTATAGTCTTTTGGGCAAATTCTATCGCATCGCCACTATCATGCCTAACGCCATCAAATAGCTTGCTTAGCTTTTTGTCAAATTGTTTAAAGAAGACTTCCGTAGTATAGGTATCAGAAAGGGCAATCCCTAAGTCACCACGGTACACGTCAGACCAATTCTCCAAGCCCAGCAAATTGGCCATCTTATAACCGTATTTCGCAGCATGGAACATAAACCATTCATGTGCATGAGTGCCAATTGGCTTGATATGGTATTTCATGGCTAAATGCACATTGCTTGTACCGATAAAAGTCTTGGAAGGATGTTCCTTCAAGGCTTTGATCACTAAATCATGAACAGCGTAAGAGTGGCGCCTTCGGGTTCCGAAGTCGGCAATCGTAATATTGAGTTTATCATATTTGTACATCTTTTCATGTACGATATTCATGACCTCCGCATCGTCAACCCTTTTTTGTCCAGTTACCTCATAGTAGGTTTCACAGATTAATGCCATCAATGGTACTTCCCATAAAATGGTCCTGTACCAATAGCCTTCGATCTTCACCGAAAGGTCGGGGCCATTTTGCGTGATCTTGACTTCATCAGGATCAAAATGATACCCTTGTAGGAAATCAAAATAGGTAGGGTCAATATATGGACAGGTCTTTGCGAAAAAGCTTTTTTCCGCAGCAGTAAGCTTCAAATTTGCCAATTGATTTACAGCTTCCCTCAGTTTATCGGCAAAACCCTCTGGAAACTGATGTTTCCCACGGTTTATAAATTGATAGCGAGCTTTCGCTTTTGGAAAGAGTTTCACCACCGCATATTGCATGGTGAATTTGTAAAAATCATTGTCTAAAATGGAGGTAAGTTTTGCCATTCCCTAAAAAATTAATGCTTGTGCTTTATTGAAGTTAACAAAAAGCAGGAACAAAAATGCCTTTTTATCCACAACAAAACAAAAAATCATCCCCTTTTGGATTAAAATCTAACCATGGATTTCTATTCCATTAGCTTCCAAATTGAAAGGATGCAGCCTAATTAAAAACAAAGCGGGCTGATCTAGATCAGCCCGCTTTAACAAATTGTTTCAACTAAATATAAAAATTTATCCTCTGTTTCCTCTACCTGAACCACGTTCTGAACGTTGGTTTGATTGTGGTCTTGAAGAGGACCTAGATTCATGGTTTGAACTACGTTGTACAGAAGGACGACTTTGTGGTCTTTCTGAATTGCGTGTTTGAAATACTCTATTTTGCGACCTAGATTCTTGTTGCATTCTAGGTTGGCGTTGTTCTCGCTGTGGAGCCGATTGCCTTTGTTGGCTACGGTTCATCGATTCATTTCTAGTCGGTCTAGAGCTGCGATTCATCGATTCGTTTCTAGTCGGTCTAGAACTACGGTTCATCGATTCGTTTCTAGTCGATCTAGAGCTGCGGTTCATTGTTTCGTTTCTAGATGAAGAACGATCCATCGATACTTTTCCGCGAGAAGAAGGCTGACGGTCTCTGCTGTTCGTATTTCCCCTTTCTACTCTGCCAGAACGTGAATTATTGGTTGCTTCTCTATTGCTACGGTTTGAATTTCCGTTACCAATATGCATTTCACGTTGTCCGTTGGCATTTCTAGTGATTCTGTAATCTGAATTACTTCTTCCGCTTTGGCTACGTCCTGACCTGTTCTCTACGCGGTTTGCAGGAGATCTGTCAGAAGAACGTGCGTTACGGTTGTTTTCAAGACGGCCGCTTCTGCTGTTGGCAGCACGATCCGAACGATTGTTTCTGTCTGGACGGTACATCGATACAGAGCTGCGGCTAACCCGTGAAGCACCACGTCTGTTGTCAAAGTTTACATTTCTAACATCAACACGTCTACCGATGTGTCTTTCGATGTCTCTGCGTGCAGGACCTCCATAGTAACGGTTGTTGTTGACAATGTATGTATTGTTGATAATCGTTGTGTTATTATAAATGTTGCGACGACCATAAGACCAGTGTCTGTTCATATAGCGATCATAGATGCGTGTAGTTGGGATAAAAACCCATAAGTCTAGGGGAATACCAAGGCTTACGTTTACACTTATTCCCGGACGCATCGGTGCCCAACCATAGTAGCCACCACCACTACGCCAATCTACCCATGCTGGTCCCCATTCATAGCCTGGAACCCATGCCCAACCTCTATGCGGTCTGTGGATCCAACGACCATAGTGGAAAGGAGCCCAGCCCCAATCGTAATTCGATACCCATGTGTTACCATATTCAGTCATGGTCCAATAACCATTGGTACCATAAGGACGAAAATCATCGTCTTCATCAGGGTACCAGACATCGCCATATTCGTCATCATGATCCCAATCCCCGTAAGGATCCAGTTCTTCATGAAAAACATCGAAATCGACATCATCATATCCCTGCGCCGAAGCGGCATTTATGCTGAATAGCCCAAAGAGCATCATGATAAATGCGGTATATATTGTGGATGTTTTCAAATTTTTCATATGTAAACAATTTAATTTTTTACCATAATTTGTAGGTATGACCAGCGCTTTTGAGAAAAGGTTTAATTGTATAATTATTTTGTCAAACTTTTTTGCTCTTATTGATGTTTCTGCTAATATTGGATAGACTTTCCGAATGGATATTAAGAAATTTTGTACATTTGCCACAAAATATTTCCGAATTAGCAATTGGAAAAACACGTTAATACACATAGTTAATGGCTAAAAAAATTGAGTCCTTATTACTAGAATTTGCGAAGATCCACCGCTTCCTGATGCGTTTTTTTCGCGAAGTGGTGAGTCCGCCATACGAGTTTAAAGAGATCATTAGACAATGTTATGAGATCGGGTGGAAATCATTCCCATTGATTAGTTTAACGGGTTTTATTGTAGGATTTGTTTTTACAAAACAATCTCGACCTTCCTTAGAAGAATTTGGTGCCGCATCCTGGTTGCCAGCCTTAATCTCGATTGCCATCGTAAGGGCATTGGCCCCATTGGTAACGGCCCTTATTGCATCCGGTAAAGTAGGTTCCCAAATCGGGGCCGAATTAAGCTCCATGAATGTTACCGAACAGATCGATGCGATGGAAGTTTCAGGGACCAATCCGTTTAAGTTCTTAATTGTGAGTAGGATATTGGCCACAACTTTTATGATACCGGTTCTCTGTTTTTATGTAGCAGGTATTGGATTGGCAGGGGGGTATTTGAGTATTATTTCCAAAGATCAGTTGAGTATACTAAGCTTTATTACCCAGGTATTTGAAGCAATCGCTCCTAAAGATATTTTCGCCATGGTTTTCCGTGCTATTGTATTCGGATTTACCATTGGATTTGTCAGTACCTATGTGGGGTATTATTCTTCAAAAGGTACAGAGGGTGTAGGTAAAGCAGCAAACAGTGCCGTTGTGGCGTCCATGTTTATAGTGTTCATCGAGGAACTATTGATCGTTCAGGTTCTAGCTTTAATGGGATAATTGATTATGGAACAGAAAAAGCCAGTAAATATAAATTACGATGATGTAGTGATCAATGTGGAAGGGGTCAGTAAGTCCTTTGGTGATTTGCATGTCCTTCGCAATGTTGACCTACAACTCTATAATGGCGAAAACCTGGTGGTTCTAGGTAGATCGGGTACAGGTAAATCAGTATTGATTAAACTTATTTCCGGTTTATTGAAACCTGATAAGGGAGATATTACGGTACTTGGTGAAGTAGTGAACCAATTGAACGAAAAGGAATTACGAGACTTGCGTTTGAAAATTGGATTCTCTTTCCAAAATAGTGCACTTTATGATAGTATGACGGTACGTGAAAACCTGGAGTTCCCATTGGTCAGAAACAAAAGGAACTTGACTAGGGCAGAGATCGACCGTGAAGTCGAGGATGTATTGGATGGAGTGGGCCTATTGAGGACCATCAATCAAATGCCTTCCGAACTATCCGGTGGACAAAGAAAACGTATCGGTATTGCACGAACTTTGATTTTAAGACCTGATATCATGATGTATGATGAACCAACAGCAGGATTGGATCCTTTGACTTGTTTGGATATCAATACCCTGATCAATGAGGTTCAAGAACGATATAAGACTTCTTCTATTATTATTACACACGATTTGGCCTGCGCAAAAATGGTAGGCGATAGAGTCGCCATGCTTTTGGATGGCAAATTTGAACGGGTGGGTAAATTCTCTGAGATTTTTGATACAGATGATGAGAGAGTGAAACCTTTTTATGATTATAATTTTATAGTATAGCAAGATATATGGCAACATCAGAGAGAAAACGATCAATAATTGTAGGATTGTTTACCTTCATCGGATTAATCATTTTGGTTGCAGGGATTTTGGTCATTGGAACACAACAGAACAAATTCTCTAAAAACCTGACGGTAACCACTTACTTCAAAGATGTAAAAGGTTTGAAAGTCGGAAATAATGTTTGGTTTTCAGGTGTTAAGGTGGGGATTATCAAAGAAATCAGCTTTGAAAGTGTGGAGAATGTTCGTGTAGTCATGAACGTTGAAGAGAAATCCAGCAAATTTATCCGAAAAGACGTTATCGCAACATTGAGTTCCGATGGTTTGATCGGTAATGCTATTATCAGTTTGGTGGGTGGTACAGAAACCTTTCCACAGATCGAAAATGGTGATGAAATCAAATCAGGTGTTTCAGGTGGAATGGACGCTATGTTGGCTACCCTACAGGTGAACAACGAAAACTTAGTGGAAATAACCAAAAACTTTGCTGCACTATCTAAAAACCTGCTTGAAGGTAAGGGTGCTGTTGGGGCTATGATGACTGATGAGACCATTGCAAACAACTTGAAACAATCTGTTTCTTCGTTGAATGGTACCATGACCCAGGCAAACCAAGCGGTTAACAACTTGGTTGTATTAACCAAAAAGTTGAACAGTAACCAAGGTTTGATCCACGAATTATCTACAGATACTGCTGTATTTGCTAGTCTAAGAGAGTCTGCTGCACAATTGCAAGGTGTCACTCAAACGGCAACTGCATTGATGGCAAACTTAAATCAGACTTCAGAACGCTTAAACGACAAGGACAATGCAATCGGTGTATTGACCAATGATCCTGAGGCAGCAAATGAAATTAAAAAGATTCTAAGGAATCTAAACCTGAGCACGGAAAAGTTGGATGAAAACATGGAAGCATTACAAAGCAACTTCCTGTTGAGAGGTTTCTTTAAGAAAAAAGCAAAAGAAGAAGCAGCCGCAGCTCAAGATTCAATTAAATAATTAAAGAATTTGATCGTCAAAAAGTATAGAAAAGCGTCTGCCAAAGACGCTTTTTATATTTAATCATTGATATGGGAATTACAGAAAAAGATGTTCTTTTCGAAGACAACCATTTCATCGCCATCAATAAACGTGGGGGTGATATCGTCCAGGTGGATGTATCTGGAGATCCTTCTATGGAGGACATGGTCAAACAGTTTTTGGCAAAGAAATACAATAAACCAAATGAGGCTTTTTTAGGGGTTATCCATCGCTTGGATAGACCAGTAAGTGGCATGATCCTCTTTGCCAAAACCAGTAAGGGTTTGGACCGAATGAACCGATTGTTCCATGATCGAAAGGTGGAAAAAACCTACCTAGCCCTGGTTCGTGAAAAACCGGCGCATCCCAAAGGAACTTTGAAAAACTGGTTGTTGCGCGACCGAAAAAAGATGATTACCAAAGCTTATGATCGTGAGGTAAAGAATGGAAGTTATGCCGAACTTAATTATGAAGTGGTTGGAACCCTGGATGGTTATTATTTGCTAAAGGTTAATCCTTTGACGGGTCGTACCCATCAGATCCGCAGCCAACTCGCATACATGGGTTGTCCTATCGTTGGAGACAATAAATATGGTTATCAACGTGGAAGCCACAGAAGGACTATTTGCCTGCATTCAAGATCATTGAGTTTCGTGCATCCCATCAAGGATGAACCGATGATCATTAAGGCTCCATTGCCTGAGGATGGCTTCTGGGAGAAATTTAATGTCCTGATTAAGGGAAACATATAAGAAATTTGGGATAATAACGTTAACTTTGCAATATGAGTTTCATGCAAAAGTTCAGAATAGGTCTAATTGCTAGTTTGCTAAGTATTACCCTGTTGGCTGTGCCAACTGCGAGTTCAGCTCAATGTGCCATGTGTACCTTGAATGCTGAAAACAGTACACAGGAAGGTAATACCCAAGGTAAGGGCTTAAATGATGGGATTTTGTTTTTATTAGCAATGCCATTTATGATTGCTGCTGGTGTGGGTTTCTTATGGTATAAGAAATTCAGGAATACCGGCTCAGCAAATTCATTGAATATGGTTAAACAGGTGGAAGAATAAGGAATGATTTCTAAATTTCAAGCTGTTTGCCAAAGTAAATGTCCCAAGTGTAGAACTGGGAATATGTATAGTGGATCTGCCTATGGTCTATCTAAACAAAAAATGCATGAGTTTTGTCCACATTGTGGATTTAAATTCGAGATAGAACCAGGCTATTTCTATGCAGCCATGTATGTGAGCTATGCTTTTTCGGTAGGCGAAGTATTAATGCTGGCCTTGCTGACAGCTTATTTCACAGGTAGCGAATCTCCATGGACCTATATCATTGTCCTCTTTAGTGCGATCGTGATCTTCGCACCGTTCAATTATCGTTATTCACGTTTGGTTTTACTGCACTATCTTTCTCCGAAGGTATCCTTCGACCCTAAATTGTATGGGGATAGAAAAAATAGTGCAAACCTAAAGGGCTAATTATGGGGGATGTATTGCATGATGCTATCAAACAGAAATGCCTTTTCTACATGATGCCTGCTAATATATTCCTGAAGCCGCTGAATAACCTGCTCTTTAATCCTCTCAATTTCTTCTTCATTGTTCAATACTACCTGAAGGCAATAGGTTTGCCCTTCATGTGGCGAATGGAGCATTTTGAGGAGTTTAATGGCAAATTCAGGATTCTCATTTAATAGACCTTTGGTCCAAGAAATTACTTCCTGATGGATGGAATCTTCGATGATAATTGAAACGTTGTATAGAAACATATAAATCTAAGCTTGATTGAAGCTGTAAAATTAAGGTTGCAAAAGGAACTTTACGGTATTTTTTTATAATATTTGATTAGAGGCTAAAAAAATAGAATGAATTTAAATTACTTGTTCTCTGTTCTACTTATCATGTTAGTTTTCGTTTCATGTAAGCAAGAACAGGGTGGTCAGTTCCATGTGCCAATCGAGGACTTTTTCGTTAAGCCAGAAAGAACCTCTTTTAAACTGTCTCCCGATGGAAGCAAAGTAGCTTATCTGGGGGTGCATGACCATTGCAAGAATATCTTCATTCTCGACCTTGAAGAACCAGATTCTTCCAAGCAATTGACCTATCAAGTCAATTTGAACGTCCAAAGCTTTTTCTGGCTGGACAATAAACGCATTATTTTTTCTAATACCCAGTCACCGACGGATAGTTTGAGGATGTTCCAGATCGATGTGAAAACCGAAAAAAGACAGGCCCTTTTTTCGCCTGAAAAGTCCAGGTTGCGTTGGGTTTACCCGATTGTTGAGAAGGATAATAGCATAATGGCTGGATTGAACCTGCGTGATTCGTCCCTGTTTGATCTCTATCGGATTTATCTGGACGGAAGAAAGCCGCAATTGGTGCAGCATAACCCGGGGAATGTCGTGAGCTGGATTGGCGCACCGGATGGTGTGGTTAGAATGGCACTGACCAGTGATAGCGTACAGGAGTCATTATTGTACCGAAAAAATGACGGACTGCCTTTCAAAGAGGTCATGAAAAATGATTTCGAAACGATTTTTGTGCCGCTAGGTTTCGTGAAGAATTCTGATAAAAATGTTTATGCCCTATCAAATCAGAACAGAGATAAGATGGCATTGGTGGAGTTTGATGCTGAAAATGGCAAAGAAGTTCGCAATATCTATGAAAACAAACTTGGTGACCTTGGGGTAGAGGGCTACTCTGCCAATTTGCAGGAAATGCTCTATACCACATCCTTCATCGATAAGTTTAAGAAAAACATCTTTAACCCTACCTACGAGCAGGTCTATAAAAAGCTGAAAAAGAAGTTTAAGGATTCTGAGATCGGATTCTTGGATAGCGACAGCAGCCTGACCGGCTTTGTGGTCCGTGTGTATAGCGATATACATCCCGGCGAGACCTACTATTACAATAAAGAGAAAGACGATATACAGCTCTTGAATGAAGAGAATCCTAAACTGAAGGATTTGGAGTTCAATCAAATGGAAGAAGTGGAGTTCCTGTCCAGAGATAACAAGAATATCCATGCCTATATTACCTATCCTAAAAATAAAAGAAAGAACAGTCCAGTGGTTGTATTGGTCCATGATGGGCCTAACAGAAGATCGGAATGGGGATTTGATCCCGAAGTTCAGTTCCTTGCCAATCGTGGTTACACGGTCTTCCAAGTAAATTACCGAGGATCGGTTGGATATGGAAAGGACTTTTGGACCTCTGGTTTTAAGGAATGGGGCGGAAAAATCCAATCTGATATTACGGATGGTGTCGCTTGGTTAATCCATCAGGGGATTGCCGATAAGGAAAAGATTGCCATCATGGGGACAGGCTTTGGAGGATATTCAGCTCTTTATGCTGCTGCATTTAACCCTTCTTTGTATAAATGTGCCATCTCCTCTTCGGGATACAGTAATTTATTTACTTATTTCAGGGAGATCCCTCCACATCTAAAACATTACGTACAATTATTCTATAGAATTATCGGGAATCCCGAAACAGAACCAGAATTGTTTCAGGCAATTTCACCAATTTTCCACGCTGACAAGGTGCGGATTCCCATCCTATTTTTCCAAGGAGGAAAAGATAAATACAGTTCAGTTACCGATGCTAATCAATTTGTTGGTAAATTGAAGGGCAATGAAGTTCCAGTTCGTTATATCTTTAAGAAAGAAGAAAGCAAAAGATTCAGGAACGAAGAGAATATTGTCGAATATTATCAGGAGATAGAGAAATTCCTTGCAGTGTACCTGAAGTAATCACACATGGTGAAAAGAGCAAGTAAATACAGGAAAAACATTGGTTTGTTGATTGCCTTTTTGGCCTTTTTGACGGTCCTATATATCATTTCAGTTTTCTTGGCGAGGACGATGATGTCCAACTTTGTGGAATCTGAATTTTACAACCGAAAAGTCGATGTCTTTGATGCGACCCTAAAACCCTTCAACAGCTTTTACAACAACGATATCTCCGAGGTTTCCAATTATCAGGGATACCTTGACTCCATACATGCCAGTAATTATTCTGAAAAGGTATTGCGCAAAAACCCTTTTATAGATGAGGTGGTCTTTTATGATGTGCTGTTCACCAATCAAAACCCAACGGTTCGCGGTGTACGCTTTCAGAACCTATTGACCTATCCCAGGTCGATCTTTTCCTATAGATTGGATAAAGAGAATAAATTGGTCAAAGCCTCTGTTTCATCCGTAGAAAATAGACCCAATTCCAATGATTTCAATAATATGGCCATTAAAATGGTAAATTTCTTGGACGTCTTGGATGATTCTACCTCATTGAGTGAAAATGATATCTATAGGATCTTTTACAACACGGTCCCTGGAAAAATTACCTATCTGAACATTCCACGTGTCAATACCCTGCGCGCCTATAAATCTATGATGGATGACACCACAGCAATGACTGCACCGGTGGCCTTTGATCAAGATTTATTTGTCTATAAGGTTAATCCACAAAAGATAAAAATAGTCAATAACCAAAAGAGGCTGTATGAATCCATTCGGATCAAGGCGATCGCCGATCCGAATGTAATGGAAGAAGAAGCCTTTCTTTCCACTGATATGCCTTTGCCAGGTGCCTTAGCCGACTATAAGCTGCAATTTGATTCATCGGAACATTTTTTGAGAGGAGAGATTAATAGAAGATTTTTTCCTGTTGTATTGGGCGTTTCCTTATTATATTTAATTTTGTTATTGATTATTTATTTGATTTATAGGAATATCTCCATCAATAGTAGGTTGTTTCAATTGCAATATGACTTTATCAACAACCTTACGCATGAGTTTAAGACACCTGTGAGCGTGATCAAGATTGCGGGGAACAATATTCGGAGTGCGGAGAAAATAAGTGATCAAGAGCGAGCGATGTATGGAAAGATCCTGGATCAGGAGGCTGACAAATTAAATAATTTAATGAATAAGTTGCTGTCTTTCACACAGATAGAGAATAAATCATTAAAATTTAAAGGAGAATACATTGATTTGAACAGTTTTTGCGAGGAAGTATTTGCTGGAACGCGTATTAAATATCCCGATCTGAACCTGACGCATCACATTGATGTGGATAGCAAAATGCATACAGATCCGGTTTTATTGAATTCCGTGTTCCAGAATTTAATTGATAATGCATACAAATATTCAGAAGTTTCAAGAAAATTTATTGATATTAGTGTGCAACAATCTAAAAAGCACTTTATCATGAAGTTTAGTGATAAAGGAATTGGGATAAACAAAAATGAACTTAAAAACATATTTAAGAAATTTTATAGAGTAAAGAATCAGTTCAATCAAGGTGGGAGTGTTGGGCTAGGATTGGCATTTTGCAAAGAGATTACCGAATTTATGGGTGGAGAGATCAAAGTCAGTAGTGTGGAGGGAGAAGGGACGACATTTACTTTGAGTTTTCCTAAATAATGTTTAGAATACTATGAATAAAGATATAACTATTGCCGTTGTAGAGGATGATGATAACTTAAGGTTCTTGGTTAGTCACCGTCTACAGACCGAAAATTTTCAAGTAATTCAATGCAGTGACGGCTTGGAGGCTGAGAAAATCATCTTAGACCAAAAGCCGGATATCGTTCTATTGGATTGGATGTTGCCAGGAAAGGAAGGGATAGATGTATGTGAGTCCGTAAGAAAGTCTGGGTTTGAGAACATCATTATCATGATGACCGCCAAATCCCAAGATATCGATAAAATTGATGCATATAGCTACGGAGTGACCGATTATATCACTAAACCATTCAATATGGATGTATTAGTGGCGATGATTGAGAATAAAGTACGCTTTTTTGTGCCTAAAACCCAAAACGAGGTTTACCATTTCGGTGACACCGAACATCACCCCAATGTACATTCGCTGATCAGAGATGGTAAGAAAATCGAGCTTACTATCCTTGAAAACCGTATCCTGTTGCACTTCTTGCAAAACAAGGGCAGAGATATCACCCGCGAAGAATTGATGGAGGTGGTATGGGGCTATAGTTCCAACGTGAATACCCGTACATTGGACATGCACGTTGTGCGCTTGAGAAAGAAAATTGAAACCAATCCCGACAAACCTCACTACTTACAAACCGTTAGAGGATTGGGCTATAGATTCATCAATGAAGAGACTGATGATGTAAGTTAGATATTTGTTTTATTAAATTTAATTATATAACTTCGTCAGAAGAGCAAGACCATGTTGTCCTATTAGCGGATAGTGTGGTCTTGTCTTTTTTTTGTTTATTAAAATATTAGAAAACTATAAAAACAGGGTAAAAGGTACATATTATGGCAGAAGTAACTTATTACACAGAAGAAGGATTAACAAAGCTTAGAGAAGAGCTTCAATACCTAAAAACAGAAGGTCGTTCGAACATCGCTAAAGCAATTGCTGAAGCAAGAGATAAGGGAGACCTTTCGGAGAATGCTGAATACGATGCCGCTAAGGAAGCTCAGGGTCTACATGAAGCCAAGATTGCTAAACTAGAAGAAGTTTTGGCATCAGCAAGGATCATCGATGAGTCGAGCTTGGATACCTCCAAGGTATTGGCGTTGTCTTACGTAAAGATAAAGAATAAGAAAAATGGAGCAGTCATGTCTTACCAATTGGTTTCGGAAACAGAAGCTGATTTAAAGGCAGGAAAGATTTCTGTTAAATCACCGATCGCTCAAGGTCTACTAGGACTCCAGGTTGGTGATATAGCAACGGTTGAAGTTCCAGCAGGACAACTTGAATTAGAAGTTCTGGAGATTTCAAGATAATGAAATAAAGGTTATGTGCGGTGATGCCATAACCGCACTTTTCTTAAAATTTACAGCCCCGATCTCTCGGGGCTTTTTTGTGCCATTATATTCCGCAAGGCGTTTTTTCTAACCTTTCCATAATAATTATATCCTTTTGATTTTTGGCTGTTGCTTCGGGAATGGCTTTGCTCTCATTCGAGGCATATTCGGGAATTTCAATATATGCCTCGAATAAGGATAAGCTGGCGTAGCCATAAAACTTGCTTGGGCTTGACTCGGAATGGTCGGTTTTGAGAAAATAGTATCTTCCTATTTGAGTGGAGAAAATAGGGGGTATTAATGGGTTTTTTGTCCTATTTGTAGTTATTTTATTGTTAAGAAATCAATAAATGTCACATTGAAGTTAAATCTTATGCTTCTAGAGGGCTGAATGTCTGTTCATATGTGCACAAAATTATTATCTTTGTTACTCACGAAATTGAACTATAGTTTATGTCAACCATATTCGCTAAAATCGTTGCAGGAGAGATTCCTGCCTATAAAGTTGCTGAGAGCAATGATTACTTAGCTTTTTTAGATATAAATCCACTAACTGAAGGACATGTCTTAGTTATTCCGAAGAAAGAAACAGACTATATCTTTGACATCAACGACGAGGAATATATGGGGATGTGGGTTTTTGCCAAGATTGTTGCCCAAGGGATCAAGCAGGCATTTCCATGTCAGAAGGTAGGAGTAGCTGTAGTTGGTCTAGAAGTTGCCCATGCGCATATTCATTTGATTCCATTGAACCATGTGCACGACATGAACTTTGAGCGACCAAAGTTGAAGCTTTCTGAGGATAGCTTGAACGCTATAGCGGACACAATTCGTGATGCAATTTCAACGATAACAAACCCAGCTTAATTCCAAAGCGGGAAATATAATTTACTATGCAAGAATACTTGTTGTCTTTTCAACAATTGCTAGATGCTGAATATCTCTTAAGTCACGGTGGATTCTACATCGTCTGTCTTATAGTTTTTGCCGAAACCGGTCTTTTCTTTGGATTTTTTCTCCCAGGGGATTATTTGTTGTTTTTAGCGGGGCTGTTTTGTGCGCTGGATAAAATCGATGTGGACATTGTTACATTGTATTTTGGTATTTTATCCGCCGGTATACTCGGTAATTTTGCCGGTTATTGGTTTGGGCATCGAACGGGTCCAATGCTCTTTAAACGGAAGGATTCCATACTTTTCAAGCGGAAATATGTGATCATGGCCGAGGAGTTTTTCCAGAAATATGGTGGTACGGCATTAATAATTGGACGATTTGTACCTATTATTCGTACATTTGCACCCATCTTTGCAGGTGTAGTACAGCTGAACTTCAGGAAGTTCGTGCTGTTCAATGTGCTGGGAGCCCTGTTGTGGGTGTCATTATTGACCCTATCAGGCTATTATTTAGGTATAGAATTCCCGTGGATCATCGATTATGTAGAGTATATCATCGTCGCCTTGATCGTCATCGCATTCCTACCTATCGCGATTGCTCTGTTGAAAAAGTGGCTTAAGAATAGAAAAACGAAAAACGAAATAAACAAACAGTAATTATTTAATGAGTACACAACATCCTTGGCATCAAGTGTCTCCTGGTGAGGACTTGCCTAACTCCGTAAATGCCATTATCGAAATTCCTAAAGGTTCTAAAGCGAAATATGAGATCGACAAAGACAGTGGTTTGATCAAATTGGACCGTGTATTGTTTTCTTCTGTAATGTATCCAGCTAACTATGGTTTCATTCCACAGACATATTGCGATGATAAAGATCCGTTGGACATTTTAGTTTTATGCTCAGTTGATGTTTACCCAATGTGTATGATCGAAGCTAAAGTTGTAGGTGTGATGCACATGATCGACAATGGTGAACAAGACGACAAAATCATTGCCGTTGCCAAACACGATATGTCTGTAAACTACATCAACGACTTATCAGAACTTCCTCCGCACACGATGAAGGAAATCGTTCGTTTCTTCCAAGATTATAAAACCCTAGAGGGTAAGAATGTGACCATTGAGAATCTTTATGGCCGTGCTTATGCTCAGAACATTATCATGGAAAGTATCGAACTTTACAATAAAGAAATTAGGACTAAGTAACCATTTTCATGGACCTCTCAATTTTATTGTCGCTGTTCTTGATGTTTTCCAGCCTACTCGGGCTAGGTCAGGAGCAGCACCCATGGCACCAGGTTTCCCCAGGAAAGGATGCGCCAAGTACTGTTACAGCAGTAATTGAAATCCCCAAAGGTAGCCGGGGCAAATATGAAATTGATAAGGCTTCTGGAATGATCAAGTTGGATAGGGTATTGCATTCTTCAATGGTGTATCCTAGCAACTATGGTTTTATTCCACAAAGTTACTGTGGCGACAAAGATCCACTGGATATACTTGTGTTATGTTCAGTGGATCTTGTTCCTGCGTCCCTAGTGGATGCAAAAGTAATCGGTGTGATGGGCATGACGGATTCCGGTGAACAGGATGATAAGATTATTGCCGTAGCGAAAAACGATATGGCCTATAACTACATCAATGATATTTCGGAGCTTCCGCCTCATACCATGAAAGAAATCGTGCAGTTTTTCCAGGAGTATAAAAACCTGGAAGGTAAAAAAGTTATTATTAATAAAATTAGTGGAAGAGCTATCGCTCAAAATGTTATATTAGAGAGTTTAGAATTGTACAAGAAAGAATTCGCTAATAAAAACCTAAATCATGGCAATTGATATTTTTTGGACTATCTTTTTAGTGCTGGCAAATGGTTTTTTCGTTGCAGCTGAATTCGCTATTGTCAAGGTTCGAGCCTCTCAGATTGAGCTACAGGCTAAATCGGGCAGCAAAGTTGCCAAGATGGCCAAGAGCATTACCGATCATTTGGACGGTTACCTAGCTGCTACCCAATTGGGTATTACCTTGGCTTCCCTAGCCTTAGGTTGGGTCGGTGAAGCCGTCATGACGCAGATCGTACACCAGATCTTCGGATTTTTTAACGTTGAACTTACCGGTAAATTAGCGACTAACCTAGGCCATGTCCTAGCGTTCAGTATCATTACCTTTTTACATATTGTTTTTGGGGAGTTGGCTCCTAAGTCCATCGCGATCCAAAAACCTGTGGCAACCACAATGAAAGTGGCTGTGCCGCTTCAATTCTTCTATTACATCTTCCGACCGATCATTTGGTTGTTGAACGGTTTCGCCAATTTCCTGTTGAAATTGATCGGGATCCAAGTGAGTGCCCATGAAGCTAGCCATTCATCCGAAGAACTCCAATACCTATTGGAGAAAGGAAAGGAGAGTGGTGCCTTGAACAATGCTGAACATGAGCTGATCAAGAACGTCTTTGATTTCAATGAGCGTATCGTCAAGAACATTATGGTGCCTCGTACCAAGATCGTAGCAGTAGACAAGGATGATACCGCAGAGGAGTTTATCAATACGGTAACGGAAGAGGGATATTCCCGTATTCCGATCTATGATGATAATATTGACCAGATCATTGGTGTTGTCCATACCAAAGACATCTTACCGCTTATTGTAAAGGGTAAAGATGTGGTATTGAAGAACATCATGCGTAAGCCATATTTTATTCCTGAGACCAAAAAGATCAACGACTTGATGACGGAGTTCCAATTGAAACGGATCCAGATTGCTTTTGTCCTTGATGAATTTGGAGGAACGGCTGGTATGGTTACGCTTGAAGATATCGTGGAAGAATTGGTCGGAGAGATCCAGGATGAGTACGATGAGGAAACTCCAGTAGTTGAGCAGATTTCTGAAACTGAATTTATGGTGGACGCTGGTGCCAGTGTACATGATGCCAACGGCCATTTGCCATTGGAATTACCTGAGAGTTCAGATTATGATACGATTGCTGGTTTGGTTTCGCATCTCTTTGAGAAGATTCCAGATGTTGGCGATAGCACGGAACAATTGGGTTACCGTTTTACCATCATCAAGAAGACCCAACAGAACATTGAATTTGTAAAATTGGACCTTGTCGAAACTCCAAACGATGAGGACGAAGAATAATCCATCATATTGTGCATTTATTCTATACAGCAGATTTAAAGCCTGATCAAAGCTTATTTCAACTTTCTGAGGAAGAAAGCAAGCATGCTGTGCGTGTCTTGCGATTGAATGTGGGCGACCAGGTTCAATTGGTTGATGGGGTCGGTGGGTTTTATGAAGCTGAGATAGCCGATGCACATCCCAAAAGGACACAGCTGCGCATTTTAAATTATACCCCAGAATTTCAAAAGCCTAATTACCATTTACATATTGCTGTGGCACCCACCAAGAACATCGATCGGATCGAATGGTTCTTGGAAAAGGCGACCGAAATCGGGATCCAGGAAATCACTCCAATCATCAGTGAGCATTCCGAGCGCAGGGAGGTCAAAACCGAGCGTTTGAATAAAGTCATCGTTTCGGCGATGAAACAGTCTCTAAAGGCTTATATGCCCCTTCTAAATGAAGCTATCAGTTTGGATGCCTTCTTGAACAAGGCTGGGGAGGACAAGGACTTGAAAAAGGCTATTGCCCATTGTGAAGAAGATGCAGAGAAGAAATACTTAAACCAGGAATTTGAGCGCGGCCAACGCTATCTGATCTTGATCGGTCCTGAGGGGGATTTCTCGCCTTCTGAAATAGAAAAAGCCATTTCTGTAGGATTTATTCCGGTTTCCCTAGGGGAGGCCAGACTTCGCACAGAAACGGCTGCTTTGTATGCTTGTACAGAAATTGCTTTGTTGAACCGTTAGTTCACGAGTTCAGCATCCACAATTTGGATTTCCGCATTACCTTTTAAGGGTTCAGGATTGAACTTCATCTTTCCTTTGATCTTGATCGGTTCATCCGTAAACTTCACTGTTCCTTTTTTCATAAAGATCTCAACCATTGGAGGAATACCATTGGTACCACAGAATTGACACTGGGTGATCGGCAATACCGATAACATATAAGTGCTGTGGTTTCTGCCACTCACTAATGGCACCATATAACCTGGAAGGTCTACTATGGTATTCTCTAATTTTTTCAATGCAGGTGGATAGGTTGGCGTATACACTTTTTTGTTACCCACGGTAGACACCTTGTACATCATTTTGTCAATGGCTTCCCAAGTGCCGTTCATCATAGGAGTATGGTCTGGAACCTGGGTTTCATTGCTATAGTTTCCGATTTGAGCTTTTGAAAAGCTCACAGTCATCATCAATACGAATACTGTAAATATTAACTTTCTCATCATTACTTATTACCTAAAATGGTAGAAATTGTTGTGTTATATGCTTTAACTGCTGGTATAAGGGATGCTATCACACCGATCAAACAAGCAGTAAGCAAAATTAACCATTCTTTACTATATATCTGGAATGCTTGGATAAAGTCTGCACTCTGACTGGTCTGTGTACTGATCAGGTACAGGCCAATATGACCAATGAACAATCCGACAATACCTCCAATGCAGGTGATTACCAATCCTTCGACAATCAGCATGGTAAATAGTTTAATCTTACTTGCGCCTAATGTCCTCATGATGGCAAGGTCATATTTCCTGTCCTTCAGGGCATTGTATAGACTGATAAACACGCTCAATCCCGCGATGATCATAATGACATAAGCCAAGATTTCAAGAGAATCGATCCCTACACCCATTAAAGAAAACAATCTTGCTGTTTCCAATGCCGGGGATGCTGCCTGCATGCTGGTGGATTGGTTGACCAATTTAGGAACAACACCAATGGCAGCAGGGGAGCTGAATTTGACCAATAAGGCCGTAATCTCCAATCCTTTGTCCTGAACGATATCATCAGCGATGCTCTTTACGAATACATCCGATCTAGGACGTTCTGTCACTAGGCTATCTTCAGTAGCTTGAGTAAGAGGGTTAGGTTTTTCTGCTACGATTTCTTCATGTTCGTGATCAGCATGATCATGATCATGTTCCTCGTGTTGATGGGTTTCTGTAGCTGTATGTTCATGCGCATGTTCATCGTGGTTATGGTCTGCATGTTCATGATCATGAGCTTCATCAGCATGATCGTGCTCATGGTCGTGTTCCTCGTGACCGATTCCATGGATATCCCAAACACTTTCTAGGTTGGTCAATAAAAGGTTGTCTACGATAGAACCCGATGGTTTCAGGATTCCGACAACGGTAAAAGGATGTTCTTCGTGGACATGGGCGTTTTCAGCTAAACCATGGGCTCCATGTACTTGATCCCCTAATTTCAGTTTGTTTTTACGGGCAGTTTCACTACCAATAACCACTTCATAGCTTTTGTTCCATAATTGACCATCGGCTAATTGGAGCTCATATAAGCCCATAAAGCTAGTGTCCGTTCCAACGATTCGGTGACCTTTGAAGTTATCGCCTAGGGAAATGGGAACTGCTTTTTCAATAAAAGGGTTATCCATCAGCTTTTCGGCTTCGGCTAATTTGATGTTACCGGTGGGGTTGTCCACATGGTACAATGCACTCAGGATCAATTGTAGAGGGCTGCCTTTGGCACCTACCACGAGGTCAACCTGTTTGCTATTGCTGTCGAGCTGTTTTTCAAAAGTGTCGCTGGTAATATAGATACTTACCAATATGGCTACTCCGAATGCGGTTAGGATGATACTTAACAGCGTGGAGCCCCATTGTTGTGATATGTTTTTCCAGACTAATTGTAGTGTGTTCATCTTATTGCGCAGCTAGTATGTAGTTGTTCGTAAATTCATCCTTTAACCTTTTGTCATGGGTAGAGATCAAAAGGGTGCTTCCTTGTTCTTTGGCAAGGCCCTTGATCAGCTCCACAACCAGAAAGGTATTCTTGTCGTCTAGGGCAGCGGTGGGTTCGTCTGCAATCAAAAGCAAGGGCTTGTTTATGAGTGCCCTAGCGATAGCGACACGTTGTACCTGTCCGCGGCTCAGTTCATTGGGTCTTCTGTTTCCAAAACCTCCCAATTGCAGTTTTTCCAACAGTGATTTTATGGCCTGTTCATCGACAGCGAGTCCCGCTAGACTTTGGGCAAGTTTGATATTTTCTGTTACAGAGAGATTTTTGAGCAGATGGGCTTCCTGAAAAATAAATCCTAGGTTTTGCGCCCTGAATTTATCCAGATCACTTCCGGAGAGCTGATAAAGATCTTGTCCGTTGATGATGACCTGTCCGGTTGTTGGCGATGAAAAACCTGCGATCAGGTTCAACAGGGTTGATTTTCCGGATCCAGAGTCCCCTAATACCAAGGTATGTTGCTGATCGGCAAGCAGCAGATCTTGGAAAGAAAGTTTGGGGCCTTTAGGATATTGATACGATAAACTGGAGGTTTTTAATACAAAATCGCTCATAATAAAACTTTGTTGCAAAATAGCACTAATTGTTGGCTAAACCCAATCTAAAGGGTAACAATTTGACCGATAGGTGTCTTAACAATTATTTAACTAGAGACTAATATTAACATAATGAAGGATTAATATTCACGTAACAATACGATTATACTTTTGCAACATAATATTAACATTGTATGAATTGTATTAAACGAGTATTTTTATTGTTGGTTGTTTGCTTCGGCGTGATGATGAGCTATGCCCAGCAAGCACCATTTGGAGTAAAGGGGACAGTTGTGGACGTGGAGTCCTACCAACCTTTGGCAGGTGTTACAGTAACAATTGCGAACTCCCAGTTGGGCACAACCACAAATGACAAGGGTGAGTTTTTCATCCCCCTACCTAGCGATAAATCCGCGGAATATCTGATTCGTGCGACTCTAATGGGGTACGATGCCCAGGAGATGAACTTTACGTTGCAGTCAAGCGACACGGAGTTTGTGTCTTTTGCGCTGAAAAATGCAGATGCGGTGATCGAGGAAGTCGTTGTGACCAGACGCCGTGAGAAATTTACAGAATTAGCCTTATTAGAAGAAAGAAAGAAATCGAACCTGATGGTGGAGTCCATTGGTGCACAGGAGCTTTCTAGAAAAGGAGTTAGCGATGCCAGAGCAGCATTGACTAAAATGGCGGGTGTATCAAGACAAGAAGGTGTAAGGAATGTATTGGTTCGTGGATTAGGCGACCGTTATAATTCAACTTCATTAAATGGCTTGCCATTGCCGTCGGAAAATCCATTGTACAAAAACGTATCCTTGGATTTCTTTGGAACTGATGTTATTCAAAACATCAATGTAAACAAGACCCTGAACCCTGGTATTTCGGGAGATGTCGCGGGAGCAAACATCGATATCTTCACGAAAGAAGCAACAGGAAACAGTTTAGAGATTGGATTGAGCGGTGGTGGTAACTCACAGACCATTGGCCAGGATAATTTCCGCAGGATTAATGGAACAAACTGGTTTGGAACACTTCCAGCAGGTTCAAAACCTCCGATCACAGATTTTAGCCAGCACGCTTTCCAGAATTCTTGGACGCCTACGCCAATCAAAAATCTGATCAATTCAGGTATCAAATTATCAGCTAACAAACGCTTCTTAGTAAACAACAATCCATTAAGTATATTCTTTACTGCTGGAATGGAAAGCAAATACCGTTACTATGAAGGTAAATTCCAAGGAGCAAACAATGAGGGTGCCCTATTCTTAGACAAAGATTATACCTCCAACGAATATAATGTATCCCAATCGGGTATGTTGAATGCACGTTATACTTGGAACAACAGTTCAGTAAGCTTCAATTCATTGTATATCCATGACCAGACCCAAACCATCTGGGATATGTTTGGTATTGGTGAGAATGAGCTAGAAGGTGATAAGGAAATGAACAGAAGACAACAAGTAAATGATAACCACTTATTTGTTAACCAAATCCTTTCTAAGTTATCACTTTCAGAAAAACTGACTGCTGATTTAGGTTTAGGATTCAACTATACCATTGGTAATGAACCTGACCGTAGAAACAATAAACTTTTATTCAGAGATAACAAGCTAGCGTTCCATACAAGTTCAGCGAACAGTAATGAGCGTTTCTACTCGTACATGAATGAAAAAGGAGTGACCGCAAAAGCAATCTTATCTTACAAACTTGGTGATAACACGGATTTTGAAAGAAAAATTGACTTTGGATATAACGGGAACATTGTAAGAAGAGATTTTAGAGCAGTTATCTATAACTTCAAACTAATCCCTCCATACCCAGAAACCGCTGACATGAATGGTTTGGACAATTTCTTTACCCAAGAGAATGTAGGTAACAAATTCCAAATCGAAACCGGTCGTGGAAAGAACAATGCAGATCCTTTTTACTACTTAGGAAACAAGGATGTACATTCGGCATTAGGAAACCTGACTTACCAATTTGATGAGAAATTCACTGCTTTAGTTGGTCTTCGTTTCGATAAAATCAAACAAACAGTAGAATATAACACCAACATTGGTAACAGTGATGTGAGTGGTCCATCGATCATTGACAAGAACTACTTTTTGCCAAGTTTGAACTTGAAATATAGTTTAACCGAAAAGATGATCTTGAGAGCATCAGGAAGCCAGTCTTATATCTTGCCGCAGTTTATTGAAATTGCACCGATGTTGTACAATGGACAGAATATTACTACTCAAGGTAACAGTAATCTAGTTCCATCAGAAGTGATCAATGCGGATTTGAAATGGGAATTATACCCAGGAGCTGGTGATTTGGTTGCGGTTGGTTTATTCTATAAAAACATCAAAAACCCGATTTCAAGAATCCAGACCTTCTCATCAGGTAACCCATTTACTTTTGCGAACACAGGTAGCCAAGCTACGGTATTGGGTGCAGAGTTAGAGGTGAAGAAAGACTTATTGCGTACTGCAGGTGAGTTTGGCGAAAACGTATTGTCAGCAGGTCTGAACTTCTCGTATCTGCATTCGAAACAAAAGTTGGATTATACATTTGCGAGATTCCTAAAAGCAGAGGATAAATTGGAGGGCGCATCGCCAATCTTAGTGAATGCAGACCTTTCTTATAAAGCATATTTCAAGAATTTTGACCTACAACCTACCTTGGTCTTGAACTACTTCTCAGACCGTATTTATGCCTTAGGTACGAACGGATATGAGAACGTAATGGAAAAAGGCTATCCGACCTTGGATTTCGTGATGAACGGTACGATCAGCAGGAAATTTGGTGTCAATATCAAGGCTGAAAACATCTTAAATCCAGAGCGTCAATACAATCGTGGGTTTGTGAATGGAGCTCCGAGCATCATCGTGGAGAGCTTTAAGCGCGGGGTAGATTTTAGTGCAGGAGTTTCTTACAAGTTTTAACAATAAATTAATTTACACATAACACAAAGGTTAATTGGTAACAGTTTCTTTGTGTAGAAATTAAAAGATTATGAAGACAAAATTATTTTCAATTTTAGCAGCTAGCGCTTTAGCATTTACAGCTTGTACTTCGACTGATCCTATTGTGGGTCCAGGCGAAAAAGGGGAAGCAAAATTAATTGGTAACATCACTAAAGACATGGTTCTAGATGCTAATACTGAATACACGATGACAGGTGCAGTATATGTGAAGGACGGAGTGACTTTGACCATTCCTGCGGGAACTGTGATCAAAGCATTAGACGGAGGTACTGATGTGTATTTAATGGTTGAGCGTGGTGGAAAGATCATGGCGAACGGTACAGCAGCAAAACCAATTGTTTTCACTTCAGCAGCTGCAAAGCCTAAAGAAGGAGATTGGGGTGGTGTCTTGATCAACGGAAAAGCACCTCTTTCAGGTGAAGCTGGAAAAGTAACTGAGAACAATGCTGAGATTGGTGAGGCATACAAATACGGTGGTAGTGTTGTTGATGACAATTCAGGTATTCTTAACTACGTAAGAATCGAGTACACTGGTGCTCGTATCTCTGATGAGAAAGAACACAATGGTCTTACTTTGAACGGTGTTGGTAACAAAACTACCTTGTCTAATATTTATTTAGCATACGGTGATGATGATGCAATCGAGTTCTTCGGTGGATCAGTAAACGCTTCTAACATTTTAGTAGTAAACTGTACAGATGATATGTTTGACTTTACTGAAGGTTATTCAGGTACAGTTAAAAACGTATATGGTATCCGTGAAGAAGGTTACTTGCCAGTAACTGTTGACCCACGTGGTATCGAAGCTGATGGTAACATGGACGGAAAAGCTCCAAGCCATGTAAACCAATCAAACTTCAAAGTTGATGGTATCACTATCATCAATAACGCTCCAGGATTAGGTGCAAACTTAACCATGCACGATGTATTCAAAATCAGAAGAGGTGCTAAAGCTACCATTACTAATGCTTTTGTGAAATTCGGTCCTAAAACTAACGTTTTGGATGCTACAGGCGCAGTAGTTGTTGATTTAGTTGACTACACTGACAAAAACGGTACTGCTGCTGCAGGGACTTCAATTGAATACACAATTGATAAAGCAAACAACCTAGACAAAGCAAAACTTAACACAATCCCTGGAACTTCAGCTACAGCTAAAGATGGCTTGAAAGGTGCTGATACAGGTGCTTTCAGCTGGACTGGATACAAATTCTAAGAACATAGTACTAAATAGTTTATCAAATACAAAGGACCGCCTTCATGGCGGTCTTTTTTTTTGAACCAGGATTCCCCTCGGCTCCGCTCGGGGTACGGGATTGGGACTTCGACAGGCTCAGCCACCGGATGGACCAAGATTTGGGAATGAACCAGGATTGCCCTCGACTCCGCTCGGGCTACTGGATTGGGACTTCGACAGGCTCAGCCACCGGATGGACCAAGATTTGGGAAAGAACCAGGATTGCCCTCGACGATTATCGAGCGAAGTCGAGATGCCGCTCGGGCTACTGGATTGGGACTTCGACAGGCTCAGCCACCGGATGGACCAAGATTTGGGAATGAACCAGGATTAATGGGATGGGGACTTCGACAGGCTCAGCCACCGGATGGACCAAGATTATGATGTATATATCACAGAAAATTATCAAGGTTGGTAGGCCTTATGTTTGTATTGAATACGCCCGCCGCAAATAAACCTTCATATAATTAGCCTTTAGGCTGATTTACTAAGACTATTCTTAGGTATTAAATATGCTAAAGCATAAAAAAATCCTGGGGCGGGGAGCCTCAGGATTTTTAACTAACCAATTATTAACCTAAATTATGAAATTTTTTACTCTTTACTCTTTTTTACTCTGTTTGTACTATCTATAACGCAAAGTAAATGCCGATTGTATATTGCATACTGCCTCTTAACATCTTTTAACAGATGGATTAGATTTCGATGACAAAAAGGAATGACTCAGATATCTTTATGACATTTCTCCCCAAATTACCCGCTTTACTCTTATGCCATTATTCCCGAAAAATATCCAGAAACAAAAAAGCCTGACAGAATCTGACAGGCTTTATATCTTTTGTCTAAATACTAAATACTAAATACTACTATTTAACTTCATGCTTATGTCTAAACAGGATAGCAAAGAGTATAGCAATGACTAGGGTATACAGGGCAAAGGCGATCCAGATATGGTGCCAGTCCTTTAAGTGTATGACTTGATCGAAGATTCCATTGCTTACATTAACTCCTCTGGAGCTGATGAATTTTTGCAGGGAACCATTGTCGGCTGTAGTGTCCAGGAAAGAGGCTAAAGAGGCGCTGTCGTTGAACGAAAGGGTGTAGAACCTATCAATGATCCACCCCGATACCCAAGAGCCAAATACGGCTCCAAATCCGTTGGTCATCATCATGAACAATCCTTGTGCTGATGAACGGATCTTGTTATTTGTATTGGTCTCCACGAATAGGGAACCTGAAATGTTGAAAAAGTCAAAGGCCATCCCATAGACTACACAGGACATAATAATCATCCATAGGCCAGTGGAAGGGTTTCCATAAGCGAATAGTCCGAATCGAAGCACCCAGGCTACCATGGCGATCAACATGACCTGTTTGATACCAAACCTTTTCAAGAAAAACGGAATCGCAAGGATGAACAAGGTTTCCGAAATCTGTGATATGGACATGATGATTGTGGAATACTTCACCACGAAGGAATCGACATATTTTGGATAGAATTTGAATTCATCCAAGAAGACATCTCCATAAGCATTGGTCAATTGTAAGGCTGCGCCAAGGAACATGGAGAAGATAAAGAACATCGCCATTTTAAAGTTTCCAAAGAGCTTGAAAGCTTCGAGTCCCATGATCTGGGAAAAGCTAGCGTTCTCTTGGATATGTCTCTGGGGAGGACATTTTGGAAGATAGATCAGGGAATAGAGCCCCAATAAGATGGAACCGCCGGCAGCAATATAGAACTGGCCTTCGGTTGCTTTACTTCCGCTTAAGTTAGTCATCCACATTGCCGCGATAAAACCTACTGTTCCCCATACACGAATGGGAGGGAAGGCCTTGATGAGGTCGTAATTCCCTTGGTTGAGGGCTGTATAGGCAATGGAGTTGGAAAGGGCTAAAGTAGGCATGTAACAACACATACTGAGCAGCATGACAGTAAAAAACGATCCTGGGTCTTGCACTTGTGCAAGATAGATCAGGCAGGCTGCGTAAAGAAGGTGAAGGGCTACATAAAGTTTTTCTGCATTGACCCAACGGTCGGCAATGATACCCATCAAGGTGGGCATAAATAAAGAGGCAATACCCATGGTGGAAAAAATGGCGCCGAATTCGGTACCACCCCAGTTTTTAGTCCCAAACCAATAGTTTGCAATAGTAATCAACCATGCTCCCCAGACGAAGAATTGTAGGAAGTTCATGATCGTTAACCTCAGTTTAATAGACATCGTATTTTGCTATTAGTTATTGTAGGTAGAAATTAAGATTTTCGTTTTTCGATTTCGTCCCTGATTTTGGCTGCCGTCTCATACTGTTCGTTTTCGATGGCTTTTTCCAGGGTCTTTTCAAGTTGTTCCAGCGTTAAGGAAGCGTAAGGTGATGGTTTGTTTTTTGCTGGTTCTTTTTCAACGCTTTCTTGTTCTTTTTCTTTTTCCTCGGTTGGAGTATCCGATTGTTTGTAGTTTCCTACGTTTTCGATGTTTTCAAGGAAAGCAAAGTCATTTCCTTCGATCACGATTCCGGCTGTGTTCATGATAAAATCATAGGTGTAGATCGGGCATTCGAAGCGAACAGCAAGGGCAACAGCATCCGATGTACGGGCGTCGATTTCTGAAGTCTGTTCACCATCTGTACAGATCAATTTGGCAAAGAATATCCCGTCTACCAGGTTGTAGATCAAGACTTCTTCTAATTTTATCTTAAAGGTTTCAGCGAACGATTTGAATAAATCATGGGTTAGCGGCCTGCTTGGAGTCATTTTTTCGATTTCAACGGCAATGGATTGCGCTTCAAAGCCTCCAATGATGACAGGTAGTCTTCGGTTACCTCCTACCTCTCCGAGAACTAGGGCATACGCACCAGACTGGGTCTGGCTATATGATAAGCCCACAATATCTAACTTGATTTTCTTCATCGATAACACGTTAACGTGAATACAAAGATGGGAATATTAACAGCAAAAAAAAAGTGACCCTGCGTTTTTTTAGGCAAGGCCACTCGTTCATTGTTTAGTTATTCCTAGTTGTTTTTTAAGTTTTTGATCGCTTCTGTCAGCTTTGGAACGATTTCGAAGGCATCACCAACGATTCCATAATCCGCCACTTTAAAGAACGGTGCTTCTGGGTCTTTGTTGATCACAACAATGTTTTTTGAGGAACTTACTCCTGCTAAATGTTGGATTGCGCCCGAGATACCGATCGCAATATATAGGTTAGGGCTCACTACGATCCCTGTTTGTCCTACGTGTTCGGAATGTGGTCTCCAACCGGCATCTGAAACTGGTTTTGAACATGCTGTTGCAGCACCAAGTACATTTGCCAATTCCTCGATCATTCCCCAGTTCTCTGGTCCTTTCATTCCACGACCTGCTGATACCACGATTTCGGCTTCTGGTAGGGAGATTTTATCCGTTGCACGTACAATCTCTTTGACCATGACATTGAAATCTTGGTCTTGCAGATCTGGGGTGAAATCTACCACCTCTGCTGCAGCACCAGTTTCTTTGACATCGAATGCATTTGGATTAACTGCAATGACTTTTACCGCAGAACTGATGACTTCGGTTGCAAATGCTTTATTGGAAAATGCAGTCTTTTTTACTTCCATCTGATCGCCATTGAATGTAGGAAGACCGATAGCACCATCCGCAAAACCTGCATCTAATTTAGCTGCAACCCTTGGTCCCAAACCTTTTCCACTGAAAGAATTGGAAAGGACAACAACTTTTGCATTCTCCTGCTTAGCAGCCGAAGCAATAATGGATGCATAGGCTTTGTTCACAAAGTTCTTCAATTTGTCTTGGTTGGCATCCAAAACTTTGGATACACCGTATTTGCCCAATTTCTCTAATTCTGCTTTGTCTACATTTCCAATGGAAAGAGCAGTCACAGAATCACCTAATTGGTCAGCGATAGCTTTGGCATAGGAAGCGACCTCAAATGCCGACTTCTTTAATGTACCTTCTGTATTTTCTATATATACTAAAATTGCCATGATAATTTCTTAATGGGGTAAATGAATTAAATAACTTTTGCCTCGCTACGAAGTAATTGAACCAATTGATCCACATCTTCTACAAGTTTCACTGCACCTCGTGGAGCAGGAGATTCGTATTTGGAGATGTTTGACAATTCATTTACTGCAATCGGCTCCAGAACTTGAAGAGGTTTTGTTCTTGCACCCATAATGCCACGCATATTCGGGATTTTAGGCTCGGCAACACCTTCTGCTGTACCTACAACCACAGGCAATGAAACCGTCAATACTTCTTTACCACCTTCAATTTCGCGGTCGATGGTAGCATTGTTGTCTTGGATTTCCAATTTCTTTGCAATTGAAACTGAAGGAAGGTTTAATAGTTCACCTAATAGGGCTGCCACTTGAGCACCGTTATAGTCAATAGACTCACGACCCGTTAAGATCAAGTCAAAGTTTTGTTCTTTTGCGTAGTTAGCAATCTGATTGGCTACAAACCAAGCATCTCTAGGTTGAGAATTTACGCGAACGGCATCGTCCGCACCAATTGCCAATGCTTTTCTAATGGTAGGTTCTGTGCTAGCATCACCAACATTGATCACAGTGACGGTACCTTTGCCGCCTTCCGCCAACTCAACTGCTCTTGATAATGCAATCTCATCATAGGGATTAATGATATACTGGATACCATTGCTGTTAAAAACCGTATTATCGTTGCTGAATGTTATTTTTGAAGTGGTGTCAGGGACATTACTTATACATACTAATATTCTCATAATTCAAACGTTTTACACAAACCTACATTAATTAAGGAGCATTTCAAAGATGTGTTTCCTCGATTTTCAGGAACTGTTAGCTAATTGTTAATTGCCTAAATACTATAAAATATCTCATTATATTATTAAAATGATAATGTTTGCCCTTAAATGATTTAAATAATATAATAAATGTAAATAAATGCATTAAAAACACAATAGTCATGCGTTTGTCATTTTGTATGCTAGCATAGTATTTCCTTTCACCTTACACATAGGTTTTCCATTTCTAAATTATGTTTACTTTTGTTTATGGAAAGTAGATTAGAACAGTTACAGAATTTTTTAAAAGAAAGCCCGCAAGATCCTTTTTTGAAGTATGCGCTGACCATGGAATTTGTGAAACTAGGAGATAAAGCAAAAGCAAGGGAAGGGTTTGAAGAACTCGTCCATAATCATGCGGATTATGTAGGGACTTATTACCACTTTGGGAAATTTTTGGAAGTGGAGGGAGAGAAGGATTTTGCAATTGAAATCTATGAAAAAGGCATGCAGGTCGCACAGCAGAAAAGAAATTTCCATGCTCTAAATGAACTGAAAAATGCCATGCTCATGGCTAATGGTTTGCTGGATGACGACGATTAATGTTAAATTTTCTAAAAAATAAATTTGTGGTATCTTTTTTGTCTTTTTTAGGGCAAGGAAGAAAATTATGCGAGTATTAACACTGTCATTAATAGGATTAATCATGCTGGTCTTTGGATTTAGTTGTATAAATAACAAATCCAACGTCAATCAGCTTGTTGCGTCCGAAGATAATGCGGTGAAAGGATTAGCTATCGTTGGTACTTATGAAGGCAAACTTCCTTGTGCTGATTGTACTACAATTGCAACAGTACTCAGCTTGGATAAGAATAAAAATTATTCCATGCGCTATGAATATGTTGGCAAAAGTGCCGAAATATTTGAAAGTACCGGTAAATGGAAGGTTGATAAAGATATCTTGAGCTTAGAGAATGTGGATTACAGCTTTAAGATATCAAAGGATCAACTCAATCAACTAGATCTCTCTGGTAAGGAAATAAAAGGCGATCTCGCCGAAAAATATGTCCTTCAAAAAATAAAATAAATACCTGCATTCGTAGGTATTTTTATTTACCCTATTTGTTAGTTTATTTTTAAGGAATACCTAATGCTAGGTATTTTTTCTGCTTAAGAGGTTGGTTATCTTTGGTTAACACTAATTATTAATTGATGAAAACCAAGTTGTCTTTTATGATGATGCCGGTATTGCTATTACTAATAGGGTCCATTGGTAGTCTTTTGCCTGAGAGAGTGGGTGAAAAAGATTGGGCGAACAGCATCAATCCATTGGAAATTGTAGGGCAATGGAAAGCCTATGAATACTATGACAATAACATCCAACCCAAAGGGCAATCATCTGAACAGGATTATTCCAAGATTAACCAAATTGCTAAACTCATAAAGTTCCAGTCGAAAGAAACGCCATGTCCTGATAAAATCAGTAAGGTGGAACAGAAAATGGAATTCTTTAAGATCAATTTTAAACCAAACGGCAAAGCGGAAATCCTAGAAAAACAATATTATAAGGCTAATTCCTTTGACTCAAGTTGTCAAAATACAGTTTATGACGAGTCCTATAACCAAAGGATGCAGGTGAATTGGAGGATAGACCAAACTGAAGCAGCACTAGTCCTAAATGATTCAACAAAGAGACATCTCACTATTTTTAAGGTTCTATATTTTGGTAATAATGAACTGCATCTATCCTTGAAACAGGATGAAGACTATATCCTTGTTAAATTACATAAGGATTGACTAGTACTGAAAATGGAGACAGATTTTCAGAGATTAAAAAACACCTCATTTTGTTGGTATTCAAATGATAGTTCTTGTGCGTTTTAATGGAAATTTACCATGTTTTTTTTAATGGTTAGCCACGTATATACCGATAGCATATGATAATTTATATACTACAAAGGCAGCAATAGATATTGCAATAAATAAAAAAACAACTACTTCTAGCATCGAATAAGATTTTTTCATGATAAATTGATTGAATTTTAATTTTTAACTGATTCATATCCGTTGTTATTTCCAATATATGCAGCTCCACCAACGACAGCAGTTGCACCGCCGATTACTCCAACTTTAGTTAATAAGGTAGCACCTGACCACCAAGCAACTACAGCAGGAATAATTTCACCTTCAATATTTTGTTGGTCTTGAAGAGATAATTCTTGTACGTTTAATTTTGTTTTTTTTATAAAAAAATATTAAGATTTTTGATTAAATGCAACATAAGCTCCGATTAGTATGCCTATTATAAACAGTTTAAAAGCATATTTTATAATTAGTTCTTTATTCATATTATTCATATTGTTTGCAATTATTATTTGTAATAATGTATCTAAAATATATTACTTTAATGTATAAAAAAAGCATTTAAGTGATTTTTGAAAAAAATATTTAACCCTGCATTCGTGTTTTTTAGTTCAAATTCCTTCATTTTCTCTATTTTAATTTGAATGTTAATAGAATATTTATCCTCATAATAGTATGTATTTGCTATTCTATCGAATTTTATAGGGGCACCCTGGTCTTTCATATACTCAATAATTCGAGCTAATCTAGAAACAGAAATATTTAGGCGTTTTGCAAATTCTTCTTGACTTCCTGTTTTTGCTTTACTGATGAGTTTATTTATAAGATTTATTCTGTCTATATATAAGTATAATTTCATGATACAAATAATTTAAGGTGTTTCAATAATTAATAGAATTTTCCTTATATACTTCTTTTTTACTTTCGAGAAGGTTTGATTCTAATAGCGGATCATATAATTTCAAAATGTTATACTCAGGATAATTCATGTACTGAGCTAGAGTTGCTTTTTTCAACAGTAAATCTTTATAATATTGTTGATATTGTTGTTTTTCTCGAGCTAAGTTTGCTCTCACTTCCGATACAACAGAAGGGGCTGTAACACCTATTATTACGCGTTTTTCTGTTTTATCTAATAATTGAGTAGAAAAATTGATTGCCGAATCTTGTTCATTAACTAGAGATTGAGATAGTAATGTCTCTAAATAACTTTGTATGACTTTTAAAGTTAAATCTCTGATTAATACATCTTTTTCTATTCGCTCTTGTTCGGCTTGTACAGTGGCTTTTTCTGCTTGGTTTTTAAAGTAGTTATATTGGTAGATAATTAACTCCGTATTAACCATTGTTTTTGCGCAACAATATCTGTTTTCATAACGATTTTTTTGTGTATAGCTATTTCAGGACGAGACAATTAGTCACAAAAAAAGGCTGTTGCATTCTTGCAACAGCCTTTTTTGATAATGTTTTATGAGACTTATTTATGATTGCAGATCTCTTTTACGACACCAACAACAAAGTCTATTTCTTCTTTTGTATTGTATTTGCTGAAAGAGAACCTCACTGAAGGTCTGCTGCCATCAGCGCCAATTCCTTGAAGTACGTGTGAGCCTATTTCGGAACCTGAACTACATGCACTTCCTCCTGATGCGGAAACCCCTTTGATATCTAGGTTGAACAATAGCATGTCACCCATGTTACTGCAAGGCAAAGATACATTCAATACGGTGTACAAAGATTTATCCGAATCTACCTCGCCATTGAATCTTACATCTGGAACCGCTTTGATCAATTCCGCTTTCATATAGTCTTTTAGGGACTGGATATAGGTTTGGTGTTCTTCCATTTCAGCATAAGCAATCTCTAAAGCCTTAGCCAATCCGACGATACCATATACGTTTTCAGTACCACCGCGCATGTTTCTTTCTTGAGCTCCTCCGTAAATTAGAGGTTTGATCTTATTACGAGCATTGATGTACAAGAATCCAACTCCCTTAGGACCGTGGAACTTGTGGGCTGCTCCGGTAATAAAATCAATTTTCAGATCGGTCAAGTCATGTGCATAATGCCCCATCGTTTGAACAGTGTCTGAATGGAAGATCGCATTATATTGCTCGCATAGCTCACTCACCTTTTTAATGTCAGTTAAGTTACCTAGCTCATTGTTGGCATGCATCAAGGAAACGAAAGTTTTTGGATTTTTAGACAAAAGCTCTTCCAGTTGACCCAAGTCAACATTACCTTTTTCATCAACGCGCAAAAGATCTAAATGGATTTTTCCTGCTTTTTCCAGTTCTTCCAAGGTATGTAGAACAGCATGGTGTTCAATCGGCGAACTGATTGCATGGGTAATATTATAGGCTTCAATAGCACGAACAATAGCCATGTTGTCTGCTTCAGTTCCTCCGGAGGTAAAGAAAATCTCGGAAGGTGATGCATTCAATAATTTAGCGACTGTTCTTCTTGCTTTTTCAACAATGGTCTTCATTTCACGGCCATGTGCATGGATGGACGAAGGATTTCCAAAATTCTCGTTCAACATCTGAACCATTACCTCAATAACTTCTTTATCTAAGGCAGTGGTGGCGGCATTATCAAAATAAACTTGCATGGCGGCAAATATAATTATTCAATAGGATAATTCTGGTATATTTATTTTTTTCTGACAATCAATAAGCCTATTGATATTAAGCCTGTTACGAATGATAAATAGACTATTAAATCACTATATTTTGTATAGAAAGTGAGGTCTTCATTCAAATTGATTTCTTGAGATAGCGCAGTGGGCACCCACCAAGAACTCTTTTGGACTATATCTCCACGTTGGTTGATAAATCCTGATATCCCTGTATTGGCAGAACGAACTACCCAACGTCGGTTTTCAATTGCCCTAAGCTTGGCATATTGTAGGTGTTGGTCCTTGCCTGAGGTGTCTCCCCACCAGCCATCATTGGTGATGACAGCAATAAATTGAGCGCCTTTTTTAATATAATCAGCCACATAATTTCCCCAAATGGATTCATAGCAAATTACAGGGGCTGCACCGATTCCGCTAGCCGAGTAAAAGACAGAAGGCTCCTCTTGGCTACCATAACCACCGGTTGTACCACCGAAATGTTTGAATAACGGAGTCATAAAGGCCAAGCTTTTTCCAAAAGGAGTTTTTTCAGCTCCAGGTACCAATTTGGATTTATGGTAAAACTGAAGCTTGCTCGACCCATCTACCAAAACCGCTGCATTGAAGCTATCATAAAAAACATTGCCATAAGGTCTTGCTGTCAAAGTCTTTTGGTCTTCATAGATCTGGTAACTTTCAATTCCCGAAAGCACATTTCCATTATGGTATGGCTCCAAGAATTCGAGGATTTTATGGTATTGGTCATATTCCCGGAATTCTTCTTCGTTTATCCCATTAGATCCTGAGATTGCAGTTTCAGGCCAGATAAAGAATTCAGTGTTTAATTTTGCTACTTTTTGAGAGAGATCAGTAAGGGTTTTTAATTGTTCTTCCGGAGTAATGGAACCAAACTTTCCGTAAGGGTCAATGTTAGGTTGAACAGTAACGATTTCAGAAGGATTGATATGTTCTTCGTAAGTGCTGTACACAATCAAAGAGCCAATTGCAGGGACCAGAATCCATCCCGCAAGAGATCCTAAGAGTATTTTCTGACTGTAGATCTCTACCTTTTCCTTTCTTTGCCAATACCAAAGGAAAACTAGGATATTAGCTATCCAGATCCATAAAGTACCGCCATAAACCCCAGTGATGCTGTACCATTGTACTATCTGGTGGAAGTTAGCGAATCCATTTCCTAAGGTCATCCAAGGGAATGCAAGTTCCCAGGTCTGGTGTAGGTATTCATAAGCCATCCAAAAGGAAGCAAGCCCCATAAAGCTCAAGAAGATATTATTCCATTTACGCATTTGATAATATAGGCGAAATGCCAAGGCCATCAAAAGAGGGGCTAATGTAAATGGAATCAGGGAAACCATTAGCGAAGGGAATACATCCAAGACAGCATTCATTGCGTTAAAAACCCAATAGATGGATGCCGTGTTCCAAATGACACCGGTCAAGAAAGCTAATCCGAATATCTTACGGCCTTTCTTTTTATAATCCCCACGGATTACGTTTTCTACAGCGACCAATAAAGGAACAAATGCAATAAAAAGTAAAAAGCTAGAATATGGTATAGGAGGCCAAGCCAGCCATAGCAATACTGCACTTAGACCAGCTAAAAGGTAATTGTTTTTCATGCTATTATAATTGACTTAAAACTTCAGCCTTTTTCGTTTCATATTCGGCTTGGGTGATAAGCTGCTTGTCATATAAGCTCTTTAATTTCTTTAATTTCAAAGTGATCTCATCATCTTCTTCTACCTTGTTTACCTCTGGACTTGCTGCTGGAGCAGGAGGGGTAGGAGGGTTAAATGAAGAAGTCTGTGGGTAATTTTGAGGTTCTGTTTTCGGAGCCTGCGCTTGTTGGTTTTGCTGGGCAAACATAGAATTCAAACTAGGTCTTTCCTCAAATTTTGGAAGTTCTATCGGCTTTTCCGCTTCAAAAGGCTTTACCGGTTCAGCTGGTTTTATAGGCTCAACCTTTTCTTCCGGACTTGCAACAGGATTACTGTAAGCGGGTTTGCTGGTAAAAGCAGATGGATTTTCCTTTGCTTCATTTTTTTGGTTCTGCAAATTCGCCAAAGCATCCTTGATCAACTGATACAATTTCCTAGCCTGTATTTTAGGAATATAATCAATGGTTAAGTTCTCTCCAGTAAAAGGGATTACAGTAACCTTGGAACCAAAAATCTCTTCCTTAAAAGCGATGTCCTTGATGTCTTTCCAAGGGAAAATTTCAAAATTGGTAGCAAGGCCAAGTTTGGTGAATTCACACAGGAAAATCCTCCTGTTAGAAAGGGTAATGCTGTCAGGCAGTAAGTTCACTGCCGGTTTCTTTTGCAAGGCTATATAATTAATGGATTCCCCAGGGGTCAACATATCTAAAATCTTTCCATGGATTTTTTCTACCACTTTTGGATCCTGTCCATCTTGAACAAATTTGTCGATTTGATAATTTTCCATTGATTTGATATTTACGTCTTAAATTCTTTTTAATTATTCATGTCCAGCAACACAGCAAACAAATTCACCTTTGATGGGGGTCGTCTCAAAATGCTGCTTGATTTCTTCCAAGGTGCCTCTCACGGTCTCCTCATACAGCTTACTGATTTCACGAGATATCGAAGCCTGTCGTTCTGGTCCAAATACTTGGATGAATTCTTCTATTGTTTTCAGGATACGATGTGGAGATTCATAAAAGATCATCGTCCTTTTTTCTTCTGCCAAGGATTTCAAGCGGGTCTGTCTGCCTTTTTTTACAGGAAGGAATCCCTCGAAACAAAAACGGTCGTTAGGTAGTCCTGAATTGACCAGAGCAGGTACAAAAGCCGTTGCTCCCGGTAAACATTGCACATCCAAACCCTCTTTGATCGTCTCTCTCACCAATAAAAAACCAGGGTCAGAGATGGCAGGAGTCCCTGCATCTGAGATCAAAGCAATCTGGTTCCCTTCCTTGAGCAATCGGATAATCTCTTGGACAGCTTTATGTTCATTATGCTGATGATGGGCAAAGACTTTTTTGTCGATTCCAAAGTGTTTTAACAAAGGTGCACTGGTCCTTGTATCCTCAGCTAAAATAATATCGACCTGTTTCAGTACGTTGATTGCCCGAAAGGTCATATCCTCCAAATTACCTATTGGTGTGGGAACGATGTATAACATAATCCAAAGATAGCGATTAACTAAGAATCTATTTCAGTATAATCTTCGGACTTAGGTATTTTACCTATTATTTCCATCCATTCTTCCGGAATGTTAGTCAGTTTTCTTTCTCTTATGTTCATCCAGGCACCATCGACCAGCACCACGGCTGCCTTCACGCCGTTTTCCTTAAAGATCTCATGTCGGAAGGAAAACCTAGAGTTTACCGTGTTAAACTTGGTGATGACCACGCTCACTTTCACGCGTTCGTCCAAACCAATTTCTCTCAAATAATTCAACTCTTCACGAAATAGGATAGGTCCAATTTTTCTCTTGTTGAATTCCTCAAGGGATAATCCCAGCTTGTTCAACATATTGCTTCTGGCCTGTGCACAAAAATCCGCATAAGCCGAATGGCGTAAATGTACATTTGCATCAATCTGTGACCATAAAACCTGTCCTTCGTAAAATATATTTTCTTCCATTGAACTTAACCTTTTAGTGTTTCCCTAAAAATATGAAAAATAAACAATCAGCTTTCCATGATTTCCGAAGCTTAACAATCTAATGAGAATTCAGTGTTAACAAAATGTTTGTTGCCTATCATTCCACAAGGCTATTTTCGCAATAAAAAGAAATAATTACTCGTAATAGGAAAGTGTATAATCCTGTATGTTAACAAATTAATAACATTCGGTTAATAATCTAGTTAATCCCTATAAATATTTTTGGGCCATTAAATTATTAACTTTATGAGATTATCCCTATTCATTTTATTCAATTTCATTTGTTGTATTTCTTTTGCCCAGACCACCATCTTAAAAGGTAAGGTGATGGACAACAATGACCATTTTTCTTTGCCAGGTGCAACCCTGAGGATCGCCGAAGGCAATAAGTTCACCGTTTCTGATGCAAACGGAAATTTTGAATTCCTAAACCTCCCTGCTGGAACATATACTGTATCAGTTGACTATTTGGGATATCAACATTTTGAGCAAAAAATCCATACTTCTGATGAATCAATTGAAATTTTCTTGGAACCTGCTAGCAAAACTATCGATGAAGTTCAAGTCATTGGAGATATTGCAAGGGGTCAGGCAAAGGCCCTGAACCAGCAAAAGAACAACAGCAACATCACTAATATTATTTCTTCTGACCAAGTGGGTCGTTTCCCGGATCAGAATATCGGAGATGCCTTGAAAAGGGTTCCCGGTATTACGATGCAAAATGACCAAGGCGAGGCAAGAAATATTATCGTGCGTGGTCTCTCCCCAGAATTAAACTCCGTTACCTTGAATGGTGACCGTATTCCATCGGCAGAAGGTGATAACCGTAATGTTCAGATGGATTTAATTCCTTCGGACATGATTTCATCTATCGAGGTTAATAAAACCTTGACCCCTGATATGGATGCAGATGCGATCGGTGGTAGTGTGAACTTGATCACTCGTGCGGTGCCGAATAAGCAACGTATTTCTGCTACCCTGAGTGGTGGTTATTCTCCAGTTCGCGAAAAAGCGATCTATAATGGAGCATTAATCTATGGTAACCGTTTTATGGACAATAAGATGGGCTTGGTGTTGAGTGGAACGATGCAGACCAATGATTTCGGTTCTAATAACATCGAGGCAGAATGGGTTGAAGAAAAAGGTGACGTGTTGTTAAAAGAAATGCAGATCCGTAAGTATGACGTTACACGTGTTCGTAGAAGTGTATCCGCAGCTTGGGATTATAATTTCAACTCAAGGAACAGGATCGCTTTCAATGCCATGTACAACTGGCGTGATGACCGCGAGAATCGTTTTGCAACCAAGTATTCCAAATTAGCATATGATGCCGCTACTAAAACTTACACAGGTAATATTGAACGCGAGACTAAAGGTGGTATTGACAATAACCGAAATAAATCCCGTCGTTTAGAGCGTCAATCCGTGTTGAACTTCTCTTTGCAAGGTGAGCATGTTCTGTCACCTATCTTGGATATGGATTGGTCAGCATCTTATTCCAGAGCTTCTGAATGGCGTCCTAACGAGCGTTATATTAACTATGAAGTTAAAAAAATCCCACTTAATGTAGATGTAAACGATTCTTACTTGCCGTTGGTTACCAACCCAACTAATGATCTTTCTGCATTTAAATTGGATAAAATCACTGAAAACGAAAATAATACCCATGAAGATGAGTTTGGCGCTAAACTAAACTTCCGTATTCCACTATCAATTATTGAAGATCAAAAGGGTAGAATCCGTTTCGGTGGACGTGTTAGGTTGAAAACCAAGGAAAGAGACAATAACTTCTTTGAATACAGCCCGACTTCAGGTTTTGAAACCTTAACTTCTGGAATGCCATTGGTTGCATGGGATGCTAAAGGTTGGGACCAAGGCGAGAAATATGCACCGGGTACATTCGTTGATAAGAATTATTTAGGCGGACTGAACCTAACCGACAAGTCAAAATTTAAAGAAGAAACTGATCCAACTGAATTCCTTTCTCAAAACTATAAAGCCAAAGAGCAAATCTTTGCTGGTTATGTTCGTTGGGATCAAAATATCACCGAGCAAACTGCCTTGATCTTAGGTGCCCGTTTGGAACATACTAGGATCGATTATACAGGAAATAACGTATTCGACGAAAAGGAATTAGAGGGGCAGATCCAAAATAAAAACAATTACACCCAAATCCTTCCAAGTATTACCTTAAAGCATAATTTCACGAACAACTTTATACTTCGTGCTGCGGTAACTACCAGTTTGGCAAGACCAAATTACTATGCATTAGCACCTTATGTGAATTCAAAAGTTGATGACAGAGAGCTTTTTGCAGGTAATCCAAATTTAAAGGCAACATATTCGACAAACTATGATGTGATGTTGGAGCGATATTTCCAGAACGTAGGTATTATCTCAGGAGGTGTATTCTATAAAAACCTAAAGAACTTTATCTACATGTATAACGATAGGAGATTTACGGCCAATCGCTTTACAGAGTTATTCCCTAATCTGAAAAACCCTATTGTAGGAACCGATGATTGGAGTTTCTCTCAATTTAGAAATGGTGATAAGGTTGATGTTTATGGGTTTGAAGTAGCTTTCCAAAGACAGTTGGATTTCCTTCCTGGAAAATTCCTTCAAGGAATGGCTGTTTATGCGAACTACACCTTCACGAAATCAAAAGCTAAAGGTATCTCTGGTGAGGGTGGAGTACTTCGCGAAGGCTTAGGTCTTCCTAGAACGGCACCGCACATGTTGAACGGATCCTTGTCTTGGGAGAACAATAAATTCTCTGCACGTGTGTCTGCAAATTATACCGCTGCTTATTTGGATGAAATCGGAAATGATGCCTTTACAGATGCCTATTACGACAAGCAGTTTTTCTTAGATGCCAATGCTGCATATAAAATCACAAAATCTCTTCGCATTTTCGCCGAAGCTAATAACCTAACTAACCAACCATTGCGTTATTACCAAGGAGAAGTACAACGCTTGCGCCAATTGGAATATTACAAACCGCGCTATACCCTTGGTCTAAAATATGACTTATAAACAATCAACAAATGAAGAAGCAACTTACAATACTTAGTTTTGCGGCACTAGCGCTCGCCTCTTGTGGAGATAAATTAGCCTCTGTAGCCGAAAATGCACTAAAACCAATCGTAATCACCGAAGTAGTACCAAATGATACGGATGATCCTGCTATCTGGGTTAACCCTCAGGATAGTTCACAGGTCATCGTTATCGGGACAGATAAGCATGAAAAAACAGGTGGTCTCTACGCCTATGACATGGATGGAAAGATCATCAATAAGGTCGTGCCTTTAGATCGTCCAAACAATGTGGATATTGCCTATGGCTTTAACCTTGGCGGAAAGAAAGTTGATATCGCCGTAGTCACAGAGCGTGGTACCGATAAAATCAGGGTATTCAGTTTGCCCGATTTGAAGCCACTAGATAATGGAGGTATCCCAGTATTTGAAGGTGAAACCGAAAAGTCACCAATGGGAATCGCACTATATACCCAAAAGGATACTGCAGGAAATAAGATCTATGCCATTGTTGGTAGAAAGATCGGACCGACCGGTAGATATCTATTCCAGTATGAACTACAAGATAAGGATGGAGTGGTTGTAGGGAATAAAGTCCGTGAATTCGGAGCCTTCCAAGGTGGTAAGGAAATTGAGGCAATTGCCGTGGACAATGAGTTGGGCTATGTCTATTATTCTGATGAGGGTTTCGGTATCCACAAATATTATGCTGATCCTGCCAGAGGCAATGAGGTTCTTTCAGTTTTTGGACAGAAGGATTTCAAAGATGACCATGAAGGCATTGCTATCTACAAGAGCACGGACAGTACAGGGTATATCGTAGCTTCTAACCAACAGAACAACTCTTTCAATATCTATCCTAGAGAAGGTGATGCTGGAAATCCTCATCAATATACTAGACTTGCAGAGGTTCCAGTTTCTGCTGTAGAGTGTGATGGAGCTGATGCACTTTCCATGCCGATAGGAACAAAATTCCCTAAAGGTATGTTGGTGGCCATGAGTAATGGAATGGTATTCCATTATTATGATTGGCAGCAATTCCAAGATCAGATTGATGCGAAGAAATAACATACAACAATTGGTTGAACAACAGATAGGCCGCGATATTATCGCGGCCTTTTCTAACACTAACTAACGACCTATACTTAATTTACCTAAAAACTTGCTCTGTTATTTTCTGACACACCTCACGTTTGCACCTCTACCGTCCTTGGATTGGATAATATCAAAAGCCATGGTGGTAAAGATTACACTCTCCCTGTAGTACATGGCCATGTATCTCGATGTGTCAGAGGTTCTATAATACCCTTTATCGCCATATTTTGGGAAAAGGGGCAGCATATTCCCCGCTTCATAATTGAATTCCTTCAATGTTCTGTTCATCGCTCTATAGCCTGCAGCAACAAAACTTAGGTTTTTATTCGGATACCTCGGTGGTCCTGCGACATTATTGTTTATCCATGCTGCGTACCAGCCCTTATCACCCGGTTGGTTGTACCGGACTCTATTGTTCGTTGTACTTATCAGCTTGTCAAATTCAGTTGGAGTCGGTAGGCGCCATGTCCCTTCTGGGTAGACCAGTTTACAAGGGTCCCAGATCCTTGGAGCCTGTTGGGGCATTGGTCTTGGAGGTCGCGTATCAAAATAATCCCGCTCAATAAAATTCATCATTCCCCCAGCTTTATTGTTTACAAAATTGTTGTTATACCAAAATCTATATTGATTTTTTGTGTCTTGAGCAAAGAATGTCAGATTCCCACGTGCCCAATTTGCTCCAACAAGATTAATTGCTGATTCAATCAATCTAATTTTAAGGATATACCGCTTACCCATTTCAGGAGTGAATGCCGGAATGTTAAAAGGGACCAGATCAAAGGTTCGGTCGACAAAAAAGTCCACATTTGGAGCTTCTGAATTTACAGATTGGCTATTTATGATGGTGTTTTTGATATTACCGGAAAGACTTATGTTGCCACTGCTGGGGACGGTCAGGAACTCCATGTACTTCACCCATCCCAATGGGATAGAATCTGCAATGGCATCCGACCATTGTAGGGCGTTGAAAGCTACTGGGCTTATGCTGCTATAGGTTCCATTTAGAATGGAGAATACCCCATTGTTTAGTCCCGTATTGTTGCTGGTCTTAGGGAACTCTAAACTGCTGCTCTTGATCTTGGAAAATATTCCCCTAGCATCCAGTTCAATCCTTAAAGCGCTCATTTTTCGTTCAAACGTGATCTGTATTCGATTTTCAGCTTCTGGATCATCCGAAGTCTGGACCAATCCCGTAGCATATAGAAACTCCTGACCTTGTTCTAAGGTTGTTGGGTTGATGGTCAGATTAGGATTTGCCGGATTAAAGGGGCTAATGTCATCGCCATTGTTAAAGGAATATGCAAACCAGCGGTATTTTTTATTCCTATAAGCATCGATTACGATTTCAGAGGTTGCCGTTGCCTGTGCTTGGTCAAAATAAGTTGTTGCTTCCCCGGCTGCATTGGTTTCGTATAAAACGATTAGGTATTTCGTGTTGAGGGGCAGGGGTTTGGTTACGGCAAGAGAGGGGGCTTTTGGATCAAAGCTTTTTGATTCCGCAAGTAAATAATCGTAGTCAACTCCGCCCACTGTACTTATTTCTTTTTTGAAGATCAATGACTCAGCAGAACCCTGTTTGTTCGTCTTGTTGTTTTTTGCAAAGATTTCCTTTGTGTCCGTGATCTCGTTAATACCCTGAACATGAAAGGTTAATCCATTTTTGCCGCCAATGATTTCGTCTGGTCTTTTGCATTGGCAAAAGAGAATTAAAGTTATAAATGCGATGAAGACAATTAGGTCAGTTCTGTTCTTCATTATTTTTCATTTAGGTTACAGGGTTATTAAAAGTCAACATTAATGGTTTTGCCTTCTGAATCTTCCCATTCATCAACTTGGGGGCGGTTTTCATTCTCTCCACCTATTATTATTCTTGATGAGGTGATAGCTAAATCAAATTCAGTTAAGATAAAATTCATTTCAAATATTGGAGCTGCATAGTTTTTTTTGGACTTTTCATAAGTATTTAAAGGAGATTTAAATTTTTGGTTTTTTATAGGCATAAATTCCTGCGTTAAAGTTTATGATTATTTCAAATGGCTTAATCTTAATCTTCCCGTTCTTTATGTATTTAATTTTGTTTATGGTTTTCAATTGTTTGGTTCAAAATTATATTTTTCAGAACTATATTTTGTATAATATTTATTTACACTATAAAAATGTTACTTAACGATGTATTTTTAGAACTTTCTTTCGTTGTTTGTTTTTTTTTAGTGCCTGAAAGGAGAATAAATTAAATTAAATAGGCGTAATGAAAAATCATTACGCCTATACGAAAAACACTTGAAGTTTATGAATATTTTAGCCTAAACCATCCTTTCCTTGCACGTCGAATACTGATAGGATTTATATGTTCCTTTTTTCGAAAAAAATGGAATTAATTATTCCATCCAGGTTGGATTTGATGATTATCTTCTCACGCATCGGACATTGACGCCTCTTCCGTCAGTAGCTGTTGTGATCCTGATTCCTAAATCAAAGCCAATGATTGAACCGCCATAATCGATGTGGAAAAATTTTGAGGTATCTGAGGTCTTAAAAAATCCTTCATCTGCAGAAAAGGTCCCAAAACCTCTGTAATTAAATTTCTGTAACGCTCTTGTCTTTCTATCTCTATAGCCAGCAGCCACGAAATTTAAATCGTTGTTTTTATACCTAGGTGGCCCAATGCTCGATCTGTTTCCCCAAGACCCATACCATCCTTGGCTGTTTTCTTGGTCCACCCGGTGTCTGTCATGTGATTCCGCATCTTCGCCTAATCTTTTGAATTCCGCTTCTGTTGGTAGTCGCCATGTTTTTTCAGGGTATACCAATGCGCATGGATCCCAATTGCTGGGTGGGGCCTGAGGCTCTCCTCTTGGAGGTCGCGTATCAAAATAATCACGTTCTATAAAATTGTTCATTCCCCCATTGACGTTTTTGATAAAACTGTTGTCGTACCAAAATCGGTATTTGTTTTTAGGTGAATTAGCCACATAGGTCAGGTTCCCCCGGGCCCATTGGGTTCCTCCTGCTGTGATGGGGTTTTCTTTTAACCTTAATTTTATGTTATATCGCTTGCCCGCCGTCGGCGTGAAATCCGGGAAGTCGAAAAGAATGCCTGCTGTGGGGACCCCGTAATTTCGATCCGCAAAGGTAATGGCTGTTGGGTTTCCAGGTGTGATGGTTTGGCTCGTGATAGTCAAGTTTTTTAGGATGGCCTGAAAATTCATGGGTTCTCCGTTCGGAACAGTCAATAATTGTTGGTATTTGACCCAGCCAGTTGGAATGGTATCGGCTATATGATCAAGCCATGCTGACCTACTAAATTGTTCCGCGTCGCTTGTTTCCGTAAACACCCCGTTGCGAAGTGAAAATTTTCCATTTCGAAATCCATTATTGGATGCTGGAAAATCAAATTGCAAATCTTTAATAGAAGAGAATACCCCTCTGGCATCGATTTCAAAGCGGATCGCGCTGACCATTCTTTTGAAAGTTATGGGAACTTGGTTGGCAGCATTTGGGTCATTACTGGTCGTGATTACGCCTGTGGCGTAAAGTAACTCACTGCCATCTCCGACCGAGGAGGAGTTGATGTCTAAAATAGGGGATTCAACTATTGGTTGGCGGAAGTCTTCAGCACTATTGAAAGAATAAGCAAACCATCTGTATTGTGTGTTGCGATTTGCGGGAAATGGGATGGTTGGCCCATTACCGGTGCTCTTGACGCTATATTTGAATTTAACCGCATTTCCATTTCCATCTGCTTCAAACAGCATAATGAAGAAAACAGTATTGTCTGAAATTGGACTGGTGCTTGCTGTTTTTGCCAAAGCTAAGTTGTTTACAGCATTTTCTTCGATAATCAGGTCGATATCCAAACCTTTCACATTGCGTATTTCTCGATGGATTGATAGTCTATCTGGATTTTCTGTGTTCCTACCCTTAATAGAACCTAATAATTCTGTTGTGCCCCCTTCCTCGATTCCGGTTACTCGAAAGGTGATGCCCTTATCAGAAGGTAGCTCTATGTCCCGTGGTTTGCAACAATTTAAAATTAAGATGCAAATCAAACTGCTTAATAGGAATAGTGGGGCTTTATTTGTCATCATTTTTATGTTTTTTGGTTTCGCTAGAAGTCAAAATCCTTTATGCTTTCACCCTCATCCTCCCAATCTTCAACTCTGGGAACATTGCTTGGGCCTCCGGTTCTGATAAAAGTAGAGCCTACCATGATTTTAAAATCCAATTGGATTAAATGCAAGGTTATTTCTGGGCACAAATAGGGGAGTTTGTCTTTTTTTCTCTCCGGGGAATTCAAATGTTGAAGACCCGGACAGTTATCTTTCTGTGGGCTTTTCATGATTGCTTTGGTTTTTTTATGGGAATAGCTTTTTATCGATTTTTATCGAATTTTAATTAATCAGCTCTTAATTAACTAATAATAACAAAATTATGTAAAAATATTAATATTAAGATAAAATTTAGTGTATCATTTATGGCTTTTAGGTTAAATTTTTGCTAGGAAATTGGTTTCTTGTTAATCTAGATGACAGGATACAAAAAAAAACAGCGCTATTCGATATAGCGCTGTTCCTCAATATTATGTATTTTTCTATACTCCTGACGCGATTTTCATGAGTAATGCGGTCAACCAACCGGCATAGGTTCCGATGGCATAAGAGAAAACGGATAGAATAACCCCTACAGAAATTAAAGAAGGGTGGAAGGCTGCAGACATCACCGAAGCAGAAGCTACACCGCCGACATTCGCCATGCTTCCAACTGAAAAGTAAAAGAATGGCACCTTGAAAATCTTGCCCACGATGATCAATAGAATGGCGTGGAAACTGATCCAAATGAACCCAACTACAAACAATCCTGGATTTCCCAAAATGGCCATGATGTTCATCTGCATCCCAATCGTTGTAATCAATACATATAGCAATACCGTTCCGATCTTAGAGGCACCAGCAAACTCCAGTTTTTTAGCTGGGGTAAAGGATAGTGAAATACCTGTAGCGGTAGCAAAGAAGATCAACCAGAAGAAGCTGTTGGTCAAGGAGAATTTTTCGGTTTCTGGATAATGGGTCGCCATAAAATTAGCAACTGGATCTGCCAGTAGGGTGGCTAAACCTGTTCCTCCAAAGGCCAAGGCGACCATGATCATCAAATCCTTGGTTTCAGGGATCCGGCTGTTTTCCTTCACGCGTTCATCCATTTTCGCTTTCAAGTGTTCCACATCTTGCGAGTCCGCTTTGAAGAATTTATCGACTGCTTTATATTTACTTGCGCCATACAATAGGATTGCCATCCAGATGTAGGCCACAAAGACATCGACTGCAATAATAGAAGAGAATAGATTAGGGGAAGGCTGTAAAATCTCTTTCAAGGCAACCTGGTTGGCTGACCCTCCAATCCATGAACCGGCCAAAGCTCCTAATCCACGCCAAACCTCATCTGGTCCTGTGCCGCCCACAACCTCAGGTGCTACCAATGAGGTCAGATAGACCGCTAAAGGACCTCCTAAAAGGATACCAACCGTACCCGTGATAAACATCAAGCCTGCTCGCTTGCGCAAAGCCCACATTTCCTTAAGGTCCAGGTTGATCACAAATAAAATCAAACAGGCTGGCAGAAAATAGCGGCTACCGATGCTGGTCAAGGGTGAATTCTCTCCATCAATAATGTTGAAGGAATTCAATAGTCCCGGTAGGAAATAACAGAGCAACAAAGGAGGGATGACATTGTAAAATCCTTTGATGTATTTATTGGAAAGACTGGAGGTGTAAAAAACCAATCCTAAGATCGTCATCAATAATCCAAAGACCACCGTAGTGTTCTCTATCAATGGTCCGGCTTCTGTATCGGTTATTTGCATAAAATTGTAATAATTGTTATTTTGCTGTGAAAATAGATAATTTTTCAATTATTTATTGAAATAATCAACATATCAAAAACATTAAATCAATCTGAATCATTCAAAAATAGACCGAATGGACCGAAGAAATTTTATTAAAAACGGTGGTATTATCCTTGGTGCCACTTCATTAGACTTTTCAAATACCAACCTTGATTTCAAGAAAAAAATAAAAGTAGGATTAGTCGGCTGTGGTGGTCGCGGAACGGGTGCCGCTTTCCAGGCGCTGGCTGCTGATCCAGATGTCGAAATTGTTGCATTGGCTGATATTTTCCCAGAACAGTTGGAAACGGCCTTAGCTTCTCTGAAAGAAGCCCACCAAGACCGCGTCAAAGTTTCCGAAAAAAGAAAGTATGTAGGATTTGATGCCTATAAAAACTTGATCGCTTCGGATGTGGATGTCGTATTGTTGGCAACCCCGCCGAGCTTCAGACCGGATCACTTGACCGAAGCGGTAAAACATGGTAAACATATCTTCTGTGAAAAACCGATGGCAGTGGATGTTCCTGGAGTACATAAGGTGCGTGAAGCGGTTAAGGTAGCCAAAGAGAAAAAACTAAATCTGGTGTCTGGATATTGCTTTAGGTACTCTACCCCAAACCGTGAGTTGGCGAAATTAATCCACGATGGTAGCATCGGTGATATCTATTCGATCAGTACCTTCAGGTTGGGCGGTGAACTGACCGAAAAACCAAAACAAGCAGATTGGACCGACCTAAAATATCAATTGTATAACTGGTTTTATTATCAGCGTTATTCGGGTGATATCATTGTAGAACAAACAGTGCATAGTATCGATTTCATGAACTGGATCCTAAATAGAGGCTTGCCCAAAACAGTTTCAGGCACCGGTGGTAGGCAGAGCCGTCCTTGGGACAAGTATGGTAATGTTTTCGATCACTTCGCCATTGAATTTGATTATGGTGATGGGTTGAAAGGTTTCCACTTCGGTAGACAACAGAACGGTACGCAGCCTAGAAACTCAGTTGAGGCTATCGGTACTAAAGGCAACTTCAATGTTAGCCTGTTAAGTTCTTATGCGATTAATGGTTCAAATCCATGGAAATTCGCTGGAAAGATGAACAATATGTATCAGACCCAACATGATGAACTGTTTGCCGCAATCAAGAATAAACAGGTCATCAATGATGGCGATTTCATGGCAGATTCCACCTTGATGGCTATCTGGGCGCGTGAAGCAGCCTATTCAGGTAGCATTATTTCTTTGGATGAGATCTTGAATTCGACCAAGACCTATGGTCCAAGCTCGGATGGCTATAATTGGGAAATGGAAATAGATACGGCTCGAATCCCTAGACCGGGATTGGCTACATAATATTTGTGAAAGAGAAATGTTGGAAAAGATTAAGATTTTAGTGGTAGGCTGTGGGAATATGGGTGCATCCCATGCACAGGCTTACCATGAGATGGAGGATTTTGAAATTGTTGGACTGGTCTCACGTGGAGACAGTAAACAGAAATTGAATGAGAAATTAGCTGCGCAATACCCTCTGTTTGACAGCTACGAGCAGGCCCTAGAACAAACAACTCCAGATGCGGTTTGTATATCCACCTATCCAGATACCCATGAGGAATATGCCATCATGGCTTTTCAGGCCAATGCGCATGTGTTTATCGAGAAACCCCTTGCAGATACCGTGCTAGGTGCCCAAAAAGTGATTGATGCCGCCAATGCAGCGAATAAAAAATTGGTAGTCGGTTATATATTAAGACATCATCCTTCCTGGATTAAATTTATCGAAATCGGAAAGACCATGGGTTATCCATTGGTGATGCGCATGAACCTGAATCAGCAAAGCCAGGGTTATATGTGGGATGTGCATCGTAACCTGATGAAAAGCCTCAGTCCCATTGTGGATTGTGGCGTGCACTACATCGATGTGATGTGCCAGATGACTAATGCCAATCCAGTTTCTGTATCGGCAATTGGTGCAAGGCTTACTGATGATATTCCAAAGGACAATTACAATTACGGACAATTACAGATCCGTTTTGACGATGGCAGTGTGGGTTGGTATGAAGCTGGTTGGGGGCCTATGATCAGCGATACGGCTTTTTTTATCAAGGACGTTATCGGACCGAAAGGCTGTGTTTCCATTGTGGCTAAAGAAGCCGCTAAGGCTGGGAACTCGGATTCGGTAGAATCCCATACCAAAACAGAATCCTTAAAGGTTCATTATGCGGATATCAATGCGCAGAATGAATTCTTGAAACAGGATGAATGGCTAGACCTAACCGATGAACCTGACCATCAGGAGCTCTGCAATAGAGAACAACGATTCTTCTTGAAGGCCATCAAAGAAAACTTGAATTTGGAAAAATCGATGCAGGACGCCATCAATAGCCTTCAAATTGCTATTGCATGTGATGAATCTGTAAAGACTGGTGAAATTGTAAAACTTTAAAATGCGCAAATACTCTCTTTTGATCGGGTTGCTGTTTCTCAACCTGATGCTATTAGCCCAAACCAAGAAACCTAATATTGTATTGATTCTTGCTGATGACCTTGGCTATGGGGACTTAAGTATTTATGGACAAGAAAAATTCAGCACTCCAAATATCGATGCCCTTGCTAAAAAAGGCATGCTGTTCACAGATTTCTATGCCGGTGCTCCTGTCTGTGCTCCTTCGCGATCGGCATTGATGACTGGTCAGCATACGGGGCATACTTATATCCGTGGAAACAAAGAAATCGAGCCGGAAGGTCAAGAACCCTTGGCCCAGAATATTGAAACCTTTGCCATGGCCCTGAAGGATGCTGGTTATAAAACCGGTGCTTTCGGAAAATGGGGCTTGGGAATGGTCGGAACGACTGGGGATCCATTAGAAAAAGGTTTTGATGAATTCTATGGCTATAATTGCCAAAGGCAATCCCACCGCTATTATCCGACCCATCTTTGGGACAATGAAGCGCGTGTAGATCTGAAAGGAAATGAAAACCTCATCAAGACCACGACTTATGCTCCAGACCTGATCCATCAGAAATCATTGACTTTTATCCACAATTACAAGGATGGGCCTATATTTCTGTTTATCCCAACCGTATTGCCTCATGCTGAATTAATCGTCCCTGAAGATGAGATCTTTAAAGAGTTTGATGGCAAGTTTGAGGAAAAACCTTTCAAGGGCAGCCCTTACGGACCAAATGCAGGTTCAGGCTACACTAGCCAAGCTAAACCTAGAGCTACCTTTGCTGCCATGGTTACCCGTATGGACCAGCAGGTAGGCGAGGTGGTTTCCGCATTGGAAGAAGAAGGCATGCTCGAGAATACCATTATCATCATTACGAGCGACAACGGTTCGCATAGAGAAGGAGGAGCAGATCCTGATTTCTTTAAGAGTTCTGGTCCATTCCGTGGGAATAAACGCGATGTTTATGAAGGAGGGGTAAGGACGCCCTTCATCGTACATTGGCCAGCCAAAATCAAAGGAAACAAAAAGTCTGATCATATTGGCGCTTTTTGGGATGTGGCACCCACTTTATTGGAGGTTGCCCAAGCTAAGCCATTGAAACAAACCGATGGTATCAGTTTCTTGCCAACCTTATTAGGCAAAAAAGGCCAAAAAGAACATGATTATCTATATTGGGAATTCCATGAGCAAGGTGGGAAGCAAGGCCTAAGAATCGGAGACTACAAAGCAATCCGTTTGAATGCTAAAGGAAATCCGGATGCTGAAATAGCGATCTACCATTTGCCAACGGATGTTGCTGAGCAAAATAATATCGCATCAAAACATCCTGAATTGCTGGAAAAGGCCAAAAAAATTATGGCTGAAGCCAGGACAGAAAGTGCAATCTTTCCTTTTCAATAACAAGGAATGATCAATATAAAAAGCGAAGGGCTGCCAATCTTGATTGGTAGCCCTTCGCTTTTTATATCTTATGTACGAAATGCTTTCGCCATTAAGGGATGTTCAGGTATTTGTGGGTTTGCAAGGAGATTTCCCATCTCGGATTGTCTTTTACGTAATCGATGATCAAAGGGGTCATCTCCGCAGCTTTGGACCATTCCGGTTGTAAGTAGAGCTTACAGTTGGAGCTTACGAACTTGGCATGTTCTTCTGCCCATTGGAAATCACTTTTGTTGAAAACGATCACTTTCAGTTCGCCAGCGGCACTCAAAACATCTTCCCTAGGACCTTTGAATTTTTTAGGGGATAAGCAGATCCAATCCCAATATCCCGTTAAAGGATAGGCTCCTGAGGTTTCCAAGAAAATCTTGATGCCTGCTTCCTTAAGTTTTTGCGTCAGGTAGGTCAAGTTGTACAATAAAGGTTCGCCACCAGTAATGACCACTGTTTTTGCGGGATGCTGCAAAGCGTGCTCAACGATGGTGTCGGCAGAAGTCAAAGGGTGCATTTCAGCATCCCAGCTCTCCTTTACATCACACCAATGGCAACCCACATCACAACCTCCTAAACGAATGAAATATGCTGCTTTTCCGGTGTGGTATCCTTCCCCCTGTATCGTGTAGAATTCTTCCATCAAGGGAAGAAATGTGCCGTCCTCTGGAACTTGATTTGACATGTTACTGAATTTGAGCTGCAAAAGTAGGAAAAAAATCAAGATAAATGGAATGTCCCTCCGCTGATGGACCCGCTTCCTTGTCGTTTGAAGGTCAAAAAAATGACTCATTATTCCTTGAAATTGAAAAGAGCCTTCGAGACTGGCTTTACCCTTATTCGAGGCATATTCGGAAAATTCAAAACCTGCCTCGAATAAGGATAGAATGAGGTCAGGCAATTTAGGTCAAAATAATTTGTGGAGATTTCTTGTTCCAGAGGATTGGATTTGTAACAGGGCTTATAAGGCTTGGCTATTCAGTGGAAATTCCAGCAAAAACTTTTCTGAAATGACTGAAAATAAACTTTTTTAGGTAGAAGTACATTTCGAAAAGACTAAAAATTTTCGTATTTTTGCATTGCATTAATTCAAGTAGCCTTTATAAACCAATGTAATTGTACATATTGGAAGGGTTGCAATTTTAGACAAACAATAAATCATAGTTGTAAATGATTAACATTACACTACCTGACGGTTCAGTACGTCAGTATGAAAAGGGTACAACTGCTATGCAGGTTGCCCAATCGATTTCCGAAGGATTAGCTAGAAATGTTTTAGCTGCAGAAGTAAATGGTGAGGTTTGGGATTCTTCAAGACCTATTGAAGGAGACGCTTCGGTAAAATTATTGACCTGGAATGACGATAAAGGCAAGTCTACCTTTTGGCATTCATCCGCTCACTTATTGGCAGAAGCACTAGAAGCCCTATATCCAGGGATTAAATTTGGTATCGGTCCGAACATCGAAACCGGTTTCTATTACGATGTGGATTTCGGTGACCGCGAGTTTTCTTCTGATGACTTCAAGCAGATCGAGGACAAGATGTTGGAATTGGCTAAGCAAAAAGAGGTTTTTGAGCGTAAAGCCGTATCAAAAGCGGATGCCTTGGCTTATTTCGAGGAAAAAGGTGATGAGTACAAGTTGGATTTGATCAAGGACCTGGAAGATGGTAAGATCACTTTTTATACTCAAGGAAATTTCACTGACCTGTGTCGTGGACCACATATCCCGAATACAGGATTTATCAAAGCGATAAAATTGACCAATGTGGCAGGTGCTTATTGGCGAGGTGATGAGTCTCGTAAGCAGTTGACCCGTATTTATGGGGTGACTTTCCCTAAGGCTTCGGAATTGACCGAATATTTGAAGTTTATCGAAGAAGCCAAGAAACGTGACCACCGTAAGTTAGGTAAGGAATTGGAGCTGTTTGCTTTCTCGGAGAAAGTAGGGATGGGTTTGCCATTGTGGTTGCCGAAAGGAACTGCATTGAGACAAAAACTTCAGGACTTTTTGCAAAAAGCACAGATCAAGGCTGGTTATGAGCCTGTGATTACTCCGCATATCGGTCATAAACAACTTTATATCACTTCTGGTCACTACGAGAAGTACGGTGCGGATTCATTCCAGCCGATCAATACTCCGGTAGATGGCGAAGAGTTCTTGCTCAAACCAATGAACTGTCCGCATCACTGTGAGATCTACAAAACAAAACCTCGTTCCTACAAGGAACTTCCGGTTCGTTTTGCAGAATTCGGAACTGTATATCGTTATGAGCAGTCTGGTGAATTGCATGGCTTGACTCGCGTTAGAGGGTTTACTCAAGATGATGCGCACTTGTTCTGTCGTCCAGACCAGGTGAAAGAGGAGTTCAAGAAAGTGATTGATTTGGTGCTTTATGTATTTGGAGCATTAGGTTTCAACGAGTTTACCGCTCAGATTTCACTGCGTGATCCAGAGAACAAGACTAAATACATCGGTTCGGATGAGAACTGGGCATTGGCGGAGGCGGCGATCATCGAATCGGCGACTGAAAAAGGTTTGCCTACTGTGGTTGAATATGGCGAGGCGGCTTTCTATGGTCCAAAATTGGACTTCATGGTGAAGGATGCTTTGGGCAGGAAATGGCAGTTGGGTACTATCCAGGTTGACTACAACCTTCCAGAGCGTTTTGAGCTGGAGTATACTGGTAGTGACAACATGAAACACCGTCCGGTTATGATCCACCGTGCACCGTTTGGATCCTTGGAACGTTTTGTTGCAGTTTTGATCGAGCACTGTGGAGGACAATTTCCGTTATGGCTTGCGCCTGAGCAGTTTATCATCCTGCCAGTGTCAGAAAAATATGAAGAATATGCGCAAAAACTTTTGGAATCCCTAAATAATTCCGATATTCGCGGTCTGATTGACTTGCGTGACGAGAAAGTTGGGCGTAAGATCCGTGATGCCGAAGTGAAAAAGATGCCTTACATGTTGATTGTAGGGGAGAAGGAGATGGAAAGCGGAACAATCTCAGTTCGTAAACATGGTGGGGTGGACTTGGGTTCGATCACAGCAGAGGAATTTAAAGATTTATTAATAAAAGAAATAACTGTTTAATTAAAGGAACATTTGGCAAAAAGTAACAATTTCGGCCCGAGAGGCCCGATAAGAAAAAAAGAACCAGAACATCGTATCAATGAGCACATCCGTGTTCCAGAAGTACGTTTGGTTGGTGACAATGTAGAGCAAGGGGTATTTCCGACACGTCAAGCGTTAGCATTAGCTGATGAGTTAGAATTGGATTTAGTTGAAATCTCTCCAAACGCTACGCCGCCTGTTTGCAAAATTATTGATTACAGTAAATTCGTTTACGAACAGAAAAAAAAGCAAAAGGAAATCAAAGCGAATGCGAAGCAGACGGTGATTAAGGAAATCCGTTTCGGACCGAACACCAGCGAGCATGACTTCGAGTTTAAGTTGAAGCACGCGATGCGATTCCTGGAAAGTGGCGAGAAAGTTCGTGCTTACGTACATTTCAAAGGCCGTGCAATTGTGTTCAAAGAACAAGGTGAAATCTTGTTGTTGCGTTTTGCACAAGCCCTAGAAGACTATGGTAAGGTGGAATTATTGCCTAAGTTGGAAGGAAAGCGCATGTTCTTGACATTGGCGCCCAAAACCAGCCCAAAGAAATAAGACGTATCTAACAGATTGATAAAAATTATATAAGTATTATGCCAAAAGTTAAAACCAATTCCAGCGCGAAGAAACGTTTCAAATTGACTGGAACCGGTAAAATAGCAAGAAAGAACGCTTACAAAAGCCACATCTTGACTAAGAAAACTACTAAACAAAAACGCAACTTAACTACTACTAGTTATGTGAGTGATGCTGATACAGGCAACGTAAAACGTATGCTAGCTATCGGTAAATAAGTTTAGAAAACATTTTATAACAATATTTTTTTAACCGGGTATAGGGTCGTAAGATTGCTGGAAAACGCAACGCCTTTTACCAAATTAAATTTTAAAAATTATGCCACGTTCGGTTAACGCAGTTGCTTCTAGAAGAAGAAGAAAAAGAATCCTTAAATTAGCTAAAGGCTATTATGGATCTCGTAGCAAAGTATATACTATTGCTAAAAATACAGTAGAAAAAGGTTTACAGTACGCTTACCGCGACCGTAAAACCAAAAAACGCGAGTTTAGAGCTTTATGGATTCAACGTATAAACGCTGGAGCACGTCAACACGGAATTTCTTATTCTCAGTTGATCGGTAAATTAAACGCTAAAAACATCGGCTTGAACCGTAAGGTATTAGCTGACTTAGCTTTAAACAATCCAGATGCTTTCAAAGCAGTTGTAGACGCAGTAAAATAAGTTTAAACCGCATCTTTTTGTTAGATATAAATAAAGCCATTCCGAAAGGGGTGGCTTTTTTTGGTTTTGGGAAATGCCAAAATTTCGTTGGGGCGTATCGCATACGCCCGCCACATGCATTTACAAATTATGGAGGTTTTTATGCTTTCTATTTGACGTCAAAATTCCTTTCTCCAACCAATAAAAAATGGTTTCCTTATCTTACGATTTCGGAATGACTGGCATCCCTAAAAAAACAATAAATAGATTCTTCGCTGCGCTCTGAATTCCTCGCTGGGGTCAATATATTTTTTTATTAGATGTGTTGAAACATATTTAGAGGCATTTTTTCCAATTTTCGTAGGGGCGTATCGCATACGCCCGTCGCATGCATTTACAAATTATGGGGTTCTTTGTGCTTCCTGTTTGACGTCAAAATTCCTTCCTCCAACCAATAAAAAATGGTTTCCTCATCTTACGATTTCGGAATGACTGTCATCCCTCGCTGGGGTCAATATATTTTTTGATTAGATGCGTTGAAACATATTTAGAGGTATGTTTTTCCAATTTTCGTAGGGGCGTATCGCATACGCCCGTCGCCTGCATTTACAAATTATGGAGGTTTTTATGCTTTCTATTTGACGTCAAAATTCCTTCCTCCAACCAATAAAAAATGGTTTCCTCATCTTAAGATTTCGGAATGACTGGCATCCCTTTTTAGCGCATTTTAAATTCTGAACGAATAGTGAAGAATCTGTACGCTAATAATATTTTAGATCCTGTCATCCATTATCGAAGATAATGGAACTGTACGCTATATAAACCAATTATATGTTCAAAATATAAAGCGGGCGAATGCGATTCGCCCCTACGGAAATGGGGTCAATAATAGCCAGGAAATAGCTTTCATAACATTATTTCGGCCTATCCGGCTCGAACTTCGGAATAGATCTTGGTCCATCCTCGGATCCCATCCATCCTGGTTCAAATTATTTATCTCCCAAAATGATCTCAAACTCATCATAATCTGCTTTTCTCCAAGCCATATTTTGGGTGCTGCTGGACAATGCGAACCATGGGGAAAAGGTTTTTACTTTAACGGTTTTACCATCTGGCATAAACTCCAAAATCCGGATCCAGCCGTCGCCACCACTGCCATAGGTTCCACCGCCTAAGGCTTGGGCATTAAAGGTCATTTGGCTTACATCTTTACCTGCGGAGTTCTTGTCGATACGGAAGCCTACATGTTTTCTGGGGTCGTTTGGAGCGCCTATATGCCCTGAAAACACCATTTCTATGTTCTTGGATGGCTTTACTAATTTTTCGAATACAGCGGTCCCGTAATTGGCGTCCTGCAGATCGTATTTAGCAGTCTTGATATGTTCGTTTTGATAATTGAGGTAGGCATGAGTCAATAATATGACGGTATGGTCTTGGTATTTTTTCTGTTGGACTATTTTATTGGCCCAGTTCAATACCGTATCTCTGGGAGCAAACTCGAGGGAAAGGTATAAAAATGGTTTTCCATGTGGTGATTTCCATTGATATGCGGCATTTTCTAGACTTGGGTTGCCATAGATATTCTCGGTAACCTCCCTTAGGATTTTTTGGTTTTCGCTGTTTTTATCTGGATAAAAATAATTTGGGAAGTGGGTAGTCTTTGGTTTATGGGTATAACTGAAGATATTGTAGTCATGGTTTCCTGTTGCGGTGATGTAAGGAATCTTTCCATCTAGTTTTGCAAAGGCTTTTGCAGCTGCTTCCCATTGCTGTTTGCCGGTTTGGTCCATTTTCTTAGGGTCTGGATTGATAATGTCATCGTGCTCGACTAGGTCGCCGGTGCACATGACCATCTGAATATTGAGCTTGTCTTCATTTTCAACGATCCAGTTCATCATGACATCCAAAATGGGTTGGTTCCTCTGAAACTTGACGTAGTTCTGGATATCAGGTAGGAGAACCATGGTCCAGGAACTGGAGTCGGAAAGCTGTGGCTGTTCAAAAGTCTTTTTTTCTTGTGCTATGGAGCAGGTCAAAAATGTTGCTAATAGTAAGCATAAGCTAATGATTTTCTTGATAGGGTTCATGTTTTTTTGGGATTAACTATGAAAAGCAAACGTGACCTGAGCGGGTCACGTTTGAGAAATAAAAGTATTTGTATGAATTGTAAACTTATTAATAACCTGGGTTCTGGGTCAGGTTTTTATTGGCATCCATCTCTTGTGCGGAGATTGGCCAGTACTCGTCTTTGTTTTCCTTGAAAACAACTGCTTGGGTTCCGAAGACTTTGCTTGCCACTGCATGGTTATAAACAGGGTTTGCATTTTCATCAATTCGGGTCAATACATTCTTGTCCCAAGGATTTGCCAAACGGTTCAAATAGATATGACCGTTCATGACTTGATTGGCAATGCCCCAACGACGTAAATCGTACCAACGTAAGCCATCATTTGCCAGTTCCACTTTTCTTTCATAGCGTAATGCTTGGCGCAGTTGAGCCTGTGAAAGTCCGGTTGGAAGGTTTGGCATGTGCGCACGCTTACGGATCTGGTTGATGGCATCATAAACTGTTCCGTCGATGCTGTTATCCTCAATCTTTGCCTCAGCATAGATCAACAAGAGTTCTGCATATCTGAACACCCCGACATTTAAGTCTGAGAAGCCGGAAACCGAAGTAGTTGGGAAGTCTACAAGATCGGTATGCTTGCGCCATAGGTACCCGCTGAATGAGCGGTAGGCATTGGTCGCATCGGCATTGGTCTGAGAGCTTGGTTTGTCGGATGTGCCATTGATCACGGGCCAATAGTTGTTCACTTTCGAGAAGGAAGCGTTTGGCTCAAATTGGAACCCCATAAATCTTGCGTTCGGACGAACCGTATAGAGGTCTAAACGTGGGTCTCTGTTCTCGAATGGTTTTGCCGGATTGTAGCTGGTCGATTCTGTGATGTACTTCCCGTCCAAATCTTGGAAAGAGTCGATGAAGTTTTGGGTTGGTCCCCAATAACATACTCCTTTTCCAAGTCTGGAAGCCAGGTAATAACCTTGATTATGGACATTGTCGCTGATATTGCGATTGTATTCCACGACCCATATCCATTCTTTGCTGTTTTCAAAGCCTTTATGTCCAAAGATATTGGCCACCTCTGGTTCACCTTCTTTGTGGGTCTTATTGGCAAAGTCAATCGAATTGTCAAATTCTGTCAAGGAATGGATTCCATTGGATAGGCTAATCGCTGTTTTGGCAGCTTCGCTGGCAACCTTGTACTGTTTAGCATAAAGGGCCACTCTCGCTTTTAAGGTATAGGCAGCAATGCTGGAAGCTCTGGAAAACTTGTTTCCAGCTTGTGATTGCGGAAGGTTGTCGGCAATAGCAGTCAGTTCATCCAAGATGAATTTTTCTACTTCTGCTTTTTTAGTGCGTCCCGGTAATTCATCGCCCAATTTTAATGCATTCTTCAATAGGGGTACATCGCCATACAATTCAATCAATTGTGAATAGCAATAGGCGCGGATAAATCTCAGTTCGGCATCGATTTTTTTGTAATCCGCTTCTGCCATACTGGTTTTGATGTCTCCCAATTTATCCAATACATCGTGCACTCTTCCGATCGTTTTATAGTGGGCAGCCCAAGGTTTGGTTGCCAAGGCATTATCTGTCGTAATGGAACTAGTGATGGGCGAGGTATAGTTATTTCCAGGTCTCGCATAGCCAATATCGGTGATGTTGTCCATCACGTGCCAAATTGGAGTGCTGGAGGCATCCAACAGGGTCAATCCTTTGTAGGCTCCTAAAAGTCCCATTTCAGCTTCTTTTTGGCTGGCAGGGAAGGTTTCGGACGATGGGCCGTCCAATGGCAATCGGTCTAGGTCGCAAGAGCTCATTAGCGCTGCACATAATAAACTGATTCCTATGATAGATTTTGTCTTCTTGATCATGTTCTTAAAATTTAAAGTCTAAACCAAATGTGTACACCTTAACCTGAGGGTAGAAGTTTCCTGAACCTAAGGTTACTCCGTCTTGTGCTCCTGCATTGTAATTGATTTCGGGGTCGTAGCCTTCGTAGAAGTTGGTTTTGGTAAATAAGTTCTGTCCGTTAGCATAGATGAAGATCCCGCCGATCTTGCTGTTTGCCAACCAGCTCTTCGGGATTTCGTAGCCTAACTGTACATTTTTTAATCGGAGATAAGACGCGCTTCTCATCCAGAAATCAGAGTTCTGTGTATTGTTTGTTGAGGTTACCGATACACGTGGTAGTGACGCTCCTCGGTTGTCTTCTGACCAATAGTCCAACTGCCAAGGTTTGATTGCTGAAGAATTCACGGCTGGAATCACATAGTGGGAGTCCAAGTAGCCGTTTGCTTTCGCTACACCTTGTAAGAAGGCACTGAAACGAACGCCTTTGTATCCTAGGTCTAGGTTGAATCCGTAAGTATAGCGAGGCAGGGTACTGCCGATGATTACTTTGTCAGCATCTGTGATCTTGCCATCAGGGATGGCATTGCCATTGGCATCAAAATCACCAGCGATGTCTTTGTATCTGATGTCCCCAGGTTTTAATGTACCGATTTGCTTTGGCCCATTATCGATTTCTTCTTGAGATTGGTAAAGACCGTCTGACTGGTAACCATAGATGGAATTGATTGAGTATCCCTCTTGTTGTCTCAATAGAGTTCCAGAAACTTGTCCTTTCATATCCAGGATCTTGTTTTTCACATCGGAAATATTGGCCCCGATACCTAATTTGAAATCACCGAATTGGTTGTCATATCGAACGGATGCTTCCCAGCCTTGGTTTTGTACTTTGGCAGCATTCTGGAATGGTGCATTCTTGCCGTAAAGCTCAGAAACATACAGTTTCATCAGGATCCCATCGGTTTGTTTGGTATACCAATCGAATGTAACGCTGAAATTGTTGAACAGGGATGCATCTAGTCCTACACCGGCCATGGTGGTTTCTTCCCATAATAGACCTGAGTTAGCCATGGTGTTAAGTGCAATCATTTGATCGACTGCCCCGCCCACGGAGATACTTCCTAGATTTAAGGTTTCGATGTATGGTTGGTAGGTGGTACCGATATTTTGGTTACCCAGGATACCCCACGAACCACGAAGTTTCAATTGGTTGATGGAACCCTTAAGGTCGGCCATAAATGGTTCCTCAGAGATTCTCCAGCCTGCTGAAAATGATGGGAAAGCTGCCCAACGGTTTGATTTGGCAAACCTTGAACTTCCATCATAACGAAGGTTGGCTTCTAGGAGATAGCGGCCTTTGTAATCGTAGTTGAACCTACCGAATGTTGAGACCAATAACCATTGGAATTGGTTTCCAGCATTGTTTTTGGTTTCTGTATCAGCACCGGCATTCAGGACTTCATAGGTATCATAGGTGAAATCACGACGGTAACCCATCAGGTATTTCTCGTCATAGGTCTCTCTTGAAGCTCCTAGCATCAAGCTGAAGTTATGGTCGTTGAATGATTTCTGTGCAGTTGTTTGGAAGGAGTAGCTGCCGTTGAAATAACGGTAAGCAGATTCAGTCAGTTCGGTAGATGGCAATGCGGTGCCCGCTTCGCTACCATCCTCGTAATGGGTCATTACTGCCTTTGCGAACTCGTGGATATTCCGCGTGCGGTATCTAGGCGCTGCCATTCCTGAAATACTCAACCAGTCGAATGGTTTGTAGTTGATGGACAGATTACCCAATAATTCCAGGTTGTTTACTTTTTTATTACCGCCTTCTTCGATGAAGGCTACGGGATTGTTTTTTACCCAGCCTTCTGACCAAAGACCGTTAGCCACGCGGATAGGAATATTGGTGGGCATACGGCCGATGTAATTCCAGATGGTGCCTTCATTCGCGATCTGCAGACGGTTTGTGTTTACCGCCGAAAGGTCAAAGCGGATGTTCAGCTTTTCATTTGGATTGATGTCCATGTTGTTTCTGAAGGTATATCTTTGGAACCCAGTGTTGTCTATCAAGCCGTCTTGGGAAACATAGCCAAGGGAAGGAGCGACACGGATCTTGCCCGCACCTGCATTTAGGGAAACAAAATGGTTGTGCGTGAATCCCGAACCACTTAGGATGGCTTTTTGCCAGTCGAAATTGTCTGGATTCTCTGCATATAGTTTATTGAATTCTTCAAAATCTTTTTCGCTGTAGATCACCGAACCATTATCGTTCATGTTCGCGTCGTTAAATACTTTCATGAAAGTAGCACCATCAGTCACTTTAGGGATGAAAGTCGGGTCTTGCCAACCTGTGTATCCTCTGTAGTTGAGGGCGAATTGATCTTTTCCGCGTTTGGTAGTGATCAAGATAACGCCATTTGCTGCACGGGAACCATAAATAGCTGCTGAAGCGGCATCTTTTAGGATGGAGATGTTTTCGATCAGGTTCGCATCTACATTGTCCAATGACCCAGCTACACCGTCAATAATGACAAGTGGTTCGGAATCTGAACCGCCGAATGAGTTTACTCCACGGATCCGGATCTGCCCTTTATCGCCACCTGGTGCACCAGATTGGGATGTAACCGTTACGCCCGGTGCAAGGCCCTGCAGGGCAGAGGAGGTCGATACGATTGGTCTTCTTTCAAGCTGTTCGCTATTGATAGTGGATACAGCTCCTGTTAGGTTTACCTTTTTCTGTGTACCATAACCCACCACAACCACTTCGTCCAGATTGGTCAGATCGGCTGTTAGGATAACATTGATTGTGCCTTGTTCAGTAACGGTCCTTTCGGTATTGGCATAACCCATGCTGGCGAAGACCAGAACGTCACCAGTATTGGCTTCAACTTGGTACTCGCCAGTAGATGAAGTTTGGGACAAGGCATTGAGATGACCTTTGATGCTGATGGTCACGCCTTCCAGCGGGTTTCCATCTTCGTTGGTCACTTTCCCCGAGATATTCTTTTGCTGTGCCCATAGGATTCCTATAGGTAGAAAGCACAGCAAAAAAATGAGTTGTAGTTGTTTTTTCATTTAGATGCGTATTAATAATAAATAGGTTCTTTTTAAAGATGTCTTAGAGTAGTGTTTTAATGTCCTTACAATATGTTTAAAATTGTTTCGAAATTAGATTAATAATGTTAAATCATTATTAAGTCTATGTTTTCGTTGTGTTAAAACAAGGCATAAATGCCGATATCATATTAGATTTTATTCAAAAATAACAATAGGTTACTAGCTAATAAAGCGTTTCGAAAATAAAAAAAAGATTTTTAAACCAAAAATTTAAAAATCTTTTTTCTGAAAATGTGATGTGAAGGTAGTTTAGGCGAGGATGATTTTAATGCCTAGATCTTCTATTGACTTGACGATGTTTGGGGACACCTTGTTGTCGGTAATGATGTAGTCTACGTCGATCAATTCGCAGATTTTGCCGAGGCCTCTTTTTCCAAATTTGCTGCTATCTGCCAGGATAGCGATCTTTTGGGAGGTTTCGATCATTTTTTGGTTCAATGTTGCTTCAGGTAGGTTGCTGATGGAGATTCCGAATTCCAGGTCGATGCCGTCGGCGCCGAGGAACAGGATCCCGCAGCTGATTTCATCCAGGATGCGGATCGCGTATTGTCCCGCTACCGAAGAGGAGTTGGTCCGGATCAGTCCCCCAAGCTGTAAAACCTCGATATTAGGCTTCCCGCTGAGTTCTAGGCCAACTTTTAACGCTGGGGTGATGACGGTCAGCATGTGCGTGGATTCGATGTTTTTGGCCAAAGTGAACACCGTTGTTCCTGATCCGATCATGATGGAGTCATTGTCCTTGATCAGTTTTATTGCAGCCTGTGCTATACGTTGTTTCTCCTCGCTGTTGATGGATTCTTTAACCATGATCGGGCGGTCGATAGCGTAAGGATTGCTGTTGGAAGCGCCTCCTTTAATCCTGAATAACAGGTTTTTGTCTTCTAGCACTTTAAGGTCCTTTCGGATCGTTACGCTGGAAACCTTCATGGTTTCGCAGAGCCAGTCTATCGTAATTTTCCCTTTTTCCTTTAAGCTTTTTAGAATGAATTCGTGTCTGTCTGTGATATTCATCATAATTCATTAAAATAAGTTAATATAATAGCAAATATAGTCAGCATTTCTGTACTTGCCTATTGTTTTTTTTTATTTAAAAATGTTTTTTTTATATTCATTTATTTCTACATTTGAAATCGTAACTGGTATAATTTTAATAACCGAATCTACTTTATGTCAAAATTTACGTTGCCGATTCCAGCCACTAAAAGGAGATGGTATATCATAATTGTCATTTTTTTAGCCATTGTGTTCAACTATTACGATAGGCAGATCGTTTCGATCTTGAAGCCGATGCTGAAGGATGAGTTTGATTTGGGTGATGATGGTTATGCCTTGGTGATCAATGTGTTCACGGTATTCTATGCTCTGATGTATCCGGTATCTGGTTGGCTGGTGGATAAGTTTGGCGAAAGGAAAGTGATGTTGGTGGGTATATTAGGTTGGTCAGTTGCTTGTTTAGGCGGTGGTTTTTCAAGGACGTTTGGGTCGTTTCTGTTCTTCCGCGGGATGTTGGGAGCCGCAGAACCGACAAACTTTCCTGCGCAGCTGAAGGTGATTACGGTTTGGTTTTCCGGGAAATTGCGTGCGACGGCAAACAGTCTATGTGTGGCTGGTAGTTCGATCGGTGCCATCATTGCGCCGCCATTGGTCGCGTGGTTAGCGATGCGCTATAATTTCCATACGGTATTTATCGTGGCCGGGGTTGTCGGATTGATCATTGCCCTGCTTTGGTTTTTGATCTACACCGAACCACCTGCGGAAATACGTAAGGAGGCAATTGGCGAGAGTGAATCCCAAGCCTCCGGGTACGGATTTACGTGGGGACAGCTATGGAAAACGAAAACCTTGTGGGGTATTCTGTTGATTCGTTTTGTGAGTGATCCGGTTTGGTATTTCTGTCTTTTCTGGTTGCCAGGTTATTTGCAGGAAGAAAGCGGCTTGACCTTGGCGCAGATCGGAATGTTTGGGTGGATTCCATTTTTAGTCGCCGATTTGGGGGCAATAGGTACCTCAGCATGGTCTGATAAAATGGTTCGTAAGGGCAAAGAGCCTTTGTTGGCCAGAAAGATTATGCTGAGCAGCATTGCAGTCTTGGCACCATTATGTTGTTTGACTGCCTATGTGTCTAATCCTTATTTGACCATTCTGATCTTTTCGTTGGTCGCTGTGGCTTGTTTGAGCTGGTTGTTTACCATTTCAGTCGTGATTGCAGAGGCTTTCCCGGTGAAGAATGTGGCTTCTGTTTTAGGGATTGCCGGTGGTTTTGGTGCATTGGGAGCAGTTTTGTTCAACTATTTTGTTGGGCAGATGATGGGTTCCTTAGGGGCTGGTACCATTTTTATTGCCATGGCCTTTATGCATCCTATTGCGGTTCTGATCCTGTGGACGATGGTGAAAAAAGAAAAGCCTAAAGAGGCAGTTTTAGTAGAGAAAAATTAATATAAAAATATTACAAAGTATTATTGTTATGGCAGAAGTTAAGACTATTTTGGAGCCTGCAAGAGAGACTCCTGTTCGTCTGGAAGTAGATGTTTTGGTTGTTGGAGGCGGTCCTGCAGGGATTATTGCTGCACAAGCAGCAGCTTCAGACGGGTTAAAGGTTGCTTTGATCGACAACCGTAGCTTTGTTGGCGGGAATATGACCATCGGCTTGCCGATTTTAGGTTTCTTAGGTCAGAAGGGCAATCAGATTATCAAAGGGCTTCCTCAGAAATTTATCGACCGTCTGAAAGAAGTGGATGCTGCATCAGAGCATCGTCCATGTCCTTTGCATATGAGCTTGACCTTGGTGGAACCAGAAGCAGTAAAGAATGTAGGGTTGAAGGTTTTGGAAGAGGCTGGCGTTAAAGTGTTGCTTTATGTTTTCTCTGCTGGTGTAGTGATGGAAGGCGATGAACTGAAAGGGGTAATCATTGAGAGTAAATCGGGAAGGGAAGTGATATTGGCAAAAACCGTGGTCGACTGTACCGGAGATGCCGATGTTGCCTACAAGGCTGGTGTGGAATGTGAGCAAGGTAATGATGATGGTGGTGCACAACCTCCGACCTTGATGTTCTGTATGGCGGGTGTGGATACCGACAAGTTGCGTATGTCCATTGCTGAAGAGCCTAGGACCTACTTGACAGACTTCATTCCAGCAGAATACTTTGGACAGAATCACCAGTTCATCGTAGTGGGATTGAGAAGCGTAATGGAAAAGGCTCGTCAGGCAGGTTATCATCTGCCGGTGGAGCGTACGATCTTGATTACCGGTCTTCGTGAAGGCGAGGTGTGGGTCAATATGTCCAGGGTCAATGGGGTAGACGGTACGAATCCGGAAAGTTTGACTTTTGGTGAAATAGAAGGTCGCAAGCAGGTTGAGGAAATCCAACGTTATTTAGTGGAGTTTGTGCCGGGTTTTGAAGAGGCACATTTTACCAAGATGGCTCCGTTTCTAGGTATCCGTGAAACGCGTCGTATCGTGGGTGATTATGTGATGACTGCGGATGATATCCTGACTTGCCGTCGTTTTGATGATGCCGTGGCAGTAGCGAGTTATCCATTGGATATTCACCATCCTGAAGGTGGTGGTTGTACCTTGACTTGGTGTGGAGATAGTTATGATATTCCATACCGCTCATTGGTACCTAAGAAAGTAAAGAATTTATTGGTAGCTGGTCGTTCGATCTCAACTACTCATGAGGCTATGTCGGCAATCCGTGTGATGGCGCCTTGTATGGCGATGGGCGAAGCGGCAGGACGCGCGGCAAAATTAGCTGTCCGCCATGGTGTAAGTCCAGCAGATGTCAATGTGGAAGAGTTGAGGGCAGAATTGATCAATTCAGGGGCGTATTTAGGCGAAGACCTAACAGCGACTGTTTAAAAATAATACTATGAAGCGTTCCGAAACCTCCAATCGCAGGGAGTTTTTTAAGAAAGTTGGCTTGTTGACAGCGATGCCCTTGTTGGTTAAGCTGGATTTGCAAGCCGAACAATTGCCTGCAAAAGGCAATCAAATCAAAGTGTTGACCTGCAATATTCGGGTTGATCTAGAAGAAGATGCCGCAAAGGGATTAGGTTGGAAAGATCGCAGGGAAGCATGTTTGGCGGTAATTAAAAAACAGAAAGCTGACTTGATCGGTTTTCAGGAAGTTTTGAAGGGTCAGTTTTTAGATCTCAAGGAAAACTTGAAGGATTACTTTGCTTTTGGATTTGATGGCCCAGAGATGGACGCGTTTAAGGAAGGTTATCATGGCATTGCCAAGAATCCGATATTATTTTCAAAAAAGAGATTTGAGTTGTTGGCAGCCAGTGCATATTGGCTGTCTGAAACTCCTCTGAAAGCTGGAAGTCTTTCTTGGGGATCAGCAAGAGCCAGGAACGCGGTGTTTGTAAGGTTATTGGATAAGAAAACTAATAAGGAAATCCGTTTGACTAATCTGCACTTAGACCACGTCAGTAATGAAGCAAAGGAAGGTCAGATTAAAGTAGTGTTGGAGGAAGCGGCGCAATATCAATCGGATTTTCCACAAATCTTGACCGGTGACTTTAATGTCGGCATGGATTCCAAGGTTTATCAGGATGTAATCGCTGCGGGTTGGAAAGACTCTTATGTACAAGTCAAAGGAAATGAAACTCTTGAAGGTACGACTCACGGTTTTAAAGGAAATGATCCGAATAGAAAGAAATCCAAGAAGATTGATTTTATCTTCCTGAACGGACCTTTGAAGGCGATCGATACGAGTATCATCAAGGATAGCTTCAATGGGGTATTGCCAAGCGATCATTATTTTGTGAGTGCGGTTTTGGAGTATCAATAAGGAAAAGATTCTAAAAAAATTAATAAAGAACAGGTTATGGTACTGTTCTTTTTTTAGACTTAATGGGTTTAATTATGTTAAATTTTGTTTATTTTTATTTTACTTAAACACTAATTCAATTTAAACCTTAACTAAATTTAATGGCACAGCAAAGTACAATGGATAAACTAGGTATACCTAGTAATTTAAAATGGGGTTACCTCGGGATCCTTATTTTCATGATGGGTGATGGGGTAGAGCAAGGCTGGCTAAGTCCTTACCTTGTCAGTCATGGCATGAGTATGGAGCAGTCTGCAGCGCTTTTCACTGTTTATGGTATTACCATTGCGATCTCTTCCTGGTTTTCTGGAGTATTGGCGGAGAGTTATGGGCCGCGTAAGTCAATGTTTATGGGCTTGCTGTTGTATCTGATCGGAACGGTAGGTTTTGTGTCTATGGGTATGGCCAAATTGGATTACAATGCCATGTTGCTGTTCTATGCCATTCGTGGCTTTGGCTACCCTTTGTTTGCTTATTCCTTTATGGTTTGGATCAATTACCGGAGTCCGAAACAGATGTTAGGCAGAGCGGTTGGCTGGTTCTGGTTTGTGTTCACAGGTGGACTTAATGTATTGGGCGCTTATTACTCTAGCTGGGCTTTGGATAGAATGGGCTATGAAAATACGCTTTGGTCTTCTATTCTTTGGGTGTTAATAGGCGCATTCTTCGCTCTTGTCCTGAATAGTGACAAGTTTGAAACGAAAGCTTCAAAAGGTTCAAAAGCCCAGGAATTGATGAATGGATTGACCATTGTCAATAAAGAGCCAAAGGTATTGATCGGCGGAATTGTACGGGTTATCAATACCACTGCACAGTTTGCATTTCCAGTGTTCTTGCCGATGTATATGGCTGAGCATGGATTCAATACCAAAGAATGGTTGCAGATCTGGGGTACTATTTTCACGAGTAACATCGCATTTAACTTAATATTTGGATTTGTTGGAGATCGATTAGGCTGGCAGCGCACCATCATGTGGTTTGGTGGCGTTGGTTGCGCGATCACAACGGTCCTTTTCTATTATTCGCCCGTATGGTTCGGAGGAGCGTATTGGGCGGTAATGGCGGCAGGAATAGCTTGGGGAGGACTATTGGCCGGCTATGTTCCTTTATCTGCATTGGTTCCATCATTGGTGAAGGAGGATAAAGGAGCAGCAATGGCTATTCTGAACCTTGGTGCAGGTCTGCCGGTATTTGTGGGACCCGCGATCGTTGGATTGTTGATCGGTACCATTGGAAGTGAGGGGGTGATATGGGTATTGGCTGCATTGTATCTGATCAGCGCAGTATTGACAAAGTTTATCACGATTCCAGAAAATATCAAAGAATCGGAGAAAGAATTGAATACAGTATAATTAAAGAATTTAGATTAAAAATTGAATAAACAACCTATGAAAGTATTGCTAACTGCGCCTTATGAGAATGAAAAAGCTTTGAATGAATTGAAAGGTCTTTTTGATGAAGTCGTTTATCGTTCATGGAAACCTCATGGACGTGCATATAACCCTACAGAATTAAGTGCCTTATTGAAGGAAACAGGAGCTGATGCCTTGATATCGGAACATGATGAAATCGCCGAAGAGGTATTGCGCGAGAACCCGACCCTGAAATTTGTAGGCATCTGCCGTGGTACTCCATCGAATATTGATTTGAAGGTTGCTACTGAATTAGGGATTCCCGTGTTCAATACGCCAGCAAGGAATGCCCAAGCAGTTGCAGAAATGTTTATTGCCAACGTGATCACTTTGATGCGGAATACCGTTCCGGCTATTGATTGGTTGGAAGGTAAGAACTGGGGTGAAGGCGCGCATACTTCCTACCTGCAGTTCAAGGGAAATGAGCTTGCCGGCAAAAAGGTTGGTATGGTAGGTTTTGGTGCCGTAGGACAGCATATTGCAAGGATGTTGGTTAGCTTTCCTTGTGAGATCTATTATTTCGATCCTTACTTTACAGATCCGAATGCCGATTTCAAAAAGGTTGAATTAGAAGAATTATTCTCAACCTGTGATGTGGTGGGGATCCATTTGCCAGTTACGCCAGAAACAACTGGTATGATTGACAAGAAATATCTTTCATTGTTGAATAAAGATGCGATTTTTGTGAATACAGCGCGTGCGACTGTTGTCAATCGTGAAGACTTATTGGAAGTGATCGAAGGAGGCCAAATCCGCGGTGCCGTTTTAGATGTTTTCTACAATGAGCCACCCGATGAGGTCGATTACAAAATGATCTTGAACAAGAACGTCATAGCAACGCCGCATATCGCTGGTGCTACCCATGAGGTGGAAGACCATCACGCATTTATCATGAACAACAACCTTAGGGAATTTTTCCATAAGGGTAATAAATCTATCAAGCAGCTAGTCAACAAGGCTGTTTTAGAGAACACATCAATTAGCTAAACATGGCCCTAAAAGAAGCTTATTTAATCGTTGACATCGGTACTGGAAATGCACGCGTTGCAATCTGTGGAATCGATGGAGAAATCCTAAGTATCAAAAGAGAAAACGTCCAGTACGAAACGGATACGCAATATGAAGATTCTATCTACTTCAATCCTGAAGAACTCTGGTCGCAGATCCTGAAACTTTCCAAGGAAGCCTTGGCAGAATCTGGAGAGGTGAAGATCAATGCCATCACAGCGACAAGCCAAAGAGAAGGCATTGTCGTGGTAGATCAAGCAGGAAAGTCTTTGCTGGGTATGCCCAACATTGACCACCGAGGGAGAAAATGGGAAGTAGATCTATTGAATAAGGATTTGGTCTATGAGCTTTCTGGCCGTTATCCGACTTCCTTGTTTTCAGCTTTCAAGTTGGTCGGTGTAAGGGAGGTGTATCCAGAGCTATTCGAACAGATTGCCTGCGTGATGAGCATCAGTGACTGGATCCAATTTCAGTTTTCTGGAGTAGCTGGTTACGAACATTCTCAAGCTTCTGAAACCCTGCTATATGATGTGGAGAAGAAAACATGGTCTACCCAGTTATTAGATCAATTTAAACTATCCGCGACCATATTGCCAGGCCTGAAAGATTCAGGGTCGATCTTAGGTAAGATCAAGCCCGACGTGGCTTCCGCCTTTGATATCAATCCAGAAGCCGTGATCGTCGTTGGAGGCGGAGATACCCAATTGGCCATCCGTAGTATGGAACCTTCGGCAAATGACGTTGTCATTGTTTCGGGTACGACTACACCTATTATTAAAATAGTGGATAGCTATGAAAAAGATACTGAACAGAGGACTTGGACAAGCCGACATATTGACGCTGATAATTTCATTTTAGAAGCGAATGCCGGTGTGACCGGATTGAATTATCAACGCTTGAAAGAGATCTTTTATCCGAATGAAGGTTATGATGTCATCGAAAAAGAATTAGAAGATGCAACCTATTCGCAGTGTGTGGCTTCGTTAGGTTCATTGATTGCAGATGAGGAAGAACCCTTGACCAAGGGAGGTTTTATCTTCAATGCGCCGGTATCCCATCAATTAACCCGCGGAAGCTTTGTTTTCGCGATTCTATGGGATATTGCCTGCAGTATCTACGAGAACTATAAGTTCTTGAGTGTGGTCTCTCCACACCAAGAGTCCTACATCTGGGCATGTGGTGGTGGAGTGGAGAGCCGCAAACTGCGTCAGTTTATTGCCAACCTGTTTGGCAAGAGCATCAAGATCAGGGATACCTTCCGTCAGGCGTCTGTGCTTGGTGGCGTCTTCCTTTGCAATGATGCCTTGGGCGTAAAGAATGTTAGTCCTGAGCTATTGGAAGAGATCCATCCACAGGACCATGAAGAGTTTGAAAAACTATATCAAGAGTGGAAAAACGCTCGTAAAACTTTTAAAGAGGTAGTTTCATAAATGAGTAAATATTTTTTTGGATTAGATGTCGGAACCCAAGGGGCAAGAGTGGTCTTGGTGGATGATAAAGGAGAATTGATAGCATCTGATTCCCGAAAATTCCAATTGGATGATACCTTCCGTGAAGAGCAATCTCCACAGCTATGGTGGGATGATTGTCAGGAAATGCTATCCAAACTAATCAAGAACCTTCCAGACAGCTTGAATAAGGAGGATATCCTTGCTATCTCCGTTACATCGACCTCCGGTACGGTCATTCCTTTGGATATAAATAACCAACCCTTGCATTCTGCCATCATGTACAGCGATCCCAGATCAGCTGAGCAAGGAAAGCGGATCAAAGCGATAGCTGAAAACCATGTGCCTCATGGTTACACGGGATTCAATGCCTCCAGTGGAATCAGCAAAATGCTATGGTATATAGAATCCTATCCCGAAAAGGTCCAGGATATAGCACTCTGGATCCATGCCTCAGATTATCTCGTTGGAAGGTTGTCCGGAAATTATCAGGTAACCGACTATACCAATGTGTTAAAATCGGCTTATGATCTGGAGAAACTGGAATGGCCAGCTTATGTAACAGAAGAGATCGGAATAAAAAAGGAATGGTTGCAAGAGGTGGTGCCTTCTGGAACTGTGGTAGGAACATTATTACCATCTCTTGCCGAAGAATGGGGAATTCCAGCAATCCAAGTTGTGGTGGGCATGACCGATGGCTGTGCTACGCAAATGGCTTCAGGAGCTGTCAAACCGGGTACTTGGAACACCACGATAGGAACGACCTTAGTGATCAAAGGCGTTACGAAAAACAATGTGGTTGATCCATTAGGAAGATTATACAGCCATAGACATCCTGAAGGCTATTGGATGCCCGGAGGAGCCAGCAATACCGGTGCAGATTGGATTTCATTGCAGTTTGCAGAAGGATTGGATGTGTTGAACCAGGCAGCTGAGCATTTGATTCCGACCCAAGAGTTGGCATGGCCTCTGCTCCAAGAAGGCGAACGCTATCCCATTATGGCTCCCCACGCAAAAGGATTTGCTCCTGAAAACATAAGCCGTGAAAAGCTATTTACAGCAAATCTAGAAGGTGTTGCTTTTATAGAAAAGCTAGCTTATGATATTATCGAGGAGCTATCCGGAGAACAGGTCGATGCGGTTTATTCCGCAGGCGGAGGCAGTAACAGTGATGTATGGCTAAAGATCAGGGCTAGTGTATTAAATGCTCCGATATATAAATGTAAAGAGGCTAGTGGTGCTTTCGGTGCAGCGATCATGGCCGCATCCAATACCTACTACCATTCCTTGATTGAAGCTTCTGAACAGATGACATCAATTGAGAAAGTGGTTCAGCCTGATCCGCAATTGCATGCTTCTTACCAATCGCAGTACCAGGACTTTAAAAATAAATTGAAAGATTTAAACTATATATAGATGATTACAATCTGTCTATTGAGACACGGAGAAACTGCCTATAATGCAGATGGAAATAAATATTGCGGAAGAACTGATATTCCTTTAACAGAAAAAGGGCTTACTCAAGCCAAGCGAATGAATGAACTGCTTAAAGATTACCATTTTGACCAGATATTCTGTTCGCCCTTGCAGCGTGCGAAAAACACTGCTGAGATTGCTTCCGGAAGACCTGAAGCTGTCCAAGTCGATGAACGATTGATTGAAGTTGATTTTGGACAATGGGAAGGCAAGCGATCCGAAGATTTCATTGCTGAAGATCCAAACTCATGGTATAATTGGTTATCAGATCCGGCAAGCTTTGAAGCGGGCAGGACAGGAGAAAATGCTGCCCAAGTTATTAGCCGTCTGGAAAGTTTCTACGCTGAATTGATGGATAAATATGATGGACAAACCATTTTGGTGGTTGGACATAATGGAGTCAATAGACTTTTTATGGCGCAGCAATTGGGCATGCCATTAAAGAACTACAGAAAGATCGTCCAAGAGAACTCTGCCTTGACTTTGATAACTTTGGATAAACACAAAGGTTTCAATTTGTTAAAATTGAATGCTTAATTTTAATGCTTCAACAAAAACACTATGAAGAAATCCTATTTAGCACTATTAACTTTGATCGCTTTTATGCAGGCAAGCCCTGTATTCTCCCAAAAATTACATAAACTCAATTTTAAGACTGTCGAGGAGATGTATGATTACTTTAAGTATCAACCCGGTAAAAAGATCATTTCCGGACACCGTGGTACTATAGAGAATCAGATGCCAGAAAACTCCATTCCTGCCATGGAAGCAGTTTTAAAGCATACTCCAGCGATCTTTGAAGTCGATCCTCGTCTTAGCAAGGATGGCGTGCCGGTCATGGTGCATGATGCGACTTTGGACCGTACGACCACCGGCAAGGGGAAAGTGGCTGATTTCACTTGGAAAGAGCTTCAGGGGTTAAAATTAAAAGACCATCAAGGCAACCCGACCAAGTACAAGATCAATACCTTGGAGGAGATGATCAAATGGGCTAAGGGCAAGACCATCCTGAATCTGGACAAAAAGGATCTCCCTATGGAAATGACGGCAGAAATCATCCGTAAGCACAATGCCTACGCTTGGGTCTGGGTCACGGTCCATAATGTGGAGCAGGCCAAGTTCTATTTGGATCAGAACCCTAAGCAATATTTATCCATGCACATCAAAACTGAAAAGGATTTAGAGGCTTTTAAGGCTTCAGGCCTACCTTATGACCGTATGATTGTTTATATCGGTCCTGAAATCAAGCCTTCGAATCAAGCCATGTACAATTTCTTTAAGGAAAAAGGCGTGTTATGTATGATTTCTACGGCTCCAACTTACGATAAGTTACTAACTGTGCAAGAACGTGCCGAAAAGTATAGAGCGGTTTTTGCAGATGGAGCGACGGTACTGGAGTCGGATTTACCGATTGAGGTCGGCAATGCAATAAAATAATCTAAGGTTAATTTAAGTTTATAGATGAAGGAAACCAGCAATGGTTTCCTTTTTTATTTTATATATAATTATAGAGCTTATTGATAATTGTTGTCATTTAAGTAGTTGTTTTTCAGTCGTTAATAATTTTTCTTTACCGGATGAAGCGGCTTGAATAATCAGTATCTTCGTTTACTGATTATTAACACATGAGAAAACCACTTTTATTAACCGTTCTCCTACTACTGGTGTGCAGCACCGTATTATGGGCACAATCCTCAGTTAAATTAAGTAAAGCGGATCTGCCTTCTTGGTTGAAACCATATACAATGAAGCCCCAATCCATTAACTTGGATGATATCAGTATGGGCTATTATTTTGAATTGATCGAAAGCCAATATAATCTCCAGAACCAGACCCATTTCAATAGAACCATCAAAGTCGTTAGTGAATCTGCCGGAGCGGAAAATGCCGGCCAGATCAGCGTCAACTTTGATCCTAACTACCAAAAACTACTCATCCATGAACTCAATATTATTCGAGCGGGGCAGGTTATCAATCGACTTGATCTCTCCAAATTCAAGACCGTAGCTGTTGAAACTGAATTTTCCAGGTTGATTTACAATGGTGAATACTCGGCGATCGCCGTATTAGATGATGTGAGGAAAGACGATAAGATTGTGTTTTCTTATTCCTTAGTCGGTTTTAATCCTGTATTTGAAGGAAAATTCGCGAATACTTATTATTTAGAAGGTTCCGAACCAAATGGGTTGTTACACCTGGTTTATATCGTTCCTGAGGGTCGTATATTGAACATCCGCAAACAAAAAGGTGCAGCAGTTGAGAAAAAACAAGTCAAGGGTAATTTGACCTATTATTATTGGGAACAGCCTATGAATGCGAATGAAGGAACGGGATTGTATACACCGGGCTGGTTTGATCCCACCCCTCGTGTTGAGGTTTCTGAATTCTCTACATGGAGGCAAGTTGCAGACTGGGCGAAAAGGATTAATCCGATCCCTAATATTAAAGCCGGTTCAGCCTTGGATAAAGAAGTACAAAAACTATGGCAGGAAGCTGGAGGAGATAGTCTGAAATATTTTGAGAAAAGTCTGAACTTCGTTCAGAACTCCATCCGTTATATGGGAATTGAATTGGGCGAACATTCCCACCGCGCTCATCTTCCTGAAGTGGTCTATAACCAACGATATGGCGATTGTAAGGATAAATCGCTGTTATTGGCATCCATGCTCAAGAGCAAGGGTATAGGGTCTTCCTTGATCTTAGCTAATACTTATCAGGACAAGGAATTGGATAAAGTACAGCCAAGCCCATTTGCCTTTAACCACATGGTATTGGCAGCAGTGCTAGATGGTAATATGATTGCCGTTGATCCAACGATCAGTGATCAAGGAGGATACATCCTGAATCGATATTTTCCATATTACGGTAAAGTCCTATTCCTTGAAAATGGAACAAGACTTTCCGAAGTAAGAAAACCGATACCTAACAATGCCTATTTTGTGGAAATTGTTGATGTCATTCAGATCTTGGATGATGGCAAAGCCAATCTTAAGGTCAAAACCACCTATTATGATCATGAGGCAGAGCGTATGCGCACATTACTGAAAAGCTCCGCAAAGAACCAATTGCAACGAGAATATGAGGATTATTTCCAAAAAATTTATAGAAAGGCTAAAAATATCAGTCCATTGGACATAAATGATGATCTAGCCAACAATATCTTGACTATTAAAGAAGAATACCTCTTGGAAGATTATTTTCTGCAAGAGGATTCACAAAATGCAGCGCCGGTATATTCAAAATACATTTATGATCGTTTGCCTCACGTAGAAGATGGCACATTGGAGCCAATTGCCTTGAACTTTCCCTTGAATGTGAATCATGAAATCAAGATTGTCAACAAGAATAATAAACCCTTAGGCTTTTTCCAACCTGAGGAAAAGGTGTTTGATCGGCAAGCTTATTGGTATTCAAGATCCCAGTCTTCCGATAAGGATACCCTCAAGGTTTCAATTACCTTCCGCAGTAACGATTCCTTTGTACCCATGGACGAGGTTCAGCAATACGTGGATGATTTCAAGGTCATGAATGATGGATTGAGTTATTCCTATTTTGTGGATAATGATGGTCAGCTTTTGATTGGTTCAACTGGTCCCATTCAATTTGCCAAAATAAATTTTGTGGCACTTTTGATGTTTATTGTCATTCTTGCTGGTACAATTTACTTTTTGTTGAAGAAATTGGTGAAAACAAAACCAACTGGATTAATCAATCTATATCATGAGTATGAACATAGAGAAATTGGCGGTTGGTTAATCATTTTGGCAATTAAGCTCGTTGTTGCGAACTTTGTCTTGTTAGGGTTGTTCTTTGTCAATTTTTCTCCAATCAGTAATGCGCTATGGGCTATGCTTGAAAATGCAGGGAATGCCTATGCTTATTTACTGCTCTATTTAATGTTTTACCTGGCTTTTTATGCAGTTTATTTAGCTTCTAATATCTATTCCTGTGTATTGTTTTTTCAACGAAGGGATATCTTTCCGCAGACCTATTTTATCGTGAATATTGGAGGTTTGGTCATCATGATCTTATCAAATTTCTCATTTTCCCTTATTTATCCAGATGGCTTGGTCTGGGGTTTTATGAGTCCAGGAGACCTCTGGACAATTCTCATTGTTATGGCTTGGTCTATTTATCTGGTGGTTTCAAAAAGAGTCAAACGAACCTTTACGGTACCTTATCAAAAAGATAGATATTACTACTTAGGTGAAAATGAAATATCCGATTCGGTTCCATCATCTGAATCAGAAAACCCATCCTCGGAAAACTATGGACCCCATCCTTTGAATAATTAGAATAGAGAAGCTTAATAAGCGTTATAGGGTTTTGTAATTTTTGGTTTATGATGCGGGCGTATGCGATACGCCCCTACAAAAGGTGGCTACCTTTATCGGGTTTTAAAGAAACGATATATTGGGAATATGTTGCGGACGTATGCGCTAATTCCCCAAGAAGGATAATGCATTTATTGTACAATACTCCCTTGATCTTGGTCTATCCTCTTATCCCATTAATCCTGGTTCATGCCTCGATCTTGGCCCATCCTCCAATCCCTTTAATCCTGGTTCAAAGTATCAGATGGACAGGTCTCACATCTCACATTTCAAATCTCAAATCTCAATTCTTTCCCCTACAGATTACTTTCCTTCTTGATTTTCCTTCTGGTCGTAATCGGCTTAGCCAATTGTTTAGCTTCGTATTGTCTTTCCAGGTATTTAATGATTTCTCCGGCGATGTCCTTTCCGGTTGCTTGTTCGATTCCTTCGAGGCCAGGAGAGGAGTTTACCTCCAAGATCAATGGTCCACGAGCGGAAGGGAGCATATCCACACCAGCGACGGTCAATCCCATGGCACGGGCAGCCGCAATCGCGGTTTCTCTTTCCGTACGGGTTAATTTAACCACCTCTGCTGTTCCACCACGATGTAAATTCGAACGGAATTCACCTTCTTTTGCGGTTCTTTTCATGGCGCCTACGACTTTACCGTCTACCACGAAAGCACGGATGTCAGTACCTTTGGCTTCTTTGATGTATTCTTGGATCAAGATATTGTTTCCAAGGCCATAGAAAGCCTCAATGACCGATGAAGCAGCTTTCTTTGTCTCAGCTAATACAACACCGATTCCTTGCGTACCTTCCAATAATTTGATGACTAGAGGTGCACCCCCGACCATTGAGATCAGGTCGTCTACATTCGATGCTGTCCTGGCAAAGCCAGTGATAGGCAATCCAAGACCGGCACCTGAAAGGATCTGCATGCATCTCAGTTTATCCCTAGAGCGAGTGATCGCTTGGGAAGGATTCGCTGAGATAACACCCATGACCTCAAATTGGCGAACGATAGCTGATCCATAGAAGGTTACAGAAGAACCAATTCTAGGGATGATCGCGTCAACCTCGGCAATATCTTGACCTTTATAATGGATAGATGGTTTTGCTTGTTGTATGCCCACATAGCATTTGCTATGGTCGATCACTTCGCATTCGTGACCTCTATTTATGGCGGATTCTACCAGTCTACGGGTAGAATATAATGACCTATTCGTCGATAATACGGCTATTTTCACAATACTTTATTTGTTAAACAGATAACGATGTTATGAGTTTTATATGATGTTTGTTGCTATGTTTTTTTTAGAGACATCGACCAAGAATTTCCCCGTAATAAAATTACGTCCCAATAGCATGGGGTAGGACATGGCTGATCGATTTCGAAAGGACAATTTGATATCATATAGCTCGTTAAACATACGAATCTTGGTCAAAAAGATATAGCGTATCTCCGATTGTCCAAAAGAACTTTTTACTGTTCTTTCCCGGTGTACGGGGAAAGTCAGTTTCAGGGTCTTTTCACTGTCTTCGTTTGGCCTGATATAAGCGGTAATGTACAGGTGGCCAGCTTTTTTTACCACCTCCATTTCTTCGCAATGTAGAACAGAGGTCTCAGCGCCCGTATCCGTCTTCGCGTGGATATTGTATAGACCTAATTCCGGTAGGTCAATGGTTTCTGTTCTGCCAATGGTCTTTTTACCTCTCACTGCCTAGTCTATTCGTATACAAATTCTCCAAAAGGTGAACGAATGGTCACTTTTTTCTGCGCTGCAGCTTCCACACGACCGATGATCTGAGCGGGGATACCAAATGATTCCGAAATCTGGATGATATCAGCAGCGATTTCCTCAGGAACATAGAGTTCCATACGGTGACCCATATTGAAAACTTTATACATTTCTTGCCAATCCGTGTTTGATTCTTTCTGAATCAATTCAAACAGCGGTGGAATAGGGAAGAGGTTATCCTTGATGACATGCACATCGTCTACAAAATGTAGCACCTTGGTCTGTGCACCACCTGAACAGTGTACCATGCCATCAATCTGGCTGCGGTATTTGTCCAAGATTTGTTTGATCACAGGCGCATAGGTACGCGTAGGCGACAACACTAATTTTCCTGCAGTCACTTCCTCTCCGGTTTCCGTTTTGATGCGGTCTGTCAATGCCTTTCCTCCTGCAAATACCAAGTCATAAGGAACAGCAGGGTCAAAGCTTTCCGGATATTTCTTTGCAATGTACTTGCTGAAAACATCATGACGGGCTGATGTCAGACCGTTAGATCCCATACCGCCATTATATTCCTTTTCGTATGTTGCTTTGCCATAAGATGCAAGACCGACAATTACGTTGCCGCCTTTGATCTTGTGGTTCGAAATTACATCTTCACGCTTCATGCGGCAAGTAACTGTGCTATCTACGATGATAGTTCTCACTAAATCGCCAACATCAGCAGTTTCTCCACCTGTAGAATAGATCCCAATGCCTAATTCTCTTAATTCAGCTAGGATTTCTTCAGTACCATTAATGATTTCGGCAATCACTTCACCCGGAATTAGGTTCTTGTTTCTACCGATGGTCGATGAAAGAATTATATTGTCAATAGCCCCAACGCATAATAGGTCGTCCAAGTTCATGATAATGGCATCTTGCGCAATGCCACGCCATACGGATGCATCTCCGGTTTCTTTCCAATAAACATAGGCCAAAGAAGATTTTGTTCCGGCACCATCTGCGTGCATAATGTTGCAATATTGCTCATCAGCAGCTAGAATATCGGGTACAATCTTACAGAAAGCTTTAGGGAATAAACCCTTGTCAATGTTTTTGATCGCGTTGTGTACATCCTCTTTCCCTGCGGATACACCTCGTTGGTTATATTTTAAATCTGACATCTTGTTGCAAAAATAAACAAACCTCCCGATTATAGCGAAAAATTTTCGTTTAGGGAGGTTTGCAAGTGGGCAGCATTCTTTTTCTGTCCAATTTTATTGAGCGACTAGGTCATCTTATGACCTGCATTATCCTTAAAAAGCTTATTCTGAGATCCCTTTCGGGTCAAAGCCATTGTTTTTTACCTTGATTAACTGATCGAATAAATGCAGCATAAGGGTGTCTGTCCTAGGGTCTTCCTTCAGGTATTTTTCATTTTCCTTATCGGTCGCTATGAGGTTGAACAATTTATCGTTCATAAAGTAATACCTGACCTCTCCAGCCTTTTTGGTTTTGTCCATATCAAATTTTGGATCGATGATATGCGTATTATAGTTGTACTGCTGTTCGAATACAAAGGAAAGCTTATCATCCTTGAGGTACATGTCTTGCAGGGAATAACCACCTTCGCCATAGTTCCTGGCCTTAATGAGTTCGAGTTTGTTATTCTTGAAATAATAAGTGGCCACTCCACCTTCTGTGGATTCATGGATTTGTGCCGAATCAATTTTATCCCAGTCTTTGATCGCATTGATCCTTTGAAAGTTTTCTCGGACAAGCAAGGTCGAATCTGTACTGCCTGCCACTGGACTTTCCATTGCTCCAGAATCAGCTACCAAAGTACTATCAGCACTTGTGTCGCCTTGATTTTTATTTCCTTGGCAAGCCGTTAGTGCAAGGGTAGCTGCTAAGGAACATATTGCTAGTTGTTTCATGTGATTTTTAAATAGTCTGCCATCAGAAGTGCAAAAATAATTCCAAGGATTGCCAGCAATAAAAAAGCCCTCTGTAATATTTACAAAGGGCTTTTATTCAGCTAAAGCTTAATTTTTTGATATTAATGTTTGAAGTGGCGAACACCAGTTGTTACCATAGCAACAGCTTTTTCGTTGGCCATATCAATGGATAATTGATCCTTAATGGATCCTCCCGGTTGTAAAACAGCTTTAACACCAGCGTCTCCAGCAATTTCCACACAGTCAGGGAATGGGAAGAAGGCATCCGATGCCATAACGCTACCTTGGATTTCAAATCCGAAAGATTGTGCTTTTTCAATAGCTTGTTTCAATGCGTCTACACGTGAAGTTTGACCAACTCCAGAAGCGATCAAGGTGCCGTTTTTAGCAAATACGATTGTGTTAGACTTGGTGTGTTTTACGATTTTGTTCGCAAAATAAAGGTCTTTCAATTGCTCTTCTGTAGGTTTTACCTCAGTTACTGCTGTCATTTGCTCCGGACCTTCAACGGTATTGTCTTTATCTTGTTGGATTACTCCGTTCAATAAGGTCTTGAATTGCTGTGTTGGCAATTTTACTTCCTTACGACGAAGGATAATACGGTTTTTCTTTGCAGTCAAGATCTGTAAAGCTTCTTCAGTGTAAGAAGGAGCGATCAATACTTCAAAGAAAAGGTTGTTGATTTCTTCTGCAGTTGCTTTGTCTACTTCACCATTGGTAATCAATACACCTCCGAAAGCTGAAACTGGGTCACAAGCTAATGCAGCTTCCCAAGCCGCCTGGATAGTTGGTCTTGAAGCCACTCCACAAGCATTGGTATGCTTCAGGATAGCGAAAGTAGGTTCGCTAAACTCATCGATAATGGCTACAGCAGCATCTACGTCAACCAAGTTGTTGTAAGAAAGTTCTTTACCGTTCAATTTGTCGAACATAGCGTCAAGGTTACCATAGAAAACCCCTTTTTGGTGTGGGTTCTCGCCGTAACGAAGAACTTGTGCATTTTGTTCAGATTGTTTGAATACGTCTAGAGGCTCTTCTTGATTGAAGTAATTGAAGATCGCTGTATCGTAATGCGATGAAGTATTAAATGCGCGTTTAGCGAATGATTTACGTTGTTCAAGGGAAGTAGCACCTTCTTGGGCAGCTAAGATTTCTTCCAATTCAGTATATTCGTTTTTCGAAGAGATAATGACTACATCATTGAAGTTTTTCGCAGCAGCACGGATCAAAGAGATACCACCGATGTCAATCTTTTCGATAATATCTTGCTCAGATGCTCCCGAAGCTACCGTTTCTTCGAATGGGTACAGGTCTACGATCACTAAATCGATCTCTGGGATTTCGTATTCCTCTAATTGTTTTTTGTCATCTGCCAATGGACGGCGAGACAAAATCCCGCCGAATACTTTCGGGTGAAGCGTTTTTACACGGCCACCTAAAATAGAAGGGTAACCAGTTAAATCTTCAACACGTTCTACTGGGATATCTAAATCACGGATAAAAGACTCCGTACCGCCAGTGGAATAAAAAGTAACTCCGAATTTGTTTAGTAGTTGAATTAGAGGTGCAAGGTTATCTTTATAATAAACTGAAACCAATGCATTTTTAATCTTAACAGGATGATTCATTGCGTTTTGTTTGGAGCCGCAAAGATAATTATTTAAAATATAATTTTCTTGAATTTTATTACTTAATTAAAATGCTCCGGCTCAAACAGTTTTAAATTATTAGTATATTGGTTTATTCGATTCTAAAACACAAACTTAACCATGAAAAATCTTCTTATTTTATCAATGACCTTGGCCTTAGGGCTCTTCGGATTGCCTGGAAAAGCACAAGAAAATATTGGTGCGAAAGAAATCAAAGTCAACTCTCCGGTGGTTGCTGCAGACAATTCTGTAACTTTTAACTTGGTTGCTCCAGAAGCTAGGTCAGTTTATTTAACGGGAAATTGGATGGTCCAGAAGCCTCAAGAGCTGCCTAAGGTAGCGATGAAAAAAGATGCTTCAGGGCTATGGTCAGTAAAACAAGATAGTTTAGGGTCAGATCTATTTCTATATAATTTTATTGTTGATGGTGTTCGAATCAATGATCCATTGAATGTATATCAGGTAAGGGATGTGGGCAATGTCTTCAATTACTTCATTACCAATGAAGGGAATGCGGACTATTATAAGACGATGTCCGTGCCGCATGGTTCCATGATCAAGCAATGGTATCCATCCAAGATCAATAAGTCTGAAAGAAGAATGACGGTTTACACGCCACCAGGTTATGAGTCTTCGAAGGAAAAGTTTCCAGTTCTATATTTGCTACATGGAATGGGAGGGGATGAGGATGCTTGGCCAACACTGGGGCGGGTGGCACAGATCATGGACAACCTCATCGAAGAGGGGAAAGTGGAACCGATGATCGTGGTGATGCCTAATGGCCATACCAGCAACTCTGCAGCTCCTGGTTTTTCAGAAAAGGGAGAATATATGATCGAGTTTTTTACGCCGGATGTAGGGTCTGGGGATATGGAATCCAATTTTGATGAAGTGATTAATTTCGTTGAATCGAATTATAGGGTCATTAAGGATAAGAAGAGCCGTGCCATAGCTGGCTTGTCTATGGGTGGTTCGCATGCTATGTTTATTTCAAGCTTCTATCCAAATACCTTTGGCTATGTGGGTTTGTTCTCGGCTGCTTATAGGATCAATGATAAGATCAAGCGCGAAGTATATGATAAGTTTGATGAAAACTTGCTGAAGCAAAAGGAGAATGATTACGAAATATATTGGATTGGAATGGGTGAAGATGACTTTCTCTATGACACAGGAGCTGAATTTAGGAAGAAGCTGGATGGGATAAAATTAGATTATATATATCATGAATCTAAAGGTGGCCATACCTGGTCAAATTGGAGGGATTATTTAGTTGAATTCAGTACATTCCTCTTCCGAGATTTTGATTAGGTAAAAAGCAAAAGTATCCGAAATAAGATAGGTGTTTTTAGAACGGGAATCTCTTGGTTTCAGTTTGGTTTCATTCGAGACACATTCGGAAAATTCCGAATGTGTCTCGAATGAGGTCAAGAAATATTCCAGGAAATTTTGGATGTGTAAGAATCCTCAAAAAAGGTTCGAAGATAATGAAAAAGGAGCTGTCCATGGGGTAGCTCCTTTGTTATGTTTATTGAATTAAACTAAAGTAAGTTTAATTGTATTTTTTCAATAAGTTCTCGATTACTTTCGGGTAGTGCGCATGCTCAAGCTGCTGACCATTGAACTTTAAAATTTCCAAGGTATCGCCGGCTTCTACACGAAAGCGGGCTTGGTGAATGATTTCACCTTCATCAAAATTTTCATTAACAAAGTGGATGGTAATACCGTGTTCCTCTTCGCCCGCTTCCAAGACTGCTTTATGTACCTTGTCGCCATACATTCCTTTGCCACCAAATTTGGGTAATAGGGCAGGGTGTATGTTGATAATTTTGTTTGGAAAGCTCTTCAATAGGTTTTCAGGTACTAACCATAAGAAACCAGCTAAAACCACTAAATCAATTTCAAGTCTTTTCAATAGTTCTACGATTTCATCGGTTTGGTAGAAATCGTGCTTATCAAAAACATGAGTTGGGATTTCAAAATTATCTGCACGTTGTAAAACATATGCATCTGGGTTGTTACTTAGAACTAAGGCAACTTCGGCGCTGTCGGCGTATTTAAAATGCTCCATGATTTTTTGAGCATTCGATCCAGAACCAGAAGCAAAAATAGCAATACGCTTTTTCACAGTGTGTTATCGTTTGAAAATTTTAACTTTAATTTTTCACAAATATAGCTGAATTTTTCCAATAAAGGGGAATTTGAGCTCATTATGGGGTAATTTTTGTTAGATTTAGGGACATTAAGCTCAAATTATCAGGTTATGAAGAATATTATCTTAGTCCTCATCTTTGTTTTCACAACTGTTGGATTGTCCAATGGACAAGTGCCAGAGAAAATGCCTGCATTCTCCAAGTTTAGTGATATGAACACTGGTGCTAAGTTTACTTCAGACTCTTTGAACAGTAAGCATACGCAGGTATTTATCCTTTTTGATCCAGGCTGTGGGCATTGCCAAGAGCTGGGTCAGGGCATTTCCAAGTCTTTGGATAAGATCCGGCAGGATGTGGATTTCTATTTTATTTCTATGCAGGAGAAACCTCTGGTAGATGGATACATCAATATGTTTGCTAAAGGTTTGAGAAATGATAAGCGTGTAAAATTTCTTTATGACCCAGAAGGCGAATTTATTTTAAGTTTTAATCCTAAGAATTTTCCTTCAACCTATATCTATGAGGCTAAATCTCTACAAATTATCAAACAATTCGACGGTGAAAACAGAGTAGAAACGCTCCTTCCGTACCTTCAAAAACGTGATTAGGACATTAAAAACCTTGTATTTCGCACATTTTACTTTTTATTTCCAAAATTTTCCTAATAAAATAAAGTGATATTACTTATTTAATAGTTTTCATATATTTACATATTGAAAGTTTTAAAGGAAAAAACTGTTCTTGATTGGTAGTGATAGTGAATTCTAACAAAAAGGATCTTGGTTTTGAAGATTAAATAGATGCTGGCCGTGATTTGTGCGAATGTAAATACCGAAAGGAAAGCTTAAATCAAATTTTAGCAAACATTTTTGAACAAACAATTGAAATTATTGGATTAATACGAAGCTTTAAATTGCTGGGAATGATGTGATATTTATTTCCTTGGGGGTAATTTAACCGAACGTCCGTATTTATGAAAATATATTTTCAAGCTACATTAAACATTTTCAAAATTCTTTAGTCTTTGCGAATATCAGCCAGTCTATAATAAAATATTGTAAGGGCCAAGAAATTACAATTGGGGTTGATGTATACATTTATTTATGATTAACATTTATAAGGAATTAAGTTACCGCGATAACGAATCTTTTATGGCGGTAGAAACTTTGATAATGTCTCTTGATTTAGGACCTCAGAAGAAATTGGTGATGAGCCAGTTCCCTTCCTGGGTAAATATTGCCAAGGATTACATCAAAGAACATTGGAATAAGCAGATCACGCTAGAAGAGTTGTCAAATTTATGTGCAGTTCATAAAGTAACAATATCGAAATATTTCGAAAAATATGCAGGGAGTACAGTATTGCTTTACCAGCGGAAAATTAGGATTATTCGAGCCGTGGAACTGATGCATTTTAGCGGTTATTCGCTAACAGAGATAGCTTTTTTATGTGGTTTTTCGGATCAAAGCCATTTTACGAGGTACTTTCGTCAAATGATTGGATTCTTGCCTAAGGAGTTACAGAAGGCCTGACGCTAATATCGTTCTATTTTAAAATTTAAGCATAGGTTTATTTTGTAGCAAGCGAATAAAATCAATTGTTTAACATGAAAATACTACAGGGGAATCGACTGCCAAAGCCAAACGGCCATTATAGCACAGCCATAGTTTCTAATCATTTTCTATTTGTATCGGGCCAATTGCCCATATCGGCAGATGGAAAGCACCATGAAGAAGATGATTTTGAAAGTCAATTTACCGTTGTGTTTCAGAACATTGAGAATATTCTATTAGCCTCTTCGAGTAGTATGTCGAAGATCGTCAAGGTTACAGCTTATGTCAGTGACGTTAAATTTTGTCCCCAATTCAACGCTTTATTTGCCGATTTCATTGGTAAACATAAGCCCGCCCGAACGGTCGTTCCGGTAGCTGAATTACGTCATGGATATATGCTAGAGGTAGACTTGATAGCAGAAGTATAGTCCTGCACACATTTATTAAACCCGTATATTCCTTTTCATTCGAAAATTGAGTTTATTATTATCCCGGAAGAAAATCTAGTTTAATTTCTCGCTGTGGATGTTTAAAATAAAGTTTAGGATGAAAAAGCGATTGGTTTCTTTCTTAGGTTTATCTCCAATTTATATTTCTGTCAACGATGGATCTGGAAATTGAAAGATAAATTTTAAAGACAACTAAACAATGAAAAAAGGGAGGTTTCCAATGGAAATCTCCCCTTTTTTTTATTTTTTCTATTGCCTGTTAATTCTTGCTGTTTATTTTGTGAATTTTTGCCTTGGAGATGCAGCTTGAAAACATTATTTCGTGGAAAGTACTTTTTCCAATAGGGCTGTACCTACTTTGCCCAATTCATTGCTCGAATTGGAAAGCATGATAACTACTGATTTTTCATCCGGAACAAAGCCTACAAATGCATTAGAACCGGCAGTAGCACCAGTGTGATGGTAGTAAATGACTCCATCTAACATGTTCATGTGCCAAGCCAATCCGATATCGCTATTAGGAGGGACGAAGAAAGTGAACTGTTTAGTGAGGTTCATCGCTTTCTGCACATTTGTTTCCGGGTAGGTCAATTGCGCGATGGTATAACGCAAAAGATCATTTACACTTGATTTTAGAGAGCCTGCTGCAGTTAATGCTTGAAAATTCCAGAAAGGAACCTGCTGGCCTTCTCCATCAAATGGAGGTGCAATGTTCTTTTCCTTGGGGTTCAATTTATCAATCGTATTGGTCATTTCCAGGGGAGTCAAGATCATTTCCTTGACCATGGTCATGTATGGCTTTTTCGATATGGTCGATAGAAGGTCTCCTAATAGACCATAACCTAGATTGCTATATGCATATTCCGTTCCTGCTTCTGTCTTTGCTGTATAGCCTTTTAAGAAAGCGTATAAGGCCTTCTTGTCGTATGCTGCATAAGGATCACTATTGGAGAATTTCGGGACCTTGTTCCAATTGTCCGCAAGCCTCGGTAAACCCGAAGTATGGTTAGCCAACATCTTGAAAGTGATTTTTTGTATATCAGGATTTTGGGCTACGGAATCAGGAAGGAATTTTGCGATACTGTCTTCTAAGGAAATGGTTCCTTGATTGACCATCTCGGCTAAAAGGGTCGCGGTAAAGGTTTTAGTCACCGAGCCTATTTCATATAAGGTGTTGGCATCTGGTAAGGTGCTGTTTCCGGGCGTAGTTTCACCATAGAAAAAAGTATTGATTTTGTTTTGGTGAATCACGGCAACAGCTAAGGAATGTGCATTCCCATTTTTTGCATAACTACGCGCCACAGAGTCTATATATACATCCAATGGGCTTTTGGCTTCTACATTGGAAATGATGTCTTCTTTTTTCGGGGCTTCGTCCGGTGAATAAGGTTTTACCAAAAAGGTATTGTACCTCATGTTGGAGTCAATTGCAAGTTGCATGGTCAGCGTTTCCTCTTGCAATTCCACTTTATAGGTTGCCAATCCCCTGCTAAAACCAGTTTTGGTTACATTTTCAATCCTCCCTAAGACAAAAAGGTTATTCAGTAATTCTGCCATCTTTTCTTTGCTGATGTTTTGTTTAAAATTATCATTGGCAAGATTGTAGATGGAGTCTACTTGCTGGGAGTTGAAGAAAAATTCTATTCTATTGAATACGGCTCTATTGTTATTCTCGTCAACCGTTTGGGCTTTTACAGTACCCAAACAAGCTAAAACTAGGATAATGAGGAGGTTGATCGCTTTAATTCTCATGCCCAAAAATACAAAACAAATTATAAACCTATAACTTGCTTTAATCTGGCATAGCCGGACTTGCTGATATTAACCTTCTCGCCAGTCAGCAGGGTAGCGATATAGCTGTCTTTTTCCATAGGCTCGATCTTTTGGAGTTGATCCACTTTTACGATGAAAGAGCGGTGGACTCTGACATACTGTTTTCCGTCCAATTGTTTTTCAAAGGAACTCATGGTCTTGTTTTTTAAGAACATACCATCAGGGGTGTGGATCTTGACATAATCATCGTAGGCTTCTAGGAAATTGATCTGCTGCACTGGGATAATTTTAATTTGATTTCCAGTTTTTACAACGATTCGTTCTAGGGAAGTATCTTCTTCCATGGATTCTTGCAATTTGGCAGAATCTATTTTAGGAGCCTGTTGGCTATTGAAAGAGGCTTTGAATTTGTCAATGGCTTTTTGGAAACGATCGGGCCTGATGGGTTTCAAAAGGTAATCCACGGCATTTTTCTCAAATGCTTTTAGGGCATACTCATCGAAAGCCGTTGTAAAGATGATATGCGGTTGGGTATCCAGCAGCTCCAGCATTTCGAATCCGGTCAATTTAGGCATTTGTATATCCAGGAAGACCAAGTCAGGTTGGAATTGCTGGATGGCTTTTACGCCTTCAAATCCATCGTTGCATTCGGCTAATACTTCAAAATCCGGATGCTCTTTTAAATATTCCAGGACCATGCTACGCGCCAATGGTTCATCGTCTATAAGGATTGTCTTTATCATAGTTGAGGGATTCTTAATGTGGATATAAATGTACTACCATCGACCGCTGTTTCCAAGAGGTCAGTTCTGCCAAATAGGAGGTACAGTCTTCTTTGGATGCTGGTCAAGCCAAAGCCAGTTCCTTTTTTCTGCTCAGGTTGGTCCTGTTCAAATGGATTGCTGATTTGGATGGTCAACATATTGTTATCTAAGTGGATGCTGGTTTTAATAGTTACTTGGTCAGTCACATTGTAAAGTCCGAATTTTATGGCGTTTTCTACCAAGGGCTGCAAGATCATCACAGGTATTTTGGCGTTGAAAACGGATTCATCATAATCAAATTCGGTGCTCAATCGATGCCCGAACCTTACTTTTTCAATATCCAAATATAGGCTTAAATGATTTATTTCTTCTTCAACGGTTGTAAACTGTTTTTCATCCTTTCTCATGGTTCCGCGAAGGAAGTCGGAAAGTTGGAAGACCATGTTCCTGGCTTCAGTCGGTTTGCTGCCGATTAAAGCGATGATGGAATTTAAGCTGTTGAAAAGAAAGTGGGGCTGTAATTGCTGCCTTAGATTATAAAGTTCAGCATCACGGACCATGCGTTCGCTTTCGTCTTTTCTACGTTTGTTGAATACAAGTTCTTCTTGGATATTCCAGAAGATATTGATGGTCATGACGCAGGTGATGATCAAGAAATTGATCACAAAGCGAAATGGCAGGCTGAAATCTAAATAGACCAGGTTTTCATCGGGGGAAAGCTGAATAATCAAGATGCGGATGATGAGAACGCTGATGGCTGAAAAGATGGCCGCCATGGAAAAGAGCTTCCAATAGTTTTTGTTGTTTGGAAGATAAAATTGGAGGGTACTGTAGATTAGATAGGAAATACCTGTCATGGTCAGGGCACCGATAACGGCGTCGTAAGCTGCAGTAACCTTGGCAATATTAGACCAAAGCAAAAGTCCATAGACAATGAGGAAATATAAAACACAAATAATCCACGAGGAGGCATGGATTACATAGCGTTTGGATTGTTCACTTATGGGTTTTTGCATGCCTAAAACTAACTGTTCTTAATGGTTAATCCTCCAAATAAAGATGTACCTGTGATATAGATCTTTTTGTTCTCGTCAGTCACGACTTCGATCATAGGTCTTCTGTCATCTACCTCACCAAAAATAGAAGATACATTTGAATACACTTTCCAATTGGTAGGTACAATGATCTTGGTGCTTCCGAATAATTGGAAGGTGTCGATGACAACAGGTTGTTTTAAATCTGCCTGAAGGAAGTTTAACTGTGTACTGCCAAAAACAGATGTAATATTACCACCTAGGAAGTTCTTGCTCAGGATCACTTTTTTTGTATCGCTGAAAAAGTTGTCGACCTTCAAGTAGTTTTCAAAATCGGGTAGGAAATTTCTTCCGTATGGCCTATGCTCAGTACCGGTGGCCTGAGCATAGGAATCGTTAGGGTTTTGCGTGCCAGGGTTGGTTTGGCCTTCGGTATTCCCTTGGTAATCTTGGTTTACGCGTTTGTCCCAGTCGTACTCATCATTTCGAGGAGGCGTGGTTGGTGGCAATTGCGGCGTGCTTTTGTTACGATTGATCAGGTAGAAGCCCAAAGCGATTGCTGCAGCAGGGATCAAGAACCTACCTAAGTGAATATCCAATTCATTCTTAAGTAAGAATACTGAACCGATGATGATTAGGACAATGGAGGATTTCTTTTCGAATTTTGAATTCACCCCAATGACTAGACCGATGACGATCAAGATCGTTTCCCATCCGAACATCCAATGTGGGATGATCGTGCCCATGTTCAAGTTTTTGAAAAGGATAGCTACTCCTAGAAAAACAATGATAAATCCGACTAAGTTGGAAGATTTGTTGTTTTTAGGTGGCTTTTCGTAATCTGTTTTCGTTGTTTGATTATTCATGATATTGTTTCCTTTTGAATTAGTTTACTCAAAAGTATAGCGAATATAAGCATAGCCACAGAGCAAATAGGTCTCTTGGGTATTTTTTTCGGTGAATTACTGCATTTAATCGGTGAAAATTCGAAATCATTTTGCCAACTCTTCAAATCTGATGCAATATTTTAATTATTATAATAATAATTTTTAAATAAAATTTGGATGATTGAATTTAATTATTATATATTTATGACTGAAAATAGAGGGTTAAACTTAAATTTTATATTAATCTAATGGGAGATTTTGACAATAAAGAGCGAGAAGAGGTATTTTCAAAAAAGGTGAGAGCGGGCAAACGTACTTATTTTTTTGATGTGAAAGCCACTCGCTCGAACGATTATTATGTGACAATTACAGAAAGCAAAAAGCGCTTCGAAGACGGACAATTCATTAAACACAAGATCTTCCTTTATAAAGAAGACTTCGAAAAGTTTGCTGAAGGCCTTCAAGATGTAGTTGAATACATTAAAGCTAACCAAGAAGTTGTTGAAAAAAGATATGAGCCAAATCAAGACGAAAACGGTTTTGAGAACAATGGCGAACTAGTACAAAAAGACAATTACTCTTTTTAATTTAGTTTTGAATACATAATTAATGGGCCACTATAATTTAGTGGCTTTTTTTTATTGCAAGCGGCTTTGGGAAGCCTAAAGCAATAAAATGATGGGGCCAAAGGGAAAGCCCCAAAAATAAACCCTAAGAAGAACCATTTGATTCCTTTGAATTTTATGCTATCGATTTCGTTAAATATGTTACAGGTATTATTTTACTAGATCGGTTAGAATTTCCTATTTTCGAAGATTTATTGAAACAAATTACTAATTACGAAATCATATGAACAAGTTGTTTTCAGCGGCTTGTCTCACGCTGTTTATCTTGTCGACGACAGCAGGGGCAGACGCGCAAACGAAAAAATTAACCTATGAGCAGGCATGGAACCAAGCGCCTTCATTGACCAAGACGATCAGTCGATTTGAAGGATGGGCCGATGCCAATCATTATATAGAAAGAGCAAACAACCAGCTTTTCAAAGTCAATGTAAAAACCGGTAAAAAGGAGAGCTACAGCTATCCTGTGAATACTTCGACGCAGGTTTTTGTGAAGGATAAAGATGTATTCATCCAATATCCGGAAGGGGAGGCTAAGAAATTGACCAATTCTCCGGAAGTAGAAGAACAGAACCCAACGCTATCTCCCGATGGTAAATACGTCGCTTTTACAAGGAAAAGTGACTTGTATGGTCTCGAAGTGGCATCCGGAAAGGAAGTTCGCTACACCAATGATGGAACGGATGTGATCTACAATGGTTGGTCATCATGGGTTTATTACGAGGAAATTTTAGGCCGTCCAACAAATTATAGGGCTTTCTGGTGGTCTCCTGACAGTAAGGAGATTGCTTTTATGCGCTTTGATGACACTAAGGTCCCAATGTTCCCGATCTATGTTTCCAAAGGACAGCATGGCTACCTAGAGGAAACGCGATACCCAAAAGCTGGTGACCCTAACCCAGAGGTTAAAGTTGGTTTTGTGAAAGTGGAAGGTTCTCCAGTTGTTTGGGCTGATTTCAATGAGAAAGATGATCAATACTTTGGACAACCATACTGGAGCTTTGATAGCCAATCGATCATGGTTCAGTGGATGAATAGGGAGCAGAATACCTTGAAGTTTTACGCTGTGAATCCTGAAAATGGTCAAAAAACAGAGATCTACAATGAGGAGCAGCCCACATGGATCAATTTGGACCATGATGAGCGCATTACTTATTTAGCCGATAACAAACACTATATATTGAAATCGGATAAAACCGGATGGGCACATTACTATCTATATACACTGGATGGGAAATTGGTTAACCCAATTACCCAAGGTGATTGGCAGGTGACTTCCATCGAGCGCATCGATGAGAAAGGTAAAGTGCTTTATTTCTCTGCTAGGAAGGAAAATTCTGCAACGAAGGATCTTTACAGAATTGGCTTTGATGGAAAAAAAATGCAGAGATTGACTTTTGGTGATTATACACATAATGTATTGGTGTCGCCTGATGGTAAATATTTCATCACGAACTATTCCAATATCTTCACGCCTAATAAGGTTGCTCTTGTGGACAATAAGGGCAAAGTTTTGAAGGAATTGGCAGATAGCAAGGCTGATGATTTTGCGAACTATAAAGTTGCAAAACGTGAGTACCTGACCATCCCTTCTGAAGATGGTAAATTTAATCTTCCGCTTATCATCACCTATCCAACTGATTTTGATGAAACAAAACAGTATCCTGTGATCATGAGTATCTATGGTGGTCCGGATGCGGGTACCGTAAGAAATACATGGAAAGGGGTGAATGGTGAATATTGGTCTCAAGAAGGAATTATTCAGATTGAGGCTGACCATAGAGCTTCTGGACATTTTGGTAAACAAGGAGTTGCTTGGATGCACAGAAACCTAGGAAACTGGGAATTGGTGGATTATATCACCGTTGCAAAATGGTTGAAAGCTAAGCCATTTGTGGCTAAGGACAAATTGTTGATTACTGGACATAGTTATGGTGGTTACATGACTTGTCTGGCATTGACCAAAGGAGCTGATTATTTTGATTATGGTATTGCGGGTGCGCCGGTAACAAGCTGGGAGCTATATGATACGCATTATACCGAGCGTTGGATGGACACGCCGCAGTCTAATCCGGAAGGATATAAGAACGGTTCTATTTTGCCTTATGTAAATCAATACAAAGGTAGGTTACGTATCATGCATGGAGACATGGATGATAACGTTCATATGCAGAATACCATTCAGTTGGTGGATGCCTTGACCGATAGAGCAGTGCCATTTGAACTGATGATCTATCCGGGTAGCCGACATGGATTCAACAGGTCTAAAAGTCCTTATGATTTCAAGGAAAGAACCAGGTTCTATTACCAATACCTATTGGATAAACCTGTTCCAGAAAATTTAAAGTAATAATTGTCGATAAAAGGCTAAGAATATAAAATCTTAGCCTTTTTTTATAGCATATAGGGCTTTAAAAAAATTGATTCCACCGAAAAAATTATCATATTTGCAATATTATTTATGCCATGCTAGATTTTCTCAAAGACATTACATTTAAAGCTAACGACGTTGTTTTAAGAGCGATAGATATCCTCATGAGGAATTACATTTCTATTGCTGGTCTATGTTTTTTAATTTTTGTAACATCCAACCTTTCTTCTTTTCTAGCTATGTATTTAGATTCTTCGAATCTGATCGTAAAGGTGCTTTTGTTGCTGTTGTTCGTGGCCGTTTATTTTGGCTTGCAATTAGTGCTGTTGAAGAAGGCTATTTTCTTAGCAAAGGATGAAAAGAGCCATGGCTTGATGGATTATCTGCCGAGCATGTCGCAGTTTTGCTATTATATTTTGGGACTGTTACTGTACAGTCTGATCGCATTCGTGATTTACATCATTATGTATGTGGCATTATTTCCATTGCTGTATTTAGGAGTCAACATGAATACGGTTCAGACCGAGATTCACCCCTTCTTGACGGGGGTAATCATGCTGTTTGTGTTGATCAGGACCACTTTCTTTCCGTTCTTCATCGTGGAGAATGGTTTCAATACCTTCAAATCGTACAGGTTTAGCCTAGCGATGACAAAAGGTAATGTTTTGAGGCTGTTGGCCATTATATTTATCGTTGCATTCACTCATCTACTACAATTAGGTACAGAATACATGGGATACTCTTTGGTTTCAAAGATCTTGAGTCTGATCAATTCCTTTGTAATTATCCCAGTGGTAAGCGTTGTTATGTCAATTGTGTATATTGACATGATAAAAGCCTATAAGGGCAGTTCTGATCCTTCCCTTATGGATAACATTATATAAAATCATTTAAGTTTTGAGTAAAAGGAAATTAGCCATATTAGGTTCTACGGGCAGTATTGGGACACAGACCTTAGAAGTAGTAGAACAATATCCTGATCATTTTTCGATTACTGTACTCTCTGCCGGAAGAAACGCCGATTTATTGATCCAACAGGCTCTTAAGTTCAAACCAGCTGCGGTTGTCGTTTGTGAAAAGGCTGCCTTTGAGAAGGTGAGAGATACTTTGCAGGGCAAGGGGATAGAGGTGCTGTTTGGTGAAGATGCTCTCGTGGAAACGGTGCAAAGGGATGATATTGACATCGTCTTGACGGCGGTAGTAGGAGCAGTAGGGCTGAGGCCAACGGTGGCAGCCATTGAGTCGGGTAAGGATATCGCCCTGGCAAATAAAGAGACTTTAGTAGTAGCTGGGGAATTGATAACTGGCTTGGTTGAAAAACATCAGGTTAAATTGTTGCCGGTAGATTCAGAGCATTCCGCTATATTTCAATGCTTGGCTGGTGAAGAAGCCAACCCTATTGAGAAGATTATCCTTACTGCCTCGGGAGGTCCTTTTCGAGGAAAATCAATTGAAGATCTAAAGTCCGTTACGAAAGCGCAAGCTTTGAAGCACCCGAATTGGACCATGGGCGCTAAAATAACGATTGACTCGGCTTCCTTGATGAATAAAGGCCTAGAGGTGATTGAGGCCAAATGGTTGTTTGGTTTGGAATATGACCAAATCGACGTAATCATCCATCCGCAATCTATTATACACTCTTTGGTGCAATTTGAAGATGGTTCATTGAAAGCTCAGATGGGCTTGCCAGACATGAAACTTCCTATTCAATATGCATTGACCTATCCGAAGCGATTTGAGAATAATTTCAAGCGTTTTAATTTCTTGGACTACCCGAATTTGACTTTTGAACAGCCAGATATGGAGGTTTTCCGTAATCTGAAGTTGGCTTTTCAGGCTCTTGAGGCGGGTGGTAATGCGGCCTGTGTGCTGAATGGTGCCAACGAAATCGTAGTGGAAGCTTTTTTGAATGATCGAGTAGGATTTTTACAGATGAGTGAAATCATTGAAGAGACATTGTGTCAGGTGAAATCACAAAAAACGTTAAGTTTAGAGGATTATTTGCAGTTCGATTTGGAAAGCCGGACTGTGGCACGAAGTTTAATAGAACGTATTTAAATAATTAAATAGTAAATAAAATAATAAAAATATAATCGATGGGAATTGTAATCATGATTGGGCAGGTACTTTTAGGCTTGTCATTATTAATCATCTTGCATGAGCTTGGGCACTTTCTAGCTGCACGAGCATTCGGAATCAAGGTGGAGAAGTTTTATCTTTTCTTTGATGCCTGGGGTGTGAAATTGTTCAAATTCAATTATAAAGGTTGTGAGTATGGTGTGGGCTGGTTGCCATTGGGTGGCTATGTGAAGATTGCGGGTATGATCGATGAATCGATGGATACCGAACAGATGAAAGGGGAGCCACAACCATGGGAATTCCGTTCTAAACCAGCTTGGCAACGTTTGATCGTCATGTTAGGCGGTATTATTGTCAATGTGATCGTGGGTATTGTTGTTTTTTGGATGTTGACCTTTAAATATGGTACTACTGACTTTAACAATACGCAACTTTATGGTGTGAAACCGGGCATTATCGGTGAGAAGGTAGGCTTGAAAGAAGGGGATAAGATCCTTGCCGTGAATGGTAAAAAAGCAAACCTATTCTACCAAGATCTATTGACTTCTGAGGTATTGATGGGCGATGCGGTATTGACCGTTGAACGTGCTGGTCAGCAAATGGAGATCAAGTTGCCTAGTGATATCCTGAATGATATTTCTGAGCATAAGAAGAACGAATTGGTTCAACCTATGTTCAAGATGCTTCCGGTGACTATGGTCGAAAAGAATAGCAGGGCCGAGAAGATGGGACTGCAAGTAGGGGATAGCATCGTGTCGATCAATGGTGTTCAGGTGCAGCAACTAGATCAGTTCAAATCTGAATTGGCAGCTAACAAGAATAAGGAAGTTAATTTGGATATTGTACGTAAGGGAAGTCCGATGGCTTTAAAAGCGGCAGCAGATAGCTCTTCTACTTTAGGTTTCTTGAACCTTCCTGTTGTACAGCATAAATATGGCTTTATGGAATCATTGCCGTTGGGAGCTAGCAAAGCTTTCTCGGTAATCACGGATAATATCAAAGGTTTCGGAAAGATCTTCAAAGGTGAGGTTCGTGCGGATAAAGCGCTTTCAGGTCCAGTTGGGATTGCGACCATGTTTGGTACTGAGGTGGATTGGTTGAGGTTCTGGAGCTTGGTGGGTATGCTTTCTATGGCATTGGCATTTATGAATATCCTGCCTATTCCAGCTTTGGATGGTGGCCACGTGATCTTTTTGTTGATTGAGATGATCCAAGGGAAACCGCTGAGTGATAAATTCTTGGAGAAGGCACAGATCGTGGGTTTCTTCATTATTATAGCCTTGATGATATTCGTGTTTGGAAATGATATTTTCAAGCTGACGAAGTAATAGAAATTAAAAGAATTTAAGGGCCCTGAGGTATATTGATCTCTGGGCTTTTTTTGTGCATGTTGGCTTAAGAATAAAATAAAAAACTATTGTTTCTGAATTAAAATAATTTGTACCTTTGTCTCCCGATAAAAATGAAAGAGACCTTCTACCCAATAGCATTTCAAAAAGTAGTTTCTACTTCTCGTCAATATTTTAATTGATCTGTTAGCCCGTTTGGGCTTTTTTTATGTTTAGGAGTTAAGGAAATCTATCAGTAATTTAGTGATACGTTTTAACTAGAAATAAGAATGACCAACTACAGCAAATTGCCAGCAATTTTAGTCCTAGAGGATGGAACAGTTTTTCATGGTAAAGCCGCAGGAAAGATCGGTACTACCACAGGTGAGATTTGTTTCAACACTGGTACGACTGGCTACCAAGAGATCTTTACAGATCCTTCCTATTATGCACAGATCATGGTTACGACCAATGCGCATATCGGAAACTATGGTATCGATGATGAGGATGAAGAGTCTAGAAAGATTCAGATTGCAGGTTTAGTTTGTAAGAACTATAACATCAACTACAGTCGTAAAATGGCTGACCAATCTATCCAGAATTATTTCGAAGAGGAGAATTTGGTGGGTATCTCGGATATCGATACGCGTTCATTGGTTCGTCATATCCGTAGTAAAGGTGCGATGAATGCTATCATTTCTTCAGAGAACCTAGATGTAGATTCTTTGAAAGCTGAATTGGCTAAGGTGCCTTCAATGGCTGGATTAGAGCTTTCTTCTCAGGTTTCTACGACCGAGCCATACTACTATGGTGAAGAGGGCGCTCCGACTCGTATTGCTGTATTGGATTTAGGGATCAAAAAGAACATCTTGAGAAACTTTGATTCTCGTCAGGTATATGCTAAGGTTTTCCCTGCTAAAACTACCTTCGCAGAAATGCAAGAATGGAATCCAGATGGTTTCTTCATTTCAAATGGTCCTGGTGACCCTGCTGCAATGGATTACGCTATCCAAACTGTAAAAGATATCTTAGCTGCTGATAAACCGATGTTCGGGATTTGTCTTGGTCACCAAATCTTGGCACTTGCAAATGATATCAGAACGCAAAAAATGCACAATGGTCACAGAGGTATAAACCACCCTGTAAAGAATATTATCGCTAATAAATGTGAGATTACTTCTCAAAACCATGGTTTTGGTGTAGTAGCGGAAGATATTGAGAAGTCGGATAAAGTTGAGATCACTCACGTAAACTTAAATGACAATTCTATTGAAGGAATCCGCGTGAAAGGCAAGAATGCTTTCTCGGTACAATATCACCCAGAATCATCTCCAGGTCCACACGATTCAAGATATCTATTCGATGATTTTATCGCAATGGTAAAAGGATAGTTTCAAATAAAATATTTTAGGAGGTCGCATCGTGAAGATGTGACCTTTTTTTTGTCATCTATTTTAGGAGGAGGGAATAAGGCTAATCAATAGGTGATGGTCTTGTGCGGAGAGTATAAGTATTGGTATATCTGTTGGGTTTGCGATTTTCATAATAATCAATGCAGGCATGATTTAATTTTTCTATGCATTAGGGCGAATCACTTAGATTTTTCATATTTTTGATAAAGCAAGAATTATTGTTATATTAGTGTCTTAAATACACTAAGTAGAGTATTTAACTAAGGAAGATATTTAAATAAACCACACATAAAATGAGCTTGATAATTGACGTACATGCGCGCCAGATTTTAGATTCGCGCGGAAATCCTACGATAGAAGTTGATGTAACAACGCAAAACGGTTTTGTTGGCCGTGCAGCAGTTCCCTCAGGAGCTTCTACAGGTGCACACGAAGCGGTAGAATTACGCGACGGTGATAAAAAGAAATACTTAGGTAAAGGTGTTTTGAAAGCTGTTGAAAACGTAAATACTAAGATTGCAAAAGCTTTAGAAGGTGTTGACGTATTTGAACAAAACGCAATCGACAAATTGATGATCGATTTAGATGGTTCTGAAAACAAAGGTAAATTAGGTGCTAACGCGATCTTAGGTGTTTCTTTAGCGGTTGCTAAAGCTGCAGCCCAAGAAAGCCGTCAGCCTCTATATCGTTATATCGGTGGTGTAAATGCAAATACACTTCCTCTACCAATGATGAACATTGTGAACGGTGGTGCTCACTCTGATGCGCCTATCGCTTTCCAAGAGTTCATGATCATGCCTGTGGGCGCTGAGTCTTTCTCAGAAGCTTTACGTTGGGGTGCTGAGGTTTTTCATAGCCTTAAGAAAATCCTTCACGACCGTAACTTGTCTACAGCAGTAGGTGATGAAGGTGGTTTTGCTCCAACTTTTGAAGGTACTGAAGATGCTATCGAAACTATCTTGGAAGCTATTAAAAAAGCGGGTTACAAACCAGGAAAGGAAATCTGTCTTGCCTTAGACTGTGCTTCGACTGAGTTCTTCGAAAAAGGTAAATACGATTACGCTAAATTCGAAGGTAAAGGTGCTGCGGTTCGTACTATCGAAGAGCAAGTAGATTACCTAGCTGAATTGACTGCTAAATACCCTATTATCTCAATTGAGGACGGTATGGCAGAAGATGATTGGAAAGGTTGGAAATTGTTAACTGAGAAGATCGGTGACCGTGTACAATTAGTTGGTGACGATTTATTTGTTACAAACACTAAACGTCTTCAAGAAGGTATCGACAAAGGTATTGGTAACTCAATCTTAGTAAAAGTTAACCAAATCGGTTCTTTGACTGAGACTATCAATGCTGTTCATTTGGCTCAGACCAATGGTTATACTTCAGTAATGTCTCACCGTTCTGGTGAAACAGAAGATACTACCATTGCTGACTTAGCGGTAGCATTAAACTGTGGTCAAATCAAAACGGGTTCAATCTCTCGTTCAGACCGGATTGCTAAATACAATCAATTGTTGCGTATCGAAGAAGAATTAGGCGAGAATGCAAAATTCATCGGAAAAGATTTTAAATACGCTCCGAAAAAATAATTGACCTTAAGGTCAGAAAAGGGAACCAAGCGGTTCCCTTTTTTTATGCTTTTCGTTTTCACGAATTGAGTTTAGGTACTTTGCAGCGCCTCTAAATTTTAAAAAGATTTAGTTTTCCACAATGGTTAATTTAATTACTGTTTCTCCCCTTGTATTGTTCATCTTAAAATAGTTATCTTTAACCGAATTTTAATTGCTTTGGTCTAGCCTATGGAACGTTTCATCAATACTATCCGTAATCAATATCTTATCGCAGGAGTTGCATTCTTAGTTTGGATGTGTTTTTTCGATCGTTACGACATTGCTACCCAATACAACTTTCAGACTGAAAAAACCAAATTGGAACAGGAGAAAGAATACTATACCAATGAAATTGAAAGTATATCCCAATCCATTAAGGATGTACAATACAACCAAAGTGAGATCCAACGCATTGCTCGCGAGAAATACAAGATGAAAAAAGACCAAGAAGATGTCTATATCATCACCGAAATAGACGCTCCAGGGTCTAATTAGTTACAATCCACAACTAGTTTTAAATTTAATACAGTGATATCGCTCTGCGATTATCATATTATTGTCATTTAATCTACTCGCCTAACCTCCCTCTTTTCTTATTCCTGTTTCCTTAATTCTGATAAATTCGTAGGATAGAATCTGCGCTGAAGTAGGTCCACAGGCTGTTTTTTCGATTTAGCTAACCAAATGAAATCAAATTAAATAATTGACAACCAAATTGGATAAAAAGAGAAAGAATTATTCTTATAATGAATAATTGCAATTCTTCTTGGAATTGCCATAGTAGTTATATTTTAATCAAAAAATTATCAAAATTTCTAAAAACGCCCTAAATATGTTTTAATTCCATTTAAACAGGCAGTTTGTTTTGCTAAAAATTGAAAATAAAATTTCGTATTTACGGAAAGAGTGTGTTGTTAATTCTGAATCATAAGAAAATTAGATAAACTATAGTTAGATTATTAATGAATAGAGACAACTAAGTTGAAATATTACCCTAACAAATTCTATTCAATAAATATTTTTACTTAAAACGTTTAATAATGATAAAATATTGACTTTTTTAATATTTTTACGGCATTAATAACTATTTATTTAGCCGTAAGTCTAATTTTTATTAACAATTACAATTAAAAGATCAATTTTTTATGAAACAAAAATTACTCTGTCTTCTTTTTGTGTTTACATGCCTAATTGGGCAAACGTTTGCGCAAAATCAAAATTTGAGTGGTACAGTTACCTCGGCGAACGATGGGCAAGCATTGCCTGGTGTATCAGTTCGTGTGTCTGGTTCAACTAACGCGACTCAAACAGATGCTAACGGTAAGTACACATTGACCAATGTGGCTTCTGGAAGTAGCATCACATTCTCATTTATCGGTTATGCTTCGCAGACCGTAACTGTTAGCAACAATAACATCATTAATGTTCAATTAAGCTTATCAGGCGAAGAACTTGATGAGGTTGTTGTCGTTGCCTATGGTACAGCTAAGAAATCTGAAGTAACAGGTTCCATGGCTACCATGAGTGCAGAAGATTTGGATAAACGTACTGTATCCAACGTATCGAATGCGTTGGCAGGTATGGCTCCAGGTATCTCTGTTTCTTCAGGAAATGGTCAGCCAGGATCAGGTGCTAGTGTACGTTTAAGAGGTATCGGTTCCATGAGTGCTTCAAGTTCTCCTTTGTACGTGGTGGACGGTGCTGTATTTGATGGTAACATCGGAGACCTAAATGCAGATGATATCGAAAGCATCTCTATCTTAAAGGATGCAACTTCTGCAGCATTGTACGGATCTAGAGCTGGAAACGGTGTGATCATGATCACAACGAAAAAAGGTCGCGGTGCTACTAAATTAAATGTTGGCTTAACTCAAGGTATTACGCAAAGAGGTATCCAAGAATACGAAACAGTAGGAATCAATGATTACTACCCAGTAGCATTCCAAGCTATCAAAAACTCAAGAATGTTCCCTGCTAACGGAAGCCCAGGTGCTTCAGAAGCAGATGCGAATAAATATGCATTCGACAATATCAAGAGATTCTTAGCTTACAACCCTTTCAACGTTGCTGACAATGAAATCGTTTCTTTAGATGGTACGATGAATCCAAATGCAGGTTTGAAATATGATGATTTCAACTGGTTTGATGCTATTCAGCGTGTAGGAAAAAGAACAGATGCCAATATTAACATTGGTGGTAGCAATGAAAAAACTGATTACTACGTTTCATTGGGTTATTTGAACGATCAAGGTTATATCCTTAACTCAGACTTCCAACGTTTCAACGGTAGGATCAATGTAAACTCTCAGATCAAAGATTGGTTAAAAGCAGGTGTTAACATTTCTGGAGCTATGTCAGAAGGCTCATTAGCTTCTGATGCTTCAACAGGAAATGCTAACTCATACGTCAACCCATTCTCTTTCATCAGAGGTTTAGGTTCTATCTACCCAGTGCATGCATTCGACGCTACAACAGGAGCACCAGTGGTTGATCCAGTTACTGGCGAACAATATTATGACTACGGAATGCACCCAGGTGCTATCAACAGACCTTCTGGCGCAAGTCCAGGTAGACATGTGATCTACGAGACCATCTTGAACACTCGTTTGAACAAACGTACGATGTTAGGTGGTAGAGCATTTATGGAAATCAAATTCCTAAAAGATTTCACATTCACTCCTACAGTAACTATCGACCTTTCAAACAGAAACTTCGATTACTCTTGGAACAACAAAGTGGGTGATGGTGTTTCTTACAATGGTTTAGGTTCTGCTGAAAACTACATCACTAAATCATATACTTTCAACCAAGTATTGCAATACAGAAAATCATTTGATTTGCATAACGTTTCAGCAATAGCTGGTCACGAAAACTATGATTATCAATTCAGCAGCAGAAATGCTACTAAAACTGGACAGATTACTTCTGGTATCACTGAATTAGATAACTACGTAACTCCACTTTCTGCAGGAGGTTACAAAAACGTGAACCGTCTTGAGTCTTACTTCGCAAGAGCATCTTATAACTACGATGAGAAGTACTATGCTGATGCATCTTTCAGAACGGATGGTTCTTCAATCTTTGACGATAGCAAAAGATGGGGTAACTTCTTCTCAGTTGGTGCTGCATGGGCAATCAACAAAGAAGACTTTATGTCTAGTGCTACTTGGGTTAACGATTTGAGATTAAAAGCTTCATACGGCCAAGTTGGTAACAACCACCTATTGGATGTAAACGGAAATAGAATCTATTACGGATACCAAGCGCTTTACAACCTTGGATGGTCAAACGGTGGATTGCCAGGAACTGTTCTTAGTTCATTAGCAAACCCTAACTTGACTTGGGAATCTTCAAATACTTTCAACGTAGGTGTGAACTTCTCTTTATTCAACAACAGATTAAGAGGTGAGGCGGAATACTACAAGAGAGGTTCTGACGAGTTATTGTTATCCGTTCCACGTCCTCTTTCTTCTGCCGTTAGTACAGAATTCAGAAACGTTGGTTCCATGTACAATACAGGTTTTGAATTGTCATTAACAGGTGATATCGTAAGAAACGATAACTTCACTTGGACATTGACCAAGAACTTCACGACTTTCAAGAACGAGATCACGAAGATGCCAGTTGAAACTCCAGTGATCACAGCAGGTAACAAGAGAAGAGAAGTGGGTAGAGATTACTACGCTTTCTGGTTGAGACAATATGCTGGTGTTGACCATGCAGATGGTTCTGCTCTTTACATCCCTGCAGATGGTACTGCACAAGAAAACATCCGTGTGGTTGATGGTAAGGAATATGTAACCAACCAAAACTATGCTAAATTCGATTATTCAGGTACTTCTATTCCTGATGTAATGGGATCCATCATCAATACTTTCGACTATAAAGCATTCACTTTATCATTCTTGTTGAACTACCAAATCGGTGGTAAAATCTATGATGGTAACTATGTTGGTTTAATGAGCACCAACTCATATGGTAAATCATACCATGTTGATGCAATGAAAGCATGGACCACTACGAATACAACAAGTGATATCCCTAGATTAGACCAAGCAAACAGCAACAACATCAATGCTGCTTCTACAAGATGGTTAACTAGTGCTTCTTACTTTAGCATCCAAAACGTAAACTTCCAATATAGATTACCAAGCAGCTTGTTGAACAAAATCGACTTGTCTACTGCACGTGTATTCTTCACTGGTGAGAACTTAGCTTTATTCTCGAAACGCAAAGGTATGAATCCAACAGAGAGCTTTGATGGATCAGTATCATCTACTTATTTGCCGACTCGTATTTTCAGCATCGGTGTAAATGTTGGATTTTAATTAGCAGCTGAATTATTATGAAAAAAAGAAATTTAACGATATATGCTTCCGTTTTACTTCTAGCCCTAAGCGGATGTAAAAAGGACTATTTGGAAACCGCTCCAACTGACAAAGTATCTCAAGATGAGATCTTCAGTTCGATTGCCAATGCTAATACAGCATTGAACGGTATCTATAGATTTATGTTTGAGCGTACCACCGTAGTGGATTGGAATGTTCAAAACAAACCAGGTGTAGGTGGTATCATGTTAGGCCTTGACTTTATGGGTGAAGACTTAGGTATCAGTGATGCAAACTGGTTCGGTTCTACTGGTGAAGGTAACTGGCAAGGTGGTCGTAATGACAACCATAAATTGACAGAATACTATTACAGAACTTTCTACAAGATCATTGGTGACTCAAACTTCATCTTGGATAATGTAGACGGTCTTCCAGGTACTGATGAAGAGAAAAACAACTTGAAAGCTCAAGCCTTGACCCTTAGAGCTTATGCTTACTCCAATCTTGTTCAGCTTTATGCTAAAAGATACGATGCAAGCACAGCAAACGATCAATTAGGTGTTCCTTTGGTATTGAAATCTTCAGATGGTGCATTACCAAGATCCACCGTGAAAGACGTATATGCTTCAATCATCAAAGATTTAGATGATGCGGTTGCATTGAACGTTCAAACTAGAGTGAACAAGTCTCATATCAACGTATATGTGACTTACGGTATCCGTGCTAGAGTTGCATTGACTATGCAAGATTACCCGAATGCGATCAAATTTGCTAATTTGGTTATCGAGTCAGGAAGTTTCCCATTGATGAACCAAGATACATACATGAAAGGATTCAACGATGCTCCTTCAATGTCTGAATTTATGTGGGCTTCTATGCCGACGCAAGATCAGATGGATGCTTTCGGATCATACTTTGCGCAGATCGCTTACAATGCGAATACTTCTTTTATGCGTGCAAACCCTAAGAGAATCAACTCTGCATTGTACGAAAAAATCTCTGACACAGACATCAGAAAGAAACTTTGGGAACCAAAACCAACTGCGGCTAACTTCCCATTGCCATTGGCATCTTTCGCTCGTCAAGAGTATATGTCTAGAAAGTTTGCAATCAAATCACCAGGTGGTGCTTTAGGAGATGTTCCTTTGATGAGATCAGCAGAAATGCACTTGATCTTGGCAGAAGCTTATGCTAGCTCAAACCAAACTGCTAATGCACAAGAGGCATTGTTCAACTTTGTGAAAGTTCGTGACCTTGAAGCTACAAAATCTACCAACACTGGTGCTGCTTTATTGGAAGAGATCTGGACTAACAGAAGAACAGAACTTTGGGGCGAAGGATTCAGATTCTACGATTTGAAACGTTTGAACCAACCATTAGACAGAACTGTTGTTCCTAACTATGCTCCTGGAAGTGTAAATGGAATGGTAAAGGTTGCTGCTGGTGCTAAAGATTGGCAGTTCTTATTCCCATTATTGGAATTGAATGCAAACCCAGAAATCAAACAAAACGATTAATTCGTTTTTCTGATCATAATTTTAAAGAGGTTGTCTGAAAAGACAGCCTCTTTTTTTTTGGAGGAAAGGGGGATCTTCTCTGTTACTTTTGGAGCCCAAAAGTAACCAAAAACCTTTGGCTCATTTAAGGTGGCTTTTCGCACAACCCATAGCACATGAAAAGAATGCCTTGTTGTCGGGAATATCTTTTAATAGATCATCCCTTTTGATGGGATGATCTATTAAAAGCATTCCAAGGCCAATCCCATCGCACAGGTCAACGGCATTCTTTCCATTTTTCCGCCACTGGAAATGAGCCGGGTGCTAAAGAACTTCCTTCGGAAAGTAAATGTTTGTATGAAGAACGATCTGAAGGGGGAAATGTGATTTGAACCAGGATGTGGCTCGACTCCCCTTTGACTTCTCAGGGTTCAGCTCGCCAAACGAGGATAAGAGAATGGGCCAAGATTATTTTAACGCTTGAAAGGTGTCCAATTTTCGTAGGGGCTTATTGCATAAGCCCGCCAATAATAGCCTAAAAATCATTCATATATTGCAAAAACGATGTTCGATTAATCGAACATCGTTTTTGCGGTATTTTCAGGCTAATATGCCGTAATTGCTATAATATTGGAATCCTACTAGGGTTTTAGAAAAGCCTTTTTACCCTTTTACTAATGATATTTCTTGGTAGGTATCCGAGATTGCAAAGATCCTATAACCATGATCATGCAATAGCTTAAAGAATTCCTTGCCTTTTTCCTTGCCGTTGGCAAAGAACCTTTCGTGGGTTTCCACAAGGATTTGCTTGATCGGAATGCCAGAGTTCAGTATCCCTTCCATTACAGCGTATTCCGAGCCCTCTATGTCCATCTTCAGCACATCAATGGATTGGTGCCCCAAATCATGTACTATCTCTTTAAACTCCTTTAAAAGCACGTCTACCGAATCGTGTTCATCCACCAAGCTATGGTCATAGACACTTCCGGAAACATGCTCTTTGTTTTTAGGGAGGTGAAAGGTAACCATTTCGGTTTTTTCACCTAATCCAAATGGATGGAAATAAAACTGCTCAGGCGTTTCGTTATTACGGACGTAGTTGATGGATTTCGGGGTAGGGTCGAAACCAAAGACCTTGGCTCCATGTTTCGCTATGATGGCTTTATCAAAAGAGATATCCTCACCGATACCAAAAGAATACACGATGGCATTCTCTGGAACTAGGCTGGGGTCCACATAAAACCCCCCGTATCCGTTACCGTACCATTCCTTGGCACGTTTTTCTTCTACGTCAATAAAAGCAATCTTTCCGATACGCGCTTTAATCCAATATTCTAATCTTTTAAGTTTATCGTTTCTTTCCATTCCTTGGGGTAGATTAATTTAAATATACCCAAAAAATGGAAATATCCTAAACTTCTGAAATGGCGTTAATAATATCGTATTGCGTGATGATATTGATCCTTCCAAAATCATCCTCCACCAATACCGCTTGGGTATCTTTGTTGATCAATCCTGAAATCTTATCAATCGAAGTATTCAGGTCCACAAATGGGAATGGTTTAGAGGTAATCTCCTCTACTGCCGATGATTTTAACGAAGGATTTTCAAGTAATGCCGACAGGATATCAGACTCTGTTACTTTCCCAATGACCATACCCTGTTGGGTGACAGGTATTTGGGAGATGTTCAGGGATTTCATGATGTTGAAGGTTTCAACAACGGTCTGGTTGGCGTCTGCGGTGACGATAGCTTGTTCACCACGTTTTTTAAGGATTGATTTTGCAGTCAGTTTTTCATCTTTCAGGAATCCGCGCTCACGCAACCAATCCTCATTATACATTTTTCCCATGTATCGAGATCCATGGTCATGGAATATCACGACTACCACATCATCTTCCTTTAGGTCTTTCCCTAATTGTAACAAACCTGCCAATGCCGCTCCAGCAGAATTCCCGGCAAAGATACCTTCCTTGCGTGCCAGGTCCCTGGTCATCAAGGCAGCATCCTTATCGGTTACCTTTTCAAAAAGGTCAATCACTGAAAAATCAACATTCTTAGGCAAGAAATCCTCACCTATACCTTCGGTGATATAGGGATAGATTTCATTTTTGTCAAAAATGCCGGTTTCTTTATATTTCTTGAATACAGAACCGTAGGTATCAATTCCCCAAACCTTGATGTTAGGATTCTGCTCCCTTAAATATTTTGCAGTACCAGAGATAGTTCCTCCAGTTCCTACACCTACAACCAGATGGGTGATCTTTCCTTCCGTCTGTTCCCAGATTTCAGGACCTGTCTGCTCATAGTGGGCTTTGGAATTAGAAAGGTTATCATATTGATTCGCCTTCCAAGCATTAGGAACCTCTTTCTCCAATCGGCTTGAAACCGAATAATAGGAGCGAGGATCCTCGGGATCTACGTTGGTCGGGCAAACGATCACTTCCGCACCAAAGGCACGTAGCGCATCGATCTTTTCTTTCGATTGCTTATCCGTGGTGGTAAAAATACAGCGATAACCTTTCACTACTGCCGCCATGGCTAATCCCATTCCGGTATTGCCCGAAGTACCCTCGATGATGGTACCCCCTGGTTTCAATAATCCGGCTTCCTCTGCATCTTCGATCATCTTCAAGGCCATACGGTCCTTGATGGAATTGCCGGGGTTACTGGTTTCGATCTTGGCTAAAATAGTACCCTTTAAATTTTCAGTTATCTTATTTAGTTTGACCAATGGCGTATTTCCAATGGTTTCTAAAATGTTATTATACCACATAGGTGAAGTTTTGTGTCTGTTAGTTGTCTACCACAAAAGTAGATATTTTTTAGAACTTCAGGTGTTTTACTGTTAAGCCATTGTTGATTAATTGCTTCAAAGCGTCAATTCCGATTTTCACGTGTGTTTCCACATAAGACTTGGTCACGGTTACATCCGACTTGTCGGTTTTCACTCCTTCTGGTACCATCGGTTGGTCAGAAACCAATAATAGGGCACCGGTAGGAATCTTGTTGGCAAAGCCTACCGAGAAGATCGTAGCAGTCTCCATATCCACCGCCATGGCGCGGATGCTCTTCAAGTACTTCTTAAATTGTTTGTCATGCTCCCACACACGACGGTTAGTGGTATAGACCGTTCCGGTCCAATAATCTCTTGAGTGGTCACGGATGGTGGTCGAAATTGCTTTCTGCAAGGCGAAGGCCGGTAGTGATGGTACTTCAGGAGGTAAGTAATCATTGGAAGTCCCTTCTCCACGGATTGCAGCGATAGGGAGGATCAGTTCACCAACATCGATCTTCTTTTTCAATACGCCCGTCTTTCCTAGGAAAAGCACTGCTTTAGGGTGGATGGCAGTCAATAGATCCATAACCGTTGCAGCAACTGGCGATCCCATACCAAAGTTGATAATCGTAATGCCGTCTGCAGAACAGGTCTGCATGGGTTTATCCTCACCTAAGATGGGCGCATCGCCATGCATCTGTGAGAACAATTTCACATAATTGCTGAAATTGGTCAACAAAATATATTCCCCAAATTCTTCCAAAGGTCTACCGGTATAACGGGGCAACCAATTGTTTACAATATCTTCTTTTGTCTTTAATCCAGCCGTAATAGGAGAGTTCACCTCTTCGATATTTTCTTGTTTTTCGTCTTTCTTCTTAGTCATAATTTCATCCTTTCTTAATAATTTACTAATACAAAAAACCCTCGCGTGATAGGCGAGGGTTTAGATTTTTTATGCGACTTGCAGTTTCTTAAAGTCCGTCTTTGCAAATTTGTTCTTTGCATAATCCAGACTGATCTGCAAGGTCTTGTCTTCTGAATTTTCCTTATTGCTCGGTGTTTCGAACATGGCATCCAGCATGATAGCCTCACAAATGCTCCGTAACCCACGGGCGCCTAATTTGAACTCCCAAGCTTTGTCAACGATGAAGTCATAGACTTCAGGCTCGAATGACAACTTGATCCCCTCATATTCAAACAATTTAATGTATTGTTTGACCAAGGCATTCTTAGGCTTGGTCAGGATACTCAATAGAGTTTCCTTATCCAATGGGTTCAGATGCGTAAGAACTGGCAAACGACCGATCAACTCAGGGATCAAGCCGAAGTTCTTAAGATCTTGCGGCGTGATGTATTTATATAAGTTGTTCAGGTCAATCTCCTGATCCTCATCTTTCATTTTATAGCCAACAGTTTGGGTTCTCAATCTGTTTGCGATTTTCTTTTGGATACCATCAAATGCACCACCACAGATAAATAGGATGTTGCTGGTATTTACCGAGATCATTTTCTGGTCAGGGTGCTTACGGCCACCTTGAGGTGGAACATTTACATTTGTTCCTTCCAAGATTTTCAATAAGGCCTGTTGTACACCTTCTCCAGATACATCACGGGTGATCGATGGGTTGTCGCTTTTTCTGGCGATTTTGTCAATCTCATCTATATAGATGATTCCACGTTCTGCAGCAGCCACATCATAATCTGCAGCTTGCAATAATCTGGTCAAGATACTTTCCACATCCTCACCTACATATCCTGCTTCGGTCAATACTGTCGCATCCACGATACAGAAAGGTACGTTCAGGATCTTGGCAACTGTTTTGGCCAATAAGGTCTTACCGGTACCCGTTTCTCCTACGATAATCAAGTTGGATTTTTCAATCTCGGTCTCATCCGACTCTACACGTTGGTTTAAACGCTTGTAATGGTTGTAAACCGCTACAGAAATGACTTTCTTCGCATCATCTTGTCCAATCACGTATTGATCCAAATGCTCCTTGATTTCCTTTGGACGGATTAATTTAAGAGCAGTTTGAATAGATTTATTCTTGCGTTGCTTAAGCTCTTCCGCCAATATCTCCCCAGCTTGTTGCACACATCTGTCGCAGATATGCGCACCATCACCCGCAATAAGCATTTGCGCTTCATTTTTACTGATTCCGCAAAATGAGCAATGGATATCTCTATTGTTCGATTTACTCATTGTTATTATTTTGTTTCTTTCTTCTTAGGTAGCAATACCTCATCTATCATACCAAATTCTTTGGCTTCAGCGGCACGCATCCAATAATCACGATCTGATGACTTCTCAACCCAGTCATAAGTCTGGCCAGAGTGATCAGCGATGATCGTGTATAATTCTTCTTTTAACTTCAGCATTTCACGCAAGTTGATCTCCATATCCGCAGCTACACCTTGTGCACCGCCTGATGGTTGGTGGATCATCACGCGCGAGTGACGCAATGCTGCACGTTTACCTTTAGCACCTGCCACTAATAATACCGCACCCATCGATGCTGCCATACCGGTACAGATCGTTGCCACATCTGGTGAAATGTACTGCATGGTGTCATAGATCCCTAGACCTGCATAAACACTACCACCTGGTGAGTTGATGTAAATCTGGATGTCACGTTGCGCATCGGTCGATTGCAAGAACAATAACTGCGCTTGAACGATATTAGCAACCTGATCGTTAATGCCATCTCCTAAAAAGATGATACGGTCCATCATCAAACGTGAAAATACGTCCATCTGAGCAACGTTCAATTGTCTCTCTTCAATGATGTATGGCGTTAAGTTGCTTGGAATTTGTTGTTGTAATCTAGAAATGTAACCATCTACGTGTTGGCTTCCAATTCTATGATGCTTAATAGCATACTTTCTAAATTCGTTTTTATCTATATTCATGTGATTCTTTCTGTCTTTGTGCTACTAATATAATATTTATTTTAATATCCGAAATTTTCCTGCCCAAAAGATGGCAGTTCCGTTATAAATGTAAATTTCTCCTCCTCGAAATCTATCCTGCAATAATAATGCTCAATTCCATTACTGACCAAAAGAAGGGGGATTTTGTAAATACTGTTATAATTTGCGATCTGTTCGAAGGTTTTTTCGGTAATTTTGACAGATGGAGCCTTGAATTCTGCCAAAAGTACGCGCGATCCTTCCCGGTCATAAACCACTAGATCACTCCTTTTCTGCAAGCTGTTCAGCGATAGACCGCCCTCGATCTTCATCAAGGCCATCGGATATTGATAATGTTTGTTCAGATGACTGACCCAATGTTGTCGTACCCACTCCTCCGGTGTCAACAAAAGATGCTTTTTCCGCAGTTCGTCGAAAATAAAATACTGATCCTGTTTTTTGCTGATTTTTGCCGGAAACGGCGGTAAGTTCAAAGGAACCGGTCTAAACATTTACAAAATTACGAAATTTTCCAACCTTTTCCAACAAGCAAAAGTCTATGTATTTTCGTACTTTCGTACAGCATGAATGTCCAATCCATTTTATCCGATATAAAGAAAAAAAAGCTCGCCCCAGTTTACCTGCTGCATGGTGAAGAACCTTACTTTATTGACCTGATTTCTGACGCCATCGAACAAACGGTCCTCGACGATTCCCAAAAGGGCTTCGACCAGTCCGTCGTGTATGGTAAGGATGCGGATTTCTCCAACATCATCAGTATGGCCAAGCGCTATCCCATGATGAGCAACCACCAAGTTATCATCGTCAAGGAAGCACAAAACCTGAAATGGAAAGATGATGAGTTCCTACTGAAATACCTAGAACAACCGACCCCATCGACCGTCTTGGTCTTTGCCCATAAGTACAGCAAATTTGATAAGCGCAAGAAATCCTACAAATCCATGGAAAAGGCAGGTATTGTGCTGGAATCAAATAAGCTTTATGAGGATAAGGTTGCCGGCTGGATCAATGAACAGTTGAATGCTTCAGGAAGAAAGGTGCATCCGCAAGCTGCAGCTCTAATGGCTGAATATTTAGGGACCGACCTTTCCAAGATTGCCAATGAAATAGAGAAACTCCAGTTGAATATCCCCGCCGAGAAGGAAATCACTGCGGTGGATGTGGAGCAAAATATCGGTATCAGTAAGGACTTCAATGTTTTTGAACTGAATACTGCATTGTCCAAGCGAAATGCACTAAAGGCATTCCAGATCGTGGATTATTTTGCCGCCAACCCCAAGAGTAATCCTATGCCAGTTGTGATAGGTTCTTTGGGCACCTATTTTACCAAAATCCTGAAATACCATTACCTCCCAGATAAATCTTCCGCAGTGGCTGCCAAGCAACTCGGAGTACATCCATTTTTCGTCAGGGAATACGAATATGCCGCTAGGAACTTCAATAGAAGGAAAACCTTTGAGATCATCCATCTGATCAAGGAATTCGATTTGAAATCTAAGGGTATGAATGTAGGACACCTGACTGAATCCGGTGATCTATTGACCGAGTTGATCTATAAAATATTAAACTAAGAACATGCAAAAGCTTTTTTCATTTTTTATTCTGATGCTGATCAGTAGCTTGGGTTTTGCCCAAAGCTCTTTTTATACCCTAATCCAAGGCGGTGGAAATTTAGGTGTCCGCAATCCTGGTTACGAAGGCACCTTCAATGGATATTCCCTGCATTTTATTTTTGGGAAAAACTTTGACGATAAAGCCTATTTAGGTTTAGGGATTGGAAATGAAACCTTAAAGGGGGACTATACCAAATCAGGAGAGGCTGGGAATACGGAAGTGAGAAAATCCAAGTATGACCGGAACCTGTTCCCCATATTTATCGATGGCCGATTGCCAGTAAAGGATTTCGGACAAGCTTCTAGGATCGGTTTTGTGGCAAATGCTGGTTATTCCGCCAGTATTGGTCCAGTCTATGACAAGGGTTTTATGGGTAAAGCAGGGCTGTTCTATCTTTATGACTCCCTAAACAAAACCAAATTCACGGTTTCTGCAACCTATGCCTACCAACAATTGCATGGTAGTTTTTATACCAGCAATTTCGACCATCAACATTTGAATGTTTCGGTGGGGATAATGTTGAAGTAATTCGGGACCTATCGGTTAATGCGATATTTGAACCAGGATGGGGTTCGGCTCCGCTCACCCAGCGAAGATGGGAGGATGGGCCAAGATCATTGGCGGTATACCATTTAGCAAGAAATAGCAAAATAATCTTGGTTTATTTATCCTGTGCCGGGTATTAACGGTTAGCGAAGCCGAGGTGCCGATCGACCTTCGGATTAGATCTTGGTCCATCCGAAGTATCTCGAAGCAATGCAAACTTTTAAAATCAAATACAAAATAAATAGTATTGACGTACAGTTCTTCTATCTTCGATAGTTTGTATTCTTCGATATTTTGTATTAGCGTACAGTTCCTGTACCTTCGGTACAGAATGACAAGATCCTAGGGAGGTGAACCGTACAGATTCTTCACTGATCGTTCAGAATTGGAAGTAAGCAAAATAATCTTGGTCCATCCGGTGGGTGAGCGAAGTCGAACCCCAAATCCTTTCTATTCTGGTTCAAATACCAACGGGCATATTCGATATGCCCCTACAGTATGATGGACTTTCCAGCGAAACATTGGCCATAATCTTGGTCCATCCGGTGGGTGAGCGAAGTCGAACCCCAAATCCCTTGAATCCTGGTTCAACACCCACCAAATTTGATTCCTTACCTTTAGAAAATCTTATCAAATTCATAAATTAAAAATTTGCAAAATCTTTTGGACTTCAATCGGACCTCATTCGAGAATCATTTTGAAATTTCCGAATATGTCTCGAATGAGAGCAAAAGAAATCCCGAAGGTTCTTGCCATAGACTTTCCTTATTTTTTCAATTTTCCCACTTTCTTCCATTGCTGAAAAACAGATTAGGCATAACCATAAATTTGGAGAAAAATGCAATAAAAAAGGCTCGTCCATTGCTGGACGAGCCTTTAAAATTATGGAGTTAAACTAAATTAGTGCGCACTTAAGCTTTTCTTTTTCTCCTCATCGAAACTAGCTTCCAATTCGGCTAATTTCTTTTTACCATAAGCCAATCGTGTAATCACAACGAATAGCACTGGTACGATAAAGATGGCAAGGAAAGTCGCTGCGGTCATACCACCGAATACGGTCCAACCAATGGTCTGTCTGGATACAGCACCTGCACCAGTGGACAACATCAATGGAATAATACCTAAGATAAAGGCCAATGATGTCATGATAATTGGACGGAGACGAAGCTTGACAGCGTCTAGTGTTGCTTCAACTAGGTTCATACCAATATCCACCCGCTCTTTGGCAAATTCCACGATCAAGATTGCGTTCTTAGCTGCCAAACCGATAATGGTAACCAAACCGATCTGCGCATAGATATTATTGTCCAAGTTTGGTAATAGGGTCAATGCCAAGATCGCTCCGAAAATACCTAGAGGTACTGATAATAGGATGGAGAATGGTACCGACCAACTCTCATATAGCGATGCCAATAACAAGAACACGAACAAGATACAGAGCGCAAAGATCTGGATGGTCTTGCTACCCGATTGTTTCTCTTGTAAGGACAGGCCGGAGAACTCATACGAATAACCGTCAGACAAAGTCTGTGCAGCTACTTCTTCCAATGCACGGATGGCATCACCGGATGAATAACCAGGACCAGCCTCACCAGAAATCTGGATTGAACGGAAGATATTAAAGTGGTTCACGATGGAAGGGTTCGTGGTCAGTTCATATCTCACTAAGTTTGAAATAGGTACAGGCTGACCTTGTACGTTCTTCACATATAATTTATTGATATCTTCAATGTGCATACGGTAACTGGTATCTGCCTGTGTTACCACACGGAAGTTACGTCCGTATTTGGTAAAGTCATTGACATAACTACTACCTAGGTAAGAAGATATGGTGCTATAGATATTGGAAACCGGCACACCCATACGTTTCGCCATTTCACGATCTACTTGTAATTTATAGTTCGGTGAATTACTGTTGAATAGGGTATAGGCCATTCCGATTTCAGGACGTTGGTTTGCTGCGGCCAAGAATCGGCCAACCATCGCTTCGAAATCTTTGATATCTACTGTTTGTCTATCTTGGATCTCCATGGTAAAACCACCAGCGGTACCCAAACCAGGAATTGGCGGCGGCGTTGCTGCAATAACGGTTGCCTTAGAATAGCCACGGTATTTACCCATGATAGCACCTGTGATATCAGAAACTGTTTTCTGTCTTTCATCCCATGGTTTCAAGGATACGAATAGTGATGCACCGTTTGGTTTAGCAGAACGGTTCAACAAGTTCATACCGTTGATGGACGTCACATAATTGATCTCAGGGAATTCTTTGCGTAAATCATTTGTCAATTCGGTCAATACCTCTTCAGTACGTGCACTGGATGCACCTTCTGGTAAGCTGACCCCCATAAAGAAGATACCACCATCTTCGTTAGGGATAAATCCGGCTTTCTTAGCGGTAAACATCCATCCGGTTCCTACGAAAATACAAACCAAGATAATCAATACTAGTGGAGCGGATTTAATCGCTTTCTTCACGCCTTTTGAATAGCGATAAGTTACTTTATCAAACCAAACGTTGAATTTATAAAAAAACTTGTTCAAGCCTTTTGAATCCTTTGTCGTTGCCGAAGGTTTCAACATGATCGAACATAGAGCAGGTGTTAAGGAAAGTGCGATAAATGCCGATAACATTACGGATACCGCAATGGTAATCGCGAACTGTTGGTACAGTTTACCCACCATTCCTGGGATAAATCCTACCGGAACGAATACTGCCGCCAAGATCAAGGCAATGGCAATAACCGGTGCGGTAATATCTTTCATGGCACGCATGGTCGCTTCTTTGGCATCCATCTTATAATGGTCGATGTAATGCTGGACAGCCTCCACCACAACGATGGCATCATCCACCACAATACCGATGGCGAGCACGAAAGCCAACATCGTTAAGTTGTTGATCGAGAATCCAAATAAGGTAAAGAAGATAAAGGTTCCGACGATGGAAACCGGAATCGCTAATAATGGGATCAAGGTTGCTCTCCAACTTTGTAGGAAGAAGAATACCACCAAGGTTACCAAGATCAAGGCTTCGATTAAGGTATGGATTACCGAGCTGATGGAAGCATTAACCACCGATACAGTTTCATAACCTACCACATAATCTACACCTGAAGGGAATGATTTCTTCAATTCCTCCAAAGTTTTATAGATACCATCGGCAGTTTCCACCGCATTACCACCTGGTGTTTGGGAAATCATCATACCCGATGCTGTATTTCCATTTACCTTGTTGGTAATACCATAGTTAAATTGTCCAAGTTCTACTCTGGCAATATCTTTCAATAGCACGATGGATCCATCAGCATTTGTTTTGACTACGATATTTTCAAATTGATCAACTTCTTCCAAATCGGAGTCCATTACGATCGGGTATTCGAATACTTGCATGTTCTCTTGTGGACGCGCACCCACTGAACCACCCGGCATACGGGAGTTCTGTTCTTGGATAGCAGTATTGACATCCGCTGGAGACATTCCGATATTGGCAAGTTTGTTGGCATCTAACCATACACGCATGGCGAATGGTTGTCCAAATGCTTGCACATCACCCACACCTGGTACACGTAATAAAGCGTCTTTCAAGTATAAGTTAATGTAGTTGGAAAGGAAGTTGATATCGCGGCTGCCATCAGGTGACACCAATGAAACCATCATCAAGATATCGGTATTTACCTTACGTGTGGTTACACCTAAACGGCGTACCGCCTCTGGCAATACCGGTTCTGCGATACTCACACGGTTCTGAACGTCAAGTGTTGCAATATCGATATCGGTACCTACTTCAAAAGTCACTGTGATACGAGAACCACCATCCGAAGTGGAGTTGGAACTCATATAGATCATTCCGGGGGTACCATTGATCTGACTCTCGATAGGAGTCGTTACTGTTTTTTCTACTGTTTGTGCATCCGCACCTGTATAGGTCGCTGAAACCGATACCGTAGGGGGAGCAATATTTGGATATTGACTGATTGGTAAGGTGGTGATCGCGATAACCCCTATGATCGAAATCAATATGGATACCACCATCGCCGTTACCGGCCTTTTAATAAATACTTCTGAGATCATTCGTTAAATATATTTTATGGAACAGCACTTATTTTTTCGGTTGAGCTTGAGGTTGTTGCGGAGCCATAGTCGCTTTATCCACAACTTTTGCGCCTGGCTTCAAGGAGGTTACACCGTCTACTACGACTTTCTCTCCGGGATTGATGCCCTTTGCAATCACCACGCGATCACCTAATTTTTGACCTAAGGTTACTTGTTTCAAGTCTACAGTGTTACTATCAGTCACGGTATATACCGAGAAGGAACCTAATTGCTCGAAAATTGCACGGTAAGGAATTACCACTGCCTCTTCTTTGGAAGTACTTACTACATTCAAGTTTAAGTTCATTCCTGCACGCAGGGTATTGTTAGGGTTGTCGAAAGTCGCTCTAACCTTTAAAGTACCTGTTTGAGGATCAACAGCACGGTCGATCGTAGAGATTCTGCCATGTGAACCATAGGTGCTCGCATCTGGAAGCGTCAAATTGATCTGTGTGCTTGACTTACCTGATTTCAGGTTGCTGAATTCCATGATCTCTTTTTCATTGATCTGGAATTCCACCGCAATAGGATTGGTAGAACTGATGGTGTTCAATAAAGTGGTTCCTGCGGATACCAAAGCTCCGTTACGAACTTGAGAGATACCAACAGTTCCAGAGAATGGAGCCACAATACTAGAACGTTGCAAGTTTACCCTTGCTGTAGTTAAAGCAGCCTCAGCAGCTTGAACCTGTGCTTTTTGATTATTGACATCTGTAAATGCATAATCCAAAGTCTGTTTTGCGATCGCATCCTTGTCTGCTAGGGTCTGATAGCGTTGCAAATCTTTTTCCACACGAGCAAGGTTTGCTCTTGCGATTTCAAGATTGGCTTTAGCTTGGTCCACTGCAGCAGCATAGCGTACGCGGTCGATATCATATAGCTTCTGTCCTTTACTTACATGTGCACCATCAGCTACACTGATGTTTGTGATGTAACCGGAGACTTCTGCTCTAATTTCAGTTTCTTGTAATGGAACAACATTCGCTGGATAGCTATGCTGTCCTGAAACGATTTCATGTTGTACAACAGCCATGGTAACAGGCATCGCCTGTGCTTGCATCTGCCCCGGACCTTGTTGTTTTGCGCCTTCTTTATTGCCACAAGCTGTAAAGAACAGTCCAGAGCCTAAAAGTATTGTTGAAAATAAACGAGTTGTATTCATGTTTTCGTAGTTTCTATTGTGATATGTATGGTGGTTGTTGTATTAATTAGCAAAATTTACGGTTCCCAATGCTTTTTGGATATCCAGCTTGCTTGAAAGAACGGCATAGAGTGAATTCAAGTAATTCAATTGGCTTGTTTTCAAGTCTGTTTCCGCCGTCATCAACTCGAGGTAAGTCTTTACTCCAGCATCGTATTGTAATTTGATCGTGTTATAAACCTCTTCTGAAAGTTCAACGTTTTCTTTTGCATTTCTCCATTCGTTGATGTTTGCACGGTAGTTAGCCATAGCAGCAGAATATTGAGCGCCGATTTGGTTCTCTAGGTTTTCAATATCCATATCGATCCTGGATTCCAACAATTCTGATCTCTTGATTTCCTGAACGCGTTTTCCACCTTGGAAAATAGGAAAGGTAAGGCTCAGACCAAAGCTGGACTGTGGAAAGTTATCGCCATATAGGTCAGAAAAGGAATTGTTCCTATAATTTAGACCGTAGTTTGCAAAAGCACCTAGCCTAGGAAGGAATTGCCATTTCTGATACTGGGTATTCAATTTTTGGATATCCTTCATGGTCTGCAATTGTCTCAATTCAACTCGGTTGTTGTAATTCAGAACATCCGTAGTATCCATCAATACATTGGATTCCATGTTTTGATTTTCGAAAGATAACGTCAAACCATTGGTTGGGTTCATACCCAATAAGGTTTTTAAGTAATCATATTTATATTTTCTAAACTCTAGAGCTGTTTTTAACTCGGCTTTAGCATTGTTCAAAGAAATCTGTGCTCTCTTATAATCCGTTTTATCAACCAAACCAGTTTCATAACGCGCATTTGCTTCGGTATACTGACGGTTCAGGCGGGAGATGTTTTCCTGGATGATATTGATTTGTTCTTCGCTGGTAAGGATATCGTAATACGCTTTGCTGACATCCACCACGGTATTGATTTTGGTGTCTTCTACACTTAGATCATTTTGTTGCCTGATGTATTTGGCAGCCTTAGAAGCTTGGAACAAGCCAGGGTTAATGATTGCTTGATCGGCTTGAAAGGTTAATGCAGAGGTATTGCGCTGTCCCATGGCAATGTTCTGGCCATTGATATTGGCTGTTGGCAATTGCATAAAATGGGTTAAGCTACCATTTGCATTGATTTGCGGGAACCAACCGGAAAGGGCAGAAGCGATTTCACGTTCGCCGATTTCTTGGTCAATCTGAGCTTGTCTGATTTCGATTTTGTTTTCCAATGCATACTGGATCAATTCATCCAAGGTGGCATTACTGTTCAGGTTATTTGTCGTTTGGGCAAATACTGATCCTACAGAGATCGCAGTAAAGGAAAGATAAACTACTAAGTCCTTAATTCTAAAATTCATATATATTATTTTTTAACCCCGTTCCAAATGATGTCTACCATGGTTTCAATTTCTTGATCAGTAGGTTTTGATTTTTCATATAAGCAGCCTCTAACCAGGGAGATAGCTACGCCCAGGTAGGCAGATATTAATAGTCGAACATTTAAATCTTTTAAATGTTTTAAGTGTACACCTTCATCTAAAAAATGGAGCAAAACATTTCTTTCGGACTTTTGTTGGAAGATGTTTGTTCGGATGCCTTCATAGAAGGGAGATCCGTAGAATTGTTCCAAAAACCCGAAATGGTCTAGGTTGTCCAGATAGTACCACACCAAGTTTCTCCAGATTTGCTTGAATTTTTTTTCGTAGCCCAAGGTAGGGTCTATGGCTGAAAAAACCTGATTGTTCAATTTTTCTTTACAATACCAGTATAATTCTACGATTAAATCCTCCTTAGACGGGAAATAATGATAGATCGAGCCTACTGCTACATCGGCATCTTTAGCGATCTTGCTCATTGGAGACCCATGGAATCCATAAGTGTTGATCAACTTCAGCGTGCTAAAGAAGATTTGCTCTTTTTTTTCTGTCAATTGAATGTTCATTCGGTTGCAAATGTAGGCTTTTTTTTAAGGCGATTGTGTCACGTATTCGTTATAAATGCGATTAAATCATTCCAATGTTAAGAAATTGTTAAATATTCAAATTCCTCTTGACGTGTGTATTTTTTACACTTACCTTTGTAGTATCATAATTTAGGTTTATAATTGGTTATTAAAGGTTTTCATTCTCCCCGTTTGAAAACCTTTTTCTTTTTATAAGGTTTTGGGTAAAGTATTGAGGATGAAGGGTTAAGGTGGGTTGAACCAGGATTCCCTTCGGCTTCGCTCAGGGTACGGGATTGGAGGATGGACCAAGATCTAGGTTTGAACCAGGATGAGCTTCGACTCCGCTCAGCCAACGTGGATAAGAGGATAGACCAAGACCATCTTGACAAAATGGCGCTGGAAAATCCCAAATACTGTAGGGGCGTATCGCATACGCCCGCCGCATATTTTGAATAAATTAAAGGTTGGTATTGGCGAACAGTTCTTCAATCGAAGATTGAAGATGACAAGCTTTAATTTAATAGAACCGTACAGATTCTTCACTCGTCGTTCAGAATTGGAAGTTTCCTAGGATATTAAAATGATTCACGCCCAACCTGCGTTAGTTGATAAACCATAGCACCTCAAATTTAATTGTAATTTGAAGGTTAAGCCAAATGTCACTTTTCCAAAAGCCATTCCTTCAGAAAGGTCTTGTGTCTTATTTCTATTGTCTGATGTCTATTTCTCGCATTTCCTTAAAAACTCTTCGATTTCTTCTTGTTTGAAATGGGTTTTGCTATCACCGAAATAGGTGGTGACATAGGTCAGGACATAGGCGATATCGACAGCGGAGAGTTCGGGTACTCCGGGCATCTGTTGATTGAATAGGGTATTGTTGACTTTGATTTCGCCGGACATTCCGTTTTTGACGATGCAGGCCAGTTTGCTCCTGTTCTCGTTCAGGAAATTTGCGTCGGTAAGGGGCGGGTATAGCTTTCCTAACCCTTCTCCATTGGCGCCATGGCAGTTTTGGCAATGCTTGACATAAATTTTCTGGCCGTTGGTGGCATATTGCATCGTTTCCACGCTCAGGTCTGTGTTGCACGAAAACAGAAAATAAAGCACGGAAACGAGCGCAATAGACCCTATAAAATATCGAGTTATCATTATTTGTATTCTGCTAAAATGACATCTAGATCTTCCAATAGTTGTTTTACCTGTTCATCGTTGGTGCCATCATAGGCGCCACGGATTCTTTTTTCAGGATCGATGATCACTAAATAACCTTGGTGGTCATAGCCTCCCGGTGCGTTGGGATCTTCTTTGGTGAAGACCATGTATTTTTCGGAAATGCCGTAAATATCAGCTTTGCTTCCGGTCACAAACTGCCATTGATCATTATCGACCCCCAATTTGGTTGCATAGTCTTTCAAGACAGAAGGTTGATCGTATTTGAAATCAATGCTGTGGGATAGGAAAGCGATCTTGTCATTACCCTTGTATTTTTCGTATGCCTTGAGCAAATTACGTTGCATGGTCGGGCAGATACTAGGACAGTGGGTAAAGAAGAAATTGGCCACATAGATTTTGTCTTTGAAGAAATCTTGGGTCAAGTTCGTGCTATCCTGGTTTAGGAAAGAGAAATTAGGGATGGTATGATAAATGGTGTCCACGACTGTTTTGCCATCGACTTCTTTTTCAACTGGACTACGTTCACCATAGATGGGCAGTTTTCTTTCCGTGGGTCCACAAGAGAACAATAGGATACTGGCCATACATGCGGCAAACGCTCCGCCTAAGTACTTTTTCATTTGATTTTTATTAATTGAATGCTGCTAATGATGTTTTGATTTGTTCAGCTACGCGATCGAACTGTTTTTTCATGGCGCTGATTTTGTCAACCTCTTTCTGTTGGTAGGCTTCATCTTCGTTTGTTGCATCGTAATCCTTCATCCAGGTCATCATGTGATCGGTTGCATCTTCGATGCTATCTTTCAGGTTCGTCAGGTCAACACGTGTTTTTGCGGTATCTAAGTCAGCTTTTTCCTCTTTGATCGCTGCCAAGTTGCTTATGATAGAATCGATCTTGATGGTCGATTTATCAAACTGCGATATTTGCGGCATGATTTCGTCATGGATGGCAATAGCTTGTTCAGAAAGCTTTTGGTCTTTGTTTTCAACCTGTTTGTTCTGGCAAGAAACAAAAGCAATAGAAAATGCTGCACTTAATAAGATTAATTTTTTCATGATTAATTAAATTATAGTTCAATACTCGAGTTCTCAATTTGAGTAGGAGCAGGATTTAAAGATTCGAAGTTAAAGTCAAGATCACGGATGTAGATTTCATTATGTGCTATGGCGCATAAGGTTCCGTGTTTATCGAAGACTTGGGTTTGGAAGGTTCTGACTACCTTGCCTTCTTTTTTTATGGTCTGCAAGGTTTCGTCCAAGATTTCCTGATCAAGGCGGATGCGGACCTCCAGATCAAACCTGCCGGGTTTGATGTAGTCGATATGGGCGGTCTTTAACCAAGCCACGGTGCGAGTAATCCCTTGATGTTTGAAATATTGATCCAGTAGGATGGGATAGAATGGGTCGATTGCAGAAAAGATAGTGCCCCCAAATATCGTTCTATTGGAATTGATGTTGAGAATGCTTCTGTTGATCTTGACATCAGCCCCTAAGAAACTGTTCAGGATCCGGCGCACCCAGATGCGTTGGAAAAAGAATGGAGGGTACAAGCGAAGACCCCATTTTAAAGTACTTGGAGATACTTTCATGCGGATAAAAATACAGTTAATTTCTAAGAAAAAACATCCTTCTATTGTAATAAAAGAAACTCTCCCTTATATTCAATAAATATTCCTGAATTATGGACTCTCAAAAACCTAACAAGAATGTTTGGATCTTGATTTTTGTAGCCGCCCTCGGCTATTTTGTTGATATCTATGACCTCATCATTTTTTCTATTGTACGCATCCAATCCTTTAGTGATATCGGTGTTCCGGCAGATCAGATGCGCAGCAAAGGCGAATTTGTATTGAACATGCAAATGGGCGGTCTGCTTATCGGTGGGGTAATCTGGGGCGTGCTGGGTGATAAATATGGCCGGTTGAAGGTCTTGTTTGGTTCGATTTTGCTCTATTCGATTGCGAATATTGCCAATGGTTTTGTGCATGATGTCACGACCTATGGCATCATCAGGTTTATAGCAGGGATCGGTCTGGCGGGTGAATTGGGCGCTGGGATAACCTTAGTGTCCGAAAGCATGCACCGAAAGAAAAGAGGCTATGGAACCATGATCGTTGCTGGAGTAGGGGTCCTGGGGGCCATCTTGGCCTATTTCATATCAGAATGGTTCAGCTGGAGAACGGCGTATTTTGTTGGTGGTGGAATGGGTATCCTCTTGTTGTTTATGCGTGTTGGAGTCTTTGAATCCGGTATGTTTTCTTCCTTGGAGAACAAGTCCGTCCAAAAGGGAAAAATTTCCATGCTATTTAACAATGGCGATCGATTCAGAAGATACCTGTACTGCTTGTGTATAGGATTGCCAATATGGTTTGTCGTTGGGGTTTTGGTGACCCAAGCACCTGAAATTGGGCAAGCTTTGCATGCGCAGACTACCTTGAGCGCAGGGAAGGGCGTAATGTTTACTTATATAGGGATTTCGCTGGGTGATTTTCTTGCAGGTTGGTTAGCTCAGGTCTTTAAATCGAGACGTAAGGTAGTTTTTATCTATCAAATCTTGATCCTTCTTTTTTCATGTATCTACCTGACAAGACAAGGTATTTCAGAGAATGAGTTTATGTGGTTAGCCTTTTTGATGGGGCTAGGTGTGGGCTATTGGGCAACCTTTATTACCATTGCTGCAGAACAATTTGGAACCAATATACGGTCGACCGTAACGACGACGGCACCAAACTTTGTTAGGGGGGCGCTTATTCCTTCGACTTTGATGTATGGAGTATTGGTAAATTGGGTAGGTATTATTGGAGCGGCCATGATCATGATCGTGTTGCTATCCTTGATCGCTATTTTTGCTCTGACTCAATTAAAAGAGAGCTTTGACAAAGATCTAGATTATGTGGAAGAATAGGAGTAGTAGCTAGAGGGAAATTATTCCGTCCTACCAGGGCATTTTTTACATCTTTTGCCCTTTTTGTATTTCTTACAACATTTTTTGAATGCTTGTTCTCCGTTCGGATTAAAGGGAGAATGACCCTTCTGGTCCTCAAAAGGGTTGTTTTCTAAAATATGCAGCTTGATCATGGACTCGTACATGACGCAAAGATAGCTAATTTAGATTAATTAAAAATAATTATCCTATTCTTTTTCGGAGTTCGATGGCAATATCGTTGGTGAATGTTTTGATAACTAATGGGTCATCCACATTGTTGTGGATAATCAGGTCGCATTCTTCACGGTGAGGGAGAAGATATTCATTATAAGAAGGTACGACATGGTTGATCCATTTGTACATTACATCGTCATGGTCATAACCGCGCTCGACCAAATCCCTTCTCAACCTTCTCTGCAGGGCAATCGGTTCATCAGCATCCAAGAAAATCCTATAGTCCAATAGTTCATTGATTTCCTCATAATGGAAAATAAACAAGCCTTCGACTACTAAAATGGGGGCTGGATTGATTTCCAGCATTTTGGGAGCAATATCGGGATTGTTAAAAGTATATTCCTTTTGGAATACAGTGTTGCCGTCAAATAGTTCCTTGATGTGATGATAAAAAGCATCACGATTGATAGAAGTTGGTAAGTCGAAATTATAGAGCCTATTTTCCTCTTTTGTTTTGGTATTAGCAGGTATATAGTAATCATCTTGAGAGATCAAGGTGACTTCTTTCTGTGAAAAATGATCTAAAAAGCTTTTTAAAAAGAAAGTTTTTCCTGAACCGCTGCTTCCAGCGATTCCAATTACATAGGGTTTGTCCATTTTTTAACTTGCACTAATTTACTGGTGCGCCGTAGGCAATTTCAATAAGGAATCGTTTATCGAGAGCTCCAATATAAGATGCTGCGGATTTGGAAAGAATAACAATGGCATCTCTGCTTTCTGCAGTATCGGAGAATTTTCCTACAACTTTGGCAAAGGTAACACTTTTTGTCAATGGGTTTGTAATTTTTAGAATTGTACCTACCGGAGCTGTACGGTGCAAAGCTAGGTTGCTGCGGCCTCCGGACTCGAGGTTTTCCATCCAGATACCAATACCTTTTTCCTTTTTCTCACGGATCCCATAGCGGTTGGTTTCGAATTCGATCTCTTCTTTGCTGATGTTTTCAGGGATGGGGAGATTGATGGCTGCCGGAGCAGTTTCTTTCTGTACCACAACTACATTGCCATCGGGGATCTTCAAAGTCTGTCCCTCACGAACAGTATCTGAATCTAGGCTGTTCAGTTTTTTAATATTGTCTACCGTGGTCGAGAAACGTTTCGCAATGGAATATAAGGTTTCATTGGAACCCACTTTGTATTCCGTAAGGATCTTAGCTTGGATGGTTTGCGTATTAGGATCTCCAAGAGGTTTTGAATCCCTATTATTGGGTTCGTTCTGAACAACTTCTGGTTTATTTTCCGGTTTCTTTTCTTCTTCCTTGAATGGGATATAAACAGCATCACCAACGCGCAGGTTCTTTTTGTTGTTGGCATTCATGATATCCTTCACAGGGATACCATAGATCCTGCTCAGCTGGTAGTAAGTGTCCTTTGCTGTGACGCTATGTTCAATAAAAGTTTTTCCGTTTACTACTGTTTTCTTTTGACTTGGGTTGCTTGATTGGGCTTGTGCCAGAGAGATTCCGGCGAATAAAAAAGCAGCAGAAAATATAATAATAGTCTTTCTGTAAGACTTTTTGAATAATCGTTCTTTCATCATTGAGTGCAATTATACTAAATATGAAACAATTTCTCTCTTGTTAAAGGACATAAAGAAGACTTGGCTACCTAATTGGAAATAAGGTTGGGGGATCATTTTCTCCATGTCATGAAGTATGACTTGTTGATCTAGTATCTGGTTTAAATTACTTGTTGCCAAACAGAGGTCGAAATGGTCATTTTTCTGTTTATGGTAACACCAGAGGAAGTGGTGTCCACATTTACTCAACCATAAGGGCCCAATGTTGTGCTCATTTTTTAAAAATCGTGGGGTCTGTTGATACGTGACAGGGTACTGGATTTTGTTGCATGCCATGTCAAATAGGATGTCATTTGCGGAGCTGTATTCTCCAGTTCGGATTTCGATGGCGATGCTTTCTCCCGAGGAGATGCTACGGTGTCTGGCATGGATGTAATCTTTGAATACATCTAAAAGGACAAATTCATAGCTGCTGAAGATAATTTCATTATTGGTAATCTGGATGATCTGGATCCCTTCTTGTACTGGAGTTTGTTCGCCAATTCTTTTCAGGATCATATAACCATTTTGGATGGAGTCAAGTGTCCATTCCTTTCCATCCGCTTGACAAGGTGACATCAGGCAGTTGCCTTCAAAATCGAACACAAAAAAGGAGGCTAGAGTAGTCTCCACGTCCCTAGTTTCTACAGCTACATAGGGCTTAACGGAGTCGATCTCTATTTTCCAGATATTCGTTGGGAATGCTTTCTCGAAAATTTTATTTATCGTATATTTAGTCATCCGATGACAAGCAAATTCGGTAAAAAACACTATTATGAACAAATTTACAAAATACATTTTAGGTATTCTCGCCATTTGCTTTGTGAGTTTCTTTCAAGCTAAGGCACAGACCGTTTATTCTGTGCAGATCAAGGAAGATATTGGCCCCAATGCATGGCGTACCATGAAAAATGCGATAAAGCAAGCCAAATTGAGTAAATCAGAGTATTTATTGATCGATCTTAATACGTTTGGTGGCGCTTTAAATTTTGCCGATTCTATTCGTTCTAGCCTATTAAACGACAATCAGTTCAAAACTATTGTATACGTTAATAATAATGCTGCATCTGCGGGAGCATTGGTCTCATTAGCAGCGGATTATATTTACATGCACTCAGGTGCTAGCCTAGGTGCGGCATCGGTGGTGAATCAGCAGGGGGAAGTCCTTCCTGAGAAATACCAATCTTATATGCGTGGCTTGATGCGAGCTACTGCTGAAGCCAAAGGCCGTGATCCGAAAGTCGCTGAGGCTTTTGTAGACCCAGCTATTTCGGTACCGGAACTTAAAGAAGATGGAAAATTATTGACTTTGACGGCTTCCGAGGCTGTAAAGATAGGATTGGCTAAAAAAGAAGTCAAAAGTCAGGTCGATATCTTTTCCGATCTCAATATTGCAAAACCGGATGTACAGGAACATCAGATCACTTGGGTGGATTCCTTGATCGCTTTATTGATCAACCCTTTGGTTAGCGGCTTGTTGATCATGGGTATTATTGGCGGGATCTATTTCGAATTACAGGCACCAGGGATAGGGTTTGCTTTGGTAGTGGCCTTGATCTGTGGAGCTTTATTCTTTGCGCCATTGTACCTGCAAGGTTTAGCGGATAACTGGGAGATCGCAATTTTTGTATTAGGGGTGATACTCCTGGTCTTGGAAATATTTGTAATTCCTGGCTTTGGAGTCGCCGGTATTGCTGGAATTATCTTAGTTTTATGCGGATTGGCATTCTCTATGGTAGCCAATGATTATTTTGATTTTAAACTTACCCAACCAGGATTATTAATGAATTCCTTTATAATAGTAATAGGCGCCATGATCTTGACCATTGTCTTGATGGTTATTTTTGGCAAAAATGTATTGCAATCTCCAACTTTCAAACGACTGGTCTTGCAAGATGAACAAAAAGCGGATGAAGGTTATACCTCTTCTGTTGCTAAACCTAATCTAATCAATAAGGTTGGGGTGACCAAAACGGTCCTGCGCCCGAGTGGAAAAATAGAAATCGACAATGTATGGTACGATGCGGTTTCCCTAGATAGTTTTATCGATGTAGGCGAAGAGATCTATGTCGAGAAACATGAAAACTATAACCTCTTTGTGAGGAAATTGTCGGAGCGCAAAGTGTAAGAGAGTATTGAGATATGAGTATTTAGTATTGAGATATGAGTATTGAGATATGAGATAGAAAGGCTCTAAGAGAGATATGAGTATTGATTATTGAGATTTGAGATTTGAGATATGTCCTGTTGAAGGTAAATGGTCTAAATACTAAATACTTTCTACTAAATACTTTAAAAAATAAAAGCCCGGAAATTAATTCCGGGCTTTTATTTTTTAAAATTTAGCTCCTAGGGTCAATACCACATTTGTACGGGTATTCTTTACTTCTGCTGTTGGAATTGGACTGTTCCAAGATGAGAATGAATAGGGGCTATGGTTATAGTTGAATTGCTTGTATTGCATAGCTGCTAAATCTACATATAGAGACTTGGTCAGGACATAACCTAAACCTAAGCTGGCAATGTAATCGGGTTGTGTGTCGCCTTTGTATGGTGAACCGATCAAGTTAAAACCAGCACGTGCAGCCAATTGATCTGTAATCAAGAGTTCGCCACCAATCTTAAAGTTAAAGTTTCCTTTGAAGGTATTATTGATATTGCCGTTTACTTCACTTTCGAATGCATAATCCGGCTCAGTTACGATCTCACGATATTTGATGGATGAATAGTTTAAGTATTCTATTTCCGTAGACAATAAACCCCTTCCAAAGAATTTGGTTAAACCAAAGGAAGTCTTCCAAGGGGAGATGATGGCATAATCATAGGATTGGCCATAGTTTTTAGATCCGTAGCCTGGGTGTAATGAAGTGGTTGTATTTTCGTCCTTATAGTAATCAACCAAAGTTTCAATATTGCTATCCTCTTGAACTTCTGTCCAAGTCGGCGTCGAAATATTGATACCGATATTCCAATCCCAAGTAGGCTTGAAAATAGCTCCTAAACCAAAGTTGACACCAGTTCCTTTTAAGGTCAGGTCATTGATATCGGTTAGGTCATAACTAATGTCGGTATATTTATAAGCAGGATCATTTGGATTAGCAAAATCCGTTGTTGGATTATCGGCTTTGATCTCGCCAGCTGTCTTGGTCCAACCTTTTTCTAGGAAGGTAGCCTTGGAATCATATTTATAGGATATAAAACCAAATCTAGCACCGATATATAACTTATTGCCATAGTTTGCACCGAATGAAACATTGGTGTTATACTTATAACCAGTAGTGAGTAAATCCATCTGTTGGTTTTTAGGATCTGCTTCCAAAACAGTAGGAAAATATCGACCAGTGTTTCCTTCATCCACCAAATAGGAATTCCAAAAATCTTTAGCGAAGATATCATCATCTTCCATGATGTCGGTATAAGAATGCACCAAAGAGTTTTGGTTGTTGGTACCTGAATACTTGAGGTGGTCGTTGAAATTATTCTGTTTGTCTATACTCAGACCCACATTGAAGTTCTGCCAACCATAATCGGGATCATTGTGGGTAGGGTAGTGGATAACAATACCTAGGTTTTCCAATCCAAATTTACCTTGCCCTTGGGAGGTTGATTGACCGAAGAAATTTGATTTATTGTTATTGTTCAAATAGTTTACGGAAAGAGAGACATCAGACTGACCAAAGAATCCAAGTCCGGCAGGGTTTCCTGATACAGAGCTGATATCACCACCCAAAGCTGTATTTACACCTCCCATAGCCTTAAAGCGCGCAGTTCCATTAGTAATATCTCTGGAGATCAACAATGAATTGTCGACTAATGATTGGGCTTGTAAGTTGGAATAATTGTAAGCGAGGGCAAAACAAGTGAGGGAGAGTAAGATTTTTTTCATATTGTAATAGTGTTCTTTTGTTTCATCTTAGGTTCTGCAGGAAAAGCGGCCTAAGATTGATAGAGGTTATTTAAAACATTTGTCCGGAAAAAAGTATAGCCAATATAAATTTATATTGGCTATACCATATATCTGTTGTAATTAGCGTCTACTTCCGCTTCTTCCTGAGGAGGATGCACCACCGCCAGAGCTTCTGCTGCTACTGCCGCTTGAGCTTCCTCTGCTGAATCCACCAGAACTTCCTGAGCTACCGCGGTCAAAGCTTCCGCTTGAACGAGGAGTCGATGATCTTGTGCTTGGAGCCGAAGATCTAGAAGGAGTCCTGTTGATGGTTCCTTGAGGTCTGCTAGAACCTGATCTAGAAGAAGGAGTCCTATTGATCGTACCTTGAGATCTACTAGAGCCTGATCTTGAAGAAGGAGTTCTGTTGATAGTTCCTTGAGATCTGCTAGAGCCTGATCTAGAAGAAGGGGTTCTGTTGATCGTACCTTGTGATCTACTAGAGCCTGATCTAGAAGAAGGAGTTCTATTGATCGTACCATCTGATCTGCTAGAACCTGATCTAGAAGAAGGGGTTCTACCTACTGTGGTACCATTTGATCTTGAGCCACTGCGTCCTGAAGATACGCCAGATCTGCTATTCACAAATCTACCGCTTGCATCTCTAGTTACGCGGCCATTGTTAGAACGAGGAGCATATCCTGAAGAGTAACTTCTACCAGATGCAACGCGTCTGTTTCCGTAGTAGTTTCCGCCATAGTATCCATTCCCGTAGTAACCACCGCCGTAATAAGGGTGTCCCCAATAGTTATAGTAGGAGTTAGGGCCCCAATAGTTACCCCATCCGTATCCATAGTAAGGTCTTCCCCAGCCATAGCCGTAGTAAGGACTTCCCCAACCCCAGCCCATGCCAAGATAAGGAGATCCCCATCCAAAGCCTAAGGACCAGCCGAATCCGGAGTTCCAGCCAAGGCCGAAACCAGAATAGCCATACCAAGGATCAAACCAAGGGTCGTAGTACATCATTCCTGGAGAATTGTAATAGAATCGGTTGATGCGGTTTGCATATTCTAAATCCTCAATACCACCTTCTACGTAATCCTCATCGGAGTATTCATCTGCATAATAATCTGATTGTGCAATGGATTCTTCGTCCGTGCCATCAGTATAGTAGTAGTCTGGGCTTTGATAAACCGTACCATTGTCCCTGTTATTATAGACATCGTCACGGTATACTGTCCGGCTTGTCGTCGAACAGGAGCTAATCAGAGCTGCAAAAGCTAAGGCTAACCCTCCCAAAAATATCTTGTTGTTTTTCATGATTCTAAAACAGTTAAAATTCGATATTACAGTCATTAATTATTATCTTAGACCCGATTTTATCGTCAGGGTTTAATCTACCAATCAAAATTACAAATTATTTTTTTGCTTTGGTTATTTATGTGTTAAAGTACACGCAAACCCATGTTTTTGGTTAAAATACTATTTAAATTTTCGAATGAGTAAAGGGATAACGAGCCGTAGCGAAGATTATTCGCAATGGTACAACGATTTGGTGATTAAAGCCGATCTAGCAGAATATTCTGCAGTAAGAGGTTGTATGGTAATCAAACCATACGGATATGCAATCTGGGAGAGAATGCAAGCCACTCTGGACAAAAGATTTAAAGAAACTGGCCACTCCAATGCCTATTTCCCCTTATTTATCCCCAAATCTTTCTTTTCTAAGGAAGCTTCGCACGTAGAAGGCTTTGCGACTGAATGTGCCGTTGTTACACACTACAGGTTGAAAAATGATGGTAATGGAAACATCATCGTTGATGAAGATGCTAAATTAGAGGAGGAATTGATCGTTCGTCCTACTTCAGAAACCATTATTTGGAATACTTACCGTGGATGGATCGAATCTTATCGTGACCTTCCAATCCTTGTGAACCAATGGGCAAACGTGGTTCGTTGGGAAATGCGTACGCGTTTATTCCTTCGTACAGCGGAATTCTTATGGCAAGAGGGGCATACTGCCCATGCAACCAGTGAAGAAGCTATTGCAGAAGCAGAACAAATGTTGGAGGTTTATGCGGAGTTTGCTGAAGGTACCTTGGCCGTTCCAGTGGTTCGTGGTAGAAAAACTGAAAACGAGCGTTTTGCCGGAGCGATCGATACCTTATGTATCGAAGCCTTGATGCAAGATGGTAAAGCTTTGCAAGCAGGGACTTCCCACTTCTTGGGACAGAACTTTGCGAAGGCTTTTGATGTGAAGTTTACTTCCAAAGAAGGTAAATTGGATTATGTTTGGGCTACTTCATGGGGAGTTTCAACTCGTTTGATGGGAGCTTTGATTATGGCGCATTCAGATGATCAAGGATTGGTATTGCCTCCGAAATTGGCACCCACCCAGGTGGTAATTGTTCCTATCTATAAGACGGATGAGGAGAAAGCAAACCTTGATGCTTATGTAGATCAATTAACTGCTGCATTGAAGCAATTGGATATCCGTGTGAAATATGATGATCGTGATACACAGAGACCAGGATTTAAATTCGCAGAATGGGAATTGAAAGGTGTGCCTTTGCGCGTGGCTTTAGGTTCTCGTGATATGCAGAATGGTACTGTTGAGCTCGCTCGTCGCGATACACAATCCAAAGAGACGGTTCAACAAGCTGGTTTGCCAGACCGTATTGCTGCTTTATTGGGAGAAATCCAAGATAACATCTATAATAAGGCATTGACTTACCGTGATGAACATATTACTGAGGTGAATTCTTATGATGAATTCAAACAAGTTTTAGAAGAAAAAGGTGGATTTATTTCTGCGCACTGGGATGGAACAGTAGAGACGGAGAAACGGGTGAAAGAAGAGACCAAAGCAACGATCCGTTGTATTCCTTTGGATGCTAAAGAAGAGGAAGGTGTATGTATCTTTACTGGTAAGCCTTCGAAACAACGAGTTTTATTTGCGAAAGCATATTAATATAATGAAATGAAGAACCTTTTGATATTGGGTTGTGGCTGGGTAGGTGAGGAACTTGCTCGTAAGCTCAAAAAGAAAGGTTGGAATCTGTGGGTCACCACCCGTACAGAAGAAAAATACCATCGCTTGCAAAGCGATGGTATTTTTGCATTTATCCATGACTTCGATAGGGACCTTAACCTAGATTTACCCGTTGATGTCAGTTTTGATGCGATCGTCAATTCGATTCCAGCCACGCAGAGAAATTCCGAAGCCGAGATTGAACACCGATTTTCACATGTGTTCAATATCCTATGTTCCTTAAATTACAAAAAGCATATCTTTTTGAGTTCAGTCGGCGTTTATCCTGATCGGGATGGCAACTTCGATGAGAGTTTTGGGGATGAAGGATTGATGTCGGCTAAACTCCGATTGGCTGAAAAGAAAATGATGAGCCTTCCTTATTCTTCTACTTTTAGGCTTGGTGGTCTTTTTGGGAAAGAACGGATCTTTGGGAAGTACTTTCAGGATAAGGTCGTGACTATCGGAGATCAACCCGCAAATTTTATTCATTTAGATGATGTTGTAGGGATAATAGAACAGAGCCTAGATATCAATCTGCCAATCGGATATTATAACCTTGTTGCTCCAGAACATCCCTCGAAAAAGGAGGTGATCTTGAAAAGTGCGCAGAAATATATGTACAGTTATCCAATTGCTTTTGAACCGAAGGACAGTTTCCAAAAAGTGGTAAATTCGGATAAGATCATCAATTTGTTGAATTACGAGTTTAAATACCCTTCTCCATTAGATTTTTAATAACTTAGTCCGACTAATACAAAATAATATGAATTACAAATTTGCAACCAAGGCAATTCATGCCGGACAGGAGGCAGATCCTACAACGGGCGCAGTGATGACGCCGATATACCAAACCTCTACTTACCAACAGAAAGCACCGGGAGACCATAAAGGTTATGAGTACTCACGTGGTACAAACCCTACACGTAAAGCGCTAGAGGATTGTATTGCGGCATTGGAAAATGGTAAGTTTGGTTTAGCATTCTCTTCGGGGATGGCAGCAACAGACTGTGTTTTGCGTTTGTTGAAAGCAGGTGATGAAGTTGTTACCGGCGATGACCTGTACGGTGGATCCTACCGTATTTTCACGAAAGTTTATGAGCCTCTTGGGATTAAATTTAAGTTTGTCAATACTTCCGATGTAAAAGCAGTAGAAGAAGCTATTACAGACAAAACCAAGTTGATCTGGGTAGAGACTCCAACAAATCCGACATTGAAGTTAGCAGACATCGAAGCTATTGGAAAAGTTGCAAAAGCGAAAAATATCCTTTACGCTGTCGACAATACATTCGCCTCTCCATATCTTCAGAACCCATTGGACCTAGGCGCTGATATCGTCATGCACTCGGTAACCAAATATCTAGGTGGTCACTCTGATGTAGTAATGGGCGCTTTGGTCATGAACGATGAAGACTTATACAAACAATTATGGTTTTATTATAATGCATGCGGTGGAACTCCGGGACCTCAAGATGCATTCTTAGTGCTACGTGGTATCAAAACCTTGCACCTTCGTATGAAGGCTCATTGTGAGAACGGTAGAAAAGTAGCAGAATATCTGAAGAACCATCCTAAAGTAGAGAAAATCTATTGGCCAGGATTTGAAGACCATCCAGGACATGATGTTGCCAAGAAACAAATGAGAGATTTTGGTGGCATGGTGTCTATTGTGATCAAAGGAGCTGATTTGGCAGAAACGTTCCGCGTAGCTTCTGGCTTCAAGGTATTTACTTTGGCTGAATCATTGGGTGGGGTTGAATCCTTGATCAATCACCCAGCAACAATGACCCATGGCTCAATTCCAAAAGAAACCAGAGAAAAAGTAGGGGTAGTCGATAATCTTTTGCGCCTTTCGGTAGGGGTAGAAGATGCCGAAGACTTGATCGCTGATTTAGAACAAGCCTTATCGCGTTAATTTATTGTAATTATTATTTTATTTGCACACAGACTTTTGTACATTTGTGCAGCTTTAATAGGAGATTATCAATTATGGAAAATACAACTGTAGAAAGACCAGCAAAACATACGGACAATAATGCAAACCGTACTGAATATTATGTATCATTAACTATTGCCATCGTTATCGGCTTAGTAGGCGTGTTTATTCGTTTTGTACCGGATGTAATCCCTGCGTTGGATCAATTAGGATCTGTATTCTCATGGATCGCTAACATTGCACTTATCGTTGCTTCTTTCTTAGCATTCAAAGTTGTTTTTGCAATCTTAGGATTCAGCAAAAAGTAATTGCAAAGATATCATACAAAAAGAGAGGGCTAAACAGATGTTTAGCCCTCTCTTTTTGTAGTATTTAGTAGGGAGTATTTAGTATTTAGACCTATGGCTATCTGTAAGAAAAGAGAAAGGGGCAATGAAAATTGCCCCTTTATTAATACGCTTAGTGTCTAAATACTAAATACTTTATACTAAATACTAAACTAGATACTAGTTAAAGATCGACCAAGTAGACCAAGGTATTCTTGAAAGGATCAATACTAATCCTAGGATATAATAAATTAGGACTGTTTTGTTAGCGGCTTTCTGGTCTGCTAATTTCTTAGCCTTTGAGTATCCCATTGTAATCAATACAATACCTAAGATCATCATAATTGGATGCTCCAAAAAGTATAATCTAGCTCCGCTATTTTTCATGTTTTCTCCTGAAAAGCTACTTAATCCCAGTGGGGAAATGAAGTATAATACCAATCCAATCACTAATTGAAGGTGTCCACTGATTAACCCGATTAAAGCGATTTTACGGTTGTAAGGTTTGTTTCCTGAGTAATTAACAAGTGTAATAATGATTGCAATTACCAACGCTATTAACAATACAATAGCTAAAGTTGAGTGTAGATGTTTCATTCCTGTAAGCATAGTTTCAATTATATAATATCACAAATATACTATTTTGAAAGGCGTTTGTCGCCTATTTCTTTAAACTCTGATTTTGCTTTAAAGTTAGGGAAAATTGTATCCATACTTAAAGTGTAGCCAATATCGAAGAATAATCGGATGTCGGCAATGATTCCATCGAAGTTCCAGTTGTCATCTAGTTCATCAGTCACGGCATGATAACGGCCTGCTAATGCCTTCTGACGGTTCTTAATTACGGTTGTGTCCGATTCTAAGTAATCTCCACCACTGCCCATATATAGGCCTGGTACACCTACTTTTACAAAGTTGAAATGGTCAGAACGGTAGAAACCACCACCTGTAGCACTTCCTTCTGGTACCATCTTGCGGTTAAATTTAGCTGCCGATAGGATGGCATAGTCTTCCAATTCTGTCTGACCTGTTCCGGTAACACGGAAACCGTTCATAGCACCTACTGGATTGAATGAGTCCATATTAATATTGGCAACAGTTTTGTTCAATGGGAATACAGGGTTTTCTGCATAGTATTGAGAGCCTAATAGTCCTTGCTCTTCAGCGGTAACCGCCAAGAAAACTACAGAACGCTCTGGCTGAACCTTTGCTGCTTTAAAAGCTTTTGCTATTTCAAACAATGCCGCAACGCCAGTGGCATTGTCCATCGCTCCATTGAAAATAGAGTCGCCATTGCTAGCTTCCCCAATTCCTAAGTGATCCCAGTGAGCGGTATAGATAATAGTTTCATCAGGTCTTTTGGAGCCTTTGATCATCCCTAAGACGTTATTAGATTTAGACTCCCTGAAGCTGTTTGCTAATTTTACACTGGTAGTCACATTCAATGGTACGGCCTTAAATCCTGGTTTTTTAGCTTGTTCCATCAAGTCTGCATTCAATCCGCCCAATTGGAAAAGTTTCTTTGCAGTTTCATTGCTAACCCAACCTTGGAACTTGCTTAAGTTGGCACCTTTGTTTTCAGGTACCAAGGATAATCTAGGTCCTGTCCAACCACTTCTTACCACATTCCAGCCATAACTAGCCGCTTCTGTTTCATGGATCAACAAGATACCTGCTGCCCCTTGACGAGATGCTTCTTCGAATTTATAGATCCAACGTCCGTAATAGGTCATGGTATCGGCTTTGAATAAAGTCTTATCATAACGTCCGGGGTCAGAAACCATCACGACAACGGTTTTTCCTTTTACGTCAAGGCCTTCATAGTCATTCCATTTATATTCAGGTGCGACGATTCCAAATCCAGCAAACACCAATTCGGTATTTTCAACATCGATGTTTTCTGCCATTTGCGGTGTTCCGATCACATAGTCATCCAAGTATTTTGCTGATAAATCGCCGTTTTTACCTTTAAAGGTCAAGGTTGGATTTACAGGTTTAGAACTTATTTCCACCATCGGGACCTCTTGGAAATAGGATTCGCCATTTCCTGGATCTAAGCCAAGGGCTTTATATTGTTCTTGAATGTAATTTACGGTAATGGTGTCACCCTTGCTGAAAGGTAGGCGACCCATGAATTCATCGGAAGAAAGTTTAGCGACATAAGCTTTGTAGCTATCTTCGGTGATCGCAGCAATCGCTGTCGAGTCTAAACTGTTTTTGTCATAGGAAGAACTATCGCTCCCTGATTTACAAGATGCAAGTCCGAGTAATAAGGCTGCACTAATAAATAGTTTGTTGTTCATCATGATTGTTGATTATCAATTTTAGATTATATGGTTATCGCAATTTAAGAATTTGATTCCATTTCGATCGGTTTTACCTCAGCAATCGGGTGAAATAGATAAATTCGCTGTGTTTTTACTTCCAAACACTTATATCTTTTCCGCAATCGATCCAATTTCTGGAAAACCCTGCCGTTTTTTATGCTGAAATAACTATTGAATTCAATGGTATCAATCGTTACGGTTTCAAATTCTGACTTATCATAAGATTTAAGGACCTTATATAAGGTCAAGTCCGTACAACTAGAAGCTGCCGGATTGTCCATGTATTTGACCAATGCCAAAGTGATGTCTTCCGGAAACAGATTCAATTTAAGGAATGCATCCATTAAACTTTTGAAGTTGTTTTTCCATTCCTTTCCATGGGGTTTTACCTTGTTCTTATGCTGTTGCCAAGTTTTTAGGTGAGCAAACTCATGTACCGTCGTAATCAAAAAAGAATAGGGATTCAGATCGTGGTTGATGGTGATCTGATGGGGTTCGTTTTTGAAAGGCGAACGGTAATCTCCCAGTTTGGATGCTCTGGAACGAGTCACCTTAAACCTACAGGCAGTATCATTGATCCATTCAGAAATGATAGGGGCTGCGGTAGACGGGATATACTTACTTAACTGTTTGCTAAAATCAGGCATGAAATACAAACATATCAGTTTTTTAGAGATTTCAGAATATTAATGCCTTAATTTTAGCTTGGGATGAGAATTATTTATATTTGATGAGGAACAGCATGTTAGGGATTAAATGGACTATTTCAACATGTTGCTAAAGCACAAAGGAGCGAATGTTAAGCAAACTACAGATAAAAAACTATGCATTGATTGATGCATTGGACATTAATTTCGACGACAAACTCAATATCATAACAGGTGAAACTGGAGCGGGTAAATCCATTATTATGGGTGCTCTAGGTCTAATCTTGGGCAATAGGGCCGAGAGCAAGCATTTCTTCGATGAATCAAGGAAATGTATAATCGAAGGTCACTTCTATATCAAAGACTATAACCTTCAAGATCTTTTCAATTCTTTGGACCTGGACTATGAGGATACCAGTCTGATCCGAAGAGAGCTCCATGCCGATGGCAAATCAAGAGCTTTTGTCAATGATACCCCTGTAACCTTGCAAACGCTTAAGGTCCTAGGGGAGAAGTTGATCGATATTCACTCCCAGCATGCTACCTTGCAAATCAATACAGAATCTTTCCAACTACTGGTTTTGGATACCGTAGCGCAAAACCAATCTGTACTTGCTGACTATAAAAAGAAATACCAAGAATATAAACGTACAGTCGCTGAACTCAAGCAATTAGAAGAAGATTTGGCAAAGGCCAGATCGGAATCCGATTATCAGCAATTTGTTTTCAACGAATTGGAACAAGCTAATCTTCAAGATCAAGAACAAGAAGGGTTGGAAGCTGAACAGTCTCAACTGGAAAATGCCGAAGAGATAAAACGCCATTTCCATGCGGCAAGTTCTGAGCTTCAGGATGGTGAAATCAATGTATTGGATAGCTTAAAGCAAGCATTGAGTTCCTTGCAGAATGGTGCCCGTTATCTACCATCTTCAGAATCCCTTGTCGACAGATTGCAGAGTAGTTTGATCGAATTGAAGGATCTAAGTGCTGAAGTAGAACAGGTAGCAGAGGGGATCAGCATGGATGAAGAGCGCTTGAGCATCGTGAATGAAAGGCTCTCCATTTTATATGATCTGCAAAAGAAGCATCGCGTTACTACTGTAAAAGAGCTCTTGGAATTAAAACAAGACTTGGAAAACAAATTACAAGCTACGGATTCGCAAGGTGAGCAGATTGAAGTGTTAAAGGTTAAAATTGAAAAGCTGTATCAGGAAATAGCCAAGTTGGCCGATCAATTGACCAAAAACAGGAACAAGGCAACCAAGATCGTAGAGAAGGAAGTTCAAGGGGTGCTGTCCAGAGTTGGAATGCCACATGCCCAATTGAATGTTGAACTCAATAAACTATCGGATTTCAAATCATCCGGACAAGATGAGGTTTCCTTTCTTTTTTCGGCCAACAAAGGGCAAGCTTTGCAGCCTATCCATCGGGTGGCCTCAGGCGGAGAGCTTTCCAGAGTGATGCTGGCCATTAAATCTTTGGTCGCTAAAACATCCGCATTACCGACCATCATCTTTGATGAGATTGATACCGGGATTTCGGGAGAAGTAGCCTTAAGGGTAGGAGAATTGATGGAAGAGCTAGCTGAGAACATGCAGGTGATCAGTATTACTCACTTACCGCAGATTGCCTCACAAGGGAATAGCCACTTTAAAGTATATAAAGAGGATAAGGGCAATAAAACGAAATCAAATATTGTGTTGATGAATGAGGAGGAGAGGGTCTTGGAAATAGCACAAATGTTGAGCGGTGCCAATCCGGAAGATACGGCAATACAACATGCCAAAGAAATGTTGAAATAAAGAAAAAGGGGCACGATCAATCATGCCCCTTTTCTATATCTTAGTTACCAACGTCTGCATCGGTTAATACAATCTTAACGCGCATAGCTTTTGGAGGAGTATTACCTGACAAATTCTCTGCGGTTAGAAAAACCTTTCCTACAGAATAAGCGGCATTATAGCCAAAACCAAATAATTTTTCTGAAGGGATGTTGTGGAATGTTCCAGTTTGATCTTCAAACTGTATGGCCACACTAACGTGTCCATCTTCATAATAAACATCATCAAGATCTGGTACTGAAATAACAGCTTCAAAAATACCTGTTGAAACCCTATCCCAGTCACCTGGTGCCAATGGGTGATAATAACTTACCCCTGGTAAATAATTTGTCACATATTCCTTTGTACAAGAGCTAAAGCTTACTAAAGAAGCTGTACCAATTGCGAGTGCTAATAAAAGTTTTTTCATGAGTGGTAAAAGTTATTTTGTAAATAATTTCATTCTTCTTTCTTATTCAGACAGATAAACTGTAAGAAAGTTTAAAGAATGAAGCAAAAACATGACCACTTTTTGAAACTTTTATATAAAGGAAGTCTTCAAGCCTTATTGTTTGATGTTTTTCAGGCGGTTAACCGAAAATATTTTGATGGCATTTCCTTCCTTAGTCAGTAACTTTTCGTCCTTAAAATCGGCCAGCATCCTACTGATTGTCTCATTTGCCGTACCTGCTAAGGCCGCAAGATCATCTCTGGAAATCTTGATGGTGACTTCATCGGATTCAATGTCTGATTTCTCGGCAACATTCACCAAAGCATTGGCCACTCGCTTGCGGACAGAATCGTAGGCAAAGCCTAACATCTGCTCTTCTTTTTCACGAATGTTTTGAGAAAGGACCTTAATTAACTTAGAGGCAATTCCTGGCTTTTTGTACAGTAGTTCAAAGAAATTATCCTTATGGATCAAAGCGATTTCCGCATCTTCAAGCGTCGCAGAATTGTCCCCATACTTATCATTCAATAAGACAGATTCTAAGCCGAAGAATTGGTTTTCTACATAGATGTTGGTGGAAAGTTCTCTACCGTCCTTATAGTTTAAGAAACTACGTACTTTCCCTTTCTTAATATAATATACATACACTGGTGTATCACCAGCTTCGTAAATAGTTTGTTTCTTTTTGATGTTCTTGATCCGGCCATGATCCGCCAGATCTTGCAATAGATAGGCTTGCTCTTGTTCGTCGAGTCTTAGGCTATCGATATTAGGAACGGCCTTAGTTTGTAACTGTGCGCGCTTTTTGAAACGGCTTTCTATGGCGTTCAGTAATTCCATGTCGTCGAATGGCTTGGTCAGATAATCATCTGCTCCCATTTCCATGGCTTTGCGCAAGTCTGCTTTCTCGGTTTTGGCGGTAAGGAAAATAAAGGGGATCTGTTGGGTATTTTCATGTTTGCTCAACATATAAAGTACGCCGTAGCCATCCAGTTCAGGCATCATGATATCACAAAGAATCAGATCTGGCTTATGTTTAATGGCCATATCTACTCCAGTTTTACCTTCTTCAGCTACCAATACAGAATATTCCCCGGTTAATTCCAATATTTCCGCTGTGCTCTCGCGAATGTCACTGTTGTCTTCGATTATTAATATTTTCCTCTTTTCCATTATTCTTGGATAAAAAACATCTTAAAAATTGCTCCTTGATTTACTTCTGACCAATATTCCAAACGTCCTCCCATCAATTCAACATATCGTTTCACAATATTCAACCCTAAACCAGTGCCCGGAATACTTCCCGTATTATTGGCACGGAAGAAAGGCTCAAATAGGCTCTTCTGTTCTTCCAATGGGATACCGATCCCGTTGTCTTTTACTGTAACCAGAAGCTGGTTTCTGCCGATCTGGGTGTTGAATTCTATAAAGGTATCTTCACCCGAATATTTGATGGCATTGGAAATCAGATTGATGATACTGTTTTTCAATAGATTAGGATCTATGATAAAATCAGATTCTTCACCGGTATGTTGGTACAGGATATGTTGGTTTTTCTTACAGATCAATTGCATCTCCTCGGCGATTTCCTCACCAAGGTGCACAATGTTGGTATTCGATTTATTTACGATGACTACCCCCGCCTCAAGTTTCTCAAGGTTCAGGAAGTCATTCAAGATCGTGTTCAATAACTGTACAGAACCTTTGATTCGGCTGGTATGTTTCTCGATCGGGCCGTATTCCTGTTTGTCAACATAGCGATCGATCAATGATGCAGATAGCTGAACAGAACTCAGAGGAGTCCTGAATTCATGCGATGCCATAGAAACAAACCTGGATTTTAATTGGCTCAATTCCTTTTCCTTTTCCAAGGAAACACTGACATCGGCCTTTGCCCTCTCCAATTCGGAAACGAGCTTGATCAGGTCCTTGGTCCTTTCCCTCACTTTAAGTTCCAGTTCCTGGGTATGCTTCTTAAGCTCGCTTTCAGCTTGTTTTTCCTTGGTCAGGTCGTGTACAAAGCCCGTAAAGATCTTCCGGTCTTTGTAAAAAACTTCGCTGACAGCTAGGCGAAAAGGGAAAGTAGAGCCATCTTTTTTCAAGCCTCTCACCTCGCGCCCAATTCCAATGATTCGCTTTTTGCCAGTTTCTTCATAATTGGCAATATAACGGTCATGGTTAGAACGGTCAGGTTCGGGCATCAATACCGAAATATTTCTGCCCACTACTTCTTCAGCTCTGTAGCCGAAGAGTTCCAAGGCTGCAGGGTTGATGCTCTCTACAATTCCGTGATTATCGATCGTAATGATGCCATCAATGGCATTTTCGATGATCGCTTCTAATAGCCTAGCTGATTCCAACACGTTTTTATTTTACTAATTTTTTGTATTTGATTCGTTTCGGACCAATATCCCCTAAACGTTTTTTACGATTCTCCTCGTATTCTGTATAGTTACCCTCAAAGAAATAAACTTGCGAATCTCCTTCAAAAGCCAAGATATGGGTACAGATCCTGTTCAAGAACCAACGGTCGTGGGAAATAATTACCGCGCATCCGCCGAAGTTCTCAAGACCTTCTTCCAAGGCCCGTAATGTATTTACGTCGATATCGTTGGTAGGCTCATCCAGTAACAAGACGTTTGAACCTTTCTTCAAAGTAATGGCTAAGTGCACGCGATTACGCTCTCCACCTGATAATACGCCTACCTTTTTCTGTTGGTCAGCTCCATTGAAGTTGAATTTGGAAACATAAGCCCTTGAGTTCATGGACTTATTGCCCAACATAATGTTCTCATTGCCGCCGGTGATATTTTCCCATACCGTTTTGTTAGGGTCAAGGTCATCGTGCATTTGATCTACATATCCTAAAGCTACGGTTTCTCCAACCTTAAATGTTCCGGTATCTGCCTGTTCTTGGCCAGTAATCAAACGGAATAAAGTAGTCTTACCCGCACCATTAGGGCCAATGATCCCCACAATCCCTGCAGGAGGGAGGGAGAAGCTTAGGTTCTCGAATAAAATTCTATCCCCGTAAGCCTTGCTGATGTTATCAGCCTCGATCACCACATTCCCCAAACGAGGTCCCGGTGGGATAAATAACTCTAATTTTTCTTCGCGTTCTTTGGTTTCCTCTGAAGCTAATTTTTCATAGTTATGCAAACGAGCTTTAGATTTGGCATGTCTCGCTTTCGGAGCCATCCTTACCCATTCCAACTCACGTTCTAGTGTTTTCTGGCGTTTGCTTTCGGTTTTCTCCTCTTGGGCTAAACGTTTAGCTTTTTGGTCCAACCAAGATGAATAGTTTCCTTTCCATGGAATACCTTCTCCACGGTCAAGTTCCAGGATCCAACCCGCCACATTATCCAAGAAATAACGGTCGTGGGTCACGGCGATCACTGTCCCTTTATACTGTTGCAAGTGTTGTTCCAACCAGTCAATAGACTCCGCGTCCAAGTGGTTGGTCGGCTCATCTAATAATAAAACGTCAGGTTCTTGTAATAATAGTCGACACATTGCTACCCGTCTGCGTTCTCCTCCTGACAAATTGGCAATTAAAGCGTCAGGCTCTGGGCATCTTAAGGCGTCCATTGCGCGCTCCAATTTGCTGTCCAATTCCCATGCATTTGTGGCGTCTATAATATCTTGTAATTCACCTTGTCTAGCCAAAAGTTTATCCATCTCATCTGGATTTTCATAAACCTCCGGAAGACCAAATTTCTCATTGATTTCTTCGTATTCTTTCAAGATCGAAGCAGTCTCGGCAACTCCTTCTTCCACAATCTCTTTAACGGTCTTTGTAGGGTCCAATTCAGGCTCCTGAGCCAAATAACCCACAGAATAGCCCGGTGAGAAAACAACCTCACCTTGGTAGGATTTATCGAGTCCAGCGATGATCTTCAATAATGAAGATTTACCGGAGCCATTTAAACCTATTACACCGATTTTCGCTCCATAGAAGAAAGAAAGATAAATGTTCTTAAGTACTTGTTTGGATGGGGGATAAATTTTGTTTACCCCAGCCATTGAGAAGATAATTTTTTCGTCAGACATAGGTGCTTTGAAATTTTCTTTTATGTTTTTACACAAAGATAATGGAATTACTGACAAATTGATAGTTTTCGCTTGGTGGCGCAATTGTTGATAAAAAATATTTATAACAAATGGGTGTGATTCGTATTTTTAGTACATTTATACTGTTGATCACCCGAATTTAATTGAGAAAGGAATTTAATGGAAGCAAAATTTTCACCCCGAGTTAAAGATGTTATATCATATAGTCGTGAGGAGGCTCTTCGCTTACGTCACGATTATATCGGTACCGAACATCTATTGCTAGGATTAATACGTGAGGGCGATGGAGTGGCAATTAAGATATTGAAGAATATCGGAGTTGACATGGGCGCAGTCCGCCAATCAGTGGAGGATGCTGTGAAAGGTTCTTCCGTTTCACGCTCTCCAATTAGTAATATGCCGCTAACTAAACAAGCCGAAAAGGTCTTGAAGATTACTTATTTGGAAGCTAAAATTTTTAAAAGTGATATCATTGGGACTGAACATCTCCTGTTAGCTATATTACGTGATGAAGAAAACATCGCATCACAAATCTTACAGCAATTCAATGTTTCATATAACGTATTCAAAACCGAAGTCGAACAGAATGCCACTGGCATCACTGATGAAGCTTCTAGTACGCCTCCAGGAGGTGACGAAGAATACGCTGATGAAGACTCACAATTCTCCTCACCTAAAAAAGTTTCTGATATCAAGTCTAAAACCCCGGTTCTAGACAACTTCGGACGCGACTTGACCAAAGCAGCAGAAGAAGGTAAATTGGATCCTATCGTAGGTCGTGAGAAAGAAATTGAAAGGGTTTCGCAGATTCTTTCCCGTAGAAAGAAAAACAACCCTATCCTGATCGGTGAGCCCGGTGTCGGTAAATCAGCTATCGCTGAAGGCCTAGCACTGCGTATCATCCAAAGGAAAGTATCTAGAGTACTCTTCAACAAACGTGTGGTTACCTTAGACCTAGCATCGCTAGTGGCTGGTACCAAGTATAGAGGTCAGTTTGAAGAACGTATGAAAGCAGTAATGAATGAGTTGGAAAAATCCCCTGACGTAATCTTGTTTATCGACGAGATCCACACCATTGTTGGTGCAGGTGGTGCCTCAGGTTCATTGGACGCTTCGAATATGTTCAAACCTGCCTTGGCACGTGGAGAGATCCAATGTATCGGTGCTACTACACTAGATGAATACCGTCAGTATATTGAGAAAGATGGTGCATTAGACCGTCGTTTCCAAAAAGTAACTGTAGAACCTACTTCTATCGACGATACGATCGAAATCTTGAACCGTATCAAAGATAAATATGAGGAACACCACAATGTTACTTATACACCAGAAGCTATTGATGCCTGTGTGTCCTTGACCACAAGATATATCACGGATAGATTCTTGCCAGATAAAGCTATCGATGCTTTAGATGAATCAGGATCACGTGTACACTTGAACAATATCCATGTTCCTCAATCCATCATCGATATCGAAGAGAAAATCGAGGAAGTTAAAGTGGAGAAAAACAAGGTTGTCCGCAGTCAGAAATATGAAGAAGCTGCCAAACTTCGTGATACGGAAAAGAAATTGATCGAGGAATTGGAGAAAGAAAAAGCAGCATGGGAAGCAGAAACCAAAACGAAACGCTATACCGTTACAGAAGATAATGTAGCTGAAGTGGTTTCCATGATGACTGGTATCCCAGTGCAACGTGTCAGCCAATCGGATAGCCAAAAACTACTCAACATGGGCGAGTCCATGAAAGGTAGGATCATTGGTCAGGACGATGCGGTTCAGAAATTGGTGAAAGCCATCCAACGTACGCGTGCAGGATTGAAAGATCCGAAGAAACCTATCGGTTCCTTCATCTTCTTAGGTCCTACAGGTGTTGGTAAAACTGAATTGGCAAAAGAGCTTGCGCGCTTCATGTTTGATTCTGAAGACGCCTTGATCCAAATCGATATGAGTGAATACATGGAGAAATTCGCTGTGTCTCGCTTAGTCGGTGCGCCTCCGGGATATGTAGGTTATGAAGAAGGGGGTCAGTTGACTGAAAAGGTTCGCCGTAAGCCATACGCTGTCGTGTTATTGGATGAGATTGAAAAAGCTCACCCTGATGTATTCAACTTGTTGTTGCAAGTCTTGGATGAAGGTCAGTTGACAGATAGCCTTGGTCGCAAGGTTGACTTTAGAAACACCATCATCATCATGACTTCGAATATCGGTGCTCGTCAGTTGAAAGAGTTCGGTCAAGGTGTAGGATTTACTACAGCTGCGAAAGAAAATCAAGCTGACTCGCATTCAAGAGGGGTAATCGAAACTGCATTAAAACGTGCATTCGCTCCTGAGTTCTTGAACCGTATCGATGATGTGATCGTGTTTAACTCATTGACAAAAGAGCATATCTTCAAAATTATTGATATAGAGCTTAGATCATTGTTTGCCCGTATCGAAGGATTAGGTCATAAAATTAACTTGACTGAAGCCGCCAAAAACTACATTGCTGAAAAAGGATATGACAGCAACTTTGGCGCAAGACCTTTGAAACGTGCCATCCAAAAATACCTAGAAGATCCAATCGCCGAAGAAATCCTTAAAGGAGAACTTAAAACCGGTGATACTATCTTGGTGGACTATGATGATGAAAAGAAAGACATCGTTGTTTCTTCTTCGAAGAACGAAAAGGACGATGACTCTTCACTAGCTTCTGATGTCAAGAACAACAAGAAAAAAGATTAATAGAAGAAATATCCAATACGGCGGCCTGAAAGCAATTTCAGGCCGCTTTTTTTATGCGAATTACTTCTGGATCAATCCTGTTTGTTGTCAATTTATTCAAAATAGGTTCCCTAATTCCTAACTTTTCATACCCAGCAAACACTAAATCCCCGTTGCTTTTCACTCCACAAACATGATTTATATCACTTTCTCTTATGATGCAGTTCATTCGTTTGTGGTTGCTTAAACGCTAATTTTGGAACAATAACTACTTTACTTAAGGGATGAGAGTGATTGCATATAACATTTTGGGGCCAGAGAAGGAGCACCTCGCCAAGGCAAATGGTAAGGTACATGATTTGACTTTGATATCAAACGAGTTGAATTTTAGTACCATGCACTATGCCATCGGTAAAGAGGCTGTCATCATTTCCGACCGCGATGTGTTGGATAGAGTAATGTTATTTGAACTCTATAAAATCGGAATTAGAAATATTATCACCCGATCGAGATCCACCGACCATATTGACCTAGATTATGCCGGAGAATTGAAAATACACGTTGCAAACGTCCCTTTCGATAATACCCTTGAAGGAATTGCCAAACAGACCATCATGAACCTTACCCAATGGATGGTAGGTGGCTGTACGGGGGATGCTTGTCAATGTAGAATGGAATGCAATAAAAAGGTAAAATATAGACGATATGGAAACGGAGATTCTAAACAAACTGATCAACAAATATAATGTAGCGGCACCTCGCTATACCAGTTATCCAACAGTACCTTTCTGGGAAAACGAACGTTTTAACGAAGCCGACTGGCGACAAAGAGTGGCTTTGAACTTTAACAAGTCCAAAGATCAGGGAATCAGCATTTATGTGCACCTGCCATTCTGCGAGAGTCTATGTACCTATTGTGGTTGCAATACCCGTATCACCAAAAACCACCAAGTCGAAGATCCATATATTACATCCCTGCTGAAAGAATGGCAGATGTATAAAGATATCCTGAAAGAAGATAAACTCAAGATTGCGGAAATCCACTTAGGAGGAGGTACCCCAACATTCTTCACCGCAGAAAATCTGCACCGTTTGATCGCAGGTCTGTTGGAAGGAAATGAAAAAACAGCAGATGCCTCCTTTTCTTTCGAGGCCCATCCTGCCAATACAACTTACGAACACTTAAAGACCCTTTACGATCTAGGTTTTAAGAGACTGAGCTTAGGGATCCAAGATTTCGACGAGAAAGTCCAATTTATCATCAATAGACATCAAACTGTAGAAGATGTCGCTCGCGTCATGCAAGATGCCAGAGGCCTAGGCTATGAATCTATCAACTTCGATTTGATTTATGGACTACCTCTGCAAACTGCTGAATCGGTGCGGATGACAATCGAACATTCGATGAAATTAAATCCAGACCGGATCTCCTTCTATAGCTATGCCCATGTGCCTTGGATCAAACCAGGTCAACGCAGATTTACAGAACATGACCTTCCAGTTGGCGAGGAGAAATTGAACCTATATAAACTTGGAAAACAGATGATTCAAGAAAGCGGTTATAAAGACGTAGGTATGGATCACTTTGCCAAAACAGACGATGCCTTATATATTGCATCCTTGGATGGTACCCTGCACCGTAACTTTATGGGGTATGCAGATCGCTATACGCCATTATTGATCGGTCTAGGCGTTTCTTCCATCAGTGATGCTTGGACAGCTTTTGCCCAAAACGTCAAAACCGTCGAAGAATACCATAAGCTTATCGGCGAAGGTACTTTGCCAGTTGTGAAAGGCCATATTCTAAATGATGAGGATCTTGTCATCCGTGAATACATCCTGGATATGATGTGCCGTGGAAAAGTTCAGTTGAAAGAAGGCTTTGAACTAAATGAGAGAATCATCGAACGCCTTCAACCACTGATCGCTGATGAATTGGTAAGCGTTGAGCAAAATATCGTTCAGATCAGCGAACTGGGGAAATCTTTCCTTCGTAATGTCTGCATGGCCTTTGATGAACGCCTCCAAAAAACAAAAGAAAGAGACAATCTATTCAGTCAAGCTATTTAACCTTATATTTATACTATGTCAACAAAAGGGGAATTGCAATTAAACACAATTTGCTATCACTGCGGTGATCCGGTGGAAGATGCTGCCTATATCTTAGAAGACCATCGCTTTTGTTGCTTAGGCTGCCAAACAGTTTATCAGATCTTGAATGATAACAACATGGCATCTTATTATAAATACAATACTCATCCAGGAAAATCCCAAAAAGCACAGAAAGAGGACCTTTCTTACCTGGATGAACCCAATATCATTGCCAAACTGGTGGATTATCAGGACAATGAGCAAGCCATCATTACTTTTTATGTGCCTGCCATCCACTGTAGCTCCTGCATTTGGCTGCTTGAACATTTATATAAATTGAACCCTGGCGTGAAGGCTTCGCAAGTAGACTTCATGAAAAAACAAGCCAGTATCACTTTCAAAAAAGAGGAAATATCCCTTCGTGATCTGGTAGACCTCTTGCACAAGATTGGATACGATCCTAAGATTACCCTACAGGATGTCGTAAAAGAAGGAAAGAAAATCAACCAAAATGGACTGATTGCAAAAATCACCGTGGCAGGATTCTGTTTCGGTAACTCCATGATGATTTCCTTTCCCGAATATTTTGGTATGGGAGAATTTGAAAGACAGTATTCCAATTTCTTCAACTATATGAATTTGGCATTCGGTCTTCCAGTCCTATTATATAGTGCATCTGATTATTTCAAATCTGCCTGGTTAAGCCTAAAGCAGAAACGTTTGAACCTCGATGTGCCATTGGCACTAGGTATCTTCGTGCTTTTCTTCCGTTCGGCATTTGAAATCATTTCACAGACGGGAGCAGGATTTATGGATACCTTATGTAGTCTGGTGTTCTTTATCTTGATTGGTAAATACGTACAACAAAGAACTTATTATCATATTTCTTTCGAACGCGATTACCGTTCTTATTTTCCAGTGGCGGTGACTGTGTTGGATGAAGGAATTGCAAAGCCTACTCAGATCGCAGACCTACAGGTTGGAGATCGGATCTTGGTCCGCAATAATGAGATCATTCCTGCCGATGCCATTTTATTGAATGGCAATGCATCGGTAGATTTCAGCTTTGTGACTGGAGAGAGTAAACCCGTTGAAAAAGTATTGGGCGAGGTGGTATATGCAGGAGGAAGGCAAATGGGGGAGGCCATTGAGCTAGAAGTAGTCAAAGCGGTTTCCCAAAGTTATTTGACCAAGCTCTGGAACAATGACAGCCTGAAACAGTATGAAAAGAAATTTGAAACCTTCGTTGGTTTTATCAGTAAGTATTTCACCATCGGTCTATTGATGATTGCCTTTGCGGCATGTGTATTTTGGATCGCAGGCGGAAATGCCGATAAAGCTTGGGGCGCATTTACAGCGGTATTGATTATTGCCTGCCCTTGTGCCTTGGCCTTGAGCTCGCCGTTTACCCTTTCAGCTGCCTTGAGCATCTTCGATAAAAATAAATTGTACATCAAGAATACCGCCGCTATTGAACAAATGGCCGCTATTGATACCGTCGTGTTTGATAAGACTGGTACTATTTCTTCTCCAAACGCATCCAGCATGTATTTCGAAGGAAATTTAAATCCCATCGAACGAAACCTCTTGGCTTCCTTGTGTAGAAACTCAAACCACCCTTTGAGTAGAGAGATCATCAAATGGTTGGGAGATGTGCAGATGCTGAATATTGAGGATTATGAAGAGGTCGTGGGTAGGGGACAATCTGGAAAATACCAAGATTTCAGCATTCAGATCGGAAGTGCCAGTTATGTGAATACTGCCAAAGTCGATTTAGAAGGCTCTGTGGTATATGTCAAGATCAATGGTACCTTAAAAGGATATTTTACCCTTGAACAGTCATGGCGTACAGGATTATCCGAGGTTATCAATGAATTAAAAGTGGAGCAATATGGCCTACATTTAATATCGGGAGATAATGAGCGTCGTGCTGATGCTTTACGCATGATATTCCCTTCAAAGGCTAAACTCCTGTTCAACCAAACTCCAGCTGCCAAATTGGATAAGATCACAGAATGGCAACAGGAAGGCAAAAAAGTCTGTATGTTGGGTGATGGGCTGAACGATGCTGGCGCATTGAGGAAAGCAGATCTGGGCATTGCTGTTTCTGATGATATCAATAATTTCTCGCCCGGCTGTGATGCCATCTTAGATGGCGAAGCATTCCATAAATTGCCAAAATTCTTTGATTTCAGTAAGGATGCGGTCAAGGTCATCAAGATGTCCTTCATCATTTCCCTATTATATAATGTAATCGGTATCAGTTTCGCGGTCCAGGGAACCATGTCGCCCTTGTTCGCGGCTATCCTCATGCCAATCAGTACCGTCACTATTATTTCCTTCACCAGTTTGATGACTAGGGGATATGCAAAACGGAGAAAATTAATTTAACTTTGTACTATGAACATCATATTTTTCTTAATTGGCTGTAGTGTTTTGATTGCACTGTTCTTTTTAGGAGCGTTCTTTTGGGCGAGCAAAAACGGACAGCATGAAGATACCTATACTCCTTCGGTAAGAATCTTGTTTGACGATGAGCCCAGCAATCCGGAACCCGAAGCTGAAAAAGTAGCCCCAAAAAATTAAAATCACAGTTTTTTTACATTCCTAATACCTTTTTGCTTAACGCCTTGCTTATCTTTGTGGCGTATGTTTCGACTGTTACATTTCTTGGCGCTATTCGGTTACCTCAATGTCCTATGTTTGGAGGTAAAGTCTATCGACCTTTTTGGTTCCGCTAATGTGGTAGCCAATGAAACCCTAGTCGAAGTCGTATTGGAAGAGGTTCTTAACCTTACTCATCCTGTAAATTCCGAGGTTCTTCCTGAAATCATCTTCGATGATTACCGAATCCTTTCCCTGTTTCTAGGATTGATCCCATTAGTTTTCTTCTTTAACTGGTTAATATCCAGACTTTACAGGGTCAAATCAACCATTAAACATCCGTTTTATCTGTCCAAGACACTATGCCTCCCTGGCTATTACCAGTTCTTGTATAGATACCGTCCTTTCTAAATTCCATTTTTTGTGCTTTCAGTCTTGGAAGTATAGGGATTGTTATGCCATCTGCATAGCAACCAACATCTATTGTATTCTATTTTATTTTTAATACCCATATTTTATAATTGCTATGAAAAAACAACACGTGCTACTTCCAGTAGTAGGTTGTGCATTATTAGTTGCGTCCTGTACTGCTACCAGTAACGAAAAGACAACTGCTAATGCACCTAAAGTCGTACCCGTATCTAATTTAGTTCAACTGGATACTGTCGTATACAAAGAGTATATCGCAGATATCCAGTCTCAACGTAATGTTGAATTACGCTCTCGTTTGGTAGGTTTCCTGGATAGGATCTTTGTAGACGAGGGTGCATTCGTAAAAAAAGGTCAGGTCCTGTTCTCTTTAGTTGCGGATGAATACAAAGCTGACTTGGCACAAGCCCAAGCAGCGGTCAGCAGTGCTGAAGCCGAAGTGAAAAAAGTAGAGTTGGAAATGGAAAGGACCCAAAAACTGGTTCAGAAAAATATCGTCAGCTCAACCGAATATGATCTATTGAAAGTTCAATTACGCGCTGCCAATGCCAAAGTTGGCGAAGCAGAAGCAATATTGAACCAAGCTAGAACAAGACTGTCAAATACCCAGATCCGTGCCCCATTTGATGGCAGAATTGACAGGATCCAATTGAAAGAGGGCTCTTTATTGGAAGAAGGATCACTTTTGACAACCATATCTGATATGGCAAACATGAATGTCTACTTTGATATCTCTGAACAAGAATATTTAGGTATCGCATCAGACTCCTCTTTTAATAGAAATAATTTTAAGAAAGAAGTGCAATTGATCCTTGCCAATGGTGCAGCTTATCCGAATACAGGAACCGCTGAAATCGTGGAAAGTGAATTTGAGGCCAGTACTGGATCAATTTCCCTTCGTGCTAAATTCAAAAATCCCGATGGACTATTGAAGCATGGTGCAACCGGAAGGATCGGGGTGCCTGTGCAAACTGGCGACCTGCTTTTGGTTCATCAGAAATCTGTTTTCGAAATCCAGGACAAAGCTTACGTATATACCTTAAAAGGTGATACCGTTAAGATGACCCCTTTCCAGAACGGACGTCGTGTTGGACATTATTACGTTGTGGAAAATGGTCTGCCGGCTGATGCTAAAGTAGTTTATGAAGGTGTACAATCCCTTCGTGATGGAATGGTTATTCAACCAAAAATGGTTAAAAACTAAGAAGGGAGCGGGATTTAATGTTTGAAAAATTTATTAAGAGGCCAGTGCTATCGCTGGTCATCTCGATCTTTATTACCCTTTTGGGTCTGTTGGCATTGTTTACCTTGCCCATTACCCAGTTCCCCGATATCGTTCCTCCCTCGGTGGTTGTAACGGCTAACTATACCGGTGCAAATGCCGAAGTAAGTACCAATGCCGTGGCAATTCCACTGGAAAAGGCGATCAATGGGGTGGCCGGAATGACCTATATGTCCTCCGTGTCCACAAATAACGGTAATACGCTGATCCAAGTTTTCTTTGAAGTGGGGACTGACCCAGATATTGCTGCGGTAAACGTGCAGAACAGGGTGACCACCGTTCTTGATGAATTGCCTGAAGAGGTAATCAAAGCCGGGGTAACCACGGAAAAGGAAGTAAACAGTATGTTGATGTATCTGAACTTGTATACAGATGATGAAACAGCTGATGAACGCTTTATCTACAACTTTACCGATATCAATATCCTAAAGGAATTGAAGCGTATCGAAGGGGTAGGCTTCGCCCAGATTATGGGTATGAAGGATTATGCGATGCGTATCTGGGTCAAACCGGACCGTCTTTCGGCCTATTCCATTTCTACTGAAGAACTGGTGGCTGCCTTGCGTAGACAGAATATCGAAGCTGCACCGGGACAAACCGGGATCAGTTCGGATAAAACCGTTAATATGCAGCAGTATGTATTGCGCTATCCCGGTAAGTTTACTGAAATCAGTGAATATGAAAATATACCGATCCGTGCCAATGTAGACGGATCGATTATCCGTATCAAGGATATCGCCGATGTTGAATTTGGTTCCCTGGATTATGAAATGGTTTCCAAAACCGATGGTAGACCTTCTGCATCGATCATGATCAAGCAGTTGCCGGGTTCGAATGCTCAAGAGGTAATCCAACGGGTTAAGGATCGTATGGCTGAATTGAAGGATGCCACTTTCCCTCCGGGAATGACCTATACCATGGGTTATGATGTATCCCGTTTCTTGAATGCCTCGATTTCCAGTGTACTGATTACCTTGGTCGAGGCCTTTATCCTCGTTTTCTTGGTGGTGTTTATATTCCTTCAAGATTTCCGGGCTACCATTATCCCAATTTTGGCAGTACCTGTCTGTTTGATCGGGTCCTTGTTCTTTATGCAGATGATGGGATTCTCCATCAACTTATTGACCTTGTTCGCACTCGTGCTCGCCATTGGTATCGTCGTCGACAACGGAATTGTCGTCGTCGAGGCCGTCTATGCCAAGATGGAAGAGGAACACCTCTCTCCAATGGAAGCAACATTGGCGGCAATGGACGAAGTTGGTTCGGCGGTTATCGCCATTACTTTAGTGATGTCAGCGGTATTCGTTCCGGTCGCCTTCCTGTCCGGTCCTGTGGGGATCTTCTACAGGCAGTTCTCACTGACCTTGGCAGCAGCGATTGTCATCTCAGGTATCAACGCCTTGACACTTACTCCGGCACTCTGTGCCATTATCCTGCGTTCCCCGCATGATAAAAAACCAAGCAATAACTGGTTGGATCGTTTCTTTAGAGGATTCAACAATGTATATAACAGAATTTCCGGAGGGTACAAAGGGTTGCTTTCCAAGATTGCAGGTCGTCGCATAATCACTTTATTAGGGTTAGTTATTATGTTCATCGCAACTTGGGGTTCCGCAGCAATCCTCCCTTCCGGATTTATTCCTACCGAAGATCAAGGTATGATCTATGTGGCGGTAACTACACCGCCAGGAGCAACGGTTGACCGTACCGAAGCGGTACTCAATGAAGTCGATAAGATCTCTAGAGAATTGGAAATGGTAGAAACGGTTTCCATCCTGGCAGGTTATAGTATCGTGACCGAAGTTTCCGGTGCTTCCTATGGTATGGGGATGATCAACTTAAAGGCTTGGGATGAAAGAAATGAATCCGTAGATGATGTCATGAAGATCCTTCGGGAGAAAACGGCACATATTGCTGATGCAGAAATCGAATTCTTCCCGCCACCAACCGTACCTGGTTTCGGTAACTCCTCGGGTTTCGAGTTGAGGTTATTGGATAGGTCTGGTAATGAAGACTTGGCTCAGACCAATGAAGTGGTGAATGAATTCATCAGTAAATTGGAACAGGACGAAGTCATTGAAAGTGCTTCAACCACCTTTGATGTTAACTTCCCTCAATATATGCTGAAGATCGATTATGATCAGGCAGCCAAAAAGGGAATCTCTGTAGAGAATTCGATGAATACCCTACAGACCTTATTAGGTAGTTTATATGCGACCAACTTTATCCGATACGGACAGATGTACAAAGTCATGGTACAATCGGATGCTTTTGCCAGACAGCGACCAGAGGATGTACTGAACCTTTATGTAAAAACGGAAGAAGGCGAAATGGTTCCTTACTCTTCTTTTATGACGATGGAAAGGGTTTATGGTCCTGAGCAGATCACACGTTATAATATGTTTACATCGGCCATGATCACTGGTCAAGCGGCGCCCGGCTTCAGTTCGGGACAAGCCATCGAAGCCGTAGAGCGCATTTCGGCTGAATTGCCTCAAGGTTATGCGATCGAATGGTCAGGGATGACACGTGAGCAGAAAATCTCGGGTAACCAAGCTGCATACATCTTCCTGTTATGTTTGGTATTTGTGTACCTATTATTGGCGGCGCAGTATGAAAGCTTCCTGTTGCCTTTACCGGTGTTATTATGTTTACCTGCCGGATTGTTCGGAGCCTTCTTGTTCCTGAAAGTATTCGGTCTGGAAAACAATATCTATGCACAGGTATCGCTCGTCATGTTGATTGGTCTATTGGGTAAGAATGCGATCTTGATCGTGGAGTATGCCAACCTGAAACGCAAGCAAGGCATGGATGTTTTGACGGCATCTATTGAAGGTGCGGTTGCACGTTTGCGCCCAATCTTAATGACGTCCTTTGCATTTGCTGCAGGTTTGATTCCATTGATGCTAGCCAATGGTGCTGGTGCTATCGGTAACAGAACGATTGGTTCCGCGGCAGTAGGAGGTATGGTTATCGGTACCATTATCGGAGTTATCGTAATTCCGGGTTTGGTGGTTCTTTTCTCAAAACGCGAAAAGAAAAAGAAAATCAAGCAAGCTGCAGTGGCAGTAGCGGTATTGCTCTTCATCACTTCTTGTTCGGTACCTAAAGCGAGTGTCCAACAAGATATCTCACCGACCTTGACCGGACAGGCTGATCAGGTCATGAAAGATTCCAGCTCGGTCGGGAGCTTAGCTTGGCGCAACGTTTTTACGGATGCCCAATTGATCTCCTTGATTGATTCGGCTCTGCTAAATAACCTGGATGTCCGTCAGGCGGTCCATAGGATTGAAATGGCGCAGGCCAATTTCAAGTTCCGTAAATCTGCCCTATATCCAAGCTTGGATGCTGCGGTGGAAGGTGGATTGAGGAAATATGGTCACTATACGGAATCAGGTATAGGTAATTATGACTCCAATTTTTCAGACAACCTTACAGATGATGAGAAAATCCCGGAACCCTTTATTCCAGATTATTTTGTCGGCGTACGTTCTTCTTGGGAATTGGATCTATGGGGCAAACTTCGGAATAGGAGAGAAGCTGCTTTCTTGAACCTGATGTCGGAAAGTGAATTGAAACGTTTGATCGAAACGGAATTGATTACTTCAATCGCTTCTGCTTATTATGAGCTGATGAGCCTTGACGAAAAGATCCAGGTCTACGAAGAGAATATCAAGCTCCATGAACGCGCCCTGGAAATTATCGAAGCGCAGAAGGAAGCAGGCCGTGCCGATGAGTTGGCCGTACAACAGTTCAAATCGCTTTTGTCACAGTCCAAAGCGAATCGTGCACACGCGGTCCAGGAGATCCTTGCCTATGAACATCAGATCAATTCGCTTTTGGGAAGGGTATATCAACCCATCCCTAGAAATGGCAATGGAATTGGTAGCAGCCTACTGTTCCAGGATCTGACCGTCGGTAATCTTGACGAGTTGTTAAATAACCGTCTCGATATCCGTAAAGCAGGAATGGACTTGAAAGCTGATTTCCACGAGTTGGAATCGACACGCTTGGCATTCTTGCCGACCGTAGCGATCTCGCCTTATCTGGGATTGCAGTCTTTCAGCTTTGATAAGCTTTTCAGTTTGGACAAATCCGTTACCTACGGCCTGTTCGGTGGTATCACCATGCCAATCTTTAGACAAAGGGAATTGAAATCGGAATACGAAAAAATGAAAGCTTCCTATGGAATCAGCTTTCTGGAATATGAAAAAACAGTCCTGAATGCTGTCAATGAAGTATCCTTGGCCTTGAACACACAAGATGCCATCGTTACCCGTGCAACGCATGTGAAGGACCAAGTGGCTGCTTTGGAATCTTCCATCGGAGCTGCGGAAGAACTGTTTATAGCAGGCCGGGTTACCTACCTGGATATCATCACTGCACAAAAAGGCTTGATCGAAGCGCAAGTTGCCGACGTGGACATTAACAAAGAGAAGATGCTGAATCAGGTCGTTCTCTATAAAGCCTTAGGTGGTGGATGGCAATAAATGGGTAAAGTAAAATAGATGGTGTGGGTGGACTTCGGTCCACCCATTTTTTTTGGAAAGGTTTTGAGGTGTTTTTCTGGGGGTCTGGTTCGGGACTCATTCGGGGCATGTTCGGGAAAGCTTCGGTGGAGGGAGCTGGATCGGCCGCAGCGTACCCGAGGATGGAAGGGGGACGCTGCGGGAATGGGAGGGGGATGGCATGGTTTGCTTTGCGAGATTTCGGAACGTGGGTCGAATGGGGTCAGCTGTAAAGGGAGGGGGGATTTTTGGGCCGGGGTTCCCGTCCACGGTAGGGGCGAATCGAATTCGCCCGCCCCACGCATTTGAACCAGGATTCCCCTCGGCTCCGCTCGGGGTACGGGATAAGAGGACGGGCCAAGATCTGGGCAGGGACCAGGATGGGGAGGATAGGAGGATGGGCCAAGACCATGGAAAGGCCCGGGAAGCCTCCCTTTTACCCTCCATTGCCCCTTTTTCCCTGCCCCCGGTAAAATTTATCTGGCAATGCTACAGCGAGTTATGCCCTTTGCCTAAAAATACTTTGGCGGTACCCTTGGAAGTGAAGGTAGTTTGTTCCTATCTTTGCACCACTCCGCAAGGGAGGGACGGCCGCAGGGCCACTGACATAAGGGAAGGAAAAGGGATGAGGGAAGGCCGGAACGGGCACTACCGAAACCACCGAAAAAGGGCCACAAAAAATATTTGAAAAAAGATTTTGCGGTTTCAGAAAAGGTTCCTACCTTTGCAGTCCCAACCAAGGGAAACAGCGACGGACGCGATGTCCGGAGCGGAAAAAAATGACAGATTGCGACCTTCCATTCCGGAAGGGACACAACATAAAAAAGC